>NZ_JBFUFX010000013.1:0-218204 GCF_056403215.1 Mesorhizobium sp. P2_H9 | reverse complement strand
ACCCACCTGCGTCCTTGATGTGGCTTGTCTGACCGGAGGCCGCCTTCGCTGCGCTCCGTCTCGCTCTCATACCCGCAACGGCCGTTCGCGACTTTCTTCCCCTGGACGCTGCGCGCCCATTCCTCGCGGGACAAGAAAGTCTCGTCCAGCCGCCCTTCACGATGTTTCGGCCCCTGCGGGGTGCAGGTCGATCGCCTCCTGTCCTTCGACCCCCATCGAGGTCGCGATGGGCGCGGCCCGAGAAACCAAAGGAATGAGACAATGGCTACCATCGGTACCTTCACCTCCAACGGCAACGGCTTCAACGGGACGATCAAGACCCTGAACCTCAACGTCAAAGCCAAGATCGTTCGCGCAGAACGCACCAGTGACAAGGCTCCAGACTTCCGCGTCCTCGCTGGCAATGTCGAGTTCGGTGCCGCCTGGCAGAAGACCTCGAAGGAGACGGAACGCGGCTACCTCTCGGTCAAACTGGACGACCCGAGCTTCCCCGCTCCGATCTACGCCACCCTGATCGAGGTGGAAGGCGAGGAAGGGCTCCAGTTGATCTGGTCCCGGCCGAACCGGGACTGACGCCCCCACCTGAGGGCTCCGCCGCGAGGCGGGGCCTTCAGTGCATGCTTGCGGAGTCGCGCTTGAAAGAGCGTGTCAAATAGACTAAGTCATATGGACTAAGTTAAGGAGAGGCCAATGCATACGGTCAATATTCATGAGGCGAAGACGCACCTGTCGCGTCTGATCGACAAGGCAGCAAAGGGGGAGCCATTCATCATTGCCAAATCCGGCAAGCCGATGGTCAAGGTTGTCGCCCTAGACGTGCCCGCTGCCAGTGAAGCGCGCCGCGTCGGCTTTATGACTGGCAAGGTTTCTGTCCCGAAGGATTTTGATCGGATGGGAAGTGATGAAATCGAGCAGCTGTTTGGCGGCGATGCATGAAGCTGCTGTTGGACACACATCTCCTGCTCTGGGCGGCCGGTGAACCCGATCAGCTTCCACGTGCAGCCATGGCTGAAATCGAGAATCCCGACAATGATCTCGTGTTCAGTGCGGCGAGCCTGTGGGAAGTCGCCATTAAGCGAGGTCTCGGCCGCAGCGACTTCACTGTCGATCCGCGATTGCTGCGACGTGGATTGCTCGACAATGGATATCATGAACTGGCGATCACGAGTGAGCATGCGGTTGCCGTGGACGGGCTTCCGCCCATCCACAACGATCCATTCGATCGCATCCTGATTGCGCAGTCGATCGTCGAAGGCATCACGCTCCTGACGGTCGACGATCTCGTTGCACAGTATCCCGCGCCTGTCCGCCGGTTCTGACAGATCAGCCGTTGAGCGTGTCCTTGATCGCCTTGGCCGGCGTGAAGGTCAGCTTCTTCGACGCGGCGATTTTGATGGTGGCGCCCGTTGACGGGTTGCGCCCCTCGCGCTCCGGCGTCGCCTTCACCTTGAATTTTCCAAACCCCGGAATCGACGTTTCGGCGCCACTCGAAGCGGCATCGGCAATCGCCTTGAAGACGCCATCAACAATCGATTTTGCTTGCGCCTTGTTCAGGCTGTTGTCGGTGGCGATCTTGTCGGCGATTTCGTTTGCTGTCGTCATGGAAGCTGGCTCCTTTTTTGTTGTTCGTCCTCCCGTTTGACACGCGGAAACCAGAGAATGGTAGCTGACGACGGCCGCCCCCTACGAGAATCCCCAACTTTCCGTCGGGATAACGGCCATCGCAGCTGAAGCGCAGATTGCAGCAGTTACGTGAATGACGTCTGTAACAGCAAATACAGCAACGATCAGGAGAGCAAAATGCTCCGGCCTGGCGGTTCCTACTCGACCAGTGACCTGTCGCGGAAATCCGGCCATATCATCGCCGAGGCGCTACGCCGCCCGGTTACGATAACTCAGCGCAACAAGCCCCGGCTGGTGCTTCTCAATATCCAGGACTATCAACGGCTGATGAGCCAGGCCGACGTGCGGGCAGGAGCGACGATCGAAACGATGTCCGACAGCCTGCTCGCTGAGTTCGAAGCTGCGGTTGAAGCCTATGCGGAGGTGGAAGAAACGGGGCGGCAATGAGCTACGACCAGATCGAGACGGCGTGCGTCATCCGCTATCCATATCTATGGGCGCGCGAAGCCAGCCATGGCGAAACCGAGGGTCGCAAGAACAGGGCGGTCACCGCTGGCGTTCGTCTCGCACGCCTTGACGCGATTTGGTGCTGTTCTTTCCGATCAGTACCAAGCAGTCGGAACCCGCGAGTTCGCCGTTGAGGTTCCGTCCATCGAGAAAGGAAGGCAGGGCTCGATACTGACCCGCGTCTTTGGATCGTCCTCGACGAGTTTAATACCGACGTTATCGGTCGATCGTCCTATCTTGAGCCTGAGCCGCCGATCGGCCGGTTCAGCAAGGCACTCTTTCTGCCGCTGCTGCGCGAGTTCATCGCACACCGCAAGATACTCACCGAGGTAAATCGACGCCGGTCGCGCTCGGGTCAACGTAGCCTCGCCGTCGCTTTGCGCGCTCAAGTCGGATGAATGCGCCCTCGACCTCTTGCGGCTCATCAAAGGTCTCGACTTTGACTTGGCCATTCGTTCCGATCCGTCCCCAGTTGCGGATGAGCGATGCACCGCCGAACAGCGTCGGCTGGATCGAGAGCGAATAAAACCGTGCCATGTTGCGGGCGGCGTCGATACGGTGAAGATAAGCGGGTCTTGTCTCGGGGTTAAGCATGGGATCGAGTCTCGCCCCCGAAGGAACCAGCGTCCAACGAGTTCGATGAATCGATCTCAGCCAAATGATTCATGACGCTGATGGATTGCTGTCGAAGTGGCTGTCCGAAGGGCCGCCGCCGGCGTTGCCGGCGGCGAAGCGGAGGGGCTGAACGCGCTATTCAAGCTGCGCCGAAGAGAAGCCCCGGAGCTTCCACGGGGAAACAAAACCTTGGCCGATCGGCCAAGTCATTTCTTCTTCGGCCCGAACCTGTTCGCGCCAGCGATTGCGACCATCTCCTTGCGCCGGAAATAGATCGCGCGGCCGCAGCGCAGTGGAGGATTGCCGGCGGTGAAGACGATCTGTTCGTCGGTGCGCATTTGCATGACCTCATGTGGAAGGATCAGAGGGCGTCGGGCGAGTTGCTTCGAGCGGGTTCTAGACGTTCCGTTCATCCGCGAGGATGTGCTGGTTTGTCCGACCTCGACCGTCGTGTCGCCACAACGCTTCGAAATGTAGTCCGCTGTTTCAGGGTCATTAATCGCGGCGAACGATGTCCACGAGGCGGACTCGAACCATTTCGAGGAGGCGTCGCGTCCGCCATAGGCCTCACGCATCTGGCCGATCGACTGGAACAGCATCAGCAGACTGATGCCGTATTTGCGGCCCGCGTCACGGGCGGTTTCAAGAATCCGCATGAAGCCGAGGCGCGCCACCTCGTCGAGCAGGAAAAGGGTGCGGTCTTCGACATCGCCATTGCGATTGTAGATGGCATTCATCAGCGAGCCAATGATGACACGGGCGAGGCCCGGATGGTTCTCGAGTGTCTTAAGGTCGAGGCTGATGAAGATGTCGGTTTTGCCCGCTGCAACCTCGTCGGTCGCAAAACTTCTGCCCGAGACGAGCGCGGCGTAGTTCTCGTAGGACAGCCAGTGCGTTTCCTTGGATGCGGCGCCATAGATGCCCGAGAATGTCTCCGGTGTCATGTTGATGAAGGGGGCGACGTTTTCGCGGACAAATGCGCTTTGCGACGAGTCGTAGATTTCCTGCAACCGGGTTCGCAGTTTTGGTTCCGGCTCGGCAAGATTGGTCCGGACCTGGCGTAGCGTCTGGTTCCCAGACGGCGTGTGGCCGGAGAGGCAGACGTCCGCTATCAGGGCCGTCACCAACTGCTGTGCCGATCCACGAAAGAAATCGTTTCGGCTGGCGTCGACCCGCGGATTGTCGGTCATGATCCAGGATGCGACCGCGGCGATGTCCTCCTCTTTCGTGCCGCCAAATTTGCCGATCCAGTCGAGCGCGTTAAAACCGGTACCGTCGCGTCCCGGATCGATGACATAGACCTGTCGATTGAGCGATTTGCGATGCGCGGTGACCATTGGGGCGACCTCGTTGGAGGGATCCAGAACGACCAGTCCACTCCTCCATTGAAGCGCGGTCGGAATGGTCACGGACGTTGTCTTGAAGCCGCCGGACCCGGCAAACACGATCGCATGACCCGATCCGAAGTCGCCTGCGAAGCCGAGCAGCGGTTTTCGCCCACCACTTCCCCAGCTTTCGTGATCGCTCGCCTTGAACGATTTGGCGGCAACTGTGTCGCGGTCGACGCGATAGCGCTCTCCTACGACGATGCTGGCTTCTGTGGGAAAGAGTTTTGCGGCCTCGGTCAATCTCATCCAGTCAGCGTCGCCGTGGATGGCGCGCTTGCCCATGGTGCGTTTTGGTGATGGTGACGCGAAGGCCGTGTTGCCGTGCAGGGCAACACGGAGCGCAAAGACGCCGACGAACAGCGTGATCGTCGCGCCGCCGATCGTGAAGGGATCGGCAAAGGACAACAGCGTTCCCTCGGCGACGCGATCAGCGAATGAAAGGAGCCTGCCGCCTTCGTTGATCATGGCGATCACGACCACGAGCATCGCGCCGAGAAGCGCGCTGAGGCCCGCCGACCTGATCGATGCCGAGCCGGCGGCAGCAAACAGAAAGATCAGTCCGACGCCGCCCGCCGTAGCGTAGGGCAGAGCCAGCCCGAGCTTGCCCATAAACAGATGGGCGGCACGTGATGTTCCAAGCGAAGCGAGCCAGGTCTCAATCCCGGTCAGGCCCCACAGCGTTGCGATCATAAGTGCCGCCGGCGCGATTGTGAGCCCGAGTTTCTTCCATGTCATTGCCAAAGGCAGCCTTTCCGATCGCGCGCAGGCGCCCCCATTCCGCCTGGTTGTCAGCGCGGCGCGCCAGTTCGACAAGAGCGCCAAGGATGACGGCGCGATCGGCCGAGCGAAGGCCCGCCTTCACGACCAGACCGCCAAGTTGGATTTTCTCGCGGGTGTCGCGCTTGCGCTCCTCTGCCGCCTGCCGTCGGTGCATGTTCGTCATTCGCTCAAGCATCGCCTTCAGCAGGCCGAGCCGGCTTCGGCGCGGCTTGCCGGCGCTTCTCGCTCCCCGCCTGAAATCGTCCGGCGATCTCCGCGAAAAGGTCAGCGAGCTTCTCCTCGTCGATGTTGAGATCGCCGAGACCGGCCTTGACCGCGATGCGGCCGATCCGCTCGGCCTCCTTGGTCTCGGCTGCCTTCAGTTGATCGTGCAGGCGATCGATCTCCTCGCGGATCTTTGACGACGATTTTCTCACGATGTTTGCGCTCCCTCATGACGATCATTTTCAGAGCCAATCATGACGGTGAAGCCTGGCGTCGACACTTGCGGATTTCCGAAGCTGTCTTGCGGCAAGCGCTGCCGCAGGATCCCGCCGAACAAAGAGAGGATTGAAGGGCGCACTTATACGTCGCTTGCGCGACGTTGTGCTCCCGGCGGGAGTTTTTGGAGCCGGATGGCAATCTACCACTTGCATGCCCAGATCATCGGCCGGGGAGAAGGTCGGAGCGCAGTCGCATCCGCCGCCTACCGCCATTGCGCGCGGATGGAGGTCGAGGCTGAGGCACGGGTCGCCGACTATTCCAACAAGAAGGGGCTTGCCCATTCCGAATTTGCGTTGCCGGAAGCAACGCCTGCCTGGCTGCGTACCCTGATCGACGGGCGCGACGCGGCAGGCGCTTCCGCCGCCCTCTGGAATGCTGTCGAGACTTTCGAGAAACGAGCCGATGCGCAATTCATGCGTGAGTTGGATTTGGCGCTCCCCGTCGAACTGACGCGGGAACAGAACATCGAACTCGTGCGCGCGTTCGTATCGGAACAGATCCTTCCACGCGGCATGGTGGCGGACTGGGCCTATCACGACAGTCCCGGCAATCCGCACATCCATCTGATGACGACGTTGAGGCCGCTCACCGAAGAGGCGTTCGGGCCAAAGCGGATCGCGGTACTGGATGAAAACGGCAACCCGCTTCGGATCAAATCGAAGCTGCATCCTCTGGGAAAGATCGTCTATCGGTTGTGGGCTGGCGACGAGCAGACACTGAATGAATGGCGCGAAGCTTGGGCCGTCCTGCAAAACCTGCATCTCGCCAAACAGGGACTCGACATCCGCGTCGACCACCGTTCCTTCGAGGAACGGGGACTGGATCTCTTACCAACCTCCAAGATCGGCGTCGGCGCAACACATATCGCGCGTGAGGCAGAAGCCAGGGAGCGTGAGGTCGAGCTCGACCGGTTGCGCCTCTTCCAGGAACAGAGACAGGAATCGGCGAAACGGATTGAACGTCGCCCGGAAATCATCCTCGACATGATCGCGCGCGAACGCAGCGTGTTTGACGAGCGCGATCTGGCAAAGCTCGTGCATCGCTATGTCGACGATCCGGGCACGTTTGCGAACGTCATGGCGCGGCTGATGACGAGCCCCGAATTGGTACGGTTGCTGCGCGAGACGCTGGACTTCGAGACCGGCGAGCGCATGCCGGAAAGGCTTGCCACAAGAACGATGATCCGCACCGAAGCCGACATGGCACGGCAGGCATTGCATCTGTCCGGGGAGGAGAGTTTTGCCATCTCGAAGGACGCGCTCGCGGTCACGTTCCACGAGCATGCCTATCTGCACGACGAGCAACGCGCCGCGGTTGAATACGCCACGGGTGCATCCCGCATCGCGGCGATCGTCGGCCTCGCGGGTGCGGGAAAAACCACCGCGTTGAAAGCGGCGCGCGAGGCCTGGGAACGCGAAGGTTTTCGCGTCGTTGGCGGGGCGCTCGCCGGCAAGGCCGCCGAAGGCCTGGAGAAGGAAGCGGCAATCCCGGCGCGCACATTGGCGTCTTGGGAGCTTCGCTGGGGGAGGGGTACTGACCTTCTCGACGCGAAGACCGTTTTCGTCATGGACGAGGCCGGCATGGTTGCATCGAGGCAGATGGCGCTGTTCGTCAATTCAGTCGCCCGCAGCGGCGCCAAACTCGTCCTGGTCGGTGATGGCGAGCAGCTTCAGCCGATCGAAGCGGGTGCCGCCTTCCGAGCGATCCATGACCGTGTCGGTTATGTCGTGCTCGAAAATGTACGCCGCCAGAAGCAGGGCTGGATGCGCAAGGCGAGCGTGGATTTCGCGCGCGGCAGGACGGCGGATGCGATCAACGCCTATCGCGTCCGTGGCAAAGTGCTCGGCAGCCAGACCAAGGCTGAAGCGATCAAGATGCTGATCGCCGACTGGAACCGCGATTTCGATCCGGCAAAATCGTCGATCATCCTCGCACACCTTCGCCGCGACGTGAGGACGCTGAACGAGCAAGCACGCGCGGCACTCATCGAACGTGACGTGATCGGCGAAGGGTTTCGATTCCAGACCGAACAAGGGACACGCTACTTCGCAGGCGGCGACCAGGTCGTGTTCCTGCGAAACGAGATTTCGCTCGGTGTGAAGAACGGCATGATCGGCCGAGTCGCCGAGGCGAAGCTGGGTCGCATCGTCGTCGAGATCGGCGACGACAAACGCCGGGTCGAGATTGCCCAGGCATTTTATCGCGCTGTCGATCACGGCTACGCGACGACGATCCACAAGTCGCAAGGCGCCACTGTTGACCGGGTAAAGGTGCTCGCCTCGCTCTCGCTCGACAAACATCTTTCCTATGTTGCCATGACCCGCCATCGCGAGGATGTCGCGCTCTATTACGGGCGTCGATCCTTCGAGAAGGCGGGCGGCCTGATCCCGCTCCTGTCACGCCGCAACGCCAAGGAAACGACGCTCGACTATGCCGGCTCAAGCGAATATCTCGATGCTCTTCGCTATGCGATCAACCGTGGCCTCCACGCGTTCCGTGTCGCCAGAGCCTTGCTCGACGACCAACTGCGTCTCATCGCACGCGCCAGGGAGAAGGTGGCGAGACTGGGTGTCAAGCTCGCGGCGTTCGCCTCAAGCGTCAGCTTGCGACCGGTCGAACAAGCGTTGGCTCTGAATGCTTCCCGCTCGTCAATCCTGAGACCCGCTTCCACCGTCAACGCGCCCACCTACGTCGTCGAACCACTGCTGCGCGGCGTGACGCTATGGGTGCGATCGATCACTGAGATTGTGAAGGAGAATGCCTTGTCCGAAACGTCAGTGAAGCTGCAATGGCGCGAGGTGTCGGACCGCTTTGCTCAAATCTATCAGGATCCGCATGCGGCCGCGAACGTCATGAAAATCGATGCGGTGGTCGAGGCGCCGGATCGTCATCGCGCCGTGCTCGATCGACTTGCAGTTAACCCCGAAACCTTCGGCGAGCTGCGCGGTAACGTCGGGCTCTTCGCCTCGAAGGCGCAGAAGCAGGAACGGCAAATGGCGATCGAAGGAGGTGCCGCGATCAAGGCGGCGATTGAGCGCTACATCCGCCTTAGGTCCGAGGCTTCCAATCGGCTTGAGGTCAATGAAACCGAAGCGCGTCAGCGTGCATCGATCGACATACCGGCGCTGTCCCAGTCCGCGATCGTCGTCATGGAGCGGGTGCGCGATGCGATAGACCGCAACGATCTACCGGGTGCGCTCGGCTTCGCCCTCGCCGACAGGATGATCAAGGCCGAGATCGATCGCATGAATGCCGCCCTCGGCCATCGTTTCGGCGAGCGCGCCCTGCTCGGACTGGATGCACAAAAAATCGATGGTCCAGCCTACAAGGCGCTGGCAGCGAATATGCCCGCTGCCGACAAGATGAAACTCGCGGAAGCCTGGCCGACGTTGCGAGCGGTACAGCGGATCGCCGCACATGAGCGGTCCGTCCAGGCAATGAACCAGGCGGAAACCGCCAAGCTCGTCCAACGCCCGACCCTTAAGCCCGGTTCGTGACGATGCGCCGCCAACGTCGAAACGCTTTCATCATTCTTGGCGCCGGCGCCGCGCTGGTTTTGTCTCTCGCTGCGGCTGGCGCGTGGGGTGGGTATCGGCTGAACATGACACCGAGCTATCCGCTTGGCCTCTGGCGGATCGAAGCAATTCAGCACGAGCCGAGAGTAGGTGACATCGTCTTTATCTGTCCGCCCCAAACGCAGGCCTTCGACCTTGCGGTTGTGCGTGGCTATCTCCCGCGAGGTCTATGCGCCGGCGGAACCGGTCCGCTGATCAAGACGGTCGCAGCCATCGCCGGACAGGAGATCGTCATCGACGGTCGCGTGCATATCGACGGCAGCCGCCTCGAGAATTCCGAACTCCGCACAGTCGATACCGAGGGCAGGGTACTCACAGCCTTCGTCGGCGGCGTGGTGCCGACGGGGGATGTCTTCCTTCACTCCAGATATCCAGGTTCATATGACTCGCGCTATTTTGGGCCGGTTCCGGTCGACGGCATTCTCGGCCTTGCAAGGCCGATCCTCACCTTCACACCTTGAAGCGCTGCGTTCGCTTGGGTTCATCACCGGCGGTGTGGTCGCTGGCGCTATCGGCTGGAGCGGAAATCCGCTCGCCCTTCCAGCAGCCATGGCGTTTCCTGGGCTGTGGGCGTTTTCGCCCTCGCGAATGATCGCCGCCTGCGTGTCGGCAGGATATTTCCTTGCCGCCTCTCGCGGCCTGCCGCAGGGCGTAGCGAACTTCTTTGCATCGCAGTTTGTGCTCGGCATCGCGCTTTGGTTTGCTGCGTCGCTCGCCTTCGTAGCCGTCCATGCGGTCCTCTGGACGTCGAGCCAGGGCTGGCGACGGGCTTTGCGCTACGCGATCGCTGCGGTGGCGATGAGTATCCCGCCCTTCGGTGTTGTCGGCTGGGCGCATCCGATCACGGCCGCCGGAATTCTGTTTCCAGCATGGGGTTGGTTCGGGCTAGCTGCGGCTGCAATCCTCATGATCGCCATGACGACGAAGCGATGGTCGATCGCGGTCGCGCTCCTGGCATGTTTTTGGGCCGTGTCCGCCGCGAGTTGGACGCCGCCAAATCCGCCGGAAGGTTGGGTCGGCATAGACACGCAGTTCCGAGGTTCTGCCGATCGGTATGCCGACTATACACAGCAACTTGAGACCATCGCTCTCGCCAAGACGGCGGCCGTGGGCGGGGCAAACGTCGTGGTCCTGCCCGAAAGCGCCGCCGGCCGCTGGACGCCGACCGTCGAACGGCTCTGGGCAAGAGAGCTGACTGGGAGCGGCGCAACTGTCATCGCCGGGGCTGCCGTGATCGACCAGGATGGCTATGACAACGTCATGATGCGAATCTCGGCCGAGAGAAGTGAAATCCTCTATCGTGAGCGCATGCCGGTTCCGATCTCCATGTGGCAGCCATGGCTCGCCTGGGTCGGGCAGCGCAGCGGGGCGAGGGCGTATGTCTTTGCCAATCCTGTCGTCGATGTAGAGGGCGTGAAGGTTGCGCCGCTGATCTGCTACGAGCAGCTCATCGTCTGGCCGGTGCTACAATCCCTTCTCCATCGCCCGGACATCATCGTCGCGACCGCAAATGGCTGGTGGACGTCAAGCACCAGCATCCTCGCGACCCAAGAGGCGAGCGCACAAGCCTGGGCGTCTCTGTTCGGCTTGGCGCTTCTCTTGGCGATCAATCGCTGATGGAGGAAGGCCCGGTCATATCGAGGGACTGGTCGATCGCGTTAGGCTACGGCCTTCTTGTCAAGGCGCGCTTCATAAGCTATATGACTACTTTGGTCACATGGTTATCAAGATGAAAGAAGTTCAGCTCAAAGACGTGAAGGCGACGTTCTCGCATGTTGTCGACGAAGCGGTTGCAGGCGCACCGACGGTTGTCACCCGTCACGGCAAAAGAGAGGCTGTCGTAATCAGCTATGCGGACTACGAGCGCCTTTCCCGTGTGCCATCGCTGGGTTGGCTGCTCACAAACTCGCCCTTGGAGGATGGTGACCTGCCACCGCGAAGCCGAAAGCCTGCGCGGGCTCTGCGTGATCCGGCGTTCTGACGTTGTACCTTCTGGATACGAATGTCGTCAGTTTGCTTGCCCCGTCGAGATGCAGGACACCCTCCGACAAAAGACTGGTTGCCTGGATAGTCGAGCGATCGTCCGACCTTTGGCTGTCCGTCATCACCTCGGCTGAGATCGAGGACGGTATTGCGAACGCCAAGCGAACCGGTGGCACCAAAAAAGCGGCAGCGCTCGCTGAATGGTGGGGAGAAATTCGTCACTACTACGGTAGCCGTATTCTGCCTCTTGATCTCGAGACGGCAACGATAGCCGGGCAACTCATGGCAGTCGCCCGCGGAGCTGGCATCTCGCCCGGTTTCGAGGATATCGCGATTGCTGCCACAGCTAAGCAACACGATCTGATCGTGCTCACGGACAATGAAAAGGATTTCAGACCGCTCGGAGTTCGGTATCAGAATCCGTTCGTGGGGCTTCCAGTCTAGCTCAACGTTCCGGATGTGGAAGAACACTATCACCAGTCGCACTAGGGCGATCGTGGGTAGTAGGTTAGTTTGAAATCTGGCCTTTGAAGTGACGCATTCGCAATGTCATATAGGGTCAATGACTGACTCTCCCTATGATGGCTTTCGCTTCGAACACAGCCGTACCGATATGGGCATGCCCAACGGCGTGCTCAAAGTCCACATTATTGCAGTGGCGCGAAGCCTCGACGAAGCCGAAGCCTTAGCCGGCGATATTTTGCCGGAGCAAGGCCTCCGTCTGATCGCTAAAGGTCCGGACGTTCTGAAAGCTGCAAGACTAGTCCATCTGAAAGATGGCGAGGCCAAGGTTCTATGAGCGGCCACCGAAAGCGTTGATGCCTGGCTCTTCCAATAATTCAATTCAGGTTTGGTGTATAAGTGTCTGAATAATATAGATTAATTTCGGTTCCATAATGTATGTTATGCAACTATAATCGAATGTCTCATATGCGTTGCGCCTTGAGGATGCCGCTCTGTTCAAAGCCGACGCTGAGAATCTCCCGTATTATTCAGGGATGAGCTCGCGGGTCGTTCACGCTGATGATGTCGCAATGCCAACCCGAGCCATCCACCCAATCGCAACGTATAACGTGCGAAGGGTCACCTCTGATGGGCGTGATCGTCGGTCGTTTGGCCGTTGCGAGGATGAGGTTCGCCTCCTCGGCTCGGACGATATTGGCGACCAACTGCTTGCTCGGACCATGCCACTCCAGAAGCGCCAGTCGATGAGGGTCGTTGGCAAGTGGCTGCAAGCTCAGTGTCAATTGTCCCAACTTTGCCAGGCGGGCTTTCCGGCGCCCGGTCCGCATCCGCCTCAGGTTTTTCTGTTTCTTGTCCATACCTGCTCCCTATTTTTTAGCGCAGTGTGCAACATGATTGTTGCTTTGATCGGCCGCACTAATTTGTGGACACTGCTGCCTTGATTTGTTGAGCTAGATGAGCGTTCTCAGCCTCCGGCGCGAGTGAAGGATTCTGCTGGGATGGATCGAGCGGGCCCATGGTGATGAGCAGGTCACTGGTTCTGTCCCGCCGTGTATCGAAGGTTGTGCCGGTGTCGTTGAACGATGCCCGCACCAGCGTTACGGTCGGCGTGACGCCGATTGCGGTCAACACTTGGAACTTCACTTCATGCTGCAGGACATTCTGCTTGAAGACCCCCTTCGCTGAATCTGGAAAAGCAGCTACCCGCGTCGCTGAGGGCGATAATTGTTCGAACAGGAAGTCACCCAGTCGCAGATCGTTTTTTATCAGCGGTGAGTGCGAACCACGTGCCGGCTGAAGCCCGGACTTGCAGTAGTCCATCGTCCGGAGCTCTTTCACGGTGTAAAAGTAGTTCGACTTATCCATCCGCGTTGCGGTTGCGGTCCCCGTAGCGGAGGCCCCGAGTGTTAACGCGGACACGACGGGCGTCGGAACCTTCCATTTTAGACCAGGATTAAGCGTGGTTTTTTCCTCGATCGTCAGAGTTAGGGCCATCTGGATGCCCCAGCTGTCGAACCACGCTGCGGCCCTTGGCGGATGGTCAATATCCGCCTTTATGAACTCTTTGACCGCATTGCTCAGATCACAATGCACGCTCTGGATAATGGCTTGGATCAGCAGCTGCTCTTCGCCCTGACCGAATGGCATTTCCTCTATACGAGGAACCTGTGTCCCGCAGCTTGCGAGACCTGTACAGCTCATCGCAAATACAGCAACTCGCGCAAACCTCATCATCTTATGCGGCCCCCCTTGGCTCAATCGTGATGCTAGGTATTGTGCGAGTAGTAAGCCAATTGTCTCTTAGGAAGCTGTAGTATTTATGAGACACGGTCGGTTTTTTGGCTGGTCCCGCCTCCTCCTTCTGGGTAGTCGTGCAGCGACCTGCTGCACGCGACGCTGAGGACTATGAGGAATGGGAATGATTTAAGTAAAGCGCCAGCTTTCGCCGAGCGCTGGTTCGGCTTCGTCGACTAGCTTGTCTTTCGATATTTTGTTCGAAGCACTTCAACCGCTTTCTCCAGCGCCTCGCCCATACCCAGCCCTGGGTGCCGGCATTCAGGACAGACTCAGCGATGGTTCAGGCTTGGCGGGAACCCAACCCTATCGGCACAGCCATGGAAGCGGTCAAAGGGTATACAGGGTGTAGCCGGTGGAATGTCCGTCAACCGGTCAGAGGCATTCCATCGGAGAAGCCGGTTTTGGCTCTGAGACCGATCCGACAGGGTGGTCTGAGCGTCAGCATAGTGCCGCGGGCGACGCTTCAGCTCGCCCTCCCGGGCCATGCGTTTCGTCAGGGCTTTGGCTCTTCAGTCACCGGATCGATTTTGCCGGTAACTTCCGCGGTTAGCACCGAGCTCCATGGGCACCAGTGCGCCTTAGGCAGGTAACTGCCACCAATCTCATCGAGATGCTGCTCGACCTGGGCCATGTTCGCGTCACAAATCTCGATCGCCTGCTCGAAGAAACTGATGCTGGCGGGGACAAGGGAATAGGACCATTTTGGATTGTAGGGCGCCTTCGCCACGACGATGGTTCCCTGCACATGGCGGTCCATGCTGGTCTTCAGGATGGCCCTGGCAGCGGCAATAATCTTCTGGTCGACCAGCTTGAAAACAAAGGAGTTGCTGGGGCTGTTGCCCGGCCCCGGCTGATCAAACGAAAAATAGGCGGGGGCGCTGAGATCCGGTAACGCTTCAAGCACGGCCGCTAGCCGCACGGCTGCCAACCCCAACTGCCGGTCGACGTCAGTTATGTGTGCTTTGAAATAGTCGTCGCCCAATACCGCGTTGTTTGCGACGTACGCCGATTTGGCGATCAGGTGGCTTGCCTCCGCCCACTTGACGGGATCAGCTTCGGCGACGTCGGCCGGTGTCAGCTTCGGAAGGACATCTGCGGCTAGGTGGTCGACATATTGCTCTGCGGTGAGGTTTGCGTGGAGGATAAGGCCGCTGTCCCAGACTGAATGCAGATTGGCCTTCTTGTCGTCAAAGAACGTGACCTTCACCAGGTTGCCGCCTTGATCGGATTCGCCGTCCGTAAAGCGTTCGATCGCATGAAACGGCTGGTGAATATCTCCCACGAAATGGACCAGTCGCTTGAGCGCGTCTGCGCGGTCGAAGGGCGACGCCTCTGGATTTATGATGAGTGCTTCTTCGCGCGCGATCGCTGCCACGACACAGTCGCCGGTCACTTCAAGCGCACAATCTCGCGCTGCATCAAAGTGGTCCTCATCAAAGGGAATGTCCACGAAGTGCCAGCGGGCGGTCTCCGGGCGCGAAATCCGAATGTCATCGGCCATGATGGCGCCGGTCACAAGGGGCGCTCCAAACAGGATTCTGCGGATCTTGGTCTTTGCCGCCGGCGTGAGCCTTGCCTCGGCAAGCATTGCAACGACCGAATGACCTTCTGGTCCCCAAGCCCTCGCCGGAAAGGCCGCAAGACATACCACTACTGCCAGTGCGATAACACGATTCAAAATCCCCTCCCCGCTTTCATCGAATGTCCTCACCTTACTGCAGAAATAGGCAAATAAGCACATCTCCTGGTGAAAAATTATTCCATCGCCAAAAGCACCTTGCACGTCTTGAAAGTCGACTGGCCTTTCGCGGTGCGAGCGTGTGCCAGGAGTGGAATAAAAACATTAGCAGACTAAGCTTCTAACGATTACCGAACTGACAACTGACGTACGACCCCGTTCATAGTGGGATTGATGGAACTACGATTTGGCGTTTCTTGCGTCTCTATGTCTTGAGTCATTCTTTAGGATGTGCTGATGTGCCATGTACAGCGGGCGGCCCGCAGAAATATAATGGGGGCGATGACACCGGGGCAACGTGTCCGCATGTGTTGGATGGCGCCGCTTGAGGCCGCCATCTCTAAGGGGACGATAGCCAATCAAGGATACGAAAAGGTTCAGCAGCTGGACATCCCGTCTATCGCTGCGGCAAGGGGGCAAAATGCGTAAGACAGAGGTCGGTCAAGTGTTGGCCGTTCGTGCGATTGGCGGGCTGCATGTGGTGACGCTCGCCTGGGATTTTGTTGCTGGACAGGAGGCCAAACGCGACGGGCTCATGGGGTTCGCCATTGAACGCACCGAGGTTGGGACGAACGGAAAGGACGTGGCGCGGTACTACCTCCGTGGCACCAAGCGTTTTCGTCACAAGGATGAAGGGCTTGCTCCTGGAACCCCGGTTCCAACTTCAGAACATCCCGCGCAAACGTTTCAATGGGGGGACTATACCCCGCAACCAGCCACCACCTATCGGTTCAAGGTCGTGCCGGTCTACGGCCAACCCAAGATGCTGACGCTCGACGATGCGTCGTCGACCACAGTCACCGTCACCACCGAAGCCGAGGTGGATGCTGAAGCTGCAGATGGAAGCCCGAGCCACGATATCTATTTCAATCGCGGTGTGGCCGGGTCACAAGCCTTCGCTCGGAAATTCGGCGACCAGAAACTCGATGAGAATGCACCCAAGTCGGATCCGATGGTGTGGCTGTCGCGAGGTCTCTTTGAAGCGCTCACCGGCTTTATCGGCCTTGCTGCGAAAAAGAAGACGGCCAAGAACTTTGCACTCCGGGCGATGCTCTACGAGTTCCACTACGCTCCGGTCGGGCTCGCGTTCAAGGAGGCGGCCGCAGCGGGGGCCGACGTCAGCATCCGCTACGAGGCCCAATCCTACAAGGATGACAACGAGACGATGATCAACCACGTCGGCATTGCCGACCTGTGCAAGCCGCAAAAAGTGAGGGCTGGCATTCGCCACAACAAATTCATCGTGCTGTTGGAGAAGGAAAAGCCGATTGCGGTGTGGACAGGTTCGACAAACATCTCGGCCGGCGGCATCTTCGGTCACTCAAATGTCGGCCACGTCATCTGGGACGCCGAGATCGCGCAGCGCTATCTCGATTTCTGGACACAATTGGCTGAGCCGGATGTCGCAACGAAGGACTTGAAGGCCGCCAACGTGAAGGTGGAGCCCACACCCGCGCCAGGCGAGGCCCCGCCAGAGGATCGTATTCTTACACTGTTTTGCCCTCGGGATAGCAAGGGCGACGACAAGACCTTGCAGTGGTTTGCGGACCTCATCGGTGGGGCAAATAGGATCGCCTGTGCGACCATTGCCTTCAATCTCGACGAACTGCTCCGAAAGGCCTTGCTGGAAGACGACGGAACCCTCCGCTACGCGGTGTTCGACAAGAACCCGGGAAAGCTCTTCGAGGACGACGTCTACCGCATTCGCAACACGGTGATTGCCCCTGGTGCCAAGCTTCAGGCAGGCGATATGGAGAACTTTCTTGGAGAGCAACTCACGGGTTTCAACAAGAATCTCTATATCCACGACAAATTCATCCTGGCCGATCCGCTCAGCAAGGATCCCATCGTGGTGACCGGCACGGCCAATTTCAGCAAGCCTTCGCAAAACGCCAATGACGAGAACATGCTTGTCATTCGCGGCAATACCCGGGTTGCGGATATCTATTTCGGCGAATTCATGCGCATTTTTGACCACCTCTATTCCCGCTACATCGTGCGCAAGTTGACAGATGAGGGGAAGCACGATCCCAACGCCGGCTACCTCAAGGAACAATCCAAGGAGTGGGTGCCCGCCAACTTCAAGGCGGGTCCGAAGCAATTGCGGCGTCAGTTCTTCATGGCGGAATGAGCCGGCTCCGCTTGCTAGCTGGCTGAGCTCGCCAAGGCCAAGCTGAGGCAACCGCCGCACTCGGGACTTCATGGAAAAGGGGTACAGAGGGCAAGCACGGAGCTGCCCCTTGACGGGGACACGCCGTTCCGTACTCAGGCCGGTTCGAACCGGTATGACGCGGCGGTCTTAGCAGCGTCAGCATAGCGCCCGGGGTCGGGACTGATCGACCCCGGCGGAGGGTTGCCGCCTGAAACGCAAGCTCCGGATGCGAAATGGTAGCGGGCGATTGAGGCTTACAGTCTGCGGTTTATGACCCCAAGTGAGGTTTTACCAGCACACTTGGCTCATTGAGGTAAGGATCGAGGAGCGTCTTTGACTTCGCATCGTAAATGTTTGGATTGATCAGAATAGGAGATTGTACCAAGCCTTCCTTCGAGACGCTCGTATCGTAGGCGGTGATGTGGCCGGCCCAAATCGATCCTTCGGCAGCCGAATCCTTGACGATGTGGATGTTGCCGAGGACAAATCCATCGGTATCGGAAATGGTCAAGTCAGCAGCTTTTCCGTCCGAGATACCGCGCAGCTGCCACCATTCGGCATCGGGTTCCGAAACGTTCGCCTGCGAGCTCGCGTCAGTCCTGAAACGCCCCATGACCCCGCCCTTGTGGTCAAGGCCCATCAACTGAAATTCATAGGCAAATTTCATGCGATTTCTTAGTGTCCCTTGGTCAGGCGCGTTCTCCCTCGGCTCATTTGTCACCCCTTCATAGATGCCCTGGAGATGGACCGCGGCGGCAGCGGCGTTGATGCTAGGCAGCACCCAGACTGGTACGAAGTTCAGCGCAATTGAAAAGGTTGCGATCGTTCCGCCCGTCGCCCAGGCCACCCCTTTAAAAGCGGTGACAACACTGCTCCATGAAAGCTTCCGCCGAAGCCTTTCAAAATAAGGTTCTTTCGGCTGAAGCGCATCCGAGACGGGCGCTTTCTGCGAATGGTGGTGGTGATGATCGATCTTCAGATTTGGCCCTAGGGCGATCTGTGCTGACATATCAGGGAGACTGCGGGAAAGCGCTAAGCTAGGCATTCTGGTCCTCATAAGTTTGAAAGGAAACCTTATGCACTGCAACGCAATTACTAACTCTTATGAATCAAGTAGGAGAACTCAGAAAGATTTTAAAGATCGGCGCCAATTAATTATCTTTAATGTAACATAAGGGCGCGGTTAGGGTGCCTACTTCGCATGCTGCGCAGAACTGCTTGTGGCAGTCTATGCAAGCACTTAATACGCGTTCACGTAGCGCGCCAAATCTGACATTCTTAAGGCGTACAGCCCATATCTGGCGGAAGGATGCGCCTGGTGGCGCGAGCCAACATCCCTAAACGGACCGT
The DNA here is from genome assembly GCF_056403215.1 of Mesorhizobium sp. P2_H9. Taxonomy (NCBI): domain Bacteria; kingdom Pseudomonadati; phylum Pseudomonadota; class Alphaproteobacteria; order Hyphomicrobiales; family Phyllobacteriaceae; genus Mesorhizobium; species Mesorhizobium sp. P2_H9. Next base: position 199,748 of record NZ_JBFUFX010000013.1, on the reverse strand, counting down.
TCAGAGGCATCTATCTTCACGACGCGGCGAGGGTCTGGCACGCATGACAATACGGTGACCTCTCGAAGGCACGATTGTGCTTCTTGGTCAGGCCGTGTTCGAAGATTCAGAAATTGCCGATGACATGACTGCGATTCAGGATCTGTAAGCACCCGGGAACACGACGTCCTGATCGACCAGGATGTTGAACTTGTAGCCCGGCCGGATTTCGAGTGTCGGCTGAACGTCGCTGTTCTTCGAGATCGTCCGCTCGGTCACACGGCCGAAGGTTTCCGCGAAGGACCTTCTCGCTGAATTCTCGGCACTGTTTTCAGAACCGAGGGCGTTGCGATCTTCGGGGATCGCCATGTCGACGCCGGCGCCGATAGCTGCAATCAGGACCGCCGACCCGAATATTTGCAGGTAGTGATTGTTCACCCTGTCCTTGAAGCCGCCGTACCCTTGAGCATCCGTTCCGGCCATGCCGCCGATCTGCAGCGTCGCGCCATTCGGGAAAATGATATCGGTCCATACGACCAGCACCCGCTTTTGGCCGAAGGTGACGCTCGAATCGTATCTGCCGAACAGCTTTGCGCCCTGCGGAATGAGCAGGCGATGACCGGTGGCACTGTCATAAACGTTTTGCGAGACTTGCGCGGCTATGCGTCCCGGTAAGTCCGAGTTGACGCCGGTGACCAGCGTGGCGGGGATAACCGAACCCCGCTTGAGCTCATAGGGTGAGAGCTGAGGGACGACCTGGTTGGGCAGGTAGCCGAGATCCTTGATATCCTGGTTGAAGAAGTCGGCCTTTGCGCCCTGGCCGTTCGCGTTGCCCCCGGCTTGGTCGGCAAGACCGGCACGCATTGCCTCGGCATAGAGATTGGCCGCGCTGGCTCCGGGCGAGTTCGTTCCGCCTGCATCAGCAGGGATATCCTTGCCTTCATTCTGTTGACCTTGCCGGCCGATGTTGACGGCGATCGGTGAATCATAGGCTGCATCATTTGCTTGAACACGAGCCATGCGCTGGCGATGCCGCTCGCGCAGATATTGTTCATCGAGTTCACGATCGAGCCGAGCCCGCCAGATGCGCTCCGGTTCAAGCGCCGGCTGCGGCGGGGCAACAGATTCATTTGTCGCCGGCGCCGGCTTGAACGGATTGGCCAGCTGGGCGGTGGTGGGCTGTGGTGCTGGCGCCGGCTGGAAGACAGAAGGTTCGACTGGCGCATCGATGACGCCATTCGTTACACCCCGCTTGAGTTGGTCGGCAAAATCGCGCGCGGGTGGGGAGTTCGATGCCGAGCCGATGCCATCATCTCCGCGAAACGGAAGGCCCCGGGTCGAAAGCCCATAGATGATGACGCCGAAGAACAGGATCGCGAGAACGATTGCCGCGATCACCGGCAACCGGTTAAGGCGCTGAATGCGGGGCGCACCGTCACCATCGTCCGTAGCCTTTGGTGAGATATCGAGTGAGGACATTCGATCTCCCTTTCCTAGTTGCGCCGCATGATGGACAGCGGGCTCGAAGGCATGGCACCCGTGCCCGTCACCGCATAGGCACGGCCAAGATCAATGCTCGGCGTCGACAGGCGGGCGAGCACGTTGCCCTCGAAACTGTCCATGACATAGGCAAGTTGAATGAGTTTGTTGTCGTCTGTTTTCTGGTCAGGTGTTGCCACGGCATAGCCCCAACCCTTCAGGGCGGGTGCCAGGGCTTTGCCGAAGGGTGAACTATCGGATTTGAGGACCACTGTTCCGTTTGCCGGACCGACGACCTCAGCGAGTTTGCTCACCATGTCGCCGGCAATCGCATTGGCAGCGGCGGGAGAAAGATCCGTCTTGTCTATGCTTGCAGTAGGATCGGTCTCGCCTGCCGTCTGGCAAGCGCTGATACCGATGCATATCACGGCGACCCCCGCAATCCGGGCGAGCGATTTGAATGATCCGATCACGCGAACACTGGTCACAATCATCCTTCCCGCTTGATGGTGATCTTCTCCTGCTTCCAGCCGACGCCGGAAATCAGAACAGCGCGGTCGACCATGTAGTCGACGACCATCATCGTGCCTTTCATCCGGTAGTTGACGATCCGGTTCTCGCCCCCCGAGACGACGAAGAGGACAGGCGCATCCTGACTGCCAAAGGACGACGGGAACTGGATGTAGGTCTTGGTCCCGTCCGAATAGACGCGGCTCGGTTTCCACCGAGCCCGACCGCTCGTCCGATAGCCAAAGTTGAGGTTCTCCGCCGGGACGCCTGCACCCGGAATCGTACTCGCCTCCATCCGTGCGTTGATTTCGGCGAACTTCTGATTGACGTCCTCAGGATATTCGAACCCAACGCGGGCCATGTACTGGGTCTGGTGTGATTTTAGCTGGATATGATAGGTCCGCCGCGACGTTGTCACGACCATCGACGAGACAAGGTCGGGTTCGGAGGGCTTGACGATCAAATGGACCGACTGGCCGCCGACCGCGCCGGATGTTGCTGGTTCAACTTTCCAACGCACGGTGTCGCCTACCAGGACATCGCGAACGACCTCGCCAGCCTGCAACTCGACGTCACAAACCTGCAGCGGTGAGCAGACAACGGACGGCTGCACCTCGCCAAAAAGGAAGATGACTTTTCCATCGGCGCCCTTGGTCACCAGACCGCGCGAGCCCCGCCACTTCCCGGATATGCTGGTGCCTTTCGTCTCGTTGGCGCTCATATCTTGAGCCGCTGCCATCGAGGCCCAGATCGACGCCGATGACAGTGCGAGCATAGCGATGCGCGCTCCAGCACGCACGGATGATGGGGTCATGATGAGAACCTCAAGGAAGTCATAGTTGCGCGGTCCAATCGAAATCGCGAAGATACAACCCGATTGGGTTCAGGCGGATGATTTCCTCATCCTGCGGTGGGGTGAGCGTAACGGTGGCAATGCCTCGAAAACGGCGGGTAGCTGTCTCCTTGCCTTTGCGGTCGCGTTCGAATTCGGTCCAGTCGACCTGATAGCTCTGGTTCGACAGGGCGACGACGTTGTTCACCTCGATCGCCACCGTCGCGGTCTTGGCTTTCTCGAACGGCGAATTTCCTCGAAACCAGCTGTTGATCTTTTCCGTAGCGGGATCCGAAGTCCGCAGCAGTGCGTAGGTGCGGTCGATGTATTGTTTCTGGACGACCGCATCCGGCGTGATCGACCGGAAGGATGTGATGAAGCCGCCAAGGGTCGCGCGAACGACGCGGGGGTCGGCGTACTCGATCTGCTGCGGATAGCCGGCGACGGCTGCCGCGCCGAGCTTGTCGACCTCGACGATATAGGGCACCAGCTTTACCTGTGAGGCCTGATAGAGCGCGTAGGAGAAGCCGATCACCGCCATGGTCATGCCGGTGATGCCGACGATGCGCCAGGCGCGCGCAGCCTTCACATAGCTTCCGTAGCGCTCGTTCCATTCCTGCCGGGCGGCAAGATAGGGATTGTCGGGATGGTCGCTTCTGGCCATCTGTGCTGGTCTCGATCCTGTGTGAGGGGTCACTTCTTGGGAGCCGGACCGGAGTTGCTAGAACCCGGACGTTGTTTGGGCGCCGAGCGACCGGCATCGAGCTTGGCGTTGGCCAAGCCGAGTGTTGACGTCCCATAAGACCCAGGTGCGCCGATCGCCTGTGCCTTTGCAGCGGATGCCAATGCACCGCCTGCCGATCCGACACCTGAGAACACGCCCTTAACTGCGGCAGGACCGAATGATGTTCCCGACTGTCGGGCTTCGGAGTAGGCGGAAGCGCCGGCCCTCGCTCCGCCATACGCAAGAGCAGCGGCGCCAAGACCAGCCGAAGTTGCCTGCCCGCCGTGACGTATCGTTTCCATGCCGCCGGTGACAGAGACGCCCTGGACCACGCCTTGAATTATGTTTGGCACGTACATCGCGATGATGAAGACCACGACTGATATGCCGGCGATCGCAAGCGTTGTGATGAACTGGTCCGATGTCGCGGTTGGTGCTTCCGCTAAACCGAGCAGCACCTCGGACCCGATACGGGCTATCATGACCAGCGCCATCAGCTTCATACCAACCGATAAGGCGTAGACTAGATAGCGAACAGCGAAGTCCTTGGTGAAAGATGAGCCCCCAAGGCCAAGCATTATCATGCCAGCAAGCAAGCCGACATACATCTCGACCATGACCGCAACGAAGATCGCGGCAACAAGGGAGAAAGAGACGACCACCACGATCATGGCGAAGACCGCGGCGATCGCCAGTGCGTTGTCTTCGAACAAGCCGAACTTCGCCTGCTCGGACATCTTTGAAGCGACACGTATGCCGGCGTCGAAGACGTTGGCGGGCGACGCTGATCCACCGTTAGCACCTATCTGGAAGAGACTGTCGACGATTGCTTTGGCGAAGCTTGGCCCTCGTTCGAGCATGAACGCGAAAAGCCCAACGAACATGATCCGTCGAACCAGCTCGGCGAACCATGCATCGAGGGAGGCAGCATTTATGGCAAGCCACACCGCGGCGATGCTGATCTCTATCCCAGCAAGGATCCAGAACAGGGAACGGGCGGCATCCATCACGGTCGTTTCCCAATCCTTGGCGGCGGTGACGACGGAGTTCTCCAGCGTTGTCAGCACCGAGCCTTCCTGGGCAAGGGCGGGAGCGCACGCCAACAGTACAAGGGCAGCGGCGGTTACGGCGACGAACCCGAACTCACGTCTTGATTTCGTTACCATCGCGGCTTCATTTCCTGTCCATTTCGGACATTGCGACCCGGGTCACCGCCAAAGAATTTCTCCACTCGGTTGGGGTGTTCGGCATCCGATGCTGATGGTGTTATAGGAGACGACGACGAACTTGTTGCTGGCATCTTGGTTGTCGTCGCCCATGCCCACACAACAATACCTCCCGCGAAGAAACTGAATAGGAACGCGAGGGCCAAACCGAGGTATGGACGGTTGCTCACCAGCGCGGCTCCATGGTCTGGCCGCTGCGAATGTCACGCGTTGGGGCATTGAAGAATTTCTCCCGTCGCGCTTGTGCGAGATCCTTCTCCACTTGTTTGGACTGCAACCAGGTTCCCATCATGGTCGTTTGCTGAGCCAGCAATCCGCGCAGCTTCTGGGTCTGGGCTACCTGCTGGGTCGCGATCTGATGCCCGACCTGGAGAGCCTTCATCTGCCCATCAGCCGTCTCCGACATCGAGCGGAGTTGGCTCATCGTGGCCTCTTCGGTGGAAAACTGTTCGGCCGTCAGGTTGGCCGCCTTCAGTGTGCCGGCGATCGTGTCGCGGTTGGTATCGGACCAGCTTTGCCACGCGCTGGAAAAGTCCTGTCCTTCCGGCAGGTTGGTCTTGAAGTCGGAATAACTCTTGAACCGCTGCTTCAGGACATCGTCGATGTTGCCCATTGAAAAGGCGATCCCCTCCCCCTGGTTCACGACGCCTTGGAGTTTGCCGAGATCGTTCTCGACTTGACCCCAAACCTGGGAAGGGAGTTTCGCCGTATTTTGCAGCATGTTTTCATAGATGCGGATCTGGTTCTGGATCTGCTCGGCAAGCTGCGTGATCTGCGTGACCTGGTTCTGGATTTGCTCGGCCGATTGGCCGACGAGGCCGACGAGTTCTGAATTGTTGAGCAGCTGGGTCCATTCCGTCGCGTTGCCAGTCATTGCGCCGGCATTGGCAGGGATAGAAGCTACCGAGGTTGATGCTAGGCTTGCCGCAAGGATCAAGACCAATGGACCATGTGAGCTTCGCCGTGCGCCGCCGTTACGATTGGAGCATAGTGTCGGCATTCTCGATTCCTCTTTGCTTTAGCCAAAAGGCGGGCCAATGCTGGCCGTGAACGTCGCGTAATTCCTGGATGCGCTTGAGGTCGTCCTTGCCGGCAGCGCCGACGAAGGACAGTGTTGCGGGACCGAGCGCCATGTCGAACAGCCGGCGCCCGTCGGGCGAGACGACGTAATATTCACGCTTGGGAAGGGCTGTCGCGACGATCTCGATCTGTCGCTCGTTGAAGCCTATCCGTTCATAGAACTCCCGGGTGCCGCTCTCCCTGGCAGCCCCGTTGGGCAAGCAAATTTTCGTTGGACAGGATTCTTTCAGCACGTCGATGATGCCGGACTGCTCGGCATCCGAGATCGACTGCGTTGCGAGGATGACCGCGCAATTCGCTTTGCGCAGGACTTTGAGCCACTCCCTGATCTTGTCGCGGAACACGGGGTGTCCGAGCATCAGCCAGGCCTCGTCGAGGATGATGAGACTGGGCGATCCAGTGAGGCGCTTCTCGATACGACGGAACAGGTAGAGCAGAACCGGAATGAGGGTCCGGTCGCCCATATTCATGAGCTGCTCGATCTCGAATGTCTGGAATGACGACAGCGTCAGACCGTCGGCTTCGGCGTCGAGCAGGTGCCCCATCGGACCGTCGACGGTGTAGTGGTGAAGTGCGTCCTTGATCTCCCGCAATTGCACACCTGACAGGAAGTCGGAGAGGGATTTGCCTTCGGACTTCGCCATGAGGCCCAACTGCCGGGATATGGCATTGCGATGCTCTGGCGTGATTTTCACGCCCTGCAGCGCGATCAAGGACTCGATCCACTCCGCGGCCCAGGCGCGGTCGGCATCGGAGCCGAGTTCGGACAGCGGGCAGAAGGAGAGTCCCTCTCCTGCCCCGACATCGTGATGATCACCGCCGACAGCGAGCGTCAGCGGCAGCATCGACCTTCCTTTGTCGAACGCGAAGATCTGTGCGCCCTTGTATCGCCGGAACTGCGCCGCGATCAGGCCGAGCAGCGTCGACTTGCCAGAACCGGTGGGGCCGAAGATCAGGGTGTGACCGACATCGCCGGAGTGAAGGTTGAGCCGGAATGGCGTCGAGCCCGATGCGACCTGGCAGAGCGGCGGGGAATTCTCCGGGTAGAACGGACACGGAGCAACAGCACTTCCCGACCATACTGCGTTCAGCGGGATAAGGTCGGCGAGATTGCGCGTGTTGATCAGCGGCTCGCGGATATTGGCATACCAGTTGCCTGGCAGGCCTCTGTTGCATTGAGCGTCTCGATGCGCGCGCCGAAGCCTTCGGCTTGAACAAGCCGACGCACGGCTTCCGCTTTGTCGCGAAGCCGCCGCTCGTCCTGATCGAACATGACGATGACCGGCGTGTAGTAGCCGTAGGCGACGAGCTGCGATGACGATTCAGCGATCGCATCCTCAGCCTCGGTGACCATCATGGCGGCATCCTGGTCGATCGATCGGGAGTTCGTCTGAAAAAGCTGGTCGAAGAAAGGGCGCACCTTCTGCTGCCACTTCCTGCGGGTTCGTTCGAGTTTTTGGCGAGCCTCTATCGCGTCGAGGAATACGAAGCGCGACGACCAGCGATAGGTCAGCGGCATTAGGTCGAGCGAGTTAAGGATGCCGGGCCAGCTTTCGGCCGGGAATCCGTCGATCGCCACCACGGCGAGATAGCGGTCGTCGACCAGTGGCGACAGGCCGTGATGGAAATCGGCCGTCACCAGGAAATCGAGATACATCGGGATCGCCGGCAGCCTGATCGGATGGTTCTCGCCGACGATGCAGAAGCGGACGAACTGCAGGAGTTCGTCATACTTTGCGATCCGGGTCCCGCCGTGCTCGAGTGTTTCCTGCGTGACCATGCGCCGGATCGACAGCACGTTAGCCATGTACTGTTCGAACTCGCGAATTGCAGACCGGAAATGCCCCAGAACGGTGTCGGCAAAGCCCTCGTTGCGCGAGGCGTCGTCGGAATAAACATACTTTGCCAGCGATGACCTGCGCTTCTCTGCCGCGCGGTAGGTGAGTAGGATCGCGTGGCGGCTCTCGAAATGGCCGCTCTCGGCCTCGAAATGTCTTCTCCGCTCGTCGTCGATCGCCGTGCTTACAGGGTCGGGAAAATTTGTGTCCTCGCGCTGCGGGTAGCTGGTGGTGGGCACGCGCACGGCTTCAACCTGGATCATCCAGCCTGTGCCGAGGCGAGCGAGGATCGCGTTGATCTGGCGCGAAATCTCGTTGCGCTCGAAATAGGTCGAGCTTTCGGAATCAGGCCCGGCAAAGTACCAGGCGGCAAGCAGCGAGCCGTCCTTGAGGAGAAGGATGCCGTTGTCCACGAGACCCGCGTAGGGGAGCAGGTCCGAAAACGATGGACTGGAACTGCGGAATTTTCTGAGCGCAACCATGATCGACGTCCGTGGTCAGTATGCCCGCCAGGGCGTCGAGGTCGGCCGGTAGTGCGGCCTGTAACGGATGTGGCGCATATAGACGGACCGCATCATGGGATCGGCCTTTGCCATCATCCGGAGCATGCCGACGATGAAGATCCAGATCGCCATGCCAAACAGCACGGAGAACCAAGTCAGAACGACGAAGATCAGGATGACGCTTGCCAAGCCCGTCACGAGCACCAGCTCCCGGTCTGCGCCGAACAAGAGGTTCGGACGGGAAAGCGCGCGATGGATCCTCACGCGGTGGAGGTGGCTGACACGCTCAGCCATCGGTACCGGCCGTCGAGAACGCGGACGCCCGTCCATCAACGTCTGTTTCCATGGACGCGCCGATCGATGCGCCGCCGGCGCCGAACAGCCCGACAATCTGCGTGGCGCCGAGAAGGATGCCCGCAACGAGTACGACATAGACCAGCCGTCGTGCGAAATCGTTCAATTCGCCGCCAAAGATCAGCATCGCCCCGGCGATCGCCACGGCTGCCAGTGCAATTGTCCCGGCGACCGGTCCGTTGATCGACTGCTGAATCTGTTGGAGCGGACCCTCCCAGGGTAGTCCGCCCCCTCCCCCAGCAGCGAATGCTGGTCGGCCGAGTAAGGTAGAAAATCCGATCAATCCAAATGCTACTTTGATCGCTTTACGCGACATGGCGGTGCCCCTCTTCGCTGCCGTGGGATTCGATGCGGTACTGGCGGTTGCGGTATCCTTCGATGACCAGCAATTCTCGAACACGACGGCCCTTTGGCGTTCGTTCGATCGAGATGACCAGGTCAACCGCCTCGCCGATGATTTCTGGCATCGGGTTCGAGCTGATCTCGGCTGTCAGTTGCTCGAGACGCCTCAACGCTGAAAGCGCGCTGTTCGCGTGAACGGTGGCGATGCCGCCGGGATGGCCTGTATTCCAGGCCTTGAGCAACGTGAGAGCTGCCCCGTCGCGGACCTCGCCGACGATGATCCGATCCGGTCTCAGACGCATCGTGGATTTGAGCAGCCGGCTCATATCCACGGCGTCCGTCGTATGGAGGGCGACCGCGTTTTCAGCCGCGCATTGGATCTCTGCCGTATCCTCGAGAATGACCAGCCGGTGTTCCGGCGTCAGGCTGACCATCTCGCCAATCACCGCGTTGGTGAGCATGGTTTTACCTGTTCCTGTGCCGCCGGATACGATGATGTTCATGCGGTTCTCGACGGCGTTGCGGATGACCGACGCCTGGTACCCGGTCATAATTTTGTCGCGCACGTAACTGTCGAGCGGGAAAACCCGCGTGGCGCGCTTGCGGATCGTGAAGACCGGCGCTGCGACCACTGGCGACAACAGTCCCTCGAACCGATGGCCGCCGATCGGCAACTCGCCGGAGACGATCGGCCGGTTCAGGGTCACTTCAGTTCCCAGCGCGTGCGCAACCGTGCCAATAATCGTCTCGGCTGCCTGCGGCCCCAGGCTGCCTGCCTGCGTGATCGGTTCGCCGATCCGTTCGACGAATAGTTGGCCATCGGGATTGAGCATGATCTCGACGACGAGCGCATCATCGAGCGAGTTGCAGATCGTGCTGCCCAAGGCCTCGCGGAGTTTGCGGACGAGACGATCGTGTGATTGCGACGTGGGCATCGTGAAGCGATCTTTTCTGGATGCGATGTGTGATGGCCGATCCTCACGCCGCGAGCGCGAGGTGATTGGTGAATAGTGGTTGGTAGCCCTCCGGCTGGACGCGAAGGGCGTTCTCGAGAGTTGCGGGAATGATGCCGGCGATCGCGGTGGTGTTTCCAATGGGATGCGGCGCGCCAAGCCGCTTGAACGGTAGACCCGCCCTGCCGAGAATTCTTTCGAAACGAAGGTCGGTGACGGTCGCGACTTCCGTGTAGCCATTGACCAATGACCATTCGAGAATGCCTGTGAACAGCGCCATCGTCGCCTTGTGGAGTCCTCGGGCCGCATTTTTCATGCCAAGCTCCGTGTCCACGCAGAACCGGGAACTTTCGATCATTCCAGGATGGCACGGCATGGGATGGCCATCGAGAAGGATCGGAAACGTTCTGCCCAGCATTGTCGGCCCGGTGCCTGGGAGAAGCCTGGCGCAGCCGACGACAGCGTGCAGATCATCCGTCACAGCGAGGAGGTAGGTCGGATCGAGTGCATCGTACTCGTCGACTTCGCGCCCAGCCTCGACTGTTACAGTCCAGTCGAGGCGTTCCCTGAACACGCGCGCTCGTAGCGCGTGCATTTGATCAATGAGCCTGTTGCCTACCCTGTTTTCGCCGTTCCGGACCTCAATAAGCCGCATGCCTTTTTCTCCGCGTTGCTTCGACGACGCGAAAAAAACAGGGTTCGAGTAGGCGGGCCATTTCGGGTTTCCGAAGGTCGTTCAGGTTGCGAAAGCCCACAGGGGATGAACGGTCCTCTAGCGGGGGTTGTATTTTGGAGGTTGATCTCACTCCCTTGAACTTGAATAAGAGAACCACCTTATGAGGCTGGGGCAGCACGAAGGAGAGTTGATGAAGTCTCTAAAGCCACAGTTTGAAACGCTGCGGGACTGGTTGAAATTAGCGCAAGACAAGCCCGCCATTGATCAGGCTTTGCGCAGGTTCGCAAATGCCCAGGGCTTTGAATGGTTCACCTATCTCTCAGTTCACGAAGCTGACGTGTATGGCATGTCGAACTATCCGGTGGAGTGGCAGAAGCACTATCTCGACAGCGGTCTCGCCAAGGTGGACCCTGTCGTCGAAGCGGTATCCCCGAGACGCGGAGCCTATGCCTGGTCGGAGAACGGGTTGCCCGTTCCCGCAAGAAAGTCTCACCGAACTTTCTTTGGCGAAGCCCGAAATTTCGGTATCCGTTCGGGGATCTCTATCCCGATCTTCGACGGGTTCGGAAGGCGTGCCCTCTTCACCTTCTCGTCCCGTGACAGGAAACCCGATACAACGATGCTGGCGGACGGTTACTCCGTTCTGACACTTGGTGCCTTCGTTGATGGCTATCTGCAGAGCCGCAATGACCATGACCTGATGAGCACAGCGCCCTCCCCTTTAACGAGCTATCAGCTGGAATGCCTGGCGTGGCTCCTACAGGGCAAGACCAACGACGATATCGCAGCACTTCGCAACGTCAGTCGGCGAGCTGTCGAGTTTCAGCTGCAAAACATTCGTCGGAAGCTCAACGTCGTGACCACCTACCAGGCCCTCGGCATCGCGATAAAGCGCAAGTGGATTTGAGGTTTCGCACAGATGGTTCCTATCAGGAGGCTCTGCTGCGGGATGATATGCGTGGCCGACCTAGCATTGTAGAGGTTGAAGTTCGCTTTTCTATAAAAATGCGGCGATGGTCGCCGCATTTTTGGATGATTGTAAATTCACCGACGATCAGCGAAAATTCCTACTCTGCTTCAAGACGCGCCGCCCAAAATGGGACCCGCTTGGCATCGAAGGGGCACGGATTTCCCGCCGTTCGTGGGAAGCTGCACAATCTGGAACGGATGCCCGAAAAACCGCACCGCCGGGCTTTGGACCCTAACCACAGGCGACATCAATCCAGTGCTTTCAAATAGCGGAGCGGCCGGCCACCGGTAACCCTGTCGGCAGCCGTCGCGATGGAGTTCGCGTCAATACCGAAATGCCTGTAGAGATCGTCAATCGTCCCAGACTGACCAAAGTGTTCGACGCCAAGGCTACGTGTGCGGTGCCCGTGGACCGAACCCAGCCAGCCCAATGAGGCTGGATGGCCATCAGTAACGGTGACGATCGCACAATGGCCCGGAAGGTCTGCGAGCAGCCTTTCGACATGGCTTCTGGCATGGGCGAGACCACGTTCGCGCGCCCGGCTCGCCGCCGTCCATCCCGCATTCAATCTATCTGCTGAAGTCACCGCCAGCAGACCGATATCGCGACGGTCCTCCGCCATCATGCCGACCGCCTCGATCGCTTCCGGCGCGACGGCGCCGGTATAGGCGACGATCAGATCGGCATTCGGGCCAGGGCGGCGCAACCAGTAGCCGCCATCGACAATGTCCTGCTCGAGTTCAACTGTCATGGTGCGGCTGATCTGCTCGACAGGCCGTGTCGACAGGCGCAGATAGACCGATCCGCCGGTCTCGTCGCGCAGCCATGTGCGCTCCGACTGCACGTTGTCGCCGTCTCGCTGCATATAGTCCAGCGCAAAGCGCATGATGACGGCCAGTTCATCGACGAAGGCCGGCTCGTAGGCCGCGAGCCCATCCTGCGCCATGCCGATCAGCTGGGTGGCGATCGACTGGTGCGCCCCGCCTTCGGGCGCCAGCGTGACGCCCGAAGGCGTGGCGACGAGCAGGAAACGCGCATCCTGGTAGCAGGCATAGTTGAGCGCATCGAGGCCACGCTGGATGAACGGGTCGTATAGCGTGCCGATTGGTAGCAGCCGCTTGCCGAAGATCGAATGCGACAAACCCAACGCCGACAGCAGGATGAAGAGGTTGTTCTCGGCGATGCCGAGCTCTATGTGCTGGCCGGACGTGCCGAACTCCCATTTCTGCGTCGATGCTATGCGTTCGTTTCGGAACGTGTCGGCCAGCGCTTCCCTGGCAAAGAGCCCACGCCGGTTCACCCACGGGCCGAGATTGGTCGACACGGTCACATCCGGCGAGGTGGTGACAATGGCATCGGCGAGCGGCCCGCCGGCCCGCGCGATCTCGTCCAGGATCCGTCCAAAGCCGACCTGTGTGGAGACGCTGCCCTTAGCTTCCGCGACAAGATGATCCGGCACGATAATGCGTTGCGCGTTATGGCGCCGCTGACCGTTGGCCGCGAACGGAACTGCGTCGAGAAAACGCCGCAGTTTGATTTTGTCGATCTCCAACCCTTCGAAATGATCCCACTCGCGCCCCTCGCGGACCGACATCGACGCACGAAACGTCGCCATCTGGTCCTTGGTCATCAGCCCGGCATGATTGTCCTTGTGGCCGGCGAGCGGCAGTCCGAACCCCTTGATCGTATAGGCGATGAAGCAGGTCGGCCGGTCGTTGCCACGCGCCGTCTCGAACGCGTCGAGCAAGGATGGCAGATCGTGGCCGCCAAGATTGGTCATCAGAGCCGCCAGGTCGGCATCGGAACGGCGATCGACAAGTGAGGCGAGATGCTGATTGTCGCCGATATCGGCRAGCAAGCGCTTGCGCCAAGCCGCACCGCCCTGGAATGTCAGCGCCGAATAGAGCTGGTTCGGACAGGCATCGATCCAGGCGCGCAGCGCCTCGCCGCCCGGCTCAATGAAGGCGGCCTGCTGGAGGGACCCATACTTGAGGATGACGACGTCCCAGCCGAAATTGCGGAAGATGCTTTCGAAGCGCTCCCAAAGGCCCTCCCGCACGACGGCATCGAGGCTCTGCCGATTGTAGTCGACGATCCACCAGCAATTGCGCAGGCCGTGTTTCCAGCCTTCCARCAGCGCCTCAAAGATGTTGCCCTCATCCATCTCGGCRTCGCCGATCAGCGCCACCATGCGGCCTTCCGTGGGGTTGTTGTCGCGGGCGCGCAGATAATCCTGCACCAGCGCGGCAAACAGCGTCTGGGCGACACCCAGTCCCACCGAACCTGTGGAAAAATCGACATCATCGATATCCTTGGTCCGCGACGGGTAGCTTTGCGCACCACCGAAGGCTCGGAACCCTTCGAGCTTCTCTCTGGTCTGGTCGCCGAGGAGATATTGGATGGCGTGGAACACCGGCGAGGCATGCGGCTTCACCGCGACGCGGTCCTCCGGCCGCAGCACGGAAAAATAAAGCGCGGTCATGATCGTCGCCAGCGAAGCCGACGACGCCTGGTGTCCGCCGACCTTCAGTCCGTCGGTGCTTTCGCGCAGATGATTGGCGTTGTGGATCATCCACGCCGACAGCCAGAGCACCTTTTTCTCAAGTGCCGAAAGCGCCTCCAATTCCTTCTTGTCCAAGCGCATGCCTCCAGGTGAAATCGATGGAAACCATAGCGCAGGGGAAAAGCCTGTTGTCGCTAAACTTGCCTAATTTCGACAACAGCTTTAGCGGTTTTCCTCAAAATCGATCATTGGAGAGACGTTCCATGCCAAAATCCCAACTTGACGACATCGATCGCAAGATCATCGCCGCGCTCCAGGTAAATGGCAGGATGACGGCGCAACAGCTTGCCGACCAGGTCGGTCTTTCGGCCTCACCCTGCGCGCGCCGGGTCCGTCTCCTCGAGGACAGGGGCGTCATCACCGGCTATGCCGCGGTCATCGACCAGGACCTCGTCGACCTGCCGATTTCGGTATTCGCGTCGATCAGACTGGAGCGCCAGCGCGAGCACGAGCTGGAGCGGTTCAATACGGCGATCGCGCGTTGGCCGGAGGTCGTGGACTGCTATCTGATGACGGGCCAGCGCGATTATCTGCTGCGCATCGTGGTGCGTGACCTGCACGCTTATGACCGCTTCCTGAAGGAAAAGCTCACGCGGCTCGACGGCGTCGCCTCGATCGAGTCCAGCTTTGCGCTTGCGCAGATCAAGCGGTCGAATCGTCTTCCGGTCGAAGCGTGATTTGCTGCAATCGGGGACGGGTTGTTTCTATCCTCAGAGTTAAGCGAGGATGGCTACAATTCTTCCATACTATCAGGAAGTAATATGGTACGTTGCCCAAGCAAGGCTACGCAAGCGTGCGTCAAAGCACCCCGGCAAGGTGGAACGGGCTCGGCGGTAGTTGAAAAAGGGGGGCATGATGGTCGGCAAACGCGAGGACGCCTGGAAGCTGGGCGCAGGTTGGAACGAAACGTTCCTTTGGTACGCAAAGGCCGTGAACGAGCTGAAGACACGCCCCGTCACGGATAGGACGAGCTGGCGCTATCTCGCCGCGATGCATCAGTTTGACCGCGATCTTTGGGTCCACCTCAAAATCATCGACAAGAAGACGCCGCTTCCACCTGCCAGTGACACCGATGTCGCCTGGAACCAGTGCCAGCATTCCTCCTTCTACTTCCTCCCCTGGCATCGCGGCTATCTCGCGCGCTTTGAGGAAATCATCGCGGCAACCGTCGTCTCGCTTGGCGGAAAAGCCGGCTGGAAACTGCCTTATTGGAACTATCTCGATGCGACCAACCCGGACGCCCGCAAGATACCTGAAGCGTTTCTCCTGAAGTTTCTTCCAGATGGCACGACGCGGAACCCGCTTGAGGATGTTCCGCGCTATGGCCAAAAAGTCCTCGGCCCAGAGCCGAAGCTGCAGATCGATGACATCGACCTGTCTGCCATGGGCGAACCCGATTTCACCGGCTCAGTTAGTTTTGGGGGCAGCAAGACGCTGTTCTCCAATCCCGATAGCGGCGTACGGGGCCAACTGGAGAATGCGCCGCATGGTTCGGTCCATGTCCTTGTCGGTGGGGCCCGTCCGGCCAACGCGGGCGAAGGCTTCCTTTCCGCCTTCGAGACGGCCGGACTGGATCCCTTGTTCTGGCTCCATCACTGCAACATAGATAGGCTTTGGGCCGCTTGGATGACCAAGCCTGGGGTTCGGATGGAGGCGGGCAAGCAATGGCTCGACGGTCCGTCCGACCGCGCCTTCGCCGTTCCGAAAGCCGATGGCTCGGGATTGGAAAACTACACGGCGCGCGATACTCTGGCCGGCGGCAAGTTCTATCCTGAGTATGACGACCTGCACGCGGGTACCGGTGTTCCGATCCCGCCCATCGGCGGCGTAGCCGTCAGCGTCGCACAAGGACCAGCGGCAATGGCTGAACCAAAGGTCATCGGAGCAAACAGCGAGAAGGTTACGCTCGGCGACAAACCAGTCGAAACTGCCGTGAAGATCGCCCCGGTAGAGGGCAAGGCGATGGTCACAGCCATGGGACCGAATGCGCCCGCAGCGGCTGCGGGCAAGCGGACGTTCCTCAAGTTCGAGAATATCCGCGGCGTGAGCATCGCAGGCGGCCTCAAGGCCTATGTCAATGTCCCGGCCGGCGCTGAAGATGCTCCGCCGCAGGATCATGTCGCAGGTAGCGCTGCGCTGTTTGGCCTTGCCAGCGCCTCCAAGGTGGACGGCCAGCACGGCGGCAACGGGCTCACCCTCATTTTCGACATCTCTGATCTTGCCCGACGCCTTGTTGACAAGGGCGATTTCGATCCCGCGCACCTGCGGGTGAAAATCGTCTCGGCACACGGCGGCGGTGACGCGGACCCAATTACGATCGAACGCGTCAGCGTCCTTCGAGGCTGATGCGGTCACCGTGCTCTTTTGGTGGCGTGAAGGGGACCTCGTGCGATCTCTGTTGTTGAAAGGCCTGCTCGCGCCGCCCTTTAGGACTCCGGTTTTGGTGGCGGGCGCTGCTCTGGTAGCGTCATCAGCGATCGACATCCAAGCTGATATGACGCTTCTGTGCGGAAGCAATGCCGACCTCCTGCCAGTCAACGCGATCGTCGCCAGCGCGCAGTTCTTGATTGCAATCAATCCGCCGGCGATGCTGGCACTGACATGGCTTGCCATGCTGGTCGGGATGATGACGCCGCTCATAGCCTTGCCGTTGTTGCATGTCCGTGCATCAAGCCTCGTCAGCAGACGGTGGCGTGCCCCGGCGGGTTTTCTGCTAGGGTATTTCGGCGTTTGGTCTATGGCGGGCGTTCCGCTTCTCGCGCTTGCGCTCACGCTTCGCATTCAGGCGGGCAGCGCGTTGGCCGCCTTCGTGGTGGCGTGCCTGCTGGCGCTGCTGTGGAGCGCCAGCCCGCTGCAAATGGCCGCGCAGAACCGGGCGCACCGGCTGCGGCGTATAGGACTGTTTGGGTTTGCGGCCGATCGCGACTGTATAGCGTTCGGGGCGGCTCTGGGCGGGTGGTGTCTCGCTAGTTGCTGGGCCTGGATGCTGGTTCCGCTGTTTGTCTCGCACGGACACATCCCTGCAATGCTCGCAGTCGCCGCCATCGTGATGGCAGAGCGACTGAAGGGCCCCGGACCCTTGCGGTGGCGCGTCCCCGTTGTCCTGGCGGCGCCGGTCGCCTGGACAGGACGCGCGGTGATCCGCGGCCGACGCGAAGGGACCATGCATCATGTCTAGAAAGTGTCTTGCCATCGGCGTCAGCAGTGTCGAGCCCGTGGACGCCGCCGCTGACGAATTCCCCTATCTCGATGGGGCCGTCGTCGCCGCCGAGACGATCGGCCAATGGGCGCTCCATTCGGGCTTTGCAGCCTCAGACGTCGTGGTCCTGACCGACAAAGGCGCCAACCGCATCACGGACAGGTCGCTCCAGGATGCCTTCGATCAGCTGGTGCCCGCAGGCACGCCGGTCGATCATTTTGTGTTGGCGTTCACCGGTCATGGTCTGACCGGCATCAATGATGACACGACCTACTGGCTGCTCAACGATTCGCTCGACCAGGGCTATAATATTTTCGTCGAGGAACTGCGACGGCAGCTTTACGCATACGGCATCCAGCACCTCACGATCTTCAGCGATGCGTGCCGTGCCATCGCCAATAGCCGAGATCTCCGTGGCCTATTGCCTCGGCCCGGGGTGCGCAAACGCCACCAACCGCCTGTCGCCGATATCGAAGTCGCGCGTTTCAATGCCTGCCAGGACGCGACAAGTGCTTTCATGGTCCGGGTGCCTGGTGCCGCTGCGCCAGGTAAATGTATCTTCTCGGGCGTTTTGGCCGAGGCCCTGTGGGGTCGCGTACCGGCGGCGTTTGACGGTTCGGTGGTCGACAGTTCCTCGCTCGGCCGCGGACTTCGGGCCGCAGCCAAGGAACGGGCAACGCAATACAACTTGACGCTGGTCCCAGGCGGTAGCGCCTTCTTCGACAAGGTTGTCTACTTCGATCAAGCCACGCCGCCATTGCCGCCCGATCCTGATCTCTCCCCATGGCCCCCCACCGAAGGTGCGCAGGCTGCCTCAGCCGGTGCTGTCGCAGCAGGAGCCAAGCTACCGGTGGCTCCGAATGTCTTCAAATCCGTGCTCGAAAACGTAGCAATCCGCACCACCATACTTGGACCGTCCTTCGGCGTAAGCCATCCCGACATTGACACCACGAGGGCCTTTCCTGGCCTGCCGAAGATTGCCAAGCCGCTTGTCGAAAGCGTGAGTCTGGCGCGCCAGCGGCTAGCCTCGCGCAACGTATCGAAACCGAGCAGGAAAGTGCTGTCAGATCAGGTCGCGGATCAGCTGAAGAGGCTGGAAGGACTCGCGGCCGGCGAGGCTCGCAAGAAGAAGGCCAATACCCTGCGCGCGTCCTTGGAGCGAGCCGCTATGCCTTCGCGCGACGCACATGTGCGGCTCGTCATCAATGGCACGGTAAAACAGATATGGTCTGCGATGCCGCTGCGTCTGCTTGGTCGCGGACTGAGACCGACCGAGTTTTCGCCTTCCAAGCCCACGGATGAAGGCTTGCTGATGATTGAATTCGCGGACGGCCTTTTCGCCCCGGTCTGGCTCTATCGCGATCTGGTCTGCACCCTACTGCGCGACGGCGACGGCGTCGCCGCCATCAGCTACCGTGAAGTCAACAGTGACAACACTGGCACCCACGTCGCGGCAAGGGCGATCAGCCGGTTGGTGACGGGTGATCTGTCAGCCGAGGATGTCGACAACCTCGCGACCGAACTAAGACATGAGAAGCACGTCAATCCCATATTCGGCGCGATCGCGGCCTATTGTTATGACGTGATCGGAGATTTGAATTCCATCCGCCGCATGGCCGCGTATTACGGGAAGAAAAACCAAGCAACTCCATACGACATCGTGTTCATGGGCATGGTCAAAAATGACGGAGCAATGGCGCATGTGTCGAGCGTACCCGTGGACAGAAGGCGCAGAGAGGGTGACGGGCCTATCTGGCTTATGGCGGGGACGCAGGCCGTGGACGTGCGCATTGCGGGTCGTTGCCCTTGGCTTCGACAAGGCTGGGATTTTCTTGCCGCGCCCGAGGATGCTGAACTGCCGCTCGTCGACGGACTGAACCGCTTCCGTGCCCATCTCACCCGCTCTGTCTTTACCACGCTGGACAAGGACGGAGGCAGAGCACTCGCCGAGAAATGGCAGATGAAGCCAACTCAGCTTGTATAAACGCCATGGGGTCGCTGGTTCCCCGACTCGTTCCGTGGAGGTCGTCGTCGCCACGTGCCGACAGGCTCAGGCCTCTGTGTTGCTACCAAGTTTTGAGAAAACTGCACACCAGAAGCGATAGTCGGCTTTGCGCCCGTCGAAATGTGCAGTCAACGCGCACCATGCTGCGGCAGTCGTCGCACTTGAACCGTAAAGCTCGATAGCTGCCTGTACCGTCGCCGATGGATTGGTCAGTTCCCAGAGGGTCAAATTGCCGTTTTCGGTTGCGTCGTCGGAGCTGAAATAATCTGAGTGAATTTTTGGCACGCCAACACCTCCCGCGGGTTGGTCCGGCGAGGGCAGCGGAGCGCGCTGCCAGGCCGGACGTTGGGAACCCACGTGGAGTGAGCCACTATCCAAGGGCGCTTGCGCCCAGGATATTCGTCGTGTCGTCCCTGGCCTTCGGCATCTTCGCGAGCGTAGTGGTGGATACCCGCAGAAGGTTGCGCACCGCCGATTATCGCAGAGCGCCGTTCGGTAGACAACTGGCCCGAGGATGACCGGTCGCCGGTTTTTTAGGCAGGCTCAACCGAACATTCCCTCAACCGAACATTCCTTAGAGGCGTTGATCAACGTCGTCAGCGCTCGCGGGACGCCAGTGTTCGGCCATTGATAGAGGGGTTCTGACGTGGTCTCTCGATGTAACTCGCCAAGTTGCGGTTCTAGTCGACGTCGTAGTTCTGCTTGTCGCTGTAGCCGGCCCAGGCTCCCGATGCGTAAGACGGTGAACCGTCGATCCACCCGGCTGTCTGCCACAGGATATCCAACTGCTCCTGAAGCTCTGCGGCAAGTTCACCGTTCATCTCGGCCAGCTTGGCAACGGGCAAAATGAACTCCGGCTGCCGCAGTCGTCTCCCACCAGGCCGCGCATTAGACAGCTCAACGTCTTCGACCCCATCGAGAGAAATCGAAACCAACGCAGGGCCCGCCAAATCCAGGCCGTTGGCGATTGTGGCCATTCGCTCCAGGTTTCGTACGATGAGAGCCTCAAGGCGTCTGCCGTCGGGCGGGAGTACCTTCGCCATTTAGCGGAAGTCTCGCCCGACGCTTTCGGCAACTTCAAGAGCAGCCTTCGTCCTACCGCGCTCCAGGGCATCGCGTCCCGTTAGCCCGTCGAGCTCGCCATGTGGCTGGACCAGAAAGCGATAGACGGCCCACGCTCCTCCCAATCGCTCATGAAGATGTGCGAGTTCGGCATAGGGTCTGCCATCGGCGTCGAGCTGCCAAACCGGAAAACGAAAACCACGCTTCGCCCCGTCAAGTCCCAGAAGCTGGCCGCTCTGCCGTTTCGTGTTTACCGTCACGCGGGTCGTGCCGAGCAGCTTTGCGAATGCGTCGGCACTCAGCATATCGTCGGCAAGGAGGATCTCAGCAGCCCGCAAACGGCCGCGAGCGCGCGCTGCGGCCAACGCGTCCTGCAGTTCGGGATCAGGGGTTTCAGCCCCTTGGATCACGCCTGCCTGGGCGGAGGTGATTTCCTCAACAGGGGTCACCGTCGTCGCACCTGCAGGGCCGACATCGACACGGAAGCTGACCGCTCGACCGGCAGTGCGACTTCTGTCGACAGCTTCCCCATATTGCTGCAACAGGACCTTTATCCGTTTGGGGTTCACTGTTATCGTTTTAGAAGCCTTATCCGACACCTTGATCGTGAATCCGGCGGCTCCCTTTGGTAGCCTCTTACCTGCACCGAGCAAAAAAGCCGCTGTCAGAGTGGACTTCGCCGCAGGGCGCGCCTGCCGGCCCGGGCCAATTCGTACACCAGATTTTGATTTTGGAGAGGCCATTTTCCCTGCCTCCGTTGAGGTAGATATGGCAAAGATCGATAAACTCGTCAAGTTCGTAAAGGCGATTTCCAGAGGACCGGCCGTCACTTCAAGGGCGTGCGGATGGCCTGTCGGCGGGTACCGGATCCTGGCGCCGGCGCACTCGAATTTCAATTCGCCTGCGGGTTTCAACGCTACCAGTTTGCTTGCCGTCGCTCAGAACATCACCGGGCATGATGAGCTGTGCGGCAGAAAGCGGAAGGACTGTCGTGCCGGCCAGTTGCGGGTCGGATCGCAAGATTTCGGTGACGGCGATCGCTCTGGCAAGGCCAAGACCGGCATTGTCGGATGGCCGCACTGCTGAGATTGGCATTTCGTTCGCCAGCACAGCGCTAACGACCTTATCAAGGTTAGAAGGAAGTCCGGCCAGCGGTTGCTCATCCGTATGACCAATGACCTCGATGATGTCGACGTCGTAATCTTTCAGATAGCCTGCGATCCGTCCTGCGATGTCACTTTGAAGCTGGTGCTTAAAGCCTGGCGAAAGCTCCGCGCTGCCAACGGCAAAATAATAGCCGCCCGCCTCGCTCAGGTTGATGATCGGTGGCCAGGCATGCGGTTTGGCGTTTTCTCCCTCGGCAGCCTTGCGGAATACCTCGTTGAGACGCTCTGCAATTTGCGACGTATCGGTTTTCAAAAACCCTTGTTTCTTCAGGACTTCCATCGCCGGTGCTAGGGTGAGCGCTTCGTTTGCTGAGAGACCGTCTTTCGAAAGCGTACGGACCATGTCACGGGCGAGCTTCAGCTCCCGCCAGTCATCATCGACTGCCGTGTTTTCGATCACCTCCTTTGGCAAAGCCGCTATGGTTTGCTCGAGCTTGTCATTTCTTTCAGCGAGCAACTGGTTCTCTTTGCGAAGATCCTCAGCTTGGCGGCGAACACGCTCAAGCTCAACGACGGAAATATCCCGGTTGGCGATGGCCTGCTCGGCGTGTTTCCGCTCGGCTGAAATCGCTGCGGCAGCAATCAGCAGCAGGCAAAAAACCAATAGCAGCAGAGTCTCCGCCATGGTCAGGCCTAGAATAAGGCCCCGTCCATATCCCTTACGCTCGATTGTGATTGATGACCGGGTGTCGCTCATCGCCTGGAGAACCACCCAAACCGCTTGTCTTCAGGAACCTCTCGCGAAGTATCATCGGTTTGAGGTTTCGTCTCGACCCCCAAGGGACTCCCGTATTGCTCAGCTGTCGATGAAGCCGCGATGGGCGAAACCGGCTCCGCGTTCGGCCTTCCAGACACGGCGTCTATGATCTTGCGCCCTAAAACATCATTGCGGTGGTCGGCGATTTTCTCAATGTACTGACGCAGGTCTGCGTGTTGCTGCTGGATTAGCCGCTCTAGATTCTCGGTCACTTTTTGAGAATGACCCGCTGCGTCGACCGCCTTTTCCATGGCATTCACGCTGCGATCTACGGCCGCGACGACGCGCTCGATTGATTGCTGAGTTCGCTCCAAAGATTCGGTCTGAAGCGTGCGCGCTTGATCGGAGGCGATAAGCGTCTTTGCATGGGCAGCGACAACCTTCTCCAAGGTGGTCAGAGTCGGCTTAAGGCGGATACTGATCAGCTCGTCAGGTGTTTTGACCTCGGCAAGTTTCGTCCCTGCCGCCTCGACTTGGGTGCCGAATGCAGCGAGCGTCTCTGCAACGCGGGCATTGGCGTCTTCAAAGGTTTTCGTTGAGGACACCATCCGCTCTGATGCTGTGCTCAAGCGGCTCTCTGTCTTGGTGCCGACATCATCGAGTACAGACTTGATCTGGTCGCCTGCGCTTTGAATGGGCTTGATTGCTTCCTGAGTTAAGGACTCCATGACCTTCAGGATCTGGGCGCCCGATCGCTCGGCTTGCTTGCCGATCTCCTCGAAACCCTCCTCCAGCATTTGGTTGCTGACGCGTCGAAAATTGGCAAACTCGCGAGAGGCGGCTTCCAATTCACCGCGCACACGCCTGGTCATTTCCGCAAGTTCATGGCGGGCAGCGCGCTCGATATCGATGGGGTCGCGCCTTACCTGATTGTAGAGAATGCGCAAGCCAATGCCGCAAATGGTTGTCACCACGGCAAGCCCAAAGTTGCGCACGATATTGTCGATCGGCTCAGAGACATTGAACCGGTAGAGCGCAACGCCGAGGCTCGTCAGCGTGAACAAGAACCCCATGTAATAGAGGTTGTCGCCGGCCTGTTCGTCATGAAGGCGCAAACCCGCCAAAAGCGCAGTTACCAGGAAATAGGTGAACATGAAGACGACGGGGACGACAATCGTAAATGACGCGGTCCAAGCGTGAGTTTTGGCCACCCAGATAAAAACGACGCCAATGAGCGTCAGGGCGATGTAAATGGCTTTTGGCAGATTTGCCTGAAGCCAAACGGTGAGCTGCCGCGTCGCCATCAGTTAAGTCCTTCAAGTCTGATGAAATCGGCATCGACTGCTTTGTTGTCGACAAACCATTTGGCCCAGAAATCGCAATGCGCCCTGCTCTTTGCTGGTGCTTTCTGGCGCTGGATATAGAGCACGGTAACGGCGACACGGTCCAATGACGTCCTGTACATATCCTTGGCCGAGCTGTGTTCATAGGCGGCATAGTCGATTCCCGAACGGTATTGAGAATACGCAGCCGTGTGCTCGATCATGTCAGATGCGATAATCAGCGTTTTCTTGAGGTCAGGCTGAAGAGTATCAAAGAGGCTGAGCTTGAGCTTTTGTACTCCGGCCATGATCGGTGATTGAGATGCGGACTCATCATCACCTATTTCCTTCATGAATTCGTCGAAAGGTTTACGGTAGCCGTGCTCCCAGCGCTGCTTGGCCAAGCGCGGGTTCGATACGAGTGGATCCACGTTTGAGCCATCGCCGGGATTGCAAGCACTGAACAGCGGTGTCAGCTCACCAGGGCGCTCAGTGAGGCCATAGATGCTGATGAGCCCGCCTTCTGGTGTTCCAGCGGCCAGAGCATCAAATCTGTTGCGTAAATCCTGCAGGGTCGCCGCCGAAATGGTGTCAGTAAGGTCCAGCAGAACGGCGGTTGCCGAAACCGGACCTGTTACCGGGCAACTCGTAGTCGGATCGAGCGCCACCTTGTGAGAGGCGACCCATTTGAAATATGAGAATGCTCCGACGCTGAGAACGATAATCATGGCAAGCGCCACGATCCCCAGGATGGGGGCAACGCCGCCCCCCTGAGGCCTACGCCTGTGTCTGGGCATCGACTTGATCCGGATGGAGCTTATCAAGGTTATGATACCGGTCGACGGCCTTCGCGAACTCGTCGGCCATGCGCTGAGACTGATCGGTGAGCTCGTCTCGCGCCCTCTTGATGGACTCGGATAGTTCGTCGTCGTTGAGTTCCCCTATCAACCTATAGGGTGGCTTGATACGCTCTAGCCTGTAGGACTCCGTGAAATGCTCGGGCGGCGGGGTCGAACGGGCTTTTCGGTTTGCTTCCCGGTAAGTCGCCAGCAGAAGGTTGGCCACCCTCTCCAGGTGATTTTGATGTTCGTCGAAGAGTTGGACGATGCGTCCGCGGTGAGAGATGATCGCATCATACTCTCGTTTGCGCGCGCCAAGCCCGCGAACGATTTCGGTTATTTTGTTTGTATATTCGTCTCGCACGTCCTGGAGACGCTCGATCAGATGCTGACGCGTTTCAACGTAAGTTGCGCGTCTTTTTCCCAATCTTGCTTCGACGCCGGAATAGCCAGGATATGGGTCCGCCAGGAACCAGGCATCGATGAATGCGGCAATGGAGAACGAAACGCCGACGCCGAAGAGAATCCAGGACTCGATGTCGTTCAATTGGAATGGCGCGTCATGGAGTCTTCGGATCACCTCTTGGCCCGCCTTGCCAAACAATGTCTCCGAGGTCTCCCGGTAATGAGCGAGGGCCAGATTGATCGAACCTGCGAAGGCGAGATAGAGGATGACGATTGCGCTTCCGAACAACTTGCCTGCTACCGACCGATGGCGGGAATACTTGACCCAAAAGGCTGCAAGGGTGGCGCCGCCAATGTTAAGAAAAGAGAAGCCCGCCGCGAGGGTAGTGCCGCCAATCAATCCCTGGTCGCTGCCGGCTGCCAGAAAGGTACCGTTGAAGCCGGTCTCAAAGATTACGCATACGACCAGAAACAGGATCTTGAGAACCTTGATCGTTGTGGATTGCGTTCTGGCGGCGCGATCGAGCTTGTGATCTCGTCGGAAACTGGTCCGCTCGCGTTCGGCATCATCGAGCGCACGGCGCAAGCCGTGAAGCTGGTCAATCCCGCTCTGCCATTCCGCTATATAATCGGTGACCGTCGTGGCGTTGGTCTGTTTGGTCATGACAAACTGACCATCGAAATCAAGATTGGTCAGCCGCTCGCTAAAGGTGCGCATCTCATCTTCCAGCAATTGGTGGGCAGCTTTTTTCTCCTCCTCTACGCGTTCCACCACCGCGAGTTCGATCTCATCAAGACCGGCCGCATCACTCGGCGGCTCGTCGGCAGATCCGCGATCAGCCCCCTTCGTTGCCAAGCCTAAGTCGTTTGCCACGCGATCAACGTCAAGATTGGGAAATACTTGCGTTGAGATGTCAAAATCGTGACTGGACGCCCGCACACTCTCCCACAGTCGATTTAATGCGTCGAAGCGCACTTGCTCCCCCTTGATGCGTCGCAGGGCGGTTTGCGCCCGTGTTGTTTTCAGAAAGCCTACGTTCCAGTGATCAGGATGGCAAATCGCCGTCAGGCATTTTTCGTGTCCGGAACATATGCCGTTCCAAAAGCAATAAAGCCATCAAGAAATGGCTTATGAGAATACTTGGGCGGAGAAATCCGCTGCGACAAGCGTCCGCGTCATATCTTCAATCATGGTCGACGTGGCGCTGGCAGACCCTGGCGATTAGGGGACACATCGAGGCGAAAGCCTGCTTGTTTGCCTCCAACCATTAGGGCAATCTGCCGACCGGGAGAAGGGGAGACAATGAGGCAGCTTCTAGCAGGGTTGCTCAGTATTGTGTGCGTTGCGATATTGGCAATGCAACCATCCTTGGCGAATTCCCCCTGCAGCGGCCGGAAGGGCGGAATCTCACATTGCCAAGGCAGTACGTTCGTTTGCAATGACGGGTCGGTGAGCGCCAGCAAGAAGAATTGCACGGCCTACCTTGGAGGCAGCGCAAGCCGAGCGCTCGGGCTGATGGATAGCGAAAATGCAGATATGGAACCGTCAGGCAATCCAGGCGAATGCTCTTGTCGATCAGGCCAATACTGCACCGGTCCGCGCGGCGGGCATTATTGTCTCACTGATAGCGGGGCAAAGAGCTACCTGCGCAACTAGCCAGCCACCTGTTGTCCGAGTTTCGCGCTTCGATCTTCATGTGCAACTATGCGAGCTCGTGGATCGTCACGCCCGGTACAACCGTCTTGGCGATCTCGCACAGGTGCTGGTGATGCGTGAGGTAAATCACCTGGCCGGCACTCGCCATCTCCCCAAACAATCGGAATACCTCCTCGGAGCGGAAATGGTCGAAGGTCTCCATGATGTCGTCGGCGATGAATGGCACTGAGGGTCGAAACTGCGCGAACTCGTAGTAGCCAGCAAGCCTGAGCGCCAGGTAGAGTTGAAAACGCGCGCCTTTTGACAGCGCGTCGGCGATCTTGGATTGCCCGTCCCGCTGCATTGCTATGAGCACTTCCCCACCCTTCACCGGCTGGGTTGTCAGGCCGGAGTACTGGCCGCGGGTCATCAGGGCGAACGCGTCAGATGCCCGCGCCATCATCCCGGAGCGGTGGCGCTCGCGGTAGACGCGCAGAGCATTCCCAGCCGACATTATTCCAAGTTTAAGCTCGATATAGCGGACCGCCTTTTCCTCGATTTCCAGAAGGACGGTGCGCCTTTCGGCATCTATGCGGGCAACAGCGGCGTCGCCGCCAATCGCGTCCAGCTTGTCGGTCGCGCGCGTTTGGCGAATGAGCTGTTGCTGTAACGCCTCGTCTAGGTCGCGAAGCCGTTGCTCAGCTTCGGCCTTCTCGATTGCGAGACTGTCGAGATCGACAGCATCCAATATCGAACGCGCCCTCTCGAACCCTTCCACCGCGAGCCCGGACGCCACCTGCTCCTCGAGTTCGGCCACGGCTGAGCGCAGGCGATCCCTGTCGCGCAGCAGTTCGTCGCGCTGCACGACTTCAGATAGCGTGGCCGCGCCGAAGATGCTCAGGACCTCGTTTTTGCGGCGCTCGTGTGCCGAAATCTCAGCATCAAGGATCTCACGCCCATCCTGCAGGCGCTGCAGGTCATTGACGAGGCTTGCCTTGGCCTCGCGCGTGCGCTCGGCGCGCTCCAGGCGCTCGGCAAGCCGAATCGCCAGCTGTTCCGGTTCGTCGTCGCTGGCGGCCTCGCCCGCTTCTGCTGCAACTGCAGAAACCTCGACCAGGAAATTGTCCCTGTCGGCCTCCATCTTCTCGATACGAAGTTGCATGGCGTCCCGGTCTTGAAGACATTTGGACAGTTCAGCCAATTGATCGAGGACGCCGCCGACGCCGGGAGCCGAGACGCCGCTCTCTAGCCAGGTGCCCTTGAGCGCCTCGGCAACGCCAGCTAGCCATTCATCGTCACGCCGCTCAGCGACTTCGATGGCTCGGCGCCTGGCAGCCAAATCCTCTTGTCTTGTGCCAACGGTCTTCAGTGCCTCGGTGCGCTCAGCGTCCACCTTGAATTGTCTCTCAAGGAACAACTCTGCCACGGCCATGATCGTCTCCAGGCTGTCACCAGGATCCGAACCGACGCCGACGCTCCCCAGTGCGCCGCTCAGCTCCAGGCGTATTCGGCGTTCCTCATCACCCGCCCGCTCGATCTTCTTGCGGGAAAGCTCTATCTCCTCCCAGGCCGCGAGCGCATCGCTCCGGGCAGCAATGCGATCCTCGATCAGTTCGATCAGCCGTTCGGGGGATGTTTCCGGGATTTCTCCAAGCAGGTCTCTTGCGACTGCAAGAATTTCCGAGAGGACAGCCTCCCGATCTGAGCTGTTGCGTTCAAGTTGGCCGCGCGCATGCGCGATTGTGGCCGCGGTCTCTGCGAGGTTGCGGTTTGTGCTACGAATCTCAACGAGCTCCCGAACGTTGACCAGACGGCCCGCTCCGACGCTGTCGTCTCGAGCCAGTGCTGCCGCGAAATCATCCGCCGTCTCGCCAGTTAGGTCATCGCGATGCCTTGCCCAGGCTTCGTCCCGGGCGCGCCGAATGGAGCCCGCCGCATCATCGTCGGCGACATCGACCGAGGCACGAAGGGCTTCCAGCTGCGCCGCAAGTAAGTGGTGATGGCCCTGGTGCTCGGCAAGACGTTCGGAAAGAATGCCCCTGCTCTTTCCCTGCTCTGCGGCAAGCGCCTTCCATGCGCCAAGCTTTCCAGCATTCGGAATGGCGATCCTGGCCAATGCCTGCGCATCTCCCGACCAGGGATGCAAGCGTGCGATCGCGGCCTCCCATCGAATTGCACCCGCATCCGCAGCCTCGCGTGCCGCCTTGGTCTCCCTCATGTACCCGCCGGCCTTTGCCGTAGACAAAGCCGAAACTAGCCTTGCCCTGGCAGGCTCGGGCACGGCCCGTTCTTCGCCGATCCGTTCGCGTGCCGCCTGGAGCGCGTCAGCAGCGGCCGCGGCCTCCTCGCGCGCGACGCGCACGCTGGTAACGATCCCGGATCGCTGCTCGACCATGGCGCGCACCGCGCCGATGGTTGCAGCAGGCAAGAGCAGGTTGGCAGGGTGTGGCTCGGAGGACCTACCAAGTGCGGCAAGGCAGGTCGCCACGGCATTGTCGAGGATTTGCAGCTCCGTCCTGCGACTTGGCAGGTCGAGCCCGGCCGAGACGTGGCGCACCTTGCGGTCGGCCAGGCCGCGAACCCGTTCGGAGATCGCAAGGATCAGCGCGTCCACATCGACCGAGGCGATTTTCGTCGTGACCCGCTCTAGCTCGTCCACACTCGCGGATAGCCGCGTTCTCAGACTGGCGTCGGTCTCGATCATGTCGGCGACGCTGCCGGTCCAGGTCCGTGACGGTGAAGCGATCTCAGGCAACTCGGCCAGTTGGGCTTCCTTACGTCGGATATCGGCAAGGATCGGGATCGCGCGAAGATACTTCGCGATCGTATCGAGCCGAGCCGACAGCACCGACCGTTCGGCGATGCTGCGATTGTATTTTTCTGTCGCGTCCAGGCGCTCTGTCTCGAGAGTTTCGAACGTCGACGCCAAGGTGTCGATCGCCTCCCTCCCGGATTTCAGTTCCGCAAGCCGCTTCTTGAGCAGCGCAAGCTCGGTTCCGTGTGCCTGCTTGCGATAGAGCCTGTCCGCTTCGGCCTCGAGTACGCTCAATGTATCGCTTGCGTGCCCGAGGCCGGCGCTGGCCGTGAACAGCAGCTTGCCCAGGTCGCCGCGCGATTCCAGGATTGATTTTCCACCTGCTTCCAGCGTTTCGTCATCGAGCGAGAACATGGTCTCGTATGCGTCGCGCGACAGCCCGGCGAGATGCGCTGATATCGCCATTTCGCTGACCGGTTGGCCAGTCGGGTTCAGCAATGAGTTGGTGCGCTGTTTCGTGCGTGTGAACGTGTGCTCCGCGCCGCCGAGTTCGAGCACCCCGCCGATGCGCATTGCGCTGTACTCGTGCAGGAAATTGTAGCGGCTGCGTTCCTCGATGCCGAACAGAAGGTCGAGATAGCCCGAAAGCGCGGTCGACTTGCCGGCTTCGTTCAGGCCGAAGACGATATGCAGGTCCGGACCGGATTCCGGTTTTGGCCCGAAGTCGATCGTCCTGTCGGTGAACTTGCCATAGCGGACGAGATCAAGTCGCCGGAGCCTCATTGCGATCCACCGGCCTTGAGGCGGGCGGTGACCAGGTCGGCGCCGTTGGCAAGCACCCTGTCGAGGAACAACTCCAGCTCGGCCTCGTCCTTGCCGGCGAAATCGCGCCCGTCAGGCGGAAGATCTGCGATCATCTTCTGGACCAACGCCCTCGCCTCCGCACGGAAACTTTCCGAGCTGGCATCGGCGCGCATGGATTGAGCGAGTTCGAAAATCGGATCGGCGACGCCCTCCGATGTTTCGCTCGCGGATGGAGAGACATTGAGCTCGAGCTTCTCCACCCAAGTGTCCCCAGTGTGTTCCGCGACCTGCTCGGCTTCTGCGAGCAGCAGGTCGCGGTCACGGATCAGCGCCCAGGATAAGGGTGACGCCCCGGTCAGGCCGAGGCGTACCACTGCATGGCGAGACCTGACGGAGGCGCGCACATCTTCGAGCGCGGAGCGGACTCGTCCGACAACTTCCGACCATTCCACCGTTTCGGTCAGGTCGACGTTCACCCGCTCGAATTGCGCGACACTGGTCAGCCTCTCCTCGATCTCGACGGTGCGGTCGTCGCGTACCGTCACCAGGGTGACGGATTTCTCGCCGGCCTCGTTGATGTCCCTGCCCTGCGGAATTCCCGGCATCACCACAGTGCTCGACCCAGGATGGACTTGGCGGACATGGATGTGCCCAAGCGCCCAATAATCGAAGCCATGGCCGTGAAGGTCAGCGACGCTGCACGGGGCATAGACGTCGTGGCCCGGCGATCCAGCCAGGCTCGTATGCATGATGCCGACATTGATCGCGCCTTCACGCGGAGCTGAATACTTGGGGAGCAGACTGTCCGGCGCCTTGGGGCTGGCAAAGCTCAAGCCATGGAACATGACGTCGAGCCCGCCGGCTGTCTGCAGCACTGACTGGGGACGGCCGCCGAAGATCGTGACCGTGTCCGGGAACACGAGCTGTTTCGATATCCGCGATAGCGCGTCATGATTGCCCCGGATCTTGAAAACCTTGATGCCGGCCTGGTGAAGTCGTGTCATCTGTGACGCCAGGAACCGCGCCGTTTTCATCGACGTCTGGTCGCCATCATAGAGATCGCCGGCAATGACCAGCGCATCGACACGTTCCGCAAGGCAGAGATCCACGATCGAGATGAGCGCCTGACGGCTAGCGTCTCCGACCAGTTCGGCAAGGTCGGGGTTTCGCAGCGCCAGCGAACGCAGCGGCGAGTCGAGATGGATATCAGCGGTGTGTACGAATCGAAATGCCATTCAGGGGCTCCGCCCGCAAACATACCGATGTTCGATCGCGGTTTGGTAGATGAATTTCGCGCGACGCCGTATTGGCTTTCACGGCCTGGGATGGGGTTGAAGCTCAGCCGAGCCTGGCGACCGGCCGCAAACGGGTGACGTATCGTTGCCTGATCCACCACATTATTGCCGACCATAGGTTCACGTCGTTCGCCGTACGTGGATCGTCAGTCGTACTTTCGACCGCTCGACGGAAGCGGTTCTTGCATGCCTGCGACTGACGCCGGTTCCAGCACGATCTGCCAGGGGAGAAACAGGAGCTTAGGTTCAGGGCGTCGCAAAAACCACAATTGGAATGTACTGGACCTTCAAGTGTTAAATACAAGAAAATAGTATTGCCTGATCCAGTTGGAGATTGACTTTATGCTCGATTACTTATCGGAATGAGGGCTGGTCGGGGGAGACAAATTGACAGTTCAGGACGTGGAGGCGGCACCGTCCTCTCAGGTGACGCTTTGGGATGAGCTGGAGACTTGGGCGAAGGATTTCTCGCCCTGGCAAAAGCTGACACTCGCTTGGGCGGTGCGCTATGGCGTTCTCACTGCTGAGCAGATCGGGCAGGTCTATGGTGTCTTCCTGCATGGATTCGGACTGGCGGACGAACCAAATCCAAAGCCTGAGATTCCTACAACAATAACCGGCAAAGGCAGCGGGCTCGCCTCCCAAAAACCCCGGCTATTGCGAATTCATGATGTCAGCGGCGTAAATGCCTTGACCCCAACTGCCGAGCTGGTTTTCTCGCCCCAACTGACGCTCATCTATGGTGGAAATGGCGCCGGAAAAAGCGGCTTTGCGCGCATCCTGACGAATGTATGTTTCAGCCGAACTCGGCACGCGATCATCCCCGACATTTATGACGATGCCGCTCCAAGAAATGCCTCGGCCACCATTGTGGTGGTCGATCACGCTGGCAACGAAGTCCCTCTCGTCTTCGATGGAACGACGGAGCATGCCGAGCTGAAGAGGTCTTTTGCAGTTTTCGATAGTTCCGTCGCGGGAAAGCATTTGAAGGATTCGGGGCCTCTCGCCTTCAAGCCGGCTGGTTTTGACGTGTTTCCCGAGATGGCGAGGGTGTATGGTCTGTTGGCTCAGAAACTGGCCGCCGCCATCGATGGGCGACCACAGCAAAACCGCTTTGTGAACGCGTTCATCGGGAACGTAACGGCCGCTTCGGCTGCTGTTGCTGCACTGGGACCAAAAACAGACTCGGTGGCCCTGCGGAAGCTGGCAGAGTACGGCAAGGATGAAGATGCCCGAGTTGAGGAGATCCAGCGTTTAACGTTGGAATTGCAATCCAGCTCGCCGGAGGAGAGCATTCGGCGGCTGACGGAAGCGCGCACGCCAGTCGAGGTTCTGCGCGACACCTTGAAGCAGCTACGCGCGGCTCTTTCGCAGACTGAACGGGATGGAGCAAAGAGCTTACTTGCGGAATTCAACGATACCGCCAAGAAAGTGGCGGCAACCGGTACGGCATCGTTCAAGTCGGACAAGTTGAAGGGTGCCGGTGGGCCGGAATGGGAAAAACTCATTGCAGCCGCCTATAAGTCGGCTGCCCTTGAACACGATCATTATCCAAACGACGGCGACAGTTGTTTGCTTTGCCAGCAGCCGCTAGGCGACCAGGCCGTTGAACTTTTCGAGCGATATTGGGAATTCCTCACCAGTACGGACCGGACTGCGCTGGTGGCCTTGGACAACCAGATCAAGGCCAAGATCAAAGGCTTCGATAGCCTGACGCTCGATATTTTCGGCGAAGACACGGTGGCACGAACATATCTCAAGACCGCCCATCCCTCGCTCAATGATCAGGTTGTTCAGCTACTCGCCACCCTCAAGCTTGACCGGGATGCCATAGTTGTAGCCTTGCAAAAGGCAGGAGAGACGTTTCCAAGTGACGGCACCATGGATTTGACGCCGCCTTTTGAGGCTGTGATTGCAAAGATCGGCGCGGATATAGCAGACTTGAAGCTTCTCAGCGTGGCGGATGCCATCGCCAAGCTCGACACAGAGAGGGTGGAGCTTCGTCATCGCGAAGTTCTAAGCAAGAACCTTCATGACATCGAGAAATTCGTGGCGGATCTCCAGTGGTGTGAGGTCGCTGACTCTAAGGCCAAGCCGGCTTTGAGCCCCCGCCGCCTCACCGAGAAGGAGAGTGAACTGTTTTCAAGGGTCATTGCCGAAACCTACAGATCACGGCTCGCACAGGAATGCTCCGGACTCGAATGTGCCATCCCGGTTGAGTTTCGCACCAAAGGTCAAAAGGGGCAGACGATCCGCTCGCTTGCCATCAAGGAATTCGCTTTGGATCAAATCCTGAGTGAGGGTGAGCAAAGGGCCGTTGCCTTGGCGGACTTTCTGACCGAGGCCGCTCTCAATGAGCTCAATGCCGGGCTAATTTTTGATGATCCGGTTAATTCCCAGGACCATCAGCGCAAGGAACGCATCGCTGGCCGGCTGGTCGAGGAGGCGAAGAGCCGGCAGATCATCATATTCACACATGATCTCTTGTTCTTCACCAAGATCTGCGGCGCAGCGGAGAAAGCGCAGATCGAACCAACTATGCACTGGATTCAAAGAGGCGCCAACGATAAACCTGGATTCGTCAGCCTTAACGACGCGCCAATTTCCACCCCCCAGTATCTCAAAACCAAGCTGGCGGAAGAAACGTTGGCCCAAGCGCAACAGCTCCTCGGCTCGGCTCGGGTAGATCTGGTGCGCAAGGGCGCCGGGCAGCTACGGCGCACAATCGAGGAGGTGGTGCCGCACCTGTTGCTCAAGCAAGTTGTGAAACGTTGGGACGACCGTATCATGGTGACGGCGCTTCGACGCGTGATGTGGGATAAGGACCTGATTGAAGAAATCATCGATGTGTTCGAGATGTGTTCTGCCATCATGGAAGGTCATAGCCACACCGAGGCAGGGACAGAAGCGCCTCCGACCATCGAAAGATTGGGGCAACTCGTCGAGCGGGCCAAGGCAATCATCACCAAGGCGAAATCGGATAAGCCTAAGAATTAGAGATCTCAATTGGATGGGCAACGGGTGGATTATCGCACTGTGTCGAACCGCCGACGATGCGGACGGCAGCTTTGCGCCTCATATCGGCCGGTAGGGCGATCCTATCCGTGCCGATAAGCGGACGTCAATGAGCTAAACGCCACGAAGGGCTTGCGCCATCAGGGGGCAACCGAGGCGTTTGTGGGGTGCCCGATCGGGCGGGTTGATATGAGACCCGGAGTGTTGGCCAATCTAGAATGGAAGCTTGATATCGCCCACCGAGAGAGGACTACCGGCCGCTATGAGCGCCGCAACCGTCTCTCTGTCCTGTTGCCGGCGCTTCACGAGGCCGTCCAGCACACTGTCGAGAGATATCGCGCCGGCGCCGGCTATGGCCAGGACCAGCATGCCGCCGGCAATGGCAAGATCCTTCTCGAAATGCAGCAGCTCATTTTGACTGGCGAAATTGGTGTGGAACAGCGCTGCCGTTGCCAGGCAGAACAGTCCGAGCGCGACCGCGGCCAGGCGCGTCAGCAGGCCAAGGCCGACCGAAAGACCGGCTCCCAGTTGCAGCGCTATGGTGGCCATCAGAAGCGGCAGGCTGACGCCCAGCGCCGCCATCGCCTTGGCTGCACCGTCGAAATGCGTCGCCAGCCCCAGCCCTTCATGCACGAAGAGCAATGAAAGCAGCAGGCGACCGGTCAGCAGGATCAAGTCGGTGAGGTGTAACTTCGAGGCGGTTTGGGTCTTTGTCACGATTGGCTCCAGGCAATAGGGAAGGGGCAGGCGCCCTGCGGCGCCTGCTTGGCTCTACTTGGTCACTTTGGTGTCGATGGCCTTTTGCAGGTCCGCGCGTTCCTCGCAGCCTGCAGGGCAGAGCTGTGTCAACGATGCCAACTGCTCCCTGGCCTTGGCCATGTCGCCGGTCTCGACATAGAGCTCGCCGAGATATTCACGCGCCGCCTTGTGGTCCGGCTTCAGTTCGAGCGCCTTGGTGTAGTAGGTCAACGCCGTCGTGTAGTCGCCGGTCTTGCGCAGCGTGAAGCCGAGCAGATTGTAGACGTCGGCCTGTTGCGTGTCCTGCGCCAGGTCGCGAAGATCCGCCAGCGCGCCCTTATAGTCCTTGGCATCGATCTTGGCCTTGACGGCGGTGAGGTCGGGTGCGTCGTCGCCTTCGATGTTATCGACGGCATAGGCCGGCACGGTGACGGCGACCGGAACGGCGGTCAGCACGGCAACGGCGCCTAGCAGTCCGAACACGGCGTGCTTGTTGAAGAGGGGAGCTTTCATTGTCTTTCTCGCTTTGTTGGGATTGCCGCGCTTAAACTTGCACGGGGGTGAAGCCATAGGCGTTGCCGTCCTTGACGAAGGTGCCAGTGCCCGGGAACGGGAAGTGCGAGCCCGAGATCCGGATATTGTCGGCAATCACACGATCGATCAGCCTGTGCCGCGTGGTGATCGCCGTCGGC
The DNA here is from genome assembly GCF_056403215.1 of Mesorhizobium sp. P2_H9. Classification (NCBI taxonomy): domain Bacteria; kingdom Pseudomonadati; phylum Pseudomonadota; class Alphaproteobacteria; order Hyphomicrobiales; family Phyllobacteriaceae; genus Mesorhizobium; species Mesorhizobium sp. P2_H9. The sequence goes on along the minus strand of NZ_JBFUFX010000013.1, from coordinate 164,089 downwards.
CCGTCCTGGTCGTAGGTGCCTTGCCAGTCCGGATGCGGCGCCAGCAGTGCCGGCACATACATCGTGTCTGCCGAAATCATGATCTGCTCCTTGCCGGAGTTTGCGAGGTAAACCGAGTGGCCGGGCGTATGACCGGGCGCGGCGATGATCTGGATACCGGGCGCCACTTCGGCGCCGTCCTCGACCAGCTTCCAGTTTTTCCATTTCGGGAAGTTTTCGGCGATACGTTTGCCCGCCGGCTTGCGCCCCTCGGGCAGCTTTGCCAGCCGGGCGGGATCGGTCCACCAGTTGTATTCCGTGGCGTTGACGATGAGCTCGGCGTTCGGGAAGACCGGCGCGCTAGTGCCCTTTTCCATCAGACCCCAGATGTGGTCGGGGTGGAAATGCGAGATCATGATGGTGTCGATCGTCTTGTAGTCGATGCCGGCGGCGGCCATGTTGGCCGGCAGATGAGTAGCATTGGTCTGCCATTGGCCGACACCGGAACCGGCATCCATCATGATCAGCCGGCCGTTCATCTTGAGAACGACGACGGTGAGCGGGATGGGCATGAAGTCTGTCGTCAGGCCGGCCTTGGCAAGGGCTGCCTTGGTGTCCTCGACCGAGACATCCTTGATAAAGGCCGGGTCGTGCGGCTTGCGCCAGATGCCGTCATAGATGGCGGTGATTTCGATATCGCCGACCTTGTATTTGTAGAAGCCGACGGCCGGCTCGACCGACATTTCGGCGAAGGCGGGACGGGTGAATTCCAACTTGCCGGCGAGGCCGAAAGCGGCAGCGGCAGCCGCAGACCCAAGCAACGTGCGACGTGTCATGTTGAACATGATGATCTCCTGATGTGAGGCGGTAAGGGTGGGGCGGCGGAGGACCAGTCGTGGCGCTCCGTCCTGGTGCGGACTTGTTGGTCCTGAGGAAACTTAGTTGCCCCAGATGCCTTGGCCGTATTGATCCGGCACGCTGGCATTGGCGTCATCCTTTGCTTTTTTGGCCTTTCGGATCGAACCAGTGTGCGCAGTGTCGATTTTTGAAACCGAATGGCTGGCGACAGGCTGGCTTGAAGTGTTCGAGCCGTAGTGGTCGCTGCCGGCGAAGGCCGTGCCAGTGGCAACAAGGATGGCGGCGGCGGTAAAGACGATCTTTTTCATCTAAACAGTTCCTGATTTTGAGGATTGAGAGAAGTTGTTGTTTGGAGGTCGAGGGGCGTTCAGCGGCCCCAGAGACCGTCGTTGTTGTGCCGGGTGATGATGTCCTGAACCGACCCCTGGCTCGGCCCGGTCGTCACCTTGGTGTCGACGGCGTCCTGGCGCGGGGTGGAGGGAATGGAAGCAGTGGCATTGGTATCGACGCTGGTGGCCGGTTGGTTGGAGTTGTTGGCGCCATGGTCGCTGCCGGCAAAGGCAGTGCTTGAGGCAAGCAGAATGGCAGCCACGCTGAGAGCGAGCTTGGTCATTTCGGTAGATCCTTGTTTCGTTTCTTGGTTGCGTGCCGGGAAATTGGCCCCGCTAACAACAAGACCCGCGAAGGCATCCCTTTATTCCCGGGTGGCGCAAAATTCTTTTCAAAATCCCGAAATCAGAGGCGGCGTCCGCCCGGAGCTGGGCCAGCCGTGCACGAGCACGCGCGTCGCGTCCGGCACCTTGCTGCTGCAGTGGTCCGTCAGCCCGCGCAGAATCCGCGCCAGCGGGACGTCACACTTGATATCGGTCTGGACGGAAGGCGATCAGCCGGTGACGACGGCGGCGCGGAAGCGCGCCACGAAATCGTCGAGCTCCGGGCGCTCCATGTCGGAGATCGCCCAATAGGAGAAGGCGCCGTCGCTCCAATGCACCAGCGAGAAGCCGCCCTTCGAGAGGTCGACAGGGTCGGTCACCGCCCCGGCATTTTGCGGCTCGGCGACAAGAGTGATCAGATGCTCGCGGTGGCGATAGACCAGCGCCGGCACTGCCCGGCCGCCGATAACCTCGACCCTGCCACCGATGAGCGCAAATCCGTCTTTCGCCATGTCAGGCGCCGGCGGCGAAAGGCCGAGCCTTGCGTCGAGCCATGGCTTTACCGTGTGCCGGTCCGACGAGACAACATCGACCGGGCTGGTCGCCAGCAGGCTGCGCTGGTGGCCGCTGGCTACACCCGCGGCAAAGCTATCAGTAGCGCCAGGCTGCATCGCCCATTGCGTCGCACCGCTGGCCAGCACCGCGCTGATCATGATCGACGCCGCCATGGCTCGCCAATCGAAGGAGCCTAAGTTGCGCGCCGACCACCCCGTTCTAGTGTCCCTGGCTTGCGCTGGCGGCGCTTTGGGGCGCAGCACCTCGACGTTGCCGGCCGCGGCCATGGCAGCGATGCGCGCGCTGAACGCGTCGCTGACTTGCGGCTTGGGAAGTGAACTCACAACCACTTGCAGGGCAACGATGCGGGCATGTTCGGCCGCCAGGCTGGGATCGGCGGCGATGCGGCGCTCGACAGACATAGCCGCGGCGGCGTCAAGCTCGCCATCGACCAGGGCGTGCAGCATCAGGTTCATGCCTGCGGCGTCCTCGGGCAATCCGTCGTTGTGCGCGCTCATTGCGCCCTCCCAAGGTCAGAGATCAGCAGGCCACGCGCCCGCGCGAGCCGTGACATCACCGTACCCATCGGCACGCCCAGCATGGCCGCGATATCGCGGTAGGCGAGGCCATTGATGTCGCGCAGCACGAGGGTCTCGCGAAACGGCTGCGGCAGGGCGGCGATCGCGGCTTCTAGTGCTGCGGTATCTGCCTTGGCGATCAGGCTCGCCTCCGGGCTCTCGCTGTCGGGTGGATCGGCTGCGTGAGCGGAGCTCACCTCGTCGAGATCGGCGAGATCGCCGACCGAGACGATGCTGCGCGGGCGATTGCGCGCCAACCATGTGTAGGACGAATTGCGAACGATTGTGAGCAGCCAGGCGCGCGCATTGCCGCCGGCATAACTGGCGATGCTGGCATGTGCCTTCATGCAGGCGTCCTGCACGACATCCTCGGCATCGGTGGCATTGCCGGTCAGCCAGCGGGCCAGCGAAAGCGCATCGGCGAGATGAGGCATTACCACTTCTCCGAAGCGGTCGGCCTGCGCATTGCTGCTCAGCATCGGTACACCGTCATATGCGCCTCGCCTTGAGTGCTCAGGAGGCGAGGATGGTTCTGTCTTGCGAGCGAACCCAGCGGAAATATTTAGGGTCGCCAACTGCGGTGAATGTGAAGGCAAGTGTCTCATCGATGTCAATCACACACTGGACCGCAATGTTGCATCCACCCGGATGCGTTCTCGAGCACAAGCATTGCCAAATTCACGGCCGATATCGCATCCGCGGCGCCTGATCTTTCTCGATCCCGACCGGCGCAGGACCTTACGGTAGACAGGTTGGGAGCCAGCCGGCCGCAGGCGGCCAACCCGTCGCCTTCAAGAGGTCCTGGGAATGCGTCGACCATTGCCGTCGTGGCCGTCAGTGTGCGGGTTTGCAGGGGGTGTTCCTTCAAGGTCAATCAGCAGCGTACGCATGGAAGACCAGTGCGCGCGGCGTTTTATTCCCGGATAGCGAAAATTTCTTCTTGGCAATGTGAATTGGTCCGGCCCAGCCAGCTCCAACGCTATTTTAGCCCGCCATATCACGCTCAACGCGCCCATCGAGATCAAACGCGCCGCTCCTGAAAGCTGACGTTCGGCTTGGGCGGCGCCATGCTCGGCATTGACCTTCACACCAGGCTCATCATTTTCAGGACCATCATAGCCATGATGATGAATGCCCCCACCATGGCCACTGTTACCGCCACGTTCTCGCCGGCCTTCCCACTAGGATTGGCTTTTAGGCGAAGCGAGACCACGATCAGTATACTTGCGGCTTGGCAAGCGAACCCGGTGAACATCAGCCAAAGCGCCGCGCCGTGAAAATGGAAATCGCGCCGTCGAGGCGCCCAACGGGGACCGCGAAATCGTCATGCAGCACACCATACGCTGGCCAGCCCAACAGCAATGCGGCGATGGTTACCGCCACCACGCTCGCGGACCTCGGGTTGCGGCTCCGCCAGCTGCCGCGCGTTTTCATTTTGTCCCTCCGGGGAGGCCTTCTGATATTTAATAACCGAAAGGCTCACATTTCTGCAAACAGTGTAAGAGAGTACCAACCCAGCACCGTTTCGATGCCTCGCATGAACCATTGATAACTGAACGACAATGAAATGGCACCCTCATCCCGTTTGCCCCGCCCTCCGGTTCAGAGCATAGCGGGGATGAGTTGTTTTGAGAACTCGCGCAGCTATATTTCCATTTCGAACAGAAGCGGCAGTTCAACAGAACATTTTGGCCGTCGACTTTTCCAGATCGTTGAATGACCCTTGAGTGTCGATGGCGGTGGATCTGACCGTTGCGGACGATTGGTCCAGCGCCAAAGCCATAATGACGCCGACTGGCATGGTCCAGGCTGGGATGGTTTCGTCTCAGTCTAAAGGGAGGGTCACATCGGGATCGGGCTGCCGTCGTTGAAACGGGATTGACGGAACCTCTAGAGGTTAGCTGCACCCGATCAGAGCGATGAAAGCGAGGCTTACTCTTATAATGTTGGGAAAGAGGTGGATTTTACAAAGAAACCCACTATTTGTMTCGCTGGCGGTGTGGGGAAATCAAATTCGGTCAATTCGTCCGATACTATTAGAGGAAAACTATATGACCACTGGTCCCGAACAAGACAGCCAATTTGATACCATGTCGATAGCGGCCGACATCGTCGCCGCCTATGTGTCGAACAATCCACTGCCGGTCGGCGAGTTGCCAAAGCTGATAGGGGATATCCACGCCGCTCTGAAAGGCATCGGCACGCCGGCAACGGAACCTGTCGTCAAGCAGGAGCCGGCAGTGTCGATCAGGAAGTCGGTGACGCCGGACTTCATCATCTGCCTAGAGGACGGGAAGAAGTTTAAATCCCTGAAGCGGCATCTTCAGCATTTTGACCTGACCCCCGACCAGTATCGGCAGAAGTGGAACCTGCCCGCCGATTACCCAATGGTCGCGCCGAACTACGCGGCCACTCGCTCGGCCCTGGCCAAATCAATAGGGCTCGGGCGCAAGGCGGYGGTGCCCACACCTGCCGCGAAGGAAAAAACAAAAAAACCCGCGCGCGCGGCAGCGGCAAGCACACCTGCAGCGTCGATCAAGTCGCCGCTGAAGAAGGCGCGCAAAGCACCTGCTAAAGCCTGACCGGCTACCCCCAGGCAGTGCTGATCTGAACTTGGCCAAGCCCCGCCGCGCGGCGGGGTTTGGTTGTAGTGCCCTCGGCCTTGTTGCGCTCGACCCAACGCGTCAGGATCTTGACCTACAGGCCATACACCCGCGCCGCAAAGGCTAAAAACCGCCTTCGATCACTGCCAGCGCCTCTCGATGCGGCGGCGTGAGACGGGCATTCCTGTGGGAGTGCATTCGGACCCTCCGATGAGCGCTGAAGCTTGGTAACTCCAGTCTCCTTGGTTCGGTCTCCGAATGGACAACCTCGTGAAAGCTCACAGCCAGGCCTACTTGTGTCCGAGCAGGCCTGGCCGTGGGCACATCGAATCTCGGGCGTTCAGAAGGCGTGCGTTGGGCCGGATGTAAGAAATCCGACGGAAGCGCGACTAACTCTACATGACCATGGCTTGTACAACGAAGACACTTGGGCCGGAACTGCCCGAAGATGCCGATGAGCGATACATGCTGGCTGTCGAACTTCTCGGTGGAGCGCTTGCGCGGCTGGCGGCTGGCTACGAAGCAGATTCTGCCGAACGACAAGATTTGCTCCAGAACATCCACCTTCAACTCTGGCGCAGCCTGGCATCGTTCGATGGCCGGTGCTCGCTCCGAACATGGGCCTACCGCGTCGCCCACAATGTCGCCGCAGATCACGTTGCGAGGGCCAGACGCTGGAATCATACGGTCGGTCTCGATGATTTTGGAGATCACGATCCCGTTGATCCCACGCCGTCACCCGAGACGGACCTGGTCGAACGGCAGGCGCTTTCACAGGTACATGCGATCCTCCAGCGTCTAGGGCCGATCGATCGGCAGGTGATGATCCTCTACCTCGAAGACGAAAGCGCGGCGACCATCGCCGAAGTCTCGGGGCTTTCGGCCGGTGCTGTCGCCACCCGCATTCATCGCGTCAAGCGCCTCATAGCTGATCGCTTCAAGCTGGGAGCAGCCCGATGAACGACAAATCCGCTCCCGGCATCGACGCTCGATATCACTGGAAGGAACAGCCCATGACAACGGCAACCATCACTCTCGACGAGATGAGGAAACGCGAGCGGCAGTTCACCCGGACGACGACCCGCCGAAACACGCTCGAATATCTGGCCGGAGGCACGGCGGCGCTGTTTCTCCTGTTCATGGCCGTGTTTACCTTCATCAAGGGCGATTCAGCCATCGACATGCTGATTGCCTCGGGCTTTGCAGCTTTGGTGATCGGCATGGTGCTGGCAGGTCTCCACCTTTTCACCCAAAGTCGTCGCATCAAGGGCGACAGCGACGTTGCCGCCACCGGCGTCGACCATTTGAGGCAACGCTTGGAGCATGAGCGTGTCCTGCTCCAGTCGGCCTGGCTCTGGTATGTCGGGCCATCGATGCCTGGATTCGTCATGATCTACGGCGGTATGTTCCTCGCTGGCAACGTGTCCTTCGCGTTCACCGGGGGCGGACTGACATTCGCCTTTCTGCTCTTCGTCGCCATCATCAATCGGCGCGCGGCTGCAAAACTCGAACGCGAAATCAGGGATTTGCGCCGACATGTGGAATAGCGTGCGAAAGGCCAAGAGGTGCAACTCGCCGTAGGCCCAAGGAGAGTCGTCCTGGCGAGAAAGGCATAGGTGCGCGGTCGTCAGGAGATTCTTGGCGACGCGTTCTGGAGCGACGAAGCGCGTGGTTCACGCTGCCTGGTCACTTGACGCCGACGCTCCGGCACCAGTCTTCAAGTACAGTCGCAACCGAGGCATCAGGATCACCGTCACGCTTGAACGCCCACCAGATGAAGGCTCCCTGCCAAACGCCAGCCATCTGCCATCCAAGCCGCTCGGCAAGCTCAGTGTGGTTCGTCAACCGCCTGCCCAAGGACTTGGCGAGATATTTGCCCCAGGCGCAACCACGCGCTCGAAGCGTTGGATTTCGCAGGTCCTCTCGCAACAGAAGCAGTCCGTCCGTGAGGTTGTATTCGGCCATATGACCCGGCATGAGCCGCATCAGCATCGAGATGGCGCCTGCTGGGCTGACAGGAGCCTCCGCGTCGGCTGCGGCGGTGGCGGCGTCGAGACGCTCCCAAGCGTGCAGTAAGACGGCCTCGATCATCGCCTCGCGCGTGGCAAAACGTTGCACGAGCGTTGCTGCGGACAACCCCACCGCCTTCGAAGCCTTGGAAAAACTCAGCCCACCCGGTCCCGCGGTCTCCAGAGCGGCCAAAAGCCTGTCGAGCACAACGTTATCCGAAATGGTCTTGATTCTGCCCATAGCGATATTTATAAACAACCATTCGTTTATAAGCAAGCGGAGGCGCGGCTAGTGGCCAAGATTCTCGGGTACATCGCAACCAGCCTCGACGGCTTTATCGCCACCGAAGAGGACAGCCTTGAGTGGTTGTTCGAGTACAACGATCTCGACCTCGGCGAGCACGACTACCGGAAGTTCATCAAGCGCATCAGGACGGTTGTCATGGGGCGGGGCACCTATGACTTTCTCGCAAGAGAGGACTCTCCCTGGGCCTACGACGAACAGCGCGTTTTAGTCGTCACCTCCAAGTCAATTCCGACACCGAAGGGACGTCTGGAGACGCGCGGCGACGTCGACGATCTCATTTCGGAGTTGCGAGGCCTCTCCGACGGAGATGTCTGGCTGCTCGGCGGAGGGAAATTGCAGATGGCCTTCATCGAGCGATGCGCGCTGGACGAAATTGAGATCTATGTGATGCCGGAACTGTTGGGCGGCGGAAGACCACTTTTCCCCCCTGCAGGCTTTCGGACGAGCCTTCGCTTGCTTCAAGCCCGCAGCCTTGACCAAGGTTGCGTTCGCCTTCATTACGCCTTCGACCATTCCTCTCGAAGCGAAGATATCGTGTCGCAAGGAACGATCTGATGGCGCGTTTTATCGTTCAAGATCTCAGCCTGCAGGAGGCCTAGATGGCCGAGGTTTCGTTGGGAGGAGCAGCCATGGTTCAGATTCTCGCCGTTGGCGATCGTCGGCATTTTTCATGCCGGTGGATCCTGCATCAATCGTGCGGCGCCCAGAGAGCCGGTGCCCTGGTCGACGGTGTCTGTTGAGGGATGTTGCAAGACTTGTTCGGCCGGTCAGGCGTGTGGCGATAGCTGCATTTCACGAGAAAAACGATGCGACAATGCGCTGGCCGCACGTGTGATGGCTGACAGGAGTTACAGATCATGACGCGCTTTCCTCTCTTTGGCGCCTGCCTCTTGTCGGTCGCCTTGCTCTGCGTCACCTTGGCTGCCGTGGCCGAACCGCTGGTGGGTATTCCATCTGTCGTCGACGGCGACACGATCGAAATTCATGGCCAGCGAATTCGCTTCAATGGCATAGACGCGCCGGAGAGTGCTCAGATTTGCGTCGGTGCCTCTGGCAAGAAATACCGCTGCGGGCAGCAGGCATCCTTAGCCTTGGCGGATTTCCTCCAGGCGCATCGCCCAACATCGTGCGTTGAAGTCGAGCGCGATCGGTACAGGCGCATGGTCGCTGTCTGCACCGCCGGAAGCGTCGATATCGGCGAATGGATGGTTCGACAGGGCTATGCGCTTGATTGGCCGAATTATAGCGCTGGCTTCTACGTTCGGGCCGAGAAGGAAGCCAGGACCGCAAAGCGCGGCATGTGGGCCGGCTCGTTCGACAAGCCGTGGAATTGGCGCAGGGAACACTAACACCAACTGCGTTTTTTCCTCCGATCTCGCCAGGAGCCCGTTCAGTTCCGCGGCAGTTTGTGGATCTCCAATCTTCCGACCCGCCTTTGTCACTGCTCGTGCAGAAAAGCGCCTTCTCGAGGGAGCAGAACAGCGCACCTTTGCGATATCGCCGGATCAGCCCGCCGGTTTCACCTCGACAAGGTGTGAGGATTTTGTGCTCCCGGCCGGCAACGTGTGCCATTCGCGCAGATCTCCAAGTGAAACGTCCAGTCCCGCATGAATGCTGCCGTTGATGATCGTCTGGGGTGAGACCTTCACCTCACCGGGCGTGATGATTTGCGGTTGGGCGATAGATACCGTTTCGTCGACGACTTGCCATCGCAACGGTATGCCGACAGATAACCCCTGCGTGTTGAAGGCAGTCAAAAACCTGATTGCGCACCCCCCGGCGATGGGGTCGTGGGTTTTGGGTCCACCTCGATCATCATGCAGTCTGTGGGCCGCCGTGGCGGGGACAGTCGGTCCCGCGTCCCGGCTTTCAGCCGTCGCTATGCTGACGCTCCTACGGCTGTCCCGTTTGCCGCTACGACGGGGGCGAATTTCCTCCATCACGCGCGCGAAGCTCGTCCGGCGTTGCGGACGCGCGCGAGATTGCGGTTTATACGCCCGCTATGCTTTGGGCGCTGGCTGCTCGGGATTCGTTCGTTGCGATGGAACTAGACCGCTATCCGCAATCAGCCAGCTTCGCTTCCAATTGTCGACGTGTTCCCGCATGAGGGCTTCCGTGCGACGTCACTTTATGCGCCTACAAGGCTATGCCAGCACGTAGCGGACATTTGCAGGATTGGCTCTCCTATCGTCGAAAGAGGACCCATCGCTCAGGACCATCTTCCCGAGGGCGTCTGAGGGGCGACGATGGGATGGCTACGACGCCGGCCGGTCAGGTCCGAGTGTCCGCCGATGTAACCTTGTCGCCGATTGCATGCCCACATCGGCCCCAAGTTCGAGCGGCGGCTGAAGCACAGATGTAGCCCAAGTGTTGTCGATCACTGCTGAGGCTCCCGCCTGGTGCGCGATTTTGCAGATGGCCGAAATGTCGACAACACGTATCGTCTGGTTCGACGGTGTCTCGACCCATACGGGGCCGGTCCGCTCTACAACGATGTTTTTTCTGGAGAGAGCGCAGGCCGCGGCCTGGAAGCCAGGTCAATAGCTTCAGCTTCGCCAATTCCGGTCATACACAGGAGCCGAATTACCGTTTCGTGGGTGACGGAAGTGGTTAGTTCCTCCTTCGCGAAAGCAAGGCTCACGCCCACAATGGCAAAGGTCGCCATTTTCCACGTGAGTTTTCCGTCTGCCACCTTGAAGCGACCTGCCTTCGTAGCATTTTCCAGATCACGGATCGCGAAGGGGCCCATACACCGATACATCGCGTCCGCAATGACTTCAGGGCGGTTCAGCAGCTGCCGCCAGCGAATGTCGCTGGTCGTGTGCTCGATCACGGTCCGGACGCCGAAAGCGTAGACCTGGGCCGGATCGGAAAAGGTGTCGGTCACTTCCTCGATTCGAAGCGCCAGGTTGTGCATGACCCGCTCCATTACGGCGACGGCCAGATCGTCCTTCGATTTGAAATAGCTGTAGACGGTTCCGGCCCCGACATCCGCAAGCTCCGCGATTTCCTGCATTGTGGCCGCGTCGATGCCTTTCTTGGATATCACCCGGTATCCCGCCTGGACGAGCGCTTCCCGATTGCGCTCCTGCCTCAGAGCAACTCTTCCCTTGGTCGCCGTCTTTGACGTCTGCAATGTCCACCTCCATGCGCGCGGACCATGATGCAGCTGAAAGCGAAAAGTCAAGTTCGAATGGAATTCAAAAATGAACACAAAACGATCAAAGCGATAATCGATATTGACTAACGTACGAAAATGAATGACATTCATTTTTGGAGTGAGAAGCGTGTTCGGGAGGAGAGAAAATGAACGTCCAAGCGTTTCCGCGCATCGATCAATCGAATGTGAAGGCCATTGCCGAGAGCATGATCCCCCAACTCGCGGCACGAGCTTTCCAGACTGAGAAAGATCGCAGGGTTCCCCAGGAAAACATCGATCTTCTCGAGCGCAGCGGCCTGCTCAAGATCTTCAGATCGAAGAAATGGGGCGGCTCGCAACTGTCGATGCGTGCACATGTCGACGCGGTTTCGACCGTTGCCAAAGGTTGCGGCGCGACCGCCTGGGTCCTCGGCATATACCATGCCCATGACTACCTGATCGGCCACATGAGCGAAAAAGCCCAGGAAGAGATCTATTCGACCGGTGACATCCAGGCGGTGGCGGCGGTCATCGGTCCGCGCGGCAAGGCAATCAGGCGCGCCGACGGCACCTATCTCCTGAACGGCTTCTGGCCGTTTGCATCCGGCAATTCGGCGGCGCACTGGGTGCTGCTTGGAGCCGAAATATTCGACGACGCAGGAAACAAGGTGGACGAGGGTGACCTTGCCGTGCCGGTCGGGGATCTCGAACGCCTCGACGACTGGCATGTGGCGGGCCTGCAGGGAACCGGCTCCAATTCGGTCAAGGCTGTCGACGTTGTCGTACCCGTCCACCGGTTCCTGTCGCTGCCTGCGGTCCTCGAAAACCAGACGCCGATCTTCACGAACCAGGATGCGCCCGCGATCTTCAAGTGCCAGGGCGGGCCGGCACTCGGGATGTTCGTGGCGACCTCCGCCCTCGGCGCAGCGAAACTGGCGCTCGAGGAATTCTGCCGGGTCGTACCTGGCAAGAAGGTGATGTACACCTCGCATATCTCGCACGAATGGAACGCATTGCAGATCGCGCTCGGCGAGGCGGCGGCGATGATCAACCAGGCTGAACTGGTCTTCTATCGTTGCGCCGACGATGTCGACGATTATGCACGCCGCGGCGAGAAGATGCCGATGGAGATGCGCGGCCGCATCCGGATGGACATCACGGTGGTGCCGAGCCTGTGTCGCGATGCCGTCCAGAAGCTGCTCACCATCGGCGGCGCCTCCGGTCTGTCGCTGAAAAGTTCGATGCAGCTCTGCTTCCGCAATCTGCAGGCGACGACGATGCACGGTTTCCTGCTGCATGATGCAGGTGCCGAGATCTATGGGCGCGTTCTGCTGGGGGTCGATCCGGGCACTGGCGTGATCTGAGACCGTGGTCATGCGCACGAACTTCTCATCCGTTTCGGCCGCAGAATATGTCGCTGCCGTCGCACAGCACGTGTCCTCGGTCTGCGTCATCACCACCGAATGCGGTGGCGAACGGTTCGGGCTGACGGCGACGGCGGTGTCTTCCGTTTCGGCGGAACCGCCTCGTCTCCTGGTCTGCGTCAACAAGAACGGCACCACCCACGACAAGATCGCCAAGGCGGGGGTCTTCTGCGTCAATGTCCTGTCGGAGGAACAAGACAAGGTCGCGATGGTCTTTGCAGGCATCGGCGGCAGCAAGGAGGGCCGCTTTGCCACCGGTGAGTGGACCACGCTGAAGACAGGGGCACCGGCGCTTGGCGGGGCTGCCGCGGTCTTCGACTGCGTGGTCGGCGAAACCATCGACCAGTCCACTCACACGGTGTTCTTCGGTGATGTGATCGCGATCACCGACCGCAAGGGAACCGACACTCTGCTCTATGGGGCCCGCCGTTTCCGGCAGTTGCGCAAGGTCTTCGCCGGGTTTGGGACCGGGGAGCACGAATATCTGTGAACCGTGGCCCGGCCCGGCCGGGACTGCGGGTCAGTGCAGGGCGGGCTTGGCGTATAGGGCGCCCACGTGGAGGACAAGATGGCGAAATACTTTTCCGAAGAGACATCGGTCGAATCCGTGAATGCTCGCGTGGCGCCGACCACCGATGCGCGGCTCAAGGTCGTGATCGAGTGCCTGGTCAAGCATCTGCACGCCTTCACCAAGGAGATCAGGCTCACCCAGGAGGAATGGGAGCTCGCAATCGCATTCCTGACCCGCACCGGCCAGATCTGCAGCGCCGAACGGCAGGAATTCATCCTGCTCTCCGACGTGCTCGGCCTCTCCATGCTCGTCGACGCCATCAACAACCGCCGGCCGCCCGGCGCGACCGAGAACACCGTGCTCGGGCCGTTCCATGTTGCCGATGCGCCGGTGCTCGAGATGGGCACCACTATCTGCCTCGACGGCAAGGGCGAGAGCTGCCTGTTCGAGGGCAGCGTGGTCGACCTTGACGGCCGTCCGATCAAGGGTGCGAAGCTCGACGTCTGGTCGGACAATGCCGACGGCTTCTATGACGTGCAGCAGCCCGGTATCCAGCCGAAATGGAACAATCGCGGCATCTTCATCACCGGTGCGGACGGCCACTACAGTTTCGTCGGTATCAAGCCGGTGTCCTATCCGATCCCCAACGACGGCCCAGTCGGCGAGCTGCTCGTCGAACTCGGCCGCCATCCCTACCGGCCTGCACACATGCATTATCTGGTAACCGCGCCCGGCCGCCAGAAGCTCGTGACCCATACCTTCGTCGGCGACGACAAGTATCTGGAATCCGATGCCGTCTTCGGCGTGAAGAAGACGCTTCTGGCACCCTTCGAACGGCTCACCGATGCCCCGACGCAATGGCGCTCGCCTTTCGATTTCGTGATGACGCCGCATGTCGGCTGAGCAGTAAGAGGAACCTGTCATGCCCCTGGTGAAGATCCATGTCGAACACACGCTCTGGCAAGAAAGACAAGAGCAGCTGACGATCGCTCTCAAGCCGATCCGCGCGATGCTCTGCGATACGTTCAAGGTCGAGCCGTCACTTTGCCAGCTCTCGCTCATCCCGATCTGGGGTGTCGACGATCAGGCGCCCGTAGCCGCGGAAATCCAGATCCTGCCGCGACCGGAGCGGACACGTGATGTCGTGCGGGGCGCGTGCGAGCGGCTGCGCGAGGTGCTGTCCGAGGCTGCGGGTAGCTATGTCGTGATCCGATCGACGCAGCTCGATCCGGCGACCTATCTCGCGCTGAAGTGACGAGAATGATGGCGGCCTGGAAGGGCGGCAGGAGGGAAGGAAGGCGTCCTGAATGGCGCCGTGACGAAGGCCGTGCAGACAGGGAACCACAAGGCAAAATGGGAGGAGTACTCTATGACCAAATTGATGATGCTTAAGCGCCGCCAACTGCTCAAGGGCGTTGGTGCTGCTCTTGCGGCCCCCGCCATCCTGCGCGTGACGCAGGCAATGGCGCAGGAGGCGGTATTCAAGATCGGCTATGTCTCGCCGAACACCGGCCCAATCGCCGGCTTCGGCGAGGCCGACGCCTTTATTCTCGACGGCGTCCGGAAAGCGTTCGCTGGCCTTACCAACAACGGCAAGCCGGTGAAGGTGGAAATCATCGCCAAGGATTCGCAGTCGAGCTCGAACCGCGCCGCGGAAGTCGCAACTGAACTGATCGAGCGCGACGGCGTGCAGATGCTGCTTGCCTCCGCCGCGCCGGATACCGCCAACCCGGTCGCCGACCAGGCGGAACTCAACGAAATCCCCTGCATCACCTCGATTGCGCCGTGGCAGCCCTACTTCTTCGGCCGCAACGGCGATCCGGCCACCGGCTTCAACTGGACCTACCATTTCTTCTGGGGCCTCGAGGACGTCATTGCCAACTTCATGGGGCTTTGGGCTCAGTCGGGTGTCGCCAAGAAGGTCGGCGGCCTGTTCCCCAATGACGCCGACGGCAATGCCTGGGGCGATCCCAAGCTCGGCCTGCCGACGCCGCTTGCCAGTGCCGGCTATTCGCTCGTCGATCCTGGTCGCTATCAGGTCATGAACAATGACTTCTCCTCGCAGATCACCGCCTTCAAGCAGGCCGGCTGCCAGATCGTCACCGGCAACATGATCCCGCCGGACTTCGCCACGTTCTGGTCGCAGGCCAGCCAGCAGGGCTTCAAGCCCAAGGTCGTGACGATCGGCAAGGCGCTCTTGTTCCCGTCGGTCATCGAATCCCTCGGCGACCGCGGCGACGGGCTGACGACAGAAATCTGGTGGTCGCCGAGCCATCCCTTCACCTCAAGCCTCACCGGCGAGAGCGCGAAGGCGATCTCCGATAACTACATAAAGGCCACGGGCAAACAGTGGACGCAGCCAATCGGCTTCAACCACGCGCTGTTCGAGGTCGCGGCCGATGTCATCAAGCGCGCTGCCGATCTGAGCGAGCCCCATTCGGTAATCGAGGCGGTTGCGGCAACCGACATGCAGACCATTGTCGGCCCCATCTCCTGGAAGGGCGGAAAGCTGAATCCGGTCAAGAACGTCGTACGCACACCGCTGGTCGGCGGCCAGTGGCAGAAGAAGGGCGACCATTTCGAACTCGTCATCACCAACAACAGCCAGTACCCGTCGATCCCGGTCGGCGGTGAACTGAAGCTGCTGGCGTAAGGAAAGATGCGGATAGCGAACAGCCATCCGCATCAGCTGCCCATGCTGCAACTTCAGTCCCTCAGCAAACGCTACGGCGCGCTGGTCGTCGCCGACGAGGTCTCGCTCAATGTCGCGGATGGAGAAATCGTCGGCATTCTCGGCCCCAACGGGGCCGGGAAGACGACGCTCTTCAACCTGATCGCCGGCACAGTAACGCCCGATGCCGGCACCATCACCTTCGACGGTCGCGACATCACTCGGCAGAATGCGGCAAGGCGCTGCCATGCCGGTATTTCGCGATCGTTCCAGGTGCCGCATCCCTTCGTCGGCATGACGGTGTTCGAAAACGTCCTGGTTGGTGCGACCTTCGGGCGTGAGGCGACGGGCGCTGCCGACTACGCCATGCAGGCTCTCGAGCTATCGGGCCTCGCCAAGAAGGCCAATCATCTGGCCGGCACCCTGCCCCTGCTCGACCGCAAGCGGCTCGAGTTGGCGCGGTCATTGGCCACCCAGCCACGGCTGTTGCTGCTCGATGAGATCGCTGGCGGGCTCACCGAAAGCGAATGCCGGGAACTGCTCGAAATACTGCGCAAGGTGCATGCCTCGGGCGTCACCATCGTCTGGATCGAGCATGTCGTGCACGCGCTTCTCTCGGTTGCCCAGCGCCTGGTGGTGATGAATTTCGGCCGCAAGATCGCCGATGGCGCTCCAGACGAGGTGATGGCAAGCCGCGATGTGAGATCCATCTATCTCGGGGAGGACATGCTTGTCTGATCCTCTCCTGTCCATCGAGCAACTCGAAGCCTTCTACGGCGATTCACAGGCGCTGATGGGAATCGACCTGACGCTGGCCCGCGGCGAGCTGCTGGCTCTGATCGGCGCCAACGGCGCCGGCAAGAGCACGCTGCTGAAATCGATCGTCGGCCTCGTCAAGAACCGGCGCGGCGCGATCCGCTACGACGGGTGGGACCTGTTGAAGGTTCCGGCCTTCGCCATCGTGTCGAAGGGCATCGCTCTGGTGCCGGAAGGGCGGCGGCTCTTCCCTTCGCTCTCCGTCGAGGAAAACCTTCTGATGGGCGGTAGGGTGGGCCGAAAGGGCCCTTGGGGTCTCGACACCGTCTACGATCTCTTCCCGATCCTGAGGGAAAAGCGGTTCGCGCCATCCACATCTCTCTCAGGCGGCCAGCAACAGCAGGTGGCGATCGGACGGGGCCTCATGTCCAATCCAGACGTCCTGCTGCTCGACGAGGTGAGCCTCGGTCTCTCGCCTGCCGTCATCAAGGATATCTACGCGCAGCTGCCGAAGATCGTCGCCAACGGTCTTTCCCTCGTTGTCGTCGAACAGGACGTGAAGCGTGCGCTCGGCGTCGCGGACCGTTTCATGTGCATGCTGGAGGGGAGAGTTTCGCTGAAGGGCAAGCCGGGCGACTTCACCCACGACCAGATCACGAACGCCTATTTCGGGACCTGAAGCCTATGGATTGGATCAATATCGTCGTACAGGGGGTGCTGGTTGGCGGCCTTTATGCGCTGTTCGCCACGGGCCTTTCGCTCATCTTCGGGGTGATGCGCCTGGTCAATATCGCGCATGGCGATCTCATCGTCGCGACTGCCTATCTCGCCTACACGATCATCCAGCTGACCGGTCTGCATCCCCTGGCGAGCCTGGTCCTCGTCGTGCCTGTGGCCGCCGCCTTCGGCTACGCGCTCCAGGCTGGAATTCTCAACCGCGTGCTCGACAAGGACATCCTGCCTCCGCTTCTGGTTACCTTCGGCCTGTCCGTCATCATTCAAAACGTGCTTCTCGAAACTTACAATGCCGACAGCCGCAAGCTGAATGCCGGCCTGATCGAGACCGGAAGCTTCGGCCTCATGCCAGGCGTCGATATCGGCTACTTCCCGCTGCTCACATTCGTCAGCGCGCTCGCAGTTGTGGCGGTGCTGCAATTCCTGTTCTACCGCACGCCGCTCGGCCGCGCCTTTCGCGCCGTTTCTGACGATCCGGAAATCTCGCAACTCATGGGCTGCGACAACCGCAAGATCTATGCCTGGGCCATGGCGCTTTCGATGGCGGTCGTGGCGATTGCCGGCGTCTTCCTGGCGATCCGCGCGAATTTTGATCCTTTCATGGGCCCGAGCCGTCTGATCTTCGGCTTCGAGGCGGTGATCATCGGCGGTCTCGGCAACCTCTGGGGCACGCTTGCCGGCGGCATCATCCTCGGCGTTGCCCAGGCGATCGGCGCGCAGGTCAATCCGGGCTGGCAGGTGCTTGCCGGCCATTTGGTTTTTCTCACCGTCCTTGCGGTCAAGCCTCGCGGCCTGTTTCCCAGAGAGCAAGCATGAACAGCTACAGGATTGCCCGTTCCACGACCCTCAGCCGCTTATCGCTCGCCGTTGCCGTCGGGCTCGTCGTCGCTCTTGCGGCCGCACCTGCCTGGGGATCGACCGCAACGCTGCGCCTGCTCGGCGAATTCATGATCTATCTTGCGCTCGGCAGCCTTTGGAACCTGCTTGCCGGGTATACCGGCCTGGTCTCGGTGGGCCAGCAGGCGTATGTCGGCCTGGGTGGCTATATGTTGTTCACGCTGGCGATCCATGCCGGCATACACCCACTGCTCGCCATACCAGCGGCCGGCGTCATCGCCGCGATCGTCTCGGTCCCCGTGGCCAAGCTGGTCTTCCGGCTGAACGGCGCCTATTTCGCGATAGGCACATGGGTCGTCGCGGAAGTCTTCCGGCTCGGCTTTGCCCAGATGGCCTCGCTCGGCGGCGGGTCCGGATCGAGCCTGCCGATCACGATCATGAAGGATCTCGCGAGTTCGAAGGCGATGCGCGAATCCCTCATCTATTGGGCAGCGCTCACGCTCGGCGTCGGGTCTGTCGCCTTCGTCTATCTGCTGCTCCGCTCGCGGATCGGCCTGGCGTTGACCGCCATCCGCGACAGCGAGACGGCATCATCGAGCCTCGGCATCGCCATCCCGCGCATCAAGCTCGGCGTCTATGTCTGCGTCTCGGCGATCACCGCCATGGTCGGATCATTGATCTTTCTGCAAAAACTCCGCATCGTGCCGGACGCCGCTTTCTCGGTGAACGACTGGACGGTGCTCACGATCTTCATGGTGGTGATCGGCGGGATCGGCACGATCGAAGGGCCGATCATCGGTGCCATCGTCTTCTTCATCCTGCGCGAATTCCTGGCCGATCTCGGCTCGTTGTATCTGATCATTCTGGGCGCGCTTGCCATCGCCATCATGGTCATTTCGCCGAAGGGGATCTGGGGGATCATCACAGGACGTCTCGGCATCTCGCTGCTGCCCGTTGGCTATCGCGTCGAAACAGAAGGAGAGCGCCGGTGAACCCTTTCGACTTTCTGCCCCTCACCACCCGCGTCATCTTTGGCCGAGGCCGGATTTCCGAGGCCGCGATGGAGCCCAGGCGGCTGGGCATGACGCGCCCGCTGGTAGTCGCGACGCCGCAGCAGGCCGGGAGTTGCGAGGAGCTTGCCCAGGCAATCGATGGCTTGGCCTATCCGATTGCCGTCATGCATACGCCGCTTGATGTCACGGAGCGTGCGGTCGCTTTCGCGGCCGAAAACGGCATAGACGGCATCGTCTCGCTTGGTGGCGGGTCTTCGACGGGTCTCGGCAAGGCGATCGCGCTCAGGACCGATTTCAACCAGCTGGCGATCCCGACCAGCTACGCCGGCTCAGAAATGACGGACATTCTCGGCGAAACCAATGCTGGGCAGAAGGCGACCAGGCGCGATCCGCGCATCCGCCCGGAAACGGTGATCTATGATCCGGGCCTGCTGGCGACGCTGCCGGACAGGTTCGCTGCGACGAGCGGGCTGAACGCGATCGCGCATGCTGTTGAAGGCCTCTATGCGCCGGATGGCAATCCGATCCTTTCCCTGATGGCGGAAGACGGCATTCGCGCTCTCGCTGCCGCCTTGCCGAAGGCCAGTGCAGGGCATGACGAAGCGCTCTACGGGGCCTGGCTCTGCGGCGCTGTGCTCGGCGGTACCTCCATGGGCCTGCATCACAAGCTTTGCCATGTGCTCGGCGGCACCTGCGACCTGCCGCATGCCGAAACCCATGCGATTGTGCTGCCGCAGGCGGTCGCCTACAATGCGCCCGCGGCCGGGGAAGCGATGAACCGCATTGCCCGCGCCCTCGGGACGAAGGATGCGGCGATCGGTCTCCACGAACTGGCGAAATCGATTGGTGCTCCGACGGCGCTGAAGGACATCGGTATGCCCAAAGACGGGTTGGACCGCGCCGCCGACATTGCTGTTGCGAACCCCTATGCCAATCCGCGGCCGCTCGACCGCGCCGTGATCCGCTCGCTGCTCGAAAACGCCTATCACGGCCACGTGCCGGTGCTGAACTGACCGCCCCCCACATGATCGCGCTGGTGGCGAACTCCTTCGCCGACGAACATGCCTCGAGTAGCAACGAAGCCTGCCTGCAGTTGATGTTATGGTTGGGTTGTTCCGGCATTCTCGCCTTTCATAATGCGGGAGACATACGATCAGGTCGTCTGACGGCAGCCAAAAGGCTTAACTTCGCAACAAGCACCTGCCGGTCGGGCCGGCGGTTTCGCCAACGGACCGCCTTGGCGGGAACAGCCGGTCCCGCGTCCCAGCCGTCGGACGTCACTATGCTGGCGCTCCTGCGGTGTCGCCTCACCGCCCGACGTGGGTGAATTTCCTCCATGCCGCACGCTGGGCTTGTCCCATGGTGCGGACGCGCGCGGGATTCCGGTTCATACGCCCTCTATGCTTTGAACGCCGGTGTCGCCGGATGCGGGCTTGTTCGCTGTCACGTTGATCGGCACGCCGTTTGAGCCGGGCGCGCTCAGAACGTGAGCTAGGGCTTTGTTGTTATGGCTGGTTTGTTCTGGCATGCTGACGCCTGGTAATGCAGGATTCGACATACAGCCAGATCGTCTTGATGGCAGCCGAAAGACCTAAGCTGCGCATATGAAGCCATTGATCGTCATCTGCTCGCAGGATGCGGAGTTCTATCTGCTCCTCAGCCACATTCTGGAGGTTGACGGTTTCGCCAGCATGCTGGCCAGCTCCATCGAAGAGGCGCTGATGCTCGCCGCGAAGAAGGCAGTCGAGGTCGTTGTGCTGGACTGTCGGCCGGACAATCAGTTGGCGGCGGGAAGCGCCAGACTTAAGCAGGATGCCCGCACGGCCGCCCTGCCCTGTGTCGCCCTGGTGTCGCCCGGCGCGGAACTTCAGCACATCCAGCTGTTGCGGTCCGGTATAGATGAGCTCTTTGTCAGGCCATTTGCGCCGGCCAAGTTGCTCGCGTATCTGCACGACCGGCTCGGCGCGGGACGGCGAGCCCTGCGAGGCAAGTCGCTCGCATACAGCGATGTCGAAATGCAGATCGACACGCATCGTGTGCGCTGCTCCGGCAGGGAAATCGTGCTTGGTCCAATCGAGTTCAAATTGCTGCGTCACCTGCTTGAAAACCCCGAGAAGGTCATCAGCCGCGATGAGCTGATAGAGGTCGCATGGCCAAACAGCGCCGGTGTCGTCGCGCGCATGGTCGATGTTCACATTAGCCAGCTGCGCAAGTTGCTCAAGCAATCCTCGCACAGCGCCGGCATTCGCACCGTCAGGCTCGCAGGGTATGCGTTGGAGCACAGATCGGACTGATGTTTCAGCAGGTGGATCGAGCAACTCCTGGCGCCTTGACGATATCAGCCGTTGGGCTGCGTTTCGGCCCGTTCCTTTGAGCCGTTACATTTGTGACGATTGCGTAGTGCGTATGCGCTGTGCGTGTTGTCTGTGCAACTATCGTGAAACAAAAGATTATTACTTTGATTGTTGCTTAAGAAATCGCCTCCTGCGAAAGTATTGTCTTGATTAAACAAGAAGATACTAAAGTATATAGCGGGAGGATTTGGGTATGCCTATTGATGCGGGGTACGCCGAGGCCATCGGCCACCACGGCGAACTGGTTCAAGGCCTCTTTGAAGACGACGGTGCCCAGATGCGGCGTGCTCTGGTTTCGCTGCCTTGCCGTCAGCTGAGATCCAAAGCCAGGTTCGCCATGAACAATGGCGACCAGGTGAGGGTCATACCGGCCTCGCGGGAGAAGGCCCGACGCGCCGCCGAGTTGACCGTCAACGCATTCGGCCGCACGGGCATCGGTGCCGATCTCGAGATAGACAGCAACATCCCCTTAAGCCGCGGCATGGGGTCGTCGACCGCGGACGTCCTCGCGAGCATTTTGGCCGTCCTGGATTGGTTGGGAATAGAGGCCGCGTCGGACGATGTAATGCAGATTGCGGTCAGCGCCGAAACTGCTTGTGACTCGACCTTGTTCAGACAGCAGGCGGTTCTGTTTGCACACCGTGACGGTGTCGTCATGGAGTCCTTTCGCAGGCCTCTGCCGCCAATCGATTTTATCAGCATCGATACAACGCCTGGCGCAACGGTCGATACGCTTGACTTTGAGCCGGCGCGTTATGACCAGCTTGAGATAGAGACCTTTCGCCCCCTGCGCGGCCTGCTGCGAACAGCCATCAAGAATGCGGACGCGCGGATGCTAGGCAGGGTTGCCACGGCCAGCGCCCGGATCAACGACCGATTTCTGCCAAAACCACGGCTGGCTGAAATCGAAACGATCGGTGCCCGTTTCGATGCCATCGGCTTCCAGGTTGCTCACAGCGGCACGGTGGTCGGGCTGATGTTCGATGCGTCGGACGAGCATGCATCCGAGAACATCGAGCGTGCAACAGCTGCTTTGCGACAGTCTGGCTTCGAGCCGGCAATCTTTCGTCACTGACAGCTTGGTCCTCAGGAGAAAGCCCCATGTCGACGCGTTCCTTAATGCGCAAGCTGGAAGATTTCGAAGGTCCTCGCCTCGTTCCGCTGGGCGGAAATCTCTACGGCGCCAGCTTCTTCTTGATGAAGCTGCTGCCGGCCCGGTTCATGCTTGAGCGCGCTGCTGATCAGGGCCTGTTGAGGCCGGGGGCGACCATCTGTGAGTCCTCGTCGGGAACCTTCGGCCTTGCCCTGGCGATGCTGGCTGTTCAGCACGGATACAGGCTGATCCTCGTCAGCGACTGGGCGCTTGACCGCAATCTTCATCGACGTCTGATCGAGCTTGGCGCCGAAGTGACCATCGTCGACCGCCCGGCTCCCTCAGGAGGTCTCCAACAGGCGCGTCTCGACCGTCTACAGGGGTATCTGCAAGACGTTTCCGGCAGCTACTGGCCGTCGCAATATTACAACCCCGACAATCCGCTGTCTTACGGCAAGGTGGCCGAACAATTTGTCGACAGACTAGGCAAAGTGGACTGCCTGATCGGTCCGGTCGGATCGGGCGGGTCCATGAGCGGGACATCCCGCTATCTGCGCACGCTGTTTCCCGACCTCTATGCAATCGGCGTCGATACGCCCAACAGCGTCCTGTTCGGCCAGCCAAGCGGCAAGCTCAACCTTAGCGGCCTTGGTGGAAACATTCTCCCAAGCAATGTCGACCATAGCCAGTTCGACGAGGTTCACTGGCTTGTTCCGGCAGAGGCATTCCACGCCACGCATGATCTTCATCGCCAACACGGGCTCTTCATGGGTCCGACCAGCGGTGCCGCCTACCGGGTCGCCAAATGGTGGTCGCGCAACAATCCTGGAAAGACGGTGATCGCGCTGTTTCCCGATGAGGGGCACCGATATGCAGAAACGGTCTACGACGCGAAATGGCTTGAGAAAATTGCCGGGTGGTCTGATCCGCTAAGGGCAAGCCCGTTCACAGTCAGCACGCCAAAGGCGCCGATGTCGGGATGGTCACGCTTTGCGTGGGATCGAAGATCTCTCGATGACGTGTTGGCGCATCCCAGCGATCAGCGCGAGACAGCCGCTAACTCAAGGGTCGGTTCGGCGAGGACAGGTGCTTAGGCCCGGTGCCTTTAGGCCCCCTATTGCGCTGCGCGATCGGCATTCTGCGAAGGGGTGAGTGGCCAATGTGTCGTTACCTGGGAAAGCGCTGCCAGAGCCAGTCAGTCCCGCCGGTCTACGCGATGCTGTTTTCCATGCAGTGCGCGCGCAGCATGTACATCGTCCTGGTCTCCTGGTTTGTGCTGCAGATTACCGGTGATATCGCTTTCGTTGGCAAGGTCCTGATCTGCTGGCAATTGCTGACTTTCGCCGTCGGGCCGTTCATAGGACCGCTGATAGATCGGTCCCGTCGTCGCACGATGTTTGCAATCGGCGAGACAATTCACGGCTCAGGTGTGGGATTTTTGGCCCTCACCGCCTGGATGTGTTCTCCAGACCAGCCCCCGATCGCAGTGCTCTACGCCACGGCGTGCTTCGTCTCCGTTGGCTCCCTGCTGTCCTACCCCAGCAGTCAGGCCTTGCTGCAGCTGGCGGGCGCTCGATCACTGATGCGGACCGTGTCCTTCGGCATTCTTTCCGGCCAGGTCGGCAACATTGTCGGTGCGGCCGTCGGTGGATTTAGTCTGGCGTCGATCGGCGTTACCGGCAGCCTGACACTGTGCGCTGCGTCATCCTTCCTGGCTGCTGTGTTCGCGAAGCTTATCGGCAACGACGATCGCATTCTCCAAACGCAGTCCGCCCCTCATATGCAGGATCTGCTTGCAGGCCTGGCGCGGACTGTAAAAGACCGGCGTCTCAAAGTGGCGGGCTGCGCTTTGCTTATTGCCTATGCCTCGGCGCACGCGTCGAACGCTCTTCTGGCCGGCTTCGCGCGATACGAGCTGAAGCTGCCACCCAACCAATATGGCTGGCTCGCGGCGATGTATTCGGGCGGTGGCTTGATCGGAAGCGTGGCCTTCGCGGGGCTTTCCGGTATGGCA
This sequence comes from Mesorhizobium sp. P2_H9, assembly GCF_056403215.1. Taxonomy (NCBI): domain Bacteria; kingdom Pseudomonadati; phylum Pseudomonadota; class Alphaproteobacteria; order Hyphomicrobiales; family Phyllobacteriaceae; genus Mesorhizobium; species Mesorhizobium sp. P2_H9. The sequence goes on along the minus strand of NZ_JBFUFX010000013.1, from coordinate 140,000 downwards.
ATTGAAAGGCGCCTCATCGCTGGCGGAACGGTATTGCTCGCATGCGCGACGGCCGGCTTTTCCTCTGCTCACAGCATGGTCCAGGCTTTGCTGTGGCAAGGTCTCATCGGTTTGTCCTTCATGATGGTTCGAACCGGAAGTGATGTGACGATCCTGAAGACCGTATCGGGCCGGATGGTTGGCCGTGTCCGGACCAATGTCGATGCCGGGATCGGGGTTATCGCGGTTGCAATCTACGTCCTCCCAAGTCTCCTGCCTGGTGTTCCTACCCGGCACATCTTTGTCGGTCTCGCTTGCCTGTTTGCCGGCGGCAGCTGCGCAATCCTTTGGATGCAATTGAACAGGGCGCTCCCCCCACCGCGCCGCCATGAATAGGTCGACCCGATTTGCCCAATCAGCAACCGGTCGGTTTGAAGGAGGCTCAATTCATGAAGGCGCGATCCAAGGATAAGAGGATCTTGCAGACACCCGCCATCAGGCCCAACCTGGATGACATCGACCTGCGCCCAGTCTCGATCTCCGATCGGGCCGCTATCAGACGGTTGGTGCTCGACCCCGAACAGGAGCAGTTCGCCGGGTCCGTGGACGCCATCTTCGATGAACTGCAAAACAGCCGGCATCCAGACGTGGAGCACCCTTTCGCAATTGTCGCCCTCGGGATGAAGATAGGTTTCTTCATCCTGCGCGAGAAAGAGGCGGTGCCCGACTGGGCACCGCGCGGCGTGATCACCATGCACAGCTTTCGGATCTGCCGCACCCGTCAAGGGAAAGGCTATGGGCGTGCGGCATCGGATCTCGCCATTGCCTGGGTGCGGCACAACAGGCCCGACGTCAGGCAACTGATGCTTGCGGTCAACACCCGAAATGCGCTCGCGAAAACCGTCTATCTCAAATCTGGGTTCATCGACACAGGAGCGATCTTTCGCGGTCCGATTGGCGACCAGCACATCCTGAGTTTCGAGATTCAGCGGTAAGTGCGGTTACGACAAATTCCCCCGACAAGGCTTTTCCAATCTGTTAAACCAGGTATACTAGGTTTATCTGATACGGAGGAACCCCATGAAATTTGCGACGGAGCAGCTGGCCGCCTTTGTCACCGACATTCGCTACGAGCAGTTGTCGGATTTGGTCGTCGAAAAGGCCGAACGCGCCATTCTCGACACGCTTGCAGCGCTCATCGGTGGCGTGCCAACCGACAATGCCAGGCTCTCACGCATGGCCGCGAGGGCTTGTTTCGGAGCCGGCCCGGCTCACGCCTGGTTTACCGAGGTCCGGCTGCATCCGCTTGGCGCCCTGTTTGCCAATTGCGCGGCGGCAAGTTCCCTCGACGTTGATGACGGTCACTGTCAAGCAGCAGGCCATCCCGGTGCTGCCATCGTTCCTGCCGTGCTGATGGAAGCGGCAACCCTTGGCAGCGATGGTCACGATGTACTGGCCGCTACGGCTCTCGGTTATGACGTTGCGTTGCGCATCGCCGCCGCCCGCCGCTTCTCCGACACGATGAGCTTTGCCAGTGGCCAATGGACTGGATTCGGCGTCGCGGCGGCCATTGGATGGCTGCGCGGGATGCGCGCCGATCAACTCGCGCATGCAATCGCGATCGCCGGTGCGGAGGCACCGCAAAACCTGCCGCAGGGAGCTTGCCAGGCTAGTTCCGTCAAGGGCAGCAGCCCGTGGTCGACCGTAACGGCGCTGTTTGCGACCGAACGGGCCGGCTGTGGCATGGGCGGCTCCATCGACATGCTGGATCGTGACCATGCCTACAACGTCCCGGCAATCACCTCCGAACTTGGAAGCCGCTGGCTGGTCAGCGAGACTTATCTAAAGCCCTATGCCTCGTGTCGCTATACGCATCCCGTGATCGACGCCGTGCTCGCTTTGGTTGAGGGCCGTGACCAGGGCGAACCGGTTGGCCGCATCGTGGTGGATATTTTTCCTGAAGCGCGAAAGCTTCCCAACGAGATCGCGCCGAAGACGCTCGAGGGGGGACAGTTCTCTGTCCCCTTTGCCGCCGCGCTGGCGGCGATGCGAGGCGCGGAGGCGTTCCGGCCCTTGCGTCCTCATTCTCTTTCAGACGCAGCTGTGGTGGCACTCGCTGGTAAAGTGGAAATTCGCTACCTGGACGAATATGCCGGCATCTTCCCGCAGCGCACGCCGGCGCGGGTGACAATGGTCGTTGGCGGCCGTGAACGTACCGTTGAAGTGCCTCGTCCTCTTGGCGACGCCAACAATCCGATGAACCAGTCCGCAGTTGAAGACAAACTCCACGATCTGGGGCGCGACCTCCTTTCGCATGCCGAGCTCGAAAAACTGATCCAATCGGTCTCACTGCTCAGGCACGGGGAAATCGATCCGCTGCTGGCCTGTCTCGCTTCTAAGCCAATTGCCGTCGGCCACGAATCCTGAACGGGAGGCGCGGACGCGTGCCAGCGACTCAGCGCATATTCCCATTGTGTTTCAGGTGCTACTTGTGACACCGCAGCCTCTCAGGAAAACGGGCGACGATTTCTCATCATTTCTCCCAGCTGGCTCCCGCGACGACACCCACGAGTTCGCAGAGATTAGAATCATGCACTTGCTTTCGACAATCGGGCTCTCCCGGCCTAGCGTCGAGTTGTGAGCGCAATTCGGCCGCGACCCGGGTTGATAGAAGCCATCCCAATGGGACAGGAATGCCGCGGTCGTACATTTGAACGCGCGCATGGAAGTCGAAGCGGTTCAAGTCCGTGCCAAGATCGATGTGGTTGTGGAACTGATAGAGATTGTATTCGACCTGCGCTTCACGGACGCCTAGCACGGCATCCAGCGGGCTCAAAAGCTCACCAAGACCACCGGCGGGCGGGGCCTGCTCGTTAGGGTCGCAGCGCGGCGGCTCTTGCGCTCCAGCCCTCTTCACCGATTCATCCTTGATGACGTCACAAGCAGGAGCGTTGCCGATATGCAGCGCTGTCATTGCAAACTTTGTGGTCTTTGCGCCCTTGTAGTCTTCCAAATATTTTTCTTCACGAAGGAGATAGAGAGCATTGAAGAGCTCGCCCAACGTGACTGTACCCGAATTGTCGATATAGCCACCGTCGACATATCGGGCCTTACGTCCGTTGTTGAAGAAATACCCCGCCGGCGAGAAGACCGGGAAACGCGCGCTGACCCCGGCGGCGGCGCTGAGCGGAGGTCCGTGGTCCCAATCAAGCCAATGCCAATCCTGCGCGCCTCCGAAGGGCTGGGATTGCAGGAAAAGTGGAGTGATCACGAACCGGCGACCGCTCTGCACTTCCGTGGTGTTCAGGAAAAGGTAGGGTATGGCCGGACTGGTGGCGTTGGGTCGGAGATTGTAGATCGACTGGCTCATCAAATCCTGGCCGAAAACGCGCCGAAATGAACGCTCCAGGCTGAATTCCAAGCCAAGCTGGCGGTCGAAAGATGCAATGGGAAATGGAAGAGCTTGCTGTGCAGCATCTGGAAACAACATGCGGGCGAACAGGGGCGACAAATGATCGTCTTGCAGAACCTGCGCTAGCGCGTCCTCGTATATCGGCGAAGCCGGCGACTTGAGATCGCAGCGTCGATCCTTTGTGTCGACCGGCCAGGCCTTGAGCGCTGCCGCGAACAGAGCCGCTCCGACCGCACCGCCTGAAACGCCACTGACTGCGAAGATGTGGTTCACCATGCGAGGACATCGATCCGCAATGCGGGCTAGTGTAACCGCAGTGAAAAATGCTGCACGGATGCCTCCGCCTTCGGCAGAGACCAGGATCACCGGATACTCGTCGAAGCCGTCCTTGTCCGGGCGGCTGCCCATCCATTCATCGAAGGCATCCTCGACGCTTTGGGCCTTTGTGGTGCCTTCCTGCGCTTGGCGGATGATGTGGTTGTCGTTGAGATCGTACCAACTGAAACCGAACGTCAAGCCGATCAGGATCCCTACGAGGCTCAGGTGCAACAGCCGGCCCAGTCGTACCAAAACAGTTGTGAGAACGAGGAATGCAGACAGGAACATCATGAGCACATTGATAGGTCCGAGCGCCTGTGCCACAGCGATCGAGCTTATGGGGATCCCAATCCACGAATCTTTGTCGGCCGCGCCGAAGAAGAGAATGGCGAGCAAGACTGAAGCGAACGCAAGTACGTCTCTTCGGGTGCGTGACATCGTATTGGAAGATAGGATCAGGCCGCGCTTCCGGGCAGCTCGCGCGAGCAGCTTGCAGCCGATCTGCAGGATGATCAGGACGAGTGCCATCACACGATAGGGATAGAGAGAACCCGACGCCACGGACTGCATTGTGTAGAATGCGATGGCGAGGACCGCCGTTGGAAACCATCGGCACGCGAATGAGATGATATGCAGGCCGAGCCGTGACACTTTCGCGTCCGCGATGCCGCTCCTCAAAAGGTCCCCTGCGCTGGCGGCCATGACCGACCCGAAGCTCATCGCAACGAGCGCCGTCACCAAAAGGCGCGTCCAACGCACTCCTGCCTGCCCTCCCCCGCCAGCGTACTCAAGCATCGCCTCGAAGGTTTGGCTGTTAGCAAGGCCCGGCAGGAGAAAACACAACGTCAATGCGAACCATACGAAAGAGACCGGCCACATCCGAGCCACGACACGGAGCAGCGCGACGATGGGGCGTAGCCAATTACCAATCCGCTCGCCGGCGTGACGCAGTGTTATATAGGTTCGCGCGCACCGCCGGCGCCGAGACGCTACGTCTCCACTCATTCGGCGAATGAGCCACAACCTCATTTCCACCTTTCTGCTCATATTAATGCCGCTCGGCAGGTGAATCGATCTTGGAAAACCTGGAAGTAGAAGGTCCAACATGGTCGCCTCCGCCGACCCTACAACGTTTATCCGCGCCAGCCCCATCCTAGTGCCAACGCAGATCGCACCAAGATAGAGATCCTTGCTAGGCAATCACCGTAACGGGACGCGTGAAGGTTTGGAACTCGGAAAACCCGCTGGACGTGCCGACAAGCACGACTGCTGCATCCGACGCGATTACACCTTGGGCGACAAGTTTTCGCAGACCGCTCAGGGCTGCCGCGCTCGACAGCTCGAGATAAAGCCCGCAACGCGCCAACCGCCTTTGATCGTCGAGTGCTGCCTTATCTTCGATGACGACCACCGATCCCTTGCACGATGCGATTGCATCGAGCGCCTGATAGGTCACGGTCGCGCCGCCGATCGAGGTCAAGGCCGAGTGGCCTGGGAAGTTGGCCCGATAGTCCTCGCCGGCAAGCACTCTCGAGATTCGCCCAAAAGGCTCGACGGCATGGATGCGGGGGCGTTCTTTGACAAGTCCGGCTGTCTGCAGATCGCAATATCCACGCGCAATCCCCCACAACAGGTCTGCTCGCGCTGTCGGGACGAGGATGTCGGTGCATGTGCGGGTGCCCAGTTCGCGAAAGATCTCGAAGGCGAGCGATCTGTAGCCATCCACGCCAAAGGGGTTGCTGCCCACTGGCGGAAAGGAAAAATTGGTGGCTGGGTACCAGTCCCCTGCCCGCACCCGGTCGGCGAGCACCTGCCAACGGTGTTCGGGGGTTTCGGTGGCCAACAAGGTCGCACCATGCATCTCGATCGCGCGGCGCCAGTTCGGGTTCATGTCGGGCGTGGTCACGACAACGCAATTTAACCCAACGTGAGCAGCATAGGCAGCCAGCGATACGCCGGCATTGCCGCTTGAGGCGGCGGCGACCGTCGAGGCGCCGATCTGCAAGGCACGCTGAACCACGAACGTGCTCATGCGATCCTTGTGTGATCCACTCGGATTGGCGCCCTCATTCTTGAGACAGAGTGTGCGAACGCCGATCTCCTTGGCCAACCCTTCCAACGCGACAAGGGGCGTGTTGCCCTCGCCCAGCGTCGGATGGTCAGGATAGACCTGCCAGTCGGCAAGGCACGTCAAGGACGTGGGGAATTCCCGATATTCGATCGCAAGGCTCGCCGGCATGTGGTGGCCGAGACAGGTCGGACAGCCCTCGAAATAGTCAGCGATCGGAAAGACAGTCCGGCAACGAACACAGCGCAGTCCAGTCACACGGGGATTAAGCCCCGGAAACGATCTAGGCATGTGGTGCGCGGCCCGGGCTGCTGACGTCAATATCGGTCATGAGTTTGAAGAGACAGTCGCCGCGATCGGTGAGCGAGGGAACCCTTCGGCACGCAACCAGGCCGGACGATTCGAACAGCAATGTCTCGGGTTCGCGTGTCGGCAAATCCGGAAAGTGAATGCGGCCCGCAATCTGACCCTTTGTGACCTCATCACCAACGTTCGCAGCCGGTTCGAAAATGCCGCGGTCGTGGGCGTAGACGAACGCGCTGTGACCCTTGACCGTCATCAGGCGTGTGGATGAAGCCGGTTCGACAGGGACGTCGCGCAAAATCCCCTGGTCTTTCAACAACCGCTTCAGTCCGGCCTCGGCGAGCGACAAGCCATCTTGCGACAAGGTTGCGCCACCGCCAAGTTCCGTTGTCAAAGCCAGTGCGCCCCGCTCCTGCGCCGCCGCAGCCAACGTCGTAAGACCGCCACCGCCTGTTCCGTCACTGACGAAGCCGATCGGCGCTCCAAACAAGCGCATGAGCCTGAGCAGGGCTTCATGCTCGTCGGCGGTCCGTCCCGGCCGCACCAGCGAGCTCACCACATAGTCAAGCGAGCGCCCACCGGAATGAAGATCGACCACCACATCCGCCATCGGGATCAACACCTCGCAGACGTAGTGAGCGATCATTTCGGTTGGGGATCCGGTCGCCTTGCCAGGAAACAACCGGTTGAGATTGCCTTGGTCGAGCGGGGAGACGCGGCGGCCGGCAGCGACCGCCGGGGCGTTGAGCGCCGGCAGGATCAGCAGCCGCCCCGAGACCTGGTGCGCTTCGATCTCGCGAGCCAGATTGGAAAGGGCGATCTGGCCTTCGTATTCGTCGCCATGGTTGCCAGCGATCAGCAACGCCGTTGGGCCGGAGCCATTCTTGATGCACACCAGGGGGATCGGGATCCAGCCATATGCGGACAGGTCGGACGAATGAGGTAGCCTCAGACAGTCCGACTGCTTTCCGTCGGCGCCGAAGTCTATCGGCGTCCAAATTCGCGTTTCACCAGTCATGATCCATCCCTTATTCAACGAAGCATCTTGTCCAGGAAAAGCCGCGTCCGCTCCTGGCTCGGCGCGGCAAAAAAAGTGGCCGGCGAAGCAGTCTCGACGATGCTTCCCTGATCCATGAAAACCACCTGGTCGGCGGCTTCTCGAGCGAAGCCCATCTCGTGGGTGACGCACAGCATCGTCATGCCGTCTGCGGCGAGGTCGATCATGACGTCGAGCACTTCCTTGACCATTTCGGGATCGAGAGAAGATGTCGGCTCGTCGAAGAGCATGATCTTGGGGTTCATGCAGAGCGCGCGCGCTATGGCTACGCGCTGCTGCTGGCCGCCGGAAAGCTGTGCTGGATATTTGTGCGCCTGCTCCGGTATTCGAACACGCTCAAGATAATGGATGGCAATACTGGCAGCCTCGCTCCTGGATTTGCCAAGGACACGTCGCAAAGCCAAGGTACAGTTGGCCATGACGGTCAGATGCGGAAACAGATTGAATTGCTGAAACACCATCCCGACGGTCCGGCGGATTTCCTGCAGCTGTTTCTGGTCTCGGCTGAGATCGGAGCCGCCAATGCGAACGGTTCCGCTCTGGAAGGTTTCCAGTCCGTTTGCGCACCTGATCAGCGTCGACTTTCCCGATCCAGACGGCCCGCAAATCACGATCCGACCGCCCTGCGGCACGGCGAGGTGGATGTCCTTCAGGGCATGGAAGCTTCCAAACCACTTGTTGAGCGCAACCACTTCCACCGCCGTCGCTTGATCAGCGCCATGTTGTTGGCCGATCTCCAGAGGCCAAGGGGCTGCCTGTCGCACAGACTGACCATTGCTCATCGGTTTGTCGGCCCAAGCAACTTGCGTTCAAGCAATTTGACCCCCTGTGCGATCGCCAGAGCTAGAACGAGAAACACGATGCCGACGACAGTCAGTGGTTCGGCATAGCGGTAGGTGTTGGAGGCAATGTCGAGCGCGCTGCCCAGCATCTCGGGCACCGCAATGACAGCCAGATAAGGCGTCGCTTTCAGAATCGAGACGAAATGATTTCCCACAGGGGCTGCGACATTGCGGAGCATCTGGGGAGCCAGGATGAAAGACACGACATCGATCCGGTTCAAGCCCAGCGCCTCCGCTGCTTCGGCTTGACCTTTCGGAATGGCGTCGATCCCCGCCTTGAACACCTCGGCGAGATATCCGCTGAAATAGATGCTCAGGCCCAATATGCCCACCACCAGCGCCGGCAATGTGAACCCCCAATGAGGAAGAACGAAGTAGAGAAAATAGAGCCAGGCCAGCACCGGCGTTGAACGGATGAAGTCGATCGTGAAACGCATCAGATAGCCGGGTGCGGACCCCGCTCGTCTGACGATCTCAAGGCAGAACCCGAGGATTGAAGCGCCCGCGCAACTCAGCAGCGCAACGCCGATCGTGGTTCCGATAACACCCAGGATCGTCGGAACCGTGGAGGCGGCAAAGGCAAAATCAAAATTCATTCGTAAGGCCCTTGCGCCCACCCGCGCGCTGCTCAACCCATCGGCCAAATACCGTGACGGGATAACAGACGACGAAGTAGGCGAGCAGAAGCGAGGTGTAGACGCCGACGGGATTGTATTCGAGTTCGGCGATTTCCTTGGCCCGGAACGTCATGTCGGTCAGGGTCACGAGCGACACCAGCGCGGTGCCTTTGATCAACTGGATGAACTGGTTGATGAAGGTCGGCGCCATCCTTGTCAGGGCTTGCGGCAGCTCGACCAGGACGAGGATATGGGGGCGCGGCAAACCCAGGGCCGCGGCGGCTTCGAACTGCCCGCGATCGAGCGACTGAAGGCCGGCTCTGACGGCCTGGCTGCCATATCCTCCCGCATTCAACCCCAGCACCATCGCACCCACGGTGATCGCCGGCAGTTGGATGCCGACGACCGGAAGCACATAGTAAAAGACAAAGAGCAGGATGATCACGGCCGAGCTGCGCCAGAACTCTATGACCGTTGTCACGGCCAGGCGTGCAATGCCCTTGGTCAGATATTGCGCTACACCGAAGATCAAGGCGAACGGAACGGCAAACAGCAGCCCCAAGGCGGTCACGGTTGCCGTGATGCGGAACCCATCAAAAATGCCGACGAATATTTCAACAGTGGTCACGTTCGAACATTCCTGATCGTGGACTCTTGGCGCCAACCAGGACGCTCAGCAGACGGGCATTGCTGTGCGTTTGGCGGGGAACCAGGCGGTCAAGCAGCCGTTCAGCTGCAGCCGTTCAGCTCTGCCCGTCGCAAACCTGATCGCTGGTCAGATCGGGCGCCTTCTCCTGATCGCTGAAGCCGTTCTTGGTCATGATGCGTGCTACCGTGCCGTCAAGTTTGAGCGCCTTGAGCCGAGAATTGTACAAGTCGCGAAGGTCAACGTCCTCCTTGCGAAACGCGATAGCCGAATAGCCGTAGAGCTCCGTCCCGTTCTGCTGCACCCCTTGGAACGGCAATGCGCGTTCAATCCCGTGAATGTTTTCGTCCGACAGGATGCGAGCCACCGTCGGCGCCGAGAATGCCGCGACATCGATCCTGCCCGTGAGCAGCGCCGAAACATTTGACTGAATGTCGGGGAAGAGCAGCGTGTGCTCGTCGAGCACGCCGGCGGCGGCCGCATTCTTCGCCGTCGTGCTGCCGCGTCCCACACCAAATCGTATCTCGGGGTCCGCTGCGATCTGGGCGTAGCTGTGAATGCGCTTCGGGTTGCCCTCGGCGACCAGAGCCGCATCCGCGAGCTTGAGGTCGGGGTCGCTAAACGCGACGAGCGCGCAGCGCTCGGGCGTTATGTAGAGCCCGGCGGCGATCGCATCGAAACGCTCTGCTGAAAGTGCGGGTATCAACGCGCCGAATTCGGTGATGACGATTTCCACTTTGCTGACCCCAAGGCTCTCGAAGGCAGCCTTGATTAGTTCGGGATCGAAGCCCGCAGCTTCGCCGTTCTTGTCGCGAAATCCCCAAGGCGCGCCATTGGAAATCCCGATAACGATCTTGCCCTCGCGCAAGATCCGCTCGCGTGTCGTCTCAGCCCTTGATGTGCCGATGGCTGCAAGCAGCAGCGCACAGCCGGTCGCCAGGGAGGTCATTGCCTTCAAGAACCGCAACGTGGCTGCCATGCTATTCTCCCATGCTGATTAAGTAAGGTAATCCAGGTATAACAGCTATATCAATTTTTTGTAAAGCCAATATTTGAATTTTGTAAAACAGCGCCTCGCCTGTGTGCTGAGCCATCGCAGGGCATAGACATCGCCTCGTCGATACGATAGGTAACCCTGGTATACCTAATTGTGGGGTTCACATGACCGGACAGACCTGGACCGCTCTGCATGAAAACGTGCGGCAGGAAATCATGCGCCGCGTGCGCACCGGAGAGTATGTTGCAGGCAAGGCGCTGCCTTCCGCCGCCGCCCTGGCAGACGAGTTCGGCGTAAGCTCGGTGACCATCAAGCGCGCGTTGCGCGATCTTCAGCCGGCCGGCATCTTGCGGGCCGTGCCGGGGCTAGGGACCTTTGTGCGAGATCAGCGAAGGTTCATTCGTGATCTCGATTTCTCTTTGACGTCCTTCGATGACGCCCTGCGGCTTGGCCTGAAGCCCTCGATCGAGCTCATCTCCTTGACGACGGAAAAGATTGACGATGCGGCCTTTGATGTACTCGAACCGCCGGATGGGTTGATGCTGTGCGTGCGCAAAGTGATCTCCGCGGACGGCACGCCGATCATGTATGACACTTCTTACCTCCCCCGCTCGTTGAGCGACGCGGTCATTGATGAGTTCGGGGAGAAGTTCATCGGCGACGCGTTGCGCGGTCACGGAATTCAATTCACTAAGACCAAGTTGCTGATCGATGCCGCGCCGGCCTCCGAGCAAGCCCAACAGACCTTCACGATCAAGAACGGATATCCAACGCTGCGTCGCCTCTATCGGTTGAGCACAACCGACAAGTCCTTCTCAGTCTTCGGCGTAACGGAATCGCCCTTCGACCGCTTGGCCTGCGTGGTGGAACTGGATGCTGGGGGCAAAAGCGCGAAGCCGAAAAAGTAAGGGCGACGCGACAGTTCGGCGAACCGGGCTACGCGAAGCAACAACAATTACTGGCACTCCAGGAGCAGATGAAGATTATGCTTCCAGCACCACCGTCACCAGACGTGCCGCTCGACGAGCAGGCAATACGGCTCGCCACTGTCCGTCGCGAAATGGCCCAGGATGCAGTCGATTTCCTGGTTCTCACCAATCAGAAGAACATTGAGTATTTCACTGACTACCGCACATTGACCTGGGGCTATCATTCACGGCCGCTATTCGTGGTGATCGACCAACGAGACATTCTTGTCGTCGCCAATCGGATCGAATCAAGAAACCTTGAATCGAGGCCAAGGGCTTTTTCGATCGTCTACTATACGGGCTATCTCGCGGAAGGCGCTTGCGCCATCGTCCAGGAAATTTCCGTTCGCGATCCGGCGGCCACGGCGAAGGCCGCGATCGATTATGGACAGGATATGCTCGGCCGCGGCTCTCTGGAAATCGTCGATGGCTTGAGAGCACGTGGCGGCCGACTGGAGAGCGCGACGGACCTGCTGTGGCGAACCCGCGTCATCAAATCGCCCTTCGAGGCAAATCTCAAGCGCATCTCGTTCGAGATCGTCAACGCTGCCTTCGACGATGCCGTTTCGCAGGCACGCCTAGGCATCACCGAGGTCGAGCTTTGTCGGCAGATCCAGTCGCGCATTATCCTGAATGGAGCAGAATGCGCCGATCCGATTGCAATGACCTTCTGCAGGGGTGAGTTCAATTACAGCCGCCCACCCCAGATGCAGCCCTTGGCAGTCGGCCAGTACGCCTGGACGGATTTTCGATCGACCTATGGTGGCTATCCGGCTGATAGAAACCGCATTGCCCGCGGCGGCCTGCCCGAACCTTGGGAGATTGATGCATACGACCGAACGCGTGGGCTCACGGTAGCGCTGGCGAATGGCGTGAGGGCCGGGATGACGTGCGGTGATGTTTTTGGGACCTTCGAGCAGCTTTGGCGCGATGCAGACTTGCCCCCGGCCTACGGGCTTGTTTCCCGGATTGGCCATGGCGGAGGGCTCGATGTCACCGAGCCGCCATCCATTTCCAAAAACAACCCCGAAATCATAAGGCCGGGCATGATCCTTCACCTCGAGCCCAAGCTGGAGATCAATGGCGCCGTCTTTCAGTTCGAGGAAGTCATCTATGTTCGCGAGACAGACATCGAGTTCTTGAGTGAACTTTCGCCCGAACGGATGCCGGTCATCAATTGAGGAGTTAGTGGGCTCGCAGGTCGTGCGGCGGCACAAAGCCAACTGACTGAAAGCCGGGGAAGTTTCGGAAATCCGGCGGTTGCCAGACAGATGGGGCGTGCCAAGAGACGGGCATTGCGTCACGCCGCCTGGGAGAACTGAACCGCACCTATGAAGCCACTCATCGTGATATGCTCGCATGACGCGGAGTTCTATCTGGTGCTTAGCCACATCCTTGCGGTGGACGGCTTCACCAGTGCGCTGGCCAGCAACGTCGATGAAATGTTCGAGCTGGCCGCCGATACACCGGTCCAGGCATGCGTGCTGGACTGCCGGCCGGACAATCGGATGGCCGACATCTGTATCCGGCTAAGACAGGACGTCCGCACAAGCGCCCTCCCCGTCGTGGCACTGATCGCAGCCGGTGCGGAGGGCCAGCATCTGGCGTTGTTGAAGTCCGGAATCAACGAAAGCTTCATGAGGCCATTGGCGCCGCCCAAGCTGCTTGACTACCTGCACTCCAGACTCGCAACTGGCCGACAATCTGGAATACGAACCCCCGCCGCTATGTCGCTGAATTATGGCGACGTCGAAATGAAGATCGACAGCCATCACGTGCGTTGCAACGGCAGAGAAATTCTGCTGGGGCCGATCGAATTCAGGCTGCTGCGTCACATGCTCGAGAACCCGGAAAAGGTGCTCAGCCGCGACGAATTGATCGCCGTGGCCTGGCCGGACAATGTCTACGTCGGTCCGCGCACGGTGGACGTTCATATCAGCCGCCTGCGAAAGTCGCTCAAGCATTCCTCACATGGGGACATCATCCGTACCGTGAGACTGGCTGGATACGCGCTGGAATGTCACGCGTTCTGATCGATGACTATCAGGTGGCCCCGCGAGAGACTCCCGGAACGCTATTCGTACACGCACATAGCTCGTCGGTCCTCGGCATTGTGTCGAGGCCGTCGTCCAGCCAGGCGCCACGATATGCTTCAACCGTTGGAAATCGGACTTCCCCTTAGAGATCCAGCGAGCGCCATGACACCGCAGACCGTCAAGCCCGCAGGGCGAGCCAAGAATTGACCGCAGTGGRTGCGACGAAGCCGCCTCCGTCATTTGCGCAAAAAGCGATTTCCCAAATCGAAGGTCTATCCGCTTTATTCCCTTTTGACATTTCTGTATGTTTGTGCGACGTACAAACCATAACTTTCCGCCAGAAGCCGGGCGGGCCTGACCTTTGCCAATGAGCAGAGCACCGTCGGTCGAGCGTTCGCTCGTCATCACGGCGAGAGCAATGCTTGGCGGTCCCTGAGGCAGGACCGCTGAGCGGGTGTTGTGTTCACAAGATGCAGGCGTCCATGACCTCTTATCTAATCGGGATTGACGGTGGGGGAACGAGCTGTCGGGCGGCAGTAGCAGGTTCAGACGGCCGTATCCTTGGGCGAGGAAAATCTGGTCCTGCCAACATTCTCTCGGATCCTCAGACGGCTCTGTTGAATATCACCGACGCAGCGCGCGGGGCCTTCAAGGAAGCCGGACTTGATCCCGACGGTATTGCGGCTGCGCGTGCTGTTATCGGGGCCGCGGGTCACAATGTCGGCGACGCTGTCCATTACGTGAAGCAGCGGCTGCCCTTTATCGCCGCCGAGATCGAGTCCGACGGACTGATCGCGCTTCAGGGCGCACTTGGTGACAAGGACGGCGCCGTAGCCATTTTGGGGACTGGCACGATCTATATCGCGCGCCGGGGCGAAAAGCTGACTTACACTGGCGGGTGGGGCTTTACTGTCGGCGACCTTGGCAGCGGCGCTCGCCTTGGCCATGCGCTCCTGCAAGAAAGCCTGCTAGCCTATGACGGGGTTCATCGCTCCTCTCCAGCAATCGATTCCGTCCTTTCGGACTTCAACAACGACCCGCGAGACATTGTCGAATTTGCCCGACAGGCAAAACCAGGTGAGTTCGGTCGCTATGCGCCGCGAGTATTCGAGTTCGCCGAGCGAGGAGATCGCATTGCGGCACGTCTGCTGAAAGATGCCGCCGGTAGCGTTGACGAAGCGCTTGACCTCTTGGTGGCACGGGGAACCGAAAGGATTTGCCTGCTCGGCGGGTTGGCGCCGTTCTATTCGCCCTGGCTTGCGTCCCGGCATCGAGCGTTGCTGGCAGAACCCGAGGGCGATGCACTCTGCGGGGCTCTAGCACTCGCGGTTGCGCGGTTTGCGCGTGCACCGGGGGCGATCGGATGAGGGCCAGGCTCGCTGCGATGCTTCCGCTTGCAGGCTTGGACACCAAAGGAGCCGGGCCGCTTTACCACAGACTTCGGGTATCGCTCGAAGAGGCGATCCTGTCGGGCAAACTCCACCATGGCGACGTTCTTTATCCCGAGCGCGTTCTCGCCGATTACGCCAAGGTCAGCCGTGTGACTGTCCGGAAAGCAATCGACCACCTGGTACGCGAAGGTTTGCTTGTGCGCCGTCCTGGTTCGGGGACCTTCGTTGCTCAATTGGCCTCTCAAGCAGATCAGCGCCTGTCGCATATGACCTCTTTGACTGAGGAGATGTTCTGGCGCGGCTCCAACGTCAGGACGGAGTGGATGGAGCGGAGCATCAGCTATCCATCTCCTGAGGAGATGATGACGCTCGGCCTCTCGGCCAAGGTTCAGGTCGCGCGACTTCACCGGTTGCGCATATGCGATGATCTGCCACTTGCCATCGAGCGCACTTGCATATCTGCAGAATTCCTGCCCGACCCGCTGCGCGTCACCTCATCTATTTATGCTGTGTTCGAAGATGCGCATGCGCGGCCAGTGCGTGCGATCCAACGCATTCTCGCGTGCGGCATTCACAACCCGGATGCCTCCGTCCTTGAAGTGGAATGTGGAGCGCCCGGTCTGTTGGCCAAACGGGTCGCCTTTCTTCCTTCAGGCCGACCGATCGAATTTACCTGTTCAGTTTTCCGCGGCGACGCCGGTGGCTTCGTCAGCGAATTCAAGATTTCAGAAACTTGACCAAACGATCCGAGGAAAGCGCCCCCTAATGCATCCCAACGCGCAGACGAACATGCGGCGAGAAATCGATGAGATTCCCGACGCCGCTTCCAGGTTACTCGATCGCTCGGCGAAAGACTTCGCCAGCGCGGGTGCGGCCTTACGCGTCAAGGATCCGGCATTCGTCGTGACGATCGCGCGCGGCTCTTCGGACCATGCCGCGCTGTTCCTGAAATATGCCATCGAACTCACAGCCAGAATACCTGTCGCCTCAATCGGACCGTCACTTGCGTCCATCTACGGGACCGAGCTGACGTTACGCCGCGGTGCTGCCATCGCGATCTCGCAATCTGGCAAAAGTCCTGACATCGTCGCGATGGCTGACGCAGCAACGCGCGCTGGCGCTACTTCGATCGCGCTGACGAATACACTGCCGTCGCCGATTGCCGATGCCTGCAGCCATGCTTTGGACATTCTGGCCGGGCCTGAAAACGCGGTGGCCGCCACCAAGTCCTACGTCAACTCCATCGTCGCGGGACTTGCGGTGCTAAGTGAATGGACAGGGGATGCTGCTTTGAAACGCGCGGTGGCGGATCTGCCCAAGCACTTCGCGGAAGCGATCAAGCTTGAATGGCAAGACTTTGCCGCCGACCTGGGTGATGCCGGCTCAATCTACGTGCTGGGTCGTGGGCCGGCGCTGGCGATCGCGGGCGAAGCGGCGCTGAAATTCAAGGAAACCACGGGCATTCATGCCGAAGCTTATTCTGCGGCCGAAGTGCTGCACGGACCTGTCGCACTGGTCGGCACGCGCTTTCCGGTGCTGGCGCTTGCGGCCCGCGACGCCGCCGAAGCCTCGGTCGCCGAGACTGCCGATGCCCTGCGTGGAATGGGGGCCATCGTACATACGACTTCGGCGCGGGCAACGCATGCAAAGCGCCTCCCCTTTGTCGAGACCGGTCACCCGATCACCGATGCGCTGGCATTGGTCCTGCCGTTTTATGGCTTCGTCGAGGCCTGGTCGCGCGTGCGCGGCAACAATCCCGATGCCCCGGCCAACCTCAAGAAGGTGACAGAGACGATATGACTGTCAAATCAAGGATCACGGGCGCGCGCATCTTTGACGGCATGAGATGGCATGACGATGCTGCGCTCGTGATCGAGTCAGGCCATGTAAGTTCTATCATTGGCGAAGATGTTGGCATCGATGGCGTGGAGACGGTCGACGCACGCGGGCTGCTGCTGGTTACGGGCTTCATCGACTTGCAGGTCAACGGTGGCGGCGGCGCCCTCTTCAACGAGCAGCCGACGCTTGAGAGCATCCGGCAAATCTGCGCCGCTCATGCGCGCTTTGGCACGACGGCGTTGCTGCCGACGCTGATCACCGACACACGCGAAACGAAAACCGCAGCGATAAAGGCCGGCCTGGAGGCGAAGGCCGCTGGGGTCCCGGGATTCCTTGGATTGCATCTCGAGGGCCCGCACCTCTCCCTGGCTCGCAAGGGGGCGCACGATCCAGCGCTGATCCGTCCCATGGAAAAGCTGGACCTCGACGAGATGCTCGCTTGTGTGACGCAACTGGGCTGCTTGATGGTGACGCTTGCTCCGGAAAATGCCACCATGGGGCAGGTGAAAGCACTTGCCGATGCCGGCGTGGTCGTCAGCCTTGGTCACACCGATGCCGGCTTCGAGACAAGCCGCACCTTTGCCGGGGCGGGAGCCCGCGCGGTCACGCATCTGTTTAATGCCATGAGCGGCCTTGGTCACCGAGAGCCTGGCGTCGTTGGGGCGGCGCTGGCGACCGGTTCGCTTCATGCGGGAATGATCGCGGATGGCTTCCATATCGACCCTGCGGCGATGGGCATTGCGTTGCGCGCCAAGCAGGGGCCGGCACACATCTTCCTCGTGACCGATGCGATGTCGACGATCGGCACCGATATGGAGCGCTTCTTCCTGAATGGCCGCGAAATCCAGCGCAAGGACGGACGGTTGACACTGGCCGACGGCACGCTCGCCGGGGCCGACATTGACATGCTTTCCTCCGTCCGCTTCGTGCATGAAAAGCTTGGCTTGCCGATTGAAGAAGCATTTCGGATGGCCTCCGCGTATCCTGCCGACACCATGGGCATCGCCTCGCACAAGGGTCGACTTATACCCGGAGCCGATGCGGACTTTGTGCTTTTGACACCTGAACTTGAACTCAATTCGACCTGGATAGGCGGGCAGAAGGTTTTCGACGCTGGCGCGCCCTCTGTCGTTTGAAGTCTGCACTTCGCGACGGCGAACGAAGCCAGCCGTATCTCGCCCGCTAGTGTCGCGCCTCGATCGATTGGACACGCGTTGTGCACCACGATGCCGTCGTCATGCCTGGCTGGAATGGTCCCCCTTGAGCCAGTGTGCTCGGCACTTGAGCTACGATTGCGGGCTTGTTGTTATGTCTGGTTTTGCGCCTGGTAATGCGGGATTTCGACATACAGCCAGTCCGTCTTGTATCGCAACCAGGACGGAGCCCTCTTGGACTCTCGCAGCATAGATCCTGAGGTTGATGCAAGGCGGCAGCCGCTTTGCCGCGCCGGTGCGATAGTCAAAGGCGCCCGCATGCTTGGGGCATTCAACCTCGTAGTCCATGACAAGCCCGTCGGCGAGATGGACGGCCTCATGTGTGCACAGGCCGTCCGTGCAGAAGACCTCGTCGTCGGGGGAGCGGAAGACCGCGTAGGTCCGGCCTTCGTGGTCGAAACGGCGGACACCTTCCCGTTCGATATCGTCGAGGTCGCAGACCGTGATCCAGCTGGACATTTTTTCTCTATGAAGTTGCGGTCGGGCCTCCGGAACGGCAATGACAGCCGCCCAGAGGCCCCGTCCTGGGATCAGTTCTTGTTGAGGTAGTCGGCGGCGTTGGCCGGCGTCACCAGCTCGAACGGTACGTAGACGACGCGGTCGACCTTCTCGCCCTTGGCCAGCGCGAGTGCGGCGTCGACACCGCCGCCGCCCTGCCCCTTGGCGTTCTGGAACACCGTCACAGAGAGATCGCCCGCCTTCATCGACTGCAACCCGTCCTGCGTGGCGTCGATGCCGCCGACGACGACGTTCTTCATGTCGATGCCGTTGGCCTTCAGCGCCAGGATGGCACCGATAGCGGATTCGTCATTGTTGGCGATGACGGCATCCGGCGCGCCGCCGGCGGTCAGCCAGTTGGTCATCAGATTCTGCGCGTTGTCGCGCGACCATTCGGACGACTGCTTGTCGACGATCTTGATGAAGTTGCACATGTCGGTGCCGAAGATCTGCTCGACATCCTTGGTCCGCTGCAGGGCCGCCTGGTGGACGAGGCTGCCCATGACGATGTAGGCGTTGGCACCTGCCGACTTGCCTTTGGCGCGCAGCATCTTGCACACCTCGAACGCTTCCAGCGTGCCGGACTCCACCTCGTTGGAGCCGACATAGACCTGTTTCTCCGGCAGGTTCGCCATGTCTGACGGTTCGAGGTTGACGAAGACTAGGGGAATACCAGCCTTGGCAGCTTCCTCGCTGAGCGTCCTTGATGCATTGGTGTCGACCAGCGTGACGATGATGGCGTCGACGCCGGTGGCGATGAAGTTCTTCACCTGGTCGAGCTGCTTGGCGACGTCGTTCTGCGCGTCCTCGACCTGGATGCCGGCGCCCTTCTCCTTGGCGCGGGCCTGCATGCCGTCCCTCAGTAACGTTTGGAAATTGTTGTCGAAGTTGACGATGCTGACGCCGATTTTTGCAGCCAGCGCATTGGTCGACATAGTCGCGGCGAATGCCGTCGACATCAAGGCCGCCAAAGCTGTCGAAATGAGAAGTTTCTTCACGGTTTTCCTCCCTTACGGATGGAGTGCCGGTTCACTCCTCCTTTGACTTCCGGCCCTTGCGGGATGGCTTGCGATGACGGCCGGAACCGCCTCGCGTGGCTGTCTGGTCGGGCTGTCTGGCCGGTCCCTATTGCGCGGCGTTGGCGCGCTCCTTCTTCTTCTCGTAGCGGGCCTGCATGCGGGCCTCGCCCTCCTTGCTGCCGTCGTGGAAAGTGCCCAACCATCTGTCGAACGGGATGAGGCCGTCGCCGTAGTTCACCTCGAAATATTTGTGATGGAGGTAATGGATGTAGGCGTGGCTATCGATGCTGGTATCCTCGCCGAGTTCGACCTTGTCGAAGCCGACATGGCCGGGAATGGCGCCGAAGCCGGCATAGTGGAGCTGATAGAGCGCCAGCAGCGGGTTGGACGGAATAATCAGGTGCCAGAAGGCGACGCCGAGATAGCCGAACTGCTCGACCGGGTGCATCGACAGCGACGACCACGGCGACGGGTTCACCGAATTGTGGTGCACCGAATGCACCCATCTGTAGAGGGGCGGCCAGTGGATCGCCCTGTGCAGCAGGAAGAAATGCGTCTCGTGGATGATCGGCACCACCAGCGCCAGGCAGAACAGGTAGACGGGGTGCTCGGCGACCGTCAGCCAAGGCACGTAGCCATTGGCGTAGGCATAGAGGATCGCCACCTCGATCGCCGTCCAGATCGGCATGCCGGTGCCGAAGGTGCGCAGCATGTTGTCGAGGTTCTGGCTCTCGAAGAAGAAGGCTTTGCTCTTTTGCTCGGACGGCCATTTGCCGTTGTATTTGAAGCGGTTGCCCTGGGCTCTCAAGACGTAGAGTCGAAGCTCAAAGACGCCGAAGAAAATGAGCAGCGCCGCACAGTTGACGAGGAAGAGGCGCAGGATCCAGCCGACGCTCAGCGTCTTCATCACCTCAACGTCGGGCAGCACGAAGCGCCACCACGCCACCGCCGACAGAGCGAACAGCAGATTGTAGGGCAGGAAATAGCTCGGTAGCCATTTCAGCAGCGCCAGCGGGCGCGGCGGAAAGGTGAACAACGGCGCGGTGCCGGCCGGTTCGTCCGGTGCCCAGTCACCGCGCTTGTTGCGTTTGCCGTATTTCAGGTCATCCATGCTGGTCTCACAGGGATTGGGAAAGGGTCAGGAAGCGGTCATAGGCGGCATCGTCCATGTCCACCTGGTGCTTGGCTTCGGGGTAGCTGCCCGCGGCCACGTCGCGCCCGAAGGCGCGGAAGGCGGCGATGCGCGTTTCCTGCAGCTCCGCCTCCAGCGTGACGAAGTCGGCATAGCGCTTGGCATGGCGTGGATAGTGACCGGAATGGGTGCCCAGCACGTCGCTGGAAAACAGATATTGCGTGTCGCACACAGAACCGCAGCCCATGCCCATGGTGATCAGCGGGGTCGCACGGGTGATGTGCTCGGCAAGCCGCACCGGCACCACCTCGACCTCGATACAGGCCGCACCCGCATTCTCCAGGTCCTTGGCCGCGCGCAGCACCTTGAGGGCTTCCTCCGCCGTGCGGCCGATGGCGCGGAAATTGGTCCAGGTGGCGCGGTTCGGCACCAGGCCGATATGACCGGTGACTGGAATGCCCTCTGCCGCCATCGCCTCAATGAAGCGCGGTGAATGCGAGCAATAGACCGAGTCGGCGCCGCGATGCATCATGGCGAAGCCGAGCCGCACCGCCTCTTCCGGCGAGGCGACCGCGCCATGCGGCATGCCGACGGAAAGGAAGGCGAAAGGCGCCGCCTGACGGATCAATTCCAGATTGTGGTCGGGCTCGCAGGACAGGATCACGATATCGCAGGCGACCGCAGCGGCCGCCTCGGCCGGCGTGTCGACGTGAAGCTGCAGCCATTTGCGGCTACCCTTGGCGCTCCTGAGATCGTAGGCCGTCAGCCGTCTCGTCACTGGTCGTCCTCCCCCTCGCGGAGCGCCATTGCATGGAAGAATGCCCCCTCACCCGGACAGCCATTCGCTTTGTGGCAATCCGACCTTTCCCCGTGGGGAAAGGGCGATCGTCTGCGCTTGGCAGCGGCTGGATGAGGGGCGAACTTCATATGCGATCGGCCGTCCGTTCGCAGGGAGTTAGCATCGTAACGGAGGCGAAGCTCGCTCTATCTTGATCAAATCAGATCAAAGGTTCTCGGCAGTGAAGGTGACGAAGCGGATCGGCGGGTTCTCGACCGGCAGGTCGTGCAAGTTCAATGCCGCCAGCACGAGATCCATGGCGCGTCTCGCCTGCGCTTCGGGTGCCTGATCGAGCACGACGTCCATCGTGCCCTCGCGAAGTGCGACGGCACTTCGCTCGGTCAGCTCATGGCCGACGAAGAAGACCTGGCGGCCGATCGGGTGGCGCTTCAGTACATCGTTCAGCGCAGCGTTGGCGCCACCGGCATTATAGAGGCCAGCAAGGTCCGGCCAGCGCCGGAAGGCTTCCAGAAGCTGCTCGGCATTGCGGTCGCCGTCGTCATGGCCGAACAGTGCGCCGACCAGTTCGAAGTAGTCAGTCGCCGTCTCCATCAAATAGTCGAAGAAGCCGCGCACCCGATCGCGATGCACGCGGTAGATCTGGCTGTGGCAGACTGCCACCACCTTGCCTGGCCGCCTTAGCATGCGCGACAGCATGAGTCCGGCCATGCGCCCGGCGGCGTAGTTGTCGATGCCGACATAGGCGCCGCTGGTCCCGGAAATCTCGGTGACGATCTGCACGGTCGGGATGTTTTCAGCCTCGAGTTTCCTTAAGGCGGCGCCGACCAGCGGATGGTCGGGAACGGCGAGGATCAAGCCGGCGCGGCGCATGTCGGGATCAAGGATGCGCCTAGCGATGGCCGCAGGGTCCGCCTCATCGAGAAAGGTGCGGTGGACGGTGATGACGCGGTCGAGCGTCGCGGCGATGCGCTCGAAAGCGCGGGAGAGACGGGCAAAGAAGGTAGCGTCTGGGCGCACCAGGATGACCTCGATTCTGATCACGCCGCGATGCGCTTCCGGCAAGCGGCGAGGATAGTCGAGCGATCGAGCGGCGGCGACGACCTTCTCGACGGTGGCAGGCGTGACGCCGCCTCTGCCGTTGAGCACGCGCTCGACCGTCGCCGTGCCAACCCCGGCGCGTCGGGCTATCTCAAGGAAGGTGGGTTTCGAGATCTTGGTTCCCTCGCCATCAGGACATTTATCCGCAGATCCCTAAAGGAGTCGCAGCCCGGAGATGTTCGGCATCGAATGCGCCGGCTGTCCAGCTGTTATTGTTACTAGGCTTTGAGGAACTCGGGTTGGGCACCACCGCGCCCTTCGGTACGGTCGCCGATAACGTCTGCTTCAAGTCACCGGCAAAGCTGACTTTAACGACGGAGATTAGGCGCAAAGCAGCCATTCGCTGAAGATTGATCTGACTGAATGTCAGCGATTTGCCGAAAACGGAATTGCACTTTCTTGAGTGTGAGACGAGAAAGCAGACTTATGATCACCTCGCACTCGGCAAAGCGGGCCGCGCTAAGCAGATAGGGCCGGTTGTTTGGTGAGTTTGTCGACGAGCTTCGTGTTAAGCCGTGGCTTGAACAAATGCTGGCCTTGTGCTTGTGGAGCAAGAGGCACGCCGGCGGCTCGCACCACGCTCTCCGAGCCAATGCCCCACCCTCGACGGCCGGGTTTAAGTCCCCTGCCCTGCCCTGCGCGCCAGCGCTTGCAATCCGCACGCCTAATGAGTGCAATTTACTGCCGTAAAGAATCATCTTTATGAGAGAGAAAACATACAGTTGGTAGCAGAGTGGGGCAATTCGGTAGCTGAGCAAATGAGCACAGACTTTGCGATGACACCTCAGTCGGCAGTAAGAATGCCAGGTAGCTGCCATTAACCTTCTGTTAACCTAAAACTCCTTGCCGGGCTTTCCGAATCGGAGCTTAATGGCGCTTGTTGAGTGTATTGCCCACAAAAAGCGCCAATTCAGGTTTCGACGAGAATGAATATCTCCATGCGCCTTCCACGTTTTGAGTTCGATGACAAAATCCTCGAACAGGGTGCCGAGATTTCGCGGCGGCTGAACCAGCTTCGGATGGAGAAATTTCCGCCGAATGCCACCAAGACGTTGCGCACATTCTCGATGGCGGAAGTCGCTCATTACCTCGGTGTCTCTCAGAACAATCTGAAGCGTCTTCATCTGGAGGGCAAGGGCCCCCTGCCCGAACAGATTCCATCGGGACGCCGCTCCTACACTGCCCTTCAGATGCTTGAGCTGCGACACTTTCTGGACCGGCATGGCCGGACCGAAGTCAAGAAGTACGTCCCCCATCGCAAGCCAGGGGACAAGCTCCAGGTCGTTGCAGTCGTCAACTTCAAGGGCGGCAGTGGCAAAACGACTACCGCGGCCCACCTCGCCCAGCATCTTGCGCTGACAGGTCATCGCGTGCTGGCAATCGATCTTGATCCGCAAGCTTCGCTGTCGGCGCTGCACGGCTTCCAGCCCGAGCTCGACCGCAACCTCTCGCTTTATGAAGCGATCCGTTACGACGACGAACGCCGTTCGATTGCGGATGTAATCATACCGACGAATTTTCCAGGTCTAGATATCATCCCCGCCAATCTCGAGCTGCAGGAATACGAATACGACACCCCCCTCGCCATGCAGGATAGGACGTCCAATGCCGGGCGCCAGTTCTTCACGCGCATGGCGAAGGCGTTGACGGAGGTCGACGATCGCTATGACGTTGTGGTGGTCGATTGCCCGCCCCAGCTTGGCTATCTGACGTTGACGGCCATGTCGGCGGCGACGTCGGTTCTCATTACAGTTCATCCGCAGATGCTCGACCTGATGTCGATGAGCCAGTTCCTGCTCATGCTCGGCGGGATATTGAAAACCATCAAGGCCGCTGGTGCGGCAATCGAGCTAGATTGGTTTCGCTACCTGATCACACGCTACGAGCCGACGGATATCCCGCAGGCGCAGATGGTCGGCTTCATGCAGTCCATGCTTGCCGGCCAGATCCTGGAAAACCCGATGTTGAAGTCGACGGCGATTTCGGATGCGGGTCTCACCAAGCAGACGCTCTACGAGGTGGAGAAGTCGGCCTTTACGCGTTCCACCTACGACCGTGCACTGGAATCGCTCGATGCGGTCAACGCTGAAATCGTGACGCTGATTCATCGTGCATGGGGGCGGTCATGACGGCGAAGTTTACGGCAGTAAAAACTGACAATTTTGTCTGTGAAATCAGATCGCTAGCCACGATTGGAGGCGGTTGAATGGCACGCAGGGACATTTTCGGCAGTGTGTTGGGCCCCGCGGCGACAGTGGCTGATGCGAAAGACGTTTCCGGGTATGCCGTTCGCGGCGCCTCGCGCTCGATCATGCAATCGTTCGAGGAGCTCTCCAAGAGTTCGGTCGTGGATCTCGATCCTGCGACGGTGGACATCTCCTTCGTCTCGGACCGCCTGGACGAAGACGACGAGGCGTATCAAGAGCTGCTCGCGGCCATTCGGGAAAGAGGACAGGATTCTCCGATCCTGGTCAGGCCTCATCCCGAGGTCTCAGGGCGCTTTCAAACTGTCTTCGGGCATCGGCGCGTCAAGGTTGCCCGCCAGCTGGGACGGCCGGTTCGCGCCGTTGTCAAGAAGATGGGCGATGAGGATCATGTCATTGCCCAGGGCCAAGAGAATGCCGCAAGGGCCAATTTGTCCTTCATCGAAAGGACGCTGTTTGCCGACCGCATTCTCAAGCGCGGCCACACGCCCGACACGGTGAAGTCGGCTTTGGCGCTTGATGACACGACCTTCTCGAAGATGCGGTCCGTTACCAGCAGCATCCCGGAGCCAGTCATTGTGGCCGTTGGCGCTGCCAAGGCCGTTGGTCGGGACAGGTGGTGGCAGCTCGCCAAGCTCATGGAGCATCCGGGTAGCGCGGGCAGGGCGACCGACTATGTGACAAGTGCAGAGTTCGCCCAGCCAGGCAGTGACGCACGATTTGCGCGTCTTTTCGACTTCATGAGCGCGCCGGCGAAACGCACGCCGTCAGCATCGAAGACAAAGGAAAAGGCCTGGGCACCGCAGGACAGATCCGTGCGAGCCAAGATCACCGACACAGGAAAAGTGTTCACGCTTGCCCTGAAGGCCAAGGAAGCCTCGCAGTTCGGTGCGTTCATAACCGATCGGCTGGACGAGCTTTTCGAGGCTTTTCGGCAATCGGAAACAGCCAAGAAACCAGGAGACTGAAACCGCAAAAGAAAAAGGCCCCCGAACGTCGCCGTCGCGGAAGCCCTTCTCGTCTGTAGCAAGCTGAGAATCGCACTTCCCCGAATCACTGTCAAGAGTCGTGGCGCCCTTTCGGCGAGCAGATTTCTTTTGCCTGATTGAAAGGTGAGGGAAATGGAGAGTGGGTTTGCGACGACGCCCTTTGGGCGGCGGCCGATGACGCTTGCCTTGGTGAAAGCCAATGCCGCGTCAAGGCAGATACCTGAGGGTTCTGTCGTCGAGAAGTGGCAGGTCTATCGGTGGCTGTGCGAGGGCAAGTCGATTGTCGGCGTGGGCGATCGCGCCCTGGCGGTGCTCAGCGGGCTTTTGACGTTTTATCCGGACGACCAGATCAGCGAGGAAAACGGGTTGATGGTCTTCCCGTCGAACGCACAGCTATCGCTGCGGGCGCACGGCATGGCCGATTCCACACTGCGCAGAAACCTGGCGGAACTGGTGAGTTGCGGCCTCATCATCCGCAGGGACAGCGCCAACGGCAAAAGATTTGCCCGCAAAGGGCAGGGCGGAGCCTTGGTGGAGGCCTTCGGCTTCTCCCTGGCCCCGTTGCTCACCAGGGCCGCGGAGTTTCAGCAGGCGGCCGACCAGGTTCGAGCCGACGGCCGGGCGCTCAGACTGATGCGGGAGCGCATCACGCTGCACCGCCGAGACATTCACAAGCTGATCGAGGCCGCTGTCGAGGAGGATGTGCCCGGGGACTGGGGAACGCTCTGGAAGCGCTTCCGCGCCATTGTGGACGCAATTCCACGCCGGGCCAGCCTATCGGAGCTGGAGGGGATCGTCGCCGAGCTGGTAGAACTGCACGAAGCGGTCGACAAGATGCTGGAAAGCTTCACGAATACCAATAATCCTAGCGGCAATGAGTCCCACAATGAGCGGCAGCAATCTGATTCAAACACAGACTCCACTTTTGTATTTGAACCGGCTTTCGAGAAAAGCAGGGCCGAGGCCGAGCCAGCATCTACCCCGGCCGCGCAGCCGAAAGGCTATCCGATTGGACTGGTGTTGCGGGCTTGTCCCGAAATTGCGGACTATGCCGTCGACGGCATAGGAAACTGGCGCGACTTGATGATTACCGCCGCCCAGGTGCGGGGGTACCTTGGTGTCTCCCCATCAGCCTATGAGGAGGCCTGCCATGTGATGGGCCAGGAAGTTGCCGCCATCGTGATCGCCTGCATTCTGCAAAGGGCGCAGCATATCAACTCGGCCGGCGGCTATCTGCGCGTGCTAACCGAGAAGGCGAGGGCGGGAGAGTTTTCGGTTGGACCGATGCTCATGGCGGCGCTGAAGGCCAATGGCGCGACAACGAGAATGACCGGATGAAGTGTGGGGGTGCGGGGATTTGCGGGGCAGGGCGGTTTGATCCGGGTGCGTCCCAGGGTGGTGTGCCGCGGGCGCTAAAGGGGGATGCCGCAGCGTAAATTGCTTCGGTCCTAGGCTTGAAACCTGCCGAGAATTGCCATATCTCTTGCACAAGAAATATGACTCTCAATATGGTAGGATGAATTCTGTGGCCCATGCACTCAAGATCCCCGAGCAGAATGGACCTCTCATCTTGTCCTATATGGACCGGAACGGGAAGATTGCGATCGAGCAGGTCGCGGACGGTTTTGGCATGTCCAAGGGCCAGTTGGCCCAGACCGCCGGTCTTGCTCGCGAGACCCTTTATCGCTCAGAGCGCAGCGCTGCGGTTAAGACCCAGGGGCGTCTGCGGGAAATGCTCGAGATCATCAGCCGCGTGACGGATTGGGCGGGCGGCAAGGAACAGGCGATGGCCTGGTATCGAGCTCAGCCGCTTCCTGCTTTTGGCGGACGCACTGCTGAGGCGCTGGTGAAGGACGGCAAGGCAGCAGCGGTCCGTGATTATCTCGATCACATGGCCGTTGGTGGGTTTGCGTGAGGGTTGTCAGAACCTGCTACCGCGCACATGATCCACGTTGGGCGTTCAAGCCGACTTCAGGTGAAGGAGCGGCTATAAGAGGTGCGCGATTTAATCCCAAGGGTGTGCCGGCACTCTATCTGGCGTTGACCCTGATGACAGCGATCAAGGAAGCCAACCAGGGCTTCGCGCAGCGGATCGATCCCTGCGTGCTGTGTTCCTATGAGATCGACTGCGACGACATTGCGGATCTGACAACGGAAGAGGGGAGGGGAGAGTTTTCTGTGACGCTCAAAGAGATGGCCTGTGCCTGGGCGACTGCTCTCAGCGACGGAGAGCGCCCAGCGTCCTGGTCCATCTACGATCAGTTGCGACCACGAAATGTTGCCGGCATTGTGGTCCCAAGTTTCGCGCCGGGGGCTGAGATAGAGGATCGCAACCTGGTCCTTTGGGACTGGGGTCCGGATCTGCCGCACAAGGTCACTGTATTCGACCCGAGCGGCCGGCTGCCGAAGGACCAGCTATCCTGGCGATAGCGCACTCGGGGTATCCGTACGGCAGGGGAGGGGTCTTTTCGTCCTACAGGCCTGATGCTTTGGTGAGATTGACACGGAAACGATCCCGCCGCCGCTGATAGCGGCGAGTCATTTCCGCCGAGGCATGGCCGAGCTGCTTTTGAACGTAACGCTCGTCGACCTCGGCCGAGGAGGCAAGGCCCGCGCGCAAGGAATGGCCCGAGAATTTTGTCGAGCGATCCCCTTCGGACAGGTCGCCGCGGACACCAGCGGCGAGAGCGGTGCGCTTGACCAGCCGCGCCACTTCCTGGTCGTTGAGCCGCTCGGCGCCCACTTGTTTGCCTTGCCCTGCCACCCTGCGAAAGAGGGGTCCATGGCCGATCCTGGCCAGTTTCAGCCAGGTCTGCACGGCGACAACCGGGCAGGTGGTATCGGATGAGCCACGGCCGATTTCGACCTCGCGCCAGCCGGTTTTGCCCCGCAGCGTCACCAGCCCCCCCTTTTCCAGGATCTCGATCCAGCCCGAAGAATCCTCGGTCTGATCGCGGCCGACGTCGAGACCGACGATTTCGGAGCGACGCAGGCCGCCGGCGAAACCCAGGAGCAGCATGGCGCGGTCGCGCAGACCGCGCAGCGTGCCGCGGTCAAGGGTCTCGAGCATGGCAATCAAATCCTCGGGGAGAATGGCTTCTTTCTGCCGGGGAGGGGAGGCGTGGCTGTTACGAATGCCAGCCAGCACAGTGGCGATATGCCGGTCCTTTCTGTCCAGCTGCTGGCCACGCTGAGAGTAATTCCAGGTCAGCGAAGAGAGACGTCGCTCGATTGTCGAGACGGCGTTCGGTCTCTTGTCGCCCGTTACCTTGCCGGATGCGCAGGCCGTGATGTAGAGGCCGACGACCTGCGGGTCGGGCGGCGACACATCGAGATGCTGGCGGCGAGCCCAGGCGCAAAAATGCTTCCAATCGGTGGCGTAGGCGCGCCGGGTGTTGGCTGAGCTTGCTGCCTCAACGTAATCGCGAGCGCGCTCGGCGAGCCCTTCCAGATGAGCCGGAAGGCCAGAAATTGGCTGCACGGCCGGTGCCGTGTTCTCTCCCGGAAGCTCGTCTGACGGCTGTCCCATGGCGAGCACGACATCGATGATATCGGGGAGATCGTCGGCGACCGCCTCTGCTGGCGAATGATCGATGATCCCGGCTGTGCTGTGGGACGGTGCGGAGGTCGGCTCGACGTGTTTTTCCGGCTTCTGCGCGACGAAAACGGCCATTTCTCATGTAGAGCGCAAAACGAGCGATAATGCAAGATTATCATTCATTTAATGTGCGCGACAGGCGCGGCGGTTATGTGCAAAATGGGTTGCTAAAAGCGCCGCCAAGATTCATCCTGTCGGGGATGATTCTTCGACCCAAACTGTCCCTGCGCTACCACGGTACGCTGACTGGTGAAGTCGGCGTCGCTGCATCGAAAGCCGCCGTGCCTGCTTGGTTGCGTCGGGCGGTTCCCGATGCGCAAAGCCTTGCTGGAAAAAATGTTGAGGAAGTAGCGCTCATCGCAGGCGCCACCATCGGCGCACTCGATGCGGTGGTTCGGCGGCAGGAGCGGTGGGCCGGCGCCTGGCGGCAGCGGCTGGCACTTTCGGCGGCCGCGGCAACGGCAAAGCAGGCGGGTCGCGTCGAGGACGAAGCGGCCTTGCGCGATGCCGTATTGCTTACAAGACCGGGCGACAATGTCGGTCCCGCCGGCCTTTTCCTTCTTGCTTGGCGGCGGCTGGCATCTCGGCCAGCGGACGATCTGCTGACGGAGAGAAATGTCGCGGCGGTGCTGGAAGATCTAGGTCTCACACTCAACGATGAGGCGGTCAGCGATCTGACGGACGATCTGCGACAGCTTGCCGCCAACACCGGCACGGTCGAAACGCTGGTCGCGGCCTTCGCGGCCGCGGAGCGTTACGGCTTCCGGCGCGTTCTCGGAGCCTGGCTTGCCGATGTCTTGCTCGCGCAGCGGCTAGGCTGGACACATGCAATCCCTTTGTTGGGCGCCGAAGCGACCTTAGTTGTGGGTACGGGCCGGGCGCGTCGACCAGGGACTGCCGCTCTGGCTGCCGGCGCCGAAACGGAAGCCGATTGGGCTAAAAGTCTGCTGGCCGCACAGGCGCGCGCTGCGCTGCGCGCCATTGATCTTTTCGCCGAACTTGAGCGCCGCGCGGATCGGCTGCTTGCGGTTGCGCCGAAACTCAGGGCCAAGGCGGCGGACGTCGTCGTGGAAAGGCTGCTCTCTGACGACGCGATCGTCGCTTCGGAACAAATCGCCGGCATGAGCGATCGCGGCCTGCGCCGCCTGTTCGACCGGCTGGTCGAGCTCGGTGCAGTGCGTGAATTGTCCGGCCGCGCCACCTTCCGCATCTACGGGCTGTGAAGACAATGGCGGAGAGTGCACGTAGGCGAGGAGGGAGCCAGCCAGATGACCGTCGATCAGCTGACCAGCTGTTTGACCGGGAACTGGATCATCTGCCGCCGGAAGCGCGTTGGCGTGAATGGATGCACCGAGTCGAAGCAACGATCTTCGCCGCTAGCGAGCCGGTGGACCGCGAAATGCTCGCCCGCATCGTCGGGAAAAGCTGCAGCATTGATCTTCTCATCGACGACATCCGCGAGGAGCTGCGCGACCGCCCTTACGATCTGGTTTCGGTCGCCGGCGGCTGGAAACATTTGACCCGGCCTGCCTATGCAGACGCCATCCGCGCTGCTGTAGGTGGAAGTGGGAAGACGGCCGACCTTACGCAGTCGGAGGTTTTGGTGCTGATGTGCATCGGCTACTTCCAGCCGATCACCCGCGCCGAACTGTCGTCTTTCTTCGGCAAGGAGATCAGTCGCGATTTTATTGGTCATCTGCGCGGTGCCGGCCTGATCGCTTCCGGTCCGCGCAGCCCAACGCCGGGCGCGCCCTACACCTATGTGACGACGAAAGAATTCCTGCTGGAGTTCGGGCTCGACACGCTGCGCGACCTGCCGGATTTCGAAGCGCTCGAGGACGCGGGGCTGTTATCCAAGGCGAAGCTGCTGGCCGGTGACATTTCACCAGTTTTCACGGATGACGATGCCGGCAGCGAATAGGTGAGGGCAAACGAATGGGGAAGATGAAAGAGCTGCAGATCGAGACCCACAACCTCGCACGAGATTGGGAAGCGTTGTTAATTAGAATCCTCGCGCAAGAGAAGGTCGGGCGGGCCGCTGGAACGAGGCCGGACGAAGAGCCTGCAGACGAAGACGAATGGGCGATGTATCGCTCACTTCCAGACCTGACGTTTACGCCGAACGCCGCCACCACAACATTGGCGGTAGAATTCAAAATGTTCCGCTGGCAAACGGATTGGCGGCGCCGCGTTAGGGATGCGATCGCGCATACCCACGAAGTCATCAAGATCAATGGCCTCGACGGTGGAATAGTCATCGTTTCGCTAGACCTCCCGGAGGGAATCCTCGCTGAACTCAAGTCGCCGGCGGCGCCTGACGTTGAAGTCTGGGGACTGGCAAAATTGAGATCGTTGGCCGCGTACGATGACGAGCTTGCAAACGAACTTGAAGAGCTCGTGTCTGAGACAGTGCTCGATGGCGATTCCGGTACCCGCACAACGCCCGAAACAGAATCGCTGACGGGCACGAACATTGCCGCGCGCCTTTGGCAAGTGCCGCCTGGCAAGGAAGGTTGGACCGAATTCGAGAAATATTGTGAGCAGGCAATCCGGTTCCTGTTTGCAGCTGAGCTCTCCAATCTCAAAGCCCAACAGCGTACCGACGATCAATTGAACCGCATGGATCTGATCGGCCGGATCAAATCGGATCGCGGTTCATTCTGGTCGATGATCGCTACAGATTTTTCTTCCCGGTACGTTGTCTTCGATGCAAAAAACTATCGCGATCCGATCGGTCAGCGCGAAGTCGAGATCACCGAAAAGTACCTTTTCGACAAGGGTCTCAGGACCGTCGCCATCGTCGTGGCACGATCGGGTGCCAACGCAAGCGCACGTAAGTCTGCGGAGGCGCTCCTGCGTGAATATGGGAAACTCATTCTCGTCATCGATCTCGAGGATCTTTGTCGAATGCTCACAGGGGCCGATGCCGGTGATCCCCCCTGAGAATTTGCTCTTCGAGCGAATGGACGAAATGCTCATGACGATGGGCCGCTAGTCGGCTCGGATCGATCGGATCAAATGATCGGTGCTTGCGCTTGCGGCTTACTAGGACTTGCTACTGGAGGCGGGCGTGATCAAGGCGAAAGTCGACACCAAACAGATCGGTGTTGGAACCGTCGAGTTCTGGGAGAAGGTCAACAACTTCGATAGGGCCGCTATTGAAGCCCAGGCGAAGGAGTGCAAAGACCTCTAGGCGCGGCTTCACACCTGTTACCCGGGCAGGCGTTTACCCCTTACCTGGGTTGAACGTCGGGAGCGAGTGTCAAACCAGCAGATCAAGAAATACCAAGCGACTTATCTTATCTCATCTTGATTGTTGGGACTTTCCAATGAAGTATTGGCCGCATGGTCGATTGTTGAGGGGAGGCCGCTTTGCTGCGTCGTATCGGAGTGGCGGTTTCCGTCGTCTTTTCCGCTGCGGGCGCTGCCAATGCCTGGGGTGCAACGGGGCACTCCGTCGTTACCGAGATCGCCCAAAGACGCCTGAATGCAGAAACCTCGAAAGGTGTGGCGGAATTGCTCGGGCCTGGAGCGTCGCTCGCGTCGATCGCCAGCTGGGCGGATGATGAGCGCGTCCGGGACAAAACCACCACCCGATGGCACTTCGTCAGCATTCCCGGCACAGCCATCGCGTACGAGGCTTCCCGGGATTGTGTTCTTGATCCAGCCCTCGGCGATTGTCTCATCGCCGCGATAGAGCGGCAGCTCGCGGCCGTTGCGTGCTCGACGCAACCGCTGGAGTCGCGCCAGCGTGCTCTCAAATTTCTCGTGCATTTCGTTGGCGACCTGCATCAGCCTCTCCACACCGTCGATGACCAGGGAGGAGGCAACGGGATTGTCGCGACGCTCGTTACTCAGGAGGCCGTCAACGGCAATCTGCCCTACAATTCCAACCTGCACTCCGCGTGGGACGAACGCCTCATCGACAAGACCACCCGGTCTTGGGGGAGCTCTGTGGAGCGGCTTGAGTCGGGTTGGCTGAAGACCGCAGTCGTATCGGCAGTCACCGCCGGCACGACAATCGACTGGGCCAACGAAAGCCATCTGCTTTCAGTGGCGGCACTCAAAGCCGTTCCTTCGAACATCGTGCTCGACGACGCTTACAGGCGATCGAACCTGCCTGTACTCGACGGGCAGCTTGGCCGCGCTGGCCTGCGGCTGGGCAACTTGCTCAACCTGGCTTTCGCGACGGGCCAGTGCACGGCGGATCAGCCCAATTAGCGAGAGGCGCGGGCAAGCTCGCGTACTGGTCTAGTGATGAAACGGGTGTAGGAGTGGCTAGAAGGGCTATGCCAAGCGGTCGCGGTTCCGAGAAGGGCGTTCTGTCACCGGCTGAGGCGCGCGACGTCTACTCAGCGCGTCGATTTCTGGATGGCGGCACGCAAAGGACGCTCGGACTGAAGGCGCGCTTTGACACGTACTTCAAGGATCCGCTGGTAGCAAAGCAAAACCCGGGTTTGGAAATCGACAGCGAGTTCTATGTGCCCTGGGAGCCGCGCATCGGCGACGGACCGACCAGTGCCCGGTTTGCGATCGTCGACTACGATAGCACCGCCAACAAGCTTGAGGACCCGGCGGTCTGGAACCCGCGCCAAAAGGCCTTCTTCACGCCGGACGGCCGTAGGGTAGACAAGTCCGTCAGGGAAACGACGCACTTTCGTCAGGTGAGCACCTGGGCCATCCTTCAGAACACGCTCGACTTCTTCGAGAGTCCGAGTGGGCTTGGGCGACGGATCTCCTGGGCATTCGAGGGCAATCGCCTGCTCGTCACACCGAACGCTGGTTACGGTGCGAACGCTTATTATGACCGTGAGAGCAAGTCCCTCCAGTTCTATTACTTCGACGACGAGGCCGGTCAGCGCATTCATACCTGCCTGTCGAGCGACATCGTCAACCACGAATTTGGTCACGCTCTGCTGGATGGCATACGGCCATACTACCTAGAGGCTGTTTCGCCCCAGACCGGTGCCTTCCACGAGTTTCTGGGCGACCTCACCGCGATCTTGATGACCCTTCGCAACAATTCATTCCGAAGGGAGCTGGCTACCAAGACGCAGGGCGATCTCAGGTCCAAGTCGGGCAGCGATCTGCTTGCCGCCGTAGCGGCAGAGTTCGGTGAGGCGGTGTCTGGACAGCCGTATCTTCGCAGCGCCGCCAACGAACACACGCTCGGCGAATACAAGGACGTGGTCGAACCGCATGCTCTGTCGGAAGTCATGACCGCGGCGATGTTCGACATCTTCGTCGCGTTGACCGAGCAATATCTCAAACGAGAACGCACCGACGGCAAGACGCACAGCCCAGCTCAATCGCTAAGTTTCGCCGTCGCTCGCATGCAGGTCATCGCTATCCAGGCTTTGGACTTCCTGCCTCCCGTCGAGGTGACGTTCAACGACTACGCACGCGCAGTTCTGCGCAATCTCGCAATTGCTGACCCGATTGATCAAAACGAGTATCGGGACATGATCGCCAGCATCTTCGTCCGCCGAGAAATCCTGACTGAGACGGAAGCCGCCGCGCTCCTCGCACGTGGGCCTCTCTATGAGCGGATGCCAGGAACGATCGCGCACGACGCCGAACGCATCGGCAGTTCGCGCGCCGAGGCATATCGATATCTCGACGACAATCGCGACAAGCTCTTCATCCCAGACCATGTCGACATCATTGTGGACGAGGTCTTCACGGCCCAGAAGATGGTGGGCATGGGCGTATTCCAACCCAAGCAGATCATTCTTCAGTATCTCTGGCGCGAGGAACTCGTTCTCAAAGGGCGGGAGTTCGGCCGATTCAACGGGAAGACGACGAGTCTCCTGTGTGGCGGGACTCTTGTTTTCGATGTAAATGGAAGTCTCCTGTATTGGACGCGGAAGCCGGGAAGCGAACCGTCGGCAACGGCGGCGGCAGCGATACGAAAGCGGAAAAGACGCAAGGACCTTTTCGGGACGGAAGTCGCCGCACTCGACGAAATGGAGGCCGGCGAGCGGCGGCGGTTGGAATACCTAAATGTTCTGACGCGCCGTGTCGGCGAAGGCATGGTCGGCGAGGAACTGGCCGGTCCGGAAGGCTTGGTCGGCGGGCTGACACCGCCTCTGATCGCGCGAGAAGTCGATGGATCGGTCCGATTCGAGCTATCACCCCACTTTCATATTCACGATGACCATGAAACCGAGTTTGGAGCGCTGAGATGGCAAACGAGCTCCTGATCCGGGTCTACGATGTTGGCTTGGGCGATTGCATCTATGTTCGGATACCGGGCAAGAGTGCAAAAGTTGAAGACGCCTTCCATCTGCTGATCGATTGCGGAACTTGGAGTGAAGGAAAGTTACTTGCGGCCGCCATCAAGCAGCTGGAAAGTGAGTTGCCGACGATCGACGGTGGCAAGAAGCGGCTCGACCTCGTCGTTGTGACGCACGAACACAAAGATCATATTGCGGGCTTCGATCCGGCACTGTTCGAGAACATCCAGGTGGGCGCAGTCTGGATGAACTGCGCGATGAATCCGAAGCACCCGCAGGCTGGAAAGACCCGCAAAATACGGAGTGTGGCTGAGAAAGCCATGCGCCGTGTCGCGGCCTCAGGACTGAAGCTCAGTCCGCGCATGGACGAGCTGCTGTCGGTTTTTCAGATCGACAATAAGGGTGCGATTAACACCCTGCGAAAGACGCTGCTGAAGGGGCGAGACCCAACCTACGTCAGCGCGGGAGACACGAACGAGACATACAGCCTCGCACTCCATAAGGCCAAGATACACGTTATGGCCCCGGAGGCGGACTTCGATCGCTTTTACCTCGGTGCGCCAGCGCAGCGTGCATTGAAGGGAATGCTTGGCCCGGCTGCCTTCGACGCGGAAGGGGAGCCCATCTCCACTGCAAAATCGGAAAAGGCCGACAAGCTGCCCATGCCCAGGAACGTCGGCCCGGCATCATTCCGGGCGCTTCGGGCGCGGATGCAGTCGCAGGCCCTCGCATTCGCGGAATTGGACGGAACGCTCAAGAACAACTCCAGCGTCGTCCTCCTGATTGAATGGAAGAAGAAGCGCTTGCTGTTCGTCGGCGATGCCGAATGGCACGGCGCCTTCAAGGAAGGCAAGATGAACGGCTCGTGGAACGTTATGTGGCGGCGTCCGGATAAGCTCCTGAACAAGCCCGTCGATTTCCTGAAGATCGGTCATCACGGAAGTGAAAACAGCACACCGTGGGATATGGGAACAGGAAAGGCATCGGAGGCGGTGTCCATCCTTGATACGATCCTCCCACTACCCCAACCGGGTGAGCAAGCGACCGCGAAAGCCGTCGTTTCCACGGAGCGCGGCAAGTACCGGACGATCCCGCGCGGCCTTCTCATGACCGAAATCGCACGCCGCGTCGAAGGTGCGAGGATTTATGCGTCCGACCTGAAGGGGTTTAAACCCAAGGATCCGGCGGACTTCGACGCATATGAGCGCGAATGGCTCGGCCTGGCCCAACCTCTCAGAACCGATTTCGAACGCATTCGAGATTCCAAAGGTTTCGTGGATGTGATTTTCACCTGACGTCGACGTGCTTCACAGTGCCCCTAAGCCGGCGGCCCCAAAGGATCGTCGGGAACCTCTGTTGCCTCGCCAACCGCGTAGGCAAGTACAATAGAAAAGAGACTGGGGAGTCCCTCGCGTGGAGCAGCGGCAATTCGTCCGATATCCCGCTCGGCGAGCGCCAGCCGCTTTGTCGCCAGTGCCAGAAGGAATTCGAGACACGCCTCACCCTGGCTTTCGCCGTGCTGGGCGAGCATCTTGACGATCAGGTTGGCCATCTTCGTGCTGTGCTTTTCGGTTTGCACATCAGCAAAATTGAGCTCGTGAGGGAACGAAGCACGCAACAGCGCCGCCTGGATGATCCCGTCGTTATAGCGAGTGAAATTTTCGCTCGACAGCACGTTGAGATGGAACGGCGATTGAGACAGCGGCGCCGACGTCTGCTTCGGCTTCGGTACCTTCCGGCAGTTCTCAAGAACCGCCGCGATCGTCGAAAAGACATCGCCCTGCGTGGTATCCTCTTTCTCGTAGTCCCCGGCCCAGAATGCGAAACCCTGCCGGAGCTTGAGCGCATCGTCGGAACTTGTTCTTAGGAAAAGGTCATCTCCACCGATATCTCCCGATATAGTGGCTATGCGACTCTCGATGGCCGCAATGGCGGCATCCTCGGGATCTATCATCCTTAGCGGCAGGAGCGCGTTGTTCCAGAATCGCAGTTCTCGGCTCCAAGCGGTGAACTGGTTTGGGTGAGGCAACATCATGTCGTCGACAAAACACATTGTGTGTTTGGGCGACTGATTGTTGTGCTCGAGGTCGCGCAACAAGGTCACTTGGTGCTCGGCCGCGCTGTACTTTCGCAGTCCCGCCAAGAACGTCCTTGGGAGGCTCTTGAACCTATCGCGGAGGTCGCGGCTTGCGTCCTGAAAGGACTGACCGGATCCAACGCTTGCTGCAACGACGACCACGCCTCTACGATCCTCTTTTCCTTTGTCGAGGTCAGTACCGTGCATGACATGCGGGCGGCGCAGGCCAAGACCTTCGATCTCGTCTGCAACGCGCTCTGCGAGCGCGATACTTTCCCTCCCGCGAAGCGCCAAAACATGGCTCGTCGAGGCTGGAGCGTGTCGTCGGACGACAGTCTCAATCGCGCTTTTCCCGCCGTCACTAAGGAGCGTGTGATCAAGGTCGACGAACAGCCGATGAAGGTCGCCATCGGGGTTGCGCCGCAGGGCAAAGGCACGCTTGCCCCGATACTTCCTCATCACATCGCGCAACCGAGCTGGCGCATCGGTATGAACCAGCATGTATGGCGTGACCGTCGCAGCGTCGGCAAGAAACTGGTCGCCGACGAAGGTGATCGTTCGCGAGCCATTCCTGCACCAAGGGCACCGCTCCTGCTCGAAAACCTCCATCGACAAAGGATCAAGGCCTTGGATCTCACCGCGCGCGTCGAAAACAACGGTGCCCGGCACTTGATGAGCGGTAGAAAATAGCGTCACCACGCGCTGGGGCGGAAGCTTCGTCTGCTCGAACACCTGCTTTGGCAACGAGCCCGTTGCGGTGGCCGATATCACGACCAGCTCGCTGTCCGGATCTTGGATGCTCAGTTTTTCAAGTCCTTCGTATGACGAGAAACTCGTCACACGCGGGGTGATAAAGTCGCGGCGAAGTCGGCTCTTGAGAGAATACGCTGCAAACACCAGAACCGAAATCGATGAGGAGTCGACCCAGACCTTCTTGATGCTATCGTGGAGATGGGGAAGGAGTACCAACGATAAAAAGCCGATCTCCTCACCCTGGATGAGCATGTTTGCAGCCCGAAAGAAAGCGGCCGAGTGCCTTCTGCGCGGGTGGATGAAATGATGTCCAGAAGGCGCAACGAGCACAGCTTCACGCGTCTCTGCCAAGTGGCGAATTCCGGCAGCTCGAAGCGAGCGAAAGGCCTCCTTTGCAAGTATTATTGAACCTTGCAGCGTCGAGCTTGCACCTGTTTTCATTCTACCTTGGGCGTCGAATGACACAATGACGACTGGTACGAGTGCATTGGCCAAGCGCAGCGCAGTACCGGCTTCGATTGATCTCTTCACGCTCGTTCGTGCCGTGGCGGCGGCATCGCTTGGCACGACAATAATCAGGCTGTCGGGATAGGGACGTCCACCGAGCCTGTCTTCATCGACGATCCGTATCAGATCCTGGATGCTGAAAAACGGGAGTGTTGTGACGAGAACCAAGGCGTTGCCGACGCCGTTTTTCTGCCAACGGTAGTGGAAAAACGAGCTCATCAGCTTCCCAATCCCATTGGTATCAGGATCGAAAACGAAGCTCCCGTGACGGGCGCGTAGCTCTTGATTTCGTCGTCTCCGCCGGCATCGATGAACCGAGTATCATCAGGCGAGAACTGCACGTTCTGCGTTCGAGGCGGGAACCACTTGCAAAGCGACAGTCGGCCCGTCCGCAACCTCATGAAGCCCCCGCACGCCTTCAGAGCCTGCACTACACGTGGCAACCCGAGGCCATGACTTGGGTCGCTCTGCGTCGTGAAGTTTTTCAGGAAGCATCCACGAACGAGATCATACTCTTGGTTGATGGGCATCGCCTGTTCTACCGGCTTGCCCAGCGCTCTGGCCGCCAAGCCTGGACCGCTGTCGAAAACAGATATCTCCAGAAACTCGACGCGTGGCCGTGCCGACGCATCGGCTATACTGGCGTAGTATTCGCGCAAAACCTTGAGCCCCCCAGCGTGACTATCATGGGGAGTGTCGACTGGCCTTAAGGCGAAGAGAATGCCTCTTGCAGAGCGCCGATAGAAGGCGCCGTTGAGATCTGTCCGGGCATGAACATGCGTGTTCGAAAACAGCTCCTTGAGCAGACCGGCGATAACATCGGTCTCGACCTCCTCGAGGCGCAGGCGCTGGCGATTGACCAGTCTTCCCAACGCGCGATTCACTACGCCTTGAAGGTCGCCGCGCACTGCACCTGACACTGGCTGGTAGAGGAGGGGGTTCGGACCATCCAGCTCGATATGATCCACCGACAGCAATGCGATCACCCCGCCATGAATCATCCGGTCGAGGTCGCCGCTGTAGAGTTCGCGCAGGCGCGCGACAGCGAGTTTCAGCATGCCAGCCGTTACGTCCCGACGCCCATCGCGGCCGATGATGCGATCCGCGAAGACGGTCGCTACAAGACCGTATGTCCGGTGAAGCAACGACCTCGCGGCGTCCTCAGGCGCTTCGTCGGAGGCTAGCTGAAGGGTCGCTGGATTGTTGGATCGAGCCCAGCTGACTGCGAGTTGAGCGCCAGCTGCCGCGCCACCTGGCCGAGCTTCAAAGGGCCACTTGTTCGGAACCGTGAGAACGCTTGCCCGGCGCGCAAAGCCCTCGAGTGCCCGCTCACACTCGCCATAGGCCGCGCGGCGGCTAAGAACATCCTGGTCCAGGTTTCCGCCCATTAAGTCAGACCGAGTTTAGCCCGAAACTCATCCCATTCGCGTTTCGTCATCGACGTGTCCGAATGCGTGACCGTCTCCCCGGCGAGCATCCTGAGCAAAGCGCGCATCGCCTGACCCGAAAACGTGGCGGCCTCCAACCGGTGTTCCCGGAACGCTTCATAAGTCAGCGGAACCCACTTTCGCATCACGTCCAATATCACCTCCGCATAGGCGCGGATTTCATATTGCGCATGGGGATCGGCGCGCAGCCGCAGAAAATTCATGAGGTTATGGAGATCGGTCTTCCAATACCACTGCGTGTAAAAATTCAAGGTAAGGTTCATGCGCGCTAGCTCCCGCGCCAACCCTTGACGACCCTCATCCAGGCGTTTGCCGTCTTCGTCGTGGTTGAGCAAGTCGAGGTAATGATCGTAGTTCCGTTCCGCATCCTCGGTCAGAATACGAAGCACATGCTTGGCTTCTTCGGCACCGACCACTTCACCCCGTCCTTGCCGGTTTTGAACCGATTGCGCGGCAAGCTGCTCGGTAGCCGGAACATAAAACTCGCGGTCGAGGATGGAGTACCGCGCCGAATACTCATTCACGTTTGCCATGCGATGCCTGATCCACTGCCGGGCAACGAAGATCGGCATCTTCACGTGCAGCTTGATCTCGGCCATTTCGAACGGCGTCGTGTGCCAATGACGCAGAAGATAGTTGATGAGATTGCTGTCCTCGGACACCTGCTTCGTGCCTCGACCGTACGAAACGCGGGCAGCCTGCACGATGGCGCTGTCGTCTCCCATATAATCGACCACCCTGACAAACCCGTGATCAAGCACGGGGAGGACTTCAAAGAGAATTTCCTCCAGCCCCGCCGCCACCGGTCGCCGCGTTGGAACGACCGCCTCGCGGGCTCGTACGATCTCGAGCGATTGTTCGTTAGAGATATTGCTCATTCCTGATCCTTGATCACGGCGCGACCGAAGTAGCCCTCTACCCCGACCGTTGCGCGCTTAGAAGCACCCTTGCTCAATCGGTGTGAAAAACCAATTGCCGCAGAGTTACGGCCTCCAATATCAGCCTAGCAACAAACTTGTTGTTGTTAAGGCCCAAATGCCGCCGTTACGTGTGCCGGCTTGCTTGACTGCCGATGCGCAAAGCTCCCAAGCTGCGTGTATGAACTATGACTTCTCAAGCTTGTCACCCACCGATTTTGAAAGACTGGCAAGTGATCTCGTCGGTCGGGAAATAGGGCTGC
Source organism: Mesorhizobium sp. P2_H9 (assembly GCF_056403215.1). Classification (NCBI taxonomy): domain Bacteria; kingdom Pseudomonadati; phylum Pseudomonadota; class Alphaproteobacteria; order Hyphomicrobiales; family Phyllobacteriaceae; genus Mesorhizobium; species Mesorhizobium sp. P2_H9. Next base: position 98,775 of record NZ_JBFUFX010000013.1, on the reverse strand, counting down.
GCTTGGAAACCTTTCCCGCGGGTCCCGACGATGCGATGGACGGACGGCATGTTTCGGCGGATGGGACAGTTGTGCTGCAGGCAAAGCACTATGCCCGATCGGGTTTCTCGAAGCTGAAGTCCAAGATGTCGGCTGAGCGCGCCAGCATCGAATTGCTCGATCCGAAGCGCTACATTCTCGTCACGTCGGTGGCGCTCACACCAGGAAACAAGAGTGCGCTCGCGCTGGCGATTGGTCCCGCGCTAAAGATGCCGGGCGACATCCTCGGCGCTGACGACTTGAACGCGTTGCTGCGCAAATACCAGGACATCGAAGTCGCGCATCAAGGGCTCTGGGCGCACAGCACCGGCGTTTTGGAGAGCGTCATTACTGGCGCCGTTGCCAAGGCGATCACGCAAGTCGGATCAGTTCCTCCCGCGCTCGCTAGGCTGCTTCCACCCGCTGCCTCCGTCGGCGAGGAAACGCAGCCAGCTTCGCCGAAGGCGGAACGGGATGTCATCTTCTTGATAAAATCCTCACCTGTAGACGACGAATTCACGCTCTGGCTTGCCCCGAAGCTCGAGGCGGAGGGATACCGGGTGTTCGCGGATATCCTGACGCTTCAACCCGGAGATCGGTGGCGCCGAGAAATCAACCTCGCCCTGCAGTATCGAGCTGCGAAAGTGCTTCTCATCAGCCGCGAGATCACACTCGCCGACCCACATGTTCAGGAGGATATCGATATCGCGTTAGAGATGGCGCGCGAGCTCAAGGATGGCCGTTTCATAATCCCGCTTCGACTCGGACCCGCGCGGAAGGTCAAGGGCATCGGAGACGCCGTTGCGGTCGACTTCGTCCGCGGCTGGGGCGACGGACTGACGTCGCTCCTCGCGGCACTGCAAAGGCAGAAGGTCCCTCGCAAGCTCGACGACGCCATCATCGATCCGAATTGGGAGACATTTCGCAGGCGCGGCGCGGTCCCTTTGGTCAGGGAGCCGGAACGTCTGAGGTCGAACTGGCTTCGCATCGTTGAGGCTCCCGATGTCATCCGCTTTTTCGAGAGTTCCGGGGCGACCGATCAAAGATTTCTGGAAAAAGCGATCGCCGGCTTCGCCTACCCGTCGGCACCCCTCGGCTCAGGAATACTCTCATTTGCCGATCAGGCGGAAATTGACGCGGCTTTCCAATCCGTCGGGAGGTTTCGGCTGAAACACGAGATTCCGCTTCTAGAGTTCATCGAAAAGGGTTCTTCCAAACTCGAGGTGGAGCGGCAGGTTGCTTCAAATCTCATAGTCACGATGTTCAAGCGCGCCTGGTATTCGTTCTGCAGAGCTCGCGGGCTTGTCGAGTATGAGTATTCCAACGGAACGGGCTTTCACGCCTCCGCCGCGCTGGCCGCGACAGGGCAACGGATACCGTGGGGCAGGCAGGGCGAGCGACGATCTTCGGCGCTCCGGAATTCGGCCAAGAAGCATATATGGGAGTATGGCGTTACGGCTCTGCCATCCTTCTGGCCCTTCTGGCACTTCAAGTTGAAATCCCGCGTGCTGTTTTCGGTCGACAACGGAACGCCGGCAGGGGTCGCGATCGATGACAAGAAGAAGCTGCACCGCTTGCGCCGATCCATCTGCAGCGGATGGCGCAACAAGCAGTGGTATGGGCGGATGCTGGCGTTCCTCGAGCTGCTTTCACCCGATTCGGCCTACATACGCCTTGAGCTTTCCGCGGCGCAGTCGATCTTGCTCGAAGCGTCGCCGATTCTGTTCTCGTCGCCGGTCAGCACGGCTCTGCCAGACGTGCTGGATCCAGATGATGAAGAGACAGACCTAAGCACGTTGGGGCGACCTGAGAGCGAGGAGGAACTCGAAGGATGAAGTTCCCGGAAAAATCACTTCTGATAGAGCATTTCGATGAGCCCGACCTCGAGTTCGCGTTCTCGCAACGCAGCCCGCATCCAAAGGATGGCCTGTTCCTCTATGGCCCCCACGCCCGAGCAAAAAAGACGCGTGAAATCAGTGTCGGCGTCGTCGGGACCAATGAAGGCATCGTCCATTTTCGGACCTGGAGCCACAAGCTGAATGATGTTGTTCAGGTCCCCCCTCCGGGGAAAGGCGAAAAGAAGGACAGGCTGCACCTCGCCAACTTTCCTGGGCTCGAGGCAGCATTCGGGATCTCGTACGATCCGGACAAATGCTCATTTCTCTCAATTCCGTTGCATGACATAGATCGGGTAAGCCGAGTATGGAACCTCAACGAGGCGGTTGAGAAGGTTGCGCGGCTTTACATAGATCGAGTGAAGAAGCATCTGCGGAACGAAGAGCAGTCCATAGACGTGTGGGTGCTGGTTCTGCCCGAAATTGTCTACGAGCGCTGCCGACCCGGCTCCAAGCGAACTGGCCTCCCAATGGAGAAAGGCGATTTCGCGAAGAGGCAAAAGGCGAGATCGAATCTGCCACTATTGGCTTCGGCTGGCGTCATCGACCAAACCGTTGAGGAGATTTTCGATGATGTCCCCGACTTCCATCGCAGGATCAAGGCGGAGTTTCTGAACATCGCCCCGACGCAGCTGGTCAGGGAGACGACACTCGCGCCCGGAGCCTTCCTGAACAGCGCCAACTACCCAATTCGGCGGACACAGGATGCGGCGACGGTCGCATGGAACCTGGCGACCGGCCTCTATTACAAGACGCAACCGCGGCCTCCGTGGCGGCTGGCCGGCGTTCGGCCGGGCGTCTGTTACATCGGCATGGTCTACAAGAATTTGCCGAACGATCCCAACGGACACGCTTGCTGCGCGGCGCAGATGTTTCTGAACGAAGGAGACGGTATCGTCTTCCGAGGAGCGAACGGTCCGTGGAAGACCGGGGAGTACGAGTATCATCTCAAGGCGGAGGCAGCGACGAATCTCCTGGAGGTCGTGCTCAACACATACCGCTCAATGCACGGCGAGCCTCCGAAAGAGCTCTTCATCCATGGCCAGACGTTCTTCAACGACGAGGAATGGAATGCATTCGTCGACGCCGCCCCGAAGGAGACGGACGTCGTCGGGGTAAGGATTAGAACCACCTCCGGCGAGACGAAACTTTTCAGGGACGGTGACTATCCGGTGTTGCGTGGAACGGCGCTGCTGCTCGACGAGCAGACGGCCTATCTTTGGACGACTGGGTATGTCCCTCAGCTCGACACTTATATTGGGCCTGAAACTCCGAATCCGTTGCACATAACCCTCATGCGCAGCAAGCGAGCAAAGCCCAACATTCGGACAGTCTTGGCCGACATAATGGGCCTCACAAAGATCAACTACAATTCTTGCAACTTCAACGACGGACTGCCGGTCACCGTTCGCTTCGCGCGCATGGTGGGCGATGTTCTCACAATGGGCTCGGCCAAGGGAGAGGGGAAACAGCAGTTCAAATTTTACGTTTGACCGACGCTCTCAGGGCACGGACACGCTGGCCTGATGACCTTCCGTCAACGCCTGGCCAACTTGTCTCCAACCTTTTCCCGCTGTTTCCAACTGATTTTACCGCCGACTTGAGAGGGGCGTCCCCGGATCTCGTCGATCCTTTCGGACACATCGACGAGATCAAAGTGAAGGCCCGGGATTTTCGCTGAGATGACAAAGCGGCTGACATGTGTATTAGCGTGCAGCTTAAAATCGTTCGGAGCCCGTGCGTTGACTATGTTTGAAGGGAACCATCCTGAATTCAGCATGCGGCTGAACGAGTTCCTCGCTTCGCGGGCGAGTATCGCCGGGCTGCCGCAGAACATCCTATTGCTGGCGTATGAGGGGTACGGACAGGATATCGTCTCTTGGCAGCACGTCGTCCAACGCGCGCATGAGGTCCACGACGAACTTCAGCGGCGCATGCCTGAAGCTATTTTCGAGATGGTCGTGCACCAAAGTGAGGAGGTTGGCGAAGCCGCGATCGGTGTCAGCGCGTACCACATGAGCGCAGCGAAAATGGAAGTCGGCGGTGAGGCCTTCTTGAACGGTGCGACCAACACCTTTGTGTTTTGGCGTTGGGGTGTATGGCTCCTGCAGACGAACGATGTGGTCGGCGCCACGGGACACTTTCATCGGCGGGTGATGACGCGAGACAGGTCACCGCACTTTTCATTCACCGCGTTGCACAACGCGGCATCCACTCTCTGGCCCGCCCTCGTGGAGCTGGGGCAGCGGCGTCGCGGGTTCGATGAGCGCACGAACATAACGTTCTTTGCCGTGCCTTACTCAGGCGGCCTGATCTGCGCCGAATTTCAGAAACTGCAGGAATCCCACAGGTTCAAACCTGTGATCAAGGTCCTGGATAAGGAGATTGTCAGGGACTTTGCGCTTGCGACGCCGTTCGCAAATGGGGATGACCACCTTCTAGTGATGCCCAGAACATTTCTTGATCGCCGTCGTCTGAATTCCAATCAGAAAAAGCTGCACTCCATGCTGGTTAGCTTTGTGACCAAGCACACAGGCGCAATCGACTATCTGCGAAGATCGTCCCGCTTGCTCTACGGCTCTCCGCGTGTGGGGAGTTATATGCAACGCACATTCAACGACGATGGTGTGCCGCAGACTCTCATTGAACCTGCGATCGCGGATCTCGACAACCTGACCAAGTCGCCGGAGTGGATCAAGGAAAGTGAGCGAAACAGGCGAGCTGTGGAGCGGGCGCGATCGGACCAGGCGCATTCCGAGTGAGATGTGTCGGATGAAGCGAGAGGATGGGATGTTGCGTCGCCCGTCGGGCCGGGCTGTTGGCAAAGCTGAAGCCCTGAGGTCTTCACCCTTCGGGCTTCCATCCCTGACGTTGTGTATGAGGTCTCATCAGCACGATGTTTGAGGTCATTCGACGGTGGCTGGCATACCGCAAGAATTTACGTCGACGCTGGCAAGACGACGCGCGGCGGCTGCTCGTGGCTGAAGAAAAAACGCCCACTACGAAGCGCGACGCCGCGCGACGAGGGCGCGCTTACACGGCAATAGACGCGAATTCTATCATTGGGCCAAGGTGGCACGCCTGTCGCCTGCCGCGGCGATGGACCTTGATGAGGTCAAGCGTGTGGTAGTCGACGAAGAACGGCGACAGCGGTTATCTTGGATTAATTGCCAATTGCGCGCTAAGGCGGGATTTGCGGGGGCGGAGAAAACTTCAAGAGGATATCTTTGGTTTCCYCTCTCTCTCTCTCTCTTTTTTTGAGTGCCGCTTAGATTGGCAGGATCCGCCAACTCACTTGGACCGGTTCCGTTGCACCGCGAGGGCAAGCAAGACGAAAGGTGGGTTCCGGTATCGATCCTGGCTTCAGAATCGCCTGTAGTATTGGACATCGCGCTTTCGGCAGTGTTCACTGCCTTGCAGGCGAGCCTTAGGGGATGAAGACCGTGATCAAAGTTGATCGAGACAGCGTTCCTTTCCCTGAAGTACTGCGGCGCGGAAGAGGCGGCGCGGCGGACGAAGAATTTCAAAAGGCAAGCGCGTTTTACAGCGAGTTCGACAAGAAGCGGCAACACTCGCGCTTCGAATTCAAACTGTACCGCCACAAGACCGTAAGGGATGCTCTCGCAAAACTGTTCAACGGGAAGTGCGCGTATTGCGAGTCGCAGATTGCGGCGATCGGCTATGGCGATGTCGACAATTTCCGGCCAAAGGGCGGGGTGCTCGACGCAGGCAGCACGTACCTCCCGCTGCACTATTGGTGGCTGACGAACGAGTGGACCAACCTCTACCTTTCCTGCTCGATGTGCAGTCGAGCCAAGGGCGGGAGATTCCCGCTCGAGGACGAAAAGGACCGGGCCCCCGTACTCGCCTCGGCATCTGAGCTTCTCAAAGAATGCCCACTCCTGCTGGACCCATGCGTCGACGATGTTGAGAATATCCTCCTCTTCTCGTCGAACGGCACAGTTTCGTGCAACGACCCGCGTGGGCTAACGACGATTGAAATTCTCTCACTGAACCGTGCCGAGTTGGTCAAAGCCCGGCAGCAGACCGCTCGCGCTGTCCTCAGTCAGCTCGAAGTGCTGTCGCTTTCAGAGGGGAGTCCTGATGGGCCTCAGATCAACACCGAGATCGTCAATCGCCTGAAGGAAATGATGTCGCCCGAGGCCCCTTATGCGAGCATGTGCCGGCAACTCGTCAGTCAGGCGATAGCGGCGAAGCCGAACGGGATGGTTGCTCTGGCCTTCGCAAACGATCCCCTCGCGGCCTCGGTCAAGGCGTTCACCTCAGGTGAGGAACGCGCCGCGCAAACCGCGCTCAACAAATTCCAGGCTGATCAAGAGAGCTATTCGCTTGAAGCCGAGACCGAGCAAACCGTCGCGGCCTATGTCAGCACGCGAGACCGTCTGATCGAGTCTGTCCGGATCAAGAATTTGCGCGCTATCGCTAACCTCGACCTCAACGTGATCGACGGGAGTGAACGCGCGCCTTGGCTAATGCTCTTGGGCGAAAACGCGACCGGCAAAAGCACGGTCCTGCACTCTATCGCTCTTGCACTCGTCGGAGAGCGCTATCGAGGGAAACTCGTCGATGCCTTGCACCTAGATGTTCCCAGGATGGTGAGGAACGGGGCAGACTTTGGGGAAGTCAGTATCAGACTGACAGGTGCCACCGAGCCGCGAACCCTACGCATTCAAGCCGACGGAACGATCACCGCGACGGGGAGAGAGGCGCAGCTCATGCTGCTCGCCTACGGATCGACGCGCTTGCTGCCGCGCAAACCGAATTCCGAGGTTCAAGGCACGAACTATGCTCGCGTAGAGAACCTATTCGATCCCTTCATCCCGCTGGTTGATGCCCAGCAATGGCTTCTCACGGCACCGGCTGAAGCTTTCGACTACGCCGCTGGTGCGATCAAGAAGGCGCTGACAGTCGACGTCGAACGCGAGCTTGTCCGCCAGGATGGAGAAGTCGGGATAATCGAAAGGGGGGCCCTTATCCCGCTCCCCAGGCTCTGCGACGGCTATCAGACGGTGATCGCGCTCATCGCCGACATCCTCTCAGTCGTCTTGCCGGCTTGGAAGACTCCGGACCTGGCGCAAGGCCTGGTCCTGATCGATGAGGTGGGGAATCATCTCCATCCCTCCTGGAAGCTCCGATTTGTCGAGAGCGTACGGAGCATCCTGCCTGGGATGCAGGTCATAGCGACCACGCACGAGCCCCTATGTCTGCGGGGGCTGCACCATGGTGAAGTTGCCGTTCTGCAACGCGGGCCACGCGGTGGAATCCATATGCGCGCCGACTTGCCGGCGATCGACGGAATGCGGGTGGACCAGATCCTGATGTCCGAGCACTTTGGTCTGCAAAGCACCCTCGATCCCTCGCTCCAATCACTTTTCGACGAGTATTACGCGCTTCTCCGGGAGGACAACCCGAGCCCCGATGACCGCCAACGAATGGAAACACTGCGCAACGATATCAATCAAAAGCAGAAGCTTGGCGTGAACGAACGTGAGCGCCGCATGCTGGAGGCCATCGACCGATTTCTCGCGCGCCGCATTGAGGTGCCCGCCCAGATTGAGCTCGCCGAACGCGAACAGTCGCTCGATGCCGAGCTTTCGTCGATATGGAGCGAGGCACTGGTTAGGGTGGAGGGCGCAGCGTGATCACGGTCGTTCGAGACCAAGCCGTGGCGGCGTGCGCGGCACTGAACAAGATCGGTTCAAACGGGTTGACCGAACTCGAACATGCGCTCTGGTTCTTCGGCGGGATAGCACCACAGAAAAATCCCCTGCCACCAAAGCCGACCAAGCCGCCGGCGTTCTCCGTTTACAAGGAGGAGCCTGTCAGAGATGCGTTGCGGGCTCTGTTCGGGACACGATGCGCATACTGCGAGAGCAACTACCCCCATCTCGCGCAGATGGAAGTGGAACACTATCGTCCGAAGGGCGGGTACATCGACGAGCACGGCGTTCTTAAAAAGCCCGGCTACTATTGGCTTGCAGCCAACTGGGGCAACCTTCTACCGTCGTGCATCGACTGCAATCGCGAGCGAAAGCAGCATCATCGGTCGAGGGACGGAAAGATTGTAAAGAGCAAGTCGGGCAAGGCCAATCGCTTCCCGATCCTGCCTGGAACCTCATACGCCACCACGCCGGCCGCGGTTGCCCTGGAGCGTCCGATGCTGCTCAACCCCTGTGAGGATCAGCCCCATCTGCACCTGCAGTTCTTCGCCGACGGATTTCTCCAGCCTGCACTCACGGCAGAAGAAAGGGCTGCCGGTCGAGGACGGTCCACAATCGATGTTTGCGGCTTGGCGCGGGACGCTCTGGTGGGGGTGCGCCGCGAATGGGCGCTGCGGACGAAAGGAGCGATGGAGGCGGTGCTTCGTGCGGATCGGAATAGGCGAGTCTATCCACACGATCCGGTCATGGCAGCGCAGCTGACGGATGCGGAAACCAATCTCCACACGTTTGTCGATGGCGAAGCGCCTTACCACGCGATGACTGCTGCGATGATGGCGGCCTTCGTCGAGGTCCGATCGCTTCTGGAACCATACTTCACCGCGCTCGAAGCATGGAAGGCGAACCAAAGCGTCGGCAACCGGCAAGCATTGTTGGAGCGTGCGACCGCCATTCAGCAGCTGCGCCGCGGCGCAAGGTTCGACGAACAGCTTGTCAATTTTCTATTGGATAAAGCGGGGGTCTCCGAAGCCACTCCGGCCTAACCAACCGCAACTCATGCGGGGGTAACTGCGGTCAGCTGAGCTGGATCAAGCTTACGAAGTTCGGCCCAGTCAACGAGCCCCGGCGGCCGGTAGTGGCGGTCTTCTCGCCAGCGGGCAAATACGGAAGGGTCTATGCTTTCGTTGACGTTGTCAGAGTACCCCTTCGTCACAGTGCGGCGGGGTGCGCCGATAATCCGCTGATGGCGGTCGGTCACTTTCGAATAAAGACCGTACATGAACTGGCTATACGAATCGACGATCTGATCCCGGTGAGAATCCCCGTCGACGATCACAGGATAGCGGAAAGTGAGACCGTGACTTTCCGCTTTCTCGACCATCCAGGCGAGCGGCAACTGCGATAGTTTGTTGGCGGGATAGCCGCCTCCAACATTGGCATGAGCACCAACGAACCAGCGCTGCTCGGTGATATTAGCACTGCGTTTCGACCGTCGAGCAGATGCATCGGGCGGATCAGGCGTGAAGTGGGTCCACAGCGTCGGCGCGAACGCAGCGCGATGCTCGTCGATGCCGAGCGCCTGATAGCTGTTTTTGTAGATCGTCGAGAGATGGGTGTTGTGAAACCAGTGCGAGGTCCCGAAGGGCACGCCCAGCGCTCCGACCGTATCAAACACCCCAACCATCTTGATCGGCACGCGCTTGCAATAGGCCAAGAGGGAGGCTTCCTCGCGCGACAGCGGGTAGATCGGCGGATCGTCCATTGCGGTGCCGCGACGCTTTTCGCGCCGCCGCAGCTCGCGCTGTTCAAATTCGAGTCTATACAGCGGACGCAGGGTCAACGCCCGTCGATAGCGTTCAAAGACCTCTTCAAGGGAAAGTGGAGCGCCAGGCTGAAGCAAACCACATCGGGCAACCAAGCCCACCAACGACCGTGCTGTGAAGGCGCCGCGGCTGAAGCCAAAGACAAAAATCTCGTCTCCGGGGGAATAGGTTTCGACCAACCATCGATACGCCGACATGATGTTACGGTCGAGACCGTAGCCGAGGATTCCACCCCGGAACCGCTCACCCAGCCGCGTGCCAACCCCTTGATCGTAGTAAAGAACCTGTTCCAACCCATCGGCGCTCGTCCTTGCACAGAGCGCATTGAGTCGCCACACATTCGTATTGTCCGCGACTGTGTTCCAAGTCCCATCGAGAAACATTGCTATTCGCTTGCGCGGCGGCTGTGGCATGAGGATTTCCGTTCACTGTCCAATAATTGTGCCGACGAAACTTATTCCCATTCTTTGCCCCGCTCTATCCGGTCGGAATCCCATCGTTAGTTGAATCTGAGATCACTTCAAATCAGCAGCGCTAACAACTCTTCCACCTGGGCCTTTGGTGGTGATACGGTTTCTCGAATAGCTGGTTTTTGGGGGGCGAATTGCAGCTGCAAGACTTACTCGAAACTGACGATGGAAGACACCATTCATCCATCAATCGGCAAGGCGGTCGCATTTCCCTCGACAAGAATGCAATAACGGAAGCGGGCGAAAAGCATTTCCAGCACTTTTCCGCGCAACTCGACGCGCACTCATTTTGGACGGCCGCGGTAAGCCAGGGCTCATACTTGCCGGACCAAGGCTTATGGGCGCCACAGCGTCGTGCGGTCGGCCTTTCGCTCGCCTACTTAGCCGCTCGCCGCACGATAAAAGACAGCAAGGGCGCTGCTCTCGTGAAGATGCCGACTGGAACAGGCAAGACCGGCGTAATCGCAACGCTGGCTTGCGCTCTTGACGACATCAAGCGGACGCTGGTCATCACGCCACGTAGGGCATTGGTCGATCAGATGCTGATTGATCTCCACACGCGTCTTTGGAGCCGGTTTGGACTGATCTATTCTGGTAACGAGGTGCGGCAGCGCGCAGCCGGGGATCCCGCAATCGGATCGCGAGCGTCAAACGGTCCCGTCAGGCGCTTGCTACCGAGTGATGCTGCCACCCTGGCAGCGCTCGCCGATGATCGAATCGTTGTAGTCGGGACTTTTGCCGCTCTGGAGCAGATTCTACGGCCTGACCGACCCGCGCATCGCCTGAGCGGTCGCAGGCCTGTCGGCCCCGACGCAGTTCCGCCCGACACGGAGGAGAGCGACGATCTCAAGGAACCGGACCGAAAGAAACTCGTCGCGCTGCTGAACAGCTTCGATCTCGTGATCGTTGACGAAAGCCATTATGAGCCGGCGTTCATTTGGTCCCAATGCATTCGGAGCCTTGGCCTTCCAACGATCCTATTTAGTGCCACGCCCTACCGGAACGATTTCCGCTATTTCGACATCGATGGTCGTTTCGCATTCAACCTTTCGTTCGATGAAGCGAAACAGCGGCGGCTCATTCGCGGCGTTAGGTTCCTGTCGGATAGTCCTGGAGCAGCGTCTGGCGAGAGCTTTTCGCAGCAGCTCATCCGTTTCGCCGAGGCGGTTGGCAAGGAGACGAATCCAAAAAAACCTGACCGAGCCCGTATCATTGTGCGTGGCGACACACACGAGAGTCTAGTCACACTGCGGACCGAACTCCTAGCACTCGGCGAGAAAAGCGTACTCATCCATCACAAGGAGAAGCGGAACGCCTCAGCACTGCGTTTCCATAATGTGACAGAGGCCCTCGCAGCTGACGAAACTGCCGATGTTCGATTTTGGCTGCATCAATGGAAGCTGCTTGAGGGGGTCGATGACAGTCGATTCGGAGGGGTAGCGATAAGCGAACCGTTCTCAACCAGTCGCGCCGTCGTACAGCAGATTGGGCGCGTTCTCCGCTATGGCGACCGCAGGCGCGATGAGACTGCTCTCATCATGGGAAGAGATACATTCAGTGCCGATCTTGCCGAGCGGTTCGAGCGCTACCTGTCATATGAGAAAAGGTTCGATGCCAATCCCAGCGATGCGCTCCGGAGGGAAACGCAGTTCTTTGAAACGCTGCGATCTGCCTCGCCCGCTGTCCAGTACATCTCGGGCGATTTCCGCGACCGGTTTGATATCGATGACGAACAGGTCGGTTTCGCCGATATCCAACTGCCGTGCCGCGCATATGTGATGCGAAACGTTGGGAGAAAATCCCTCGACGAAATCGCAGAAGCTTCAAGGCTAGCGATGGGGCTCGAAGATCGTCATGACGCCACCATACTTGGACCCAACGGCACCGATGATCCCTCGAACGTCCGCCTGATCGCTTACGTGCTTTGGGGCAACTCACCGCTGCTCACCCAGCGCGCAATGCCCACCTGGAACCTCGGCGTAATGGCACTGTCCACGACCGGTGACCGATTATACCTTATGGACACCGAAGGGCTCGTCATAGACCCGGAGCAGCTTGGCCTCGAACCGGAGCCCCCGGAAAAAATGCAGCTCTTGGTGCCGATGGCCAAGCCCGGCGAGACGTCTCGAGTGACCGTTGCCTCGGCCCTTAGTCTCGACATTTCGGACATGGGTGTCCGGGCTGCAACCGTGCGAATGCGAGACTTCAGCGAGGGCTTCTACGATCTCGCACAGGGCATGCAGGCGACCACATCCGTGCGCGCCTCTATTCGTCGCGACGGCGCCCCAAACGCGGCTCTGCGCTACCTCTCCCTTCAACGCTCCGCAGTGTCCGATGGCGGCGGCAAATATGTGCCGGTCTCGGAATATGCCAGTTGGATAGCGTCCGTATCCGCGCAATTGGATTCGGCAGACAAACCCAGCAAAGCGTTTGAGCGATTTGCACAAGCGGTTCCGGCTCCGTCCCCTGGCAAAGCGGTCCCTTTGAACGTCCTTTTCGACTTTGCCGAGTTGATCGGTGAAAGCGGCGCCGACGCCCCACCGAATTGGAAACCGGAACGCGTTGCGGGTTTGATCTCCGCCGACCGATGTCTCGATGTCGAAGCGGATGGGTCGTTCTCCATACAACTCGATGACGATCACTTTGGGGGCAAGCTCAAATATGAGATCACCGGGACGTTGCGGCGGCGCGGCCGTTACGTCGTCGAGTGCCCCGGTCTAGACTCCTACCTGATAGGGAAGGATTCTACTCAAAAGGAGAAGCCGCAGCTGCTGTCCGGCATGCTGACACGCGATCAGGCCTTCAGGGTCATTCCTACCGATCCATCTCTCATCTACGCGCAGAAACATTTTTATCACCCTCGACGGTCGATTGACGAAATAGCGAAGGACTTGCCCGGAGGACCGCTCGAGTTCGTGGTCGGATCTCCGTGGCTGGCGGGTGTCAAAACTGAAAAGGGTGGAGCGAAATCGAGCGTCAAGGAATGGGTGTCAGAGAGCATTTTTGGAGGCGTCTACGCTCAGCTCGGTTTTGCCGCTCACGGTAAACCAGATACCCAACATCAAGACGCGATACGCGCGTTGGACCCGACGATGGCGGCCTTGCTCGATCAGTTTTCCGTCGTCGTTTGTGATGACGGTGGCACAGAAACTTGCGATTTCATTTGCATCGACGATATCGATCCGCGAGTGGTGCTCGTTCATGCGAAAGTAGACGACACCACAATGAGTCTGAACTCGCTCCAGGCGGTCGGCCGACAAGCGCAGGCGAGCATCGCCTTCCTTACGCGGATAGAGTCTTTGCCGGACCGGACCGCCGAATGGAAAAAGCCCGTCACGATCGCGGGCGGAAAAATCACCAGACGCATCGTGCGGGACAATAAACCGGGATCGAAGCTCTGGATGAGGGCACGCGACGCTGCCAGGTCAGCTCGCTACAAGAAGGAGATCTGGATCTGGGCAGGCAACATCCTTGAACGCCAGGCGCTGGTCGATGAGCTCAATAAACCTGAGCCAAGTCCTCGGTCTCGGCAGATGACCTACTACTTGGCATCGCTCCAAACGTCGGCCAATCGGGCGAACATCGGCATGAGGATCTATTGTTCGCCGTAGCATGGTTGGACCACTCACTGTGATCGTTCTGCCGAAGCTCGGCCAGAGCCTGATTGTGTCGCCGTGCAGCACTTCCAGTCGGGCTGAAACAAACGTAGGATCCATGAGCTTGGCCTCCACGCGGGGAAGCAGACGGTTCCGCGGGAACCGTCTATTGGAACAACCTGGCCAGGCTGATGCCTGGCAGGTTGGTGAGGCCGGTGATTAGTAGTCTCAGTCGATGATGGGGTCACACGTTGATCGGAGTTCCGGACGGTCAAGCTTAGGGCATTGTTTAAGAGACAATCGTCCACCACCATCTCGATGTGTGGGAGCCATTCGGCACGTGACGGCGATACAAGCTCTCGACCACGAGTGCTGCCCACGCCTGTCAGGCGCTAATCGACGGTGAATGATGGCTGATAGGTCTTGGACCCGCGGCGATCGAAGTCGAACTCATAGACTACGCAGGGCGCGACGCTCTGGTGATGCTGCCCGAGATAGAACAGCAGGCTGTTCGGCACCGCGGCGAATATATGGACCAGCGCATCGGGGTCGTCTTGCTTGTCTTGCCGCAACACATTGGAGATTTGTTCCGCCAGTGCGGCGGCGTGCTCTCCGCCGGTGACGGTCTGGTGCCCCGTCCCCGCCGGCATCGAGAACGTGATGAGCTGCCCTGCGCCCGGCAACTGCGCCGACACATACTGCCGGGCCTGTGCCTCGGCCGGCTGCGCGATGCTGACGGCCACGGCGATCTCTTTGCCCTCGCCAAGACGATGCCGCGCCACGTCGAACCGGGCGCCCTTCGAGGCGGTCCCGTCATCGGCGCGCCAGACGCGCGTCCCGACCCGCCCCTTCTGCACCAGTTCGGTTTCCACGCCTGATTTGACGTCCAGAACAGCGCCCGCGAGGAAGGCGATCGACGCGTGGGCGTCGAGGATCAGGCGCAATTGCCCGGACTTCTTCACCGCCGCGCGCAGGAACTCTTCAACGCGGGGCCTGATGTCGTGCTGCCAGTCGCGCCTGTCCTGGAGATAGCGCTGCCGGAAATCGTCGGTGAGAACCAATGTGTTCTCAGACGCGGCGCCGGCGATATCCGCCGCAGGCCCGAGAAAGCTGCGGATGGCCACCGGCAGGAACGCATCTGATTTCGCAGGTCGTGGGACCAGCAGCCCTTCGTCGCGGCAGAGCTGCAAGAGCGTCTCGCGGGTCAGGGCATTGAGCTGCCTGACCTTCATCTGCCGTGCGAGCTCGTCATAACGGAAGTCGGAGTCGCTGGCGCTGAAAGCCATCACTCCCACGACCTGCGCCTTCAGATTGATCTCCGAACGCAGCTCGTCGAGCGTGCGGTGACCCTCGATAATCCGGAAGCCCCGCATTACGGCCTTCAGTTCATTATCGTCCGCCAGGTCAAGATGATCGCGCCACAGCCGGCGCACCTTCCCCATTCGGCTGCGATAGCCTGTGCCGTCAAACAACTTTTCCACCATCAGCGTGCGGTCGTTGCCGGAAATAAGGTCCGCAAGCGGGTCGCCGTCTTTGACGCGGTAGGTGGTCAGGAAGGAGAAATGCGCTGTCTGGCCCGGCGGCACTTTGGCGCGCGCTTCCTTGAGGCGCTGGAGCAACGAGAAGGATTTCGCCCCTATGAAGTCGGGCCTGACAAAGTCCTCGTAGCCGAACCGTCCGCCGGTTTCTACGTGCCACTTGATTTGGTGGTACTCGGCATTCACCCGGTCGGGCCCCGAGCGCGCCACCGGCGGATCGTAGCGCACCACGACATCGTCGAACGATTTAGGGCCGTTTGCCTCGAACGTGACTTCGACGACGCACGAATGGTCGTCGAGAAGATTGAAGGCGTTCTCCCAGAAGACGCGCGACTGGTAATTGTCCCCGTGCCAGCGCGCCGTTATGCCTTCAGCCATCGGTCCTCTCCGTCATGACAGCGGAAACTTTTTGCCGAAGAGGGCGCGCCACGCGGCAAGGGCGCCGCCGTGGCGGCCCTGGCGCTCGTGATTGATGGCGAGGGAGGCGTCCCGGCTCGCCGCCGTCAGTAGCTCCCGGGCGCGCTGTTTACGCGCGTTGTCCATGCCGTTGCTAATAGCCGGTCCCAATCCCGCCGAGTCCTGCCAGGTGTCGAAGATGCGGTCGGCGAGCGTGGCGAACAGCGCCTGCACCTCTCTGTCGAACCGGCCCTGCCAGCCGCCATGCAGGCATTCGAGCGCCATCACCTCGATCAGGAAGGAGGGCTTTACCGGCTTGTCGGCGCCGTGCTTGGGGTTGTTGTTCCAGTACTTCACCATGCGGACGAGGCCCTTCCACTCATTCGAGAATGCCTGGTGGGCGGCCGTCGCCTTCTCGGCGTGAATCTTCGGGTTGGTCTTGATCCACGTGCCGCTGTCGGTGTTGGGAATCTCGTAGTCCTGGCCCTTGGCAAAGGCGGGCACCACGTCGACGCTGAGGATGCGGTAATCGGTATTGTCTTCGGCGTCGACGAACACGCCGAAATCGAGGTTGACCGAGCGGCTCTGCTTGCGCACGGCGTCCTTGCCGTACTTAGCGACGAGCGCGTCGCAGAAATCCTGGATGACGACGGAAGGCGCATTGTCGCGGTAATGGCGCTCGGCGTCTTTCAGCACAAAGAATATGTCGATGTCCTTGAGCGGCTTCGTCTTGGTGTGGCGCTTGTAGGAGCCGGTGAGGAAACTGGTCTCGATCTTGAATTTGGTGTCGAGATAGTCGCGCACCTCGTTCTGCCGCGCGGAGGCGTTCGCCTGCTCCCTGTCGTTCAGCTCAAGGCGGCTCTTGAATTTCCGGAAAGCCTCGTCGACCGTCAGCATCAGCTCGCCCTCCGCCAGTAAGCCGCGTTGCCGCCAAGGCCGCTGTGCTCAATCGTCGTGCCCAGGCTGTGCCTTACGAATCCGTCCGTCGACCGGTAGGCACCCTTGCCCCACCCGCTAACATCGGGACGGCCCGGCTTGGTGTGCAGCAAGATGTCGTAGCTGGCGTCCGACGGCGCGAGGCCGGCTTTGCGGATGTGGTATTTGAGCTGGTCGGTGTCGGTCCAGAAGCTGCCGTCCCCCGAGGACCAGTTGTAGACGACGTCGATATCCCAGCGGACGATGAGCGCCCCGGTCCGGGGATTGAACACCTCGAGGACGACGGACTGCAGGTCGCCGGTGCCGAGCCACGTTTTCAGCGCGCGCATGTTTGTTTCCCAGTCGGCGGCGAACTTGCCGGGGTCGAGCCCGCTGAGCCGGACGATGTCCTTGAAGCTCTTCAGGATGTTGTCCGCCACGTAGGTCGCGGAATGCGTATAGGTGTTGACGGCGACGCTGGTCATGAGCCGAGGAACCCTTTCGGATCGAGGGTGAGGGTCTGCGCTGCCGCGGCCTCCGCGCCGCCCGTGTCTTTGACGGCTTTCTCGCGGTCGCGGGCGGTGATGCGGGTGCTGTGCTTCTTCAGCGCGGCCTGGACCCATGCGAGGTCATCGATTTCGCACGGCAGTGATACGCGCCAGTCGCCCTTCAGGGGATCGTAGCCAAGGGCGTTTTCGTTGGCGCCACCGCCGTCGATGGCGTCGTCGTCATAGAGGCAATAAATGCGCGTCCGGGGGCCATCGCAGGTGACGGTGATTGCGGCGTCCCGCGGCGCCTGGTCGGCGATGATGCTGGCGGCGACGCCGCCGACCGCGAGGAGTTCGGTGCGCGCGGCGCCCGCGGTACCCTTGGTCAGGAGATCTACGATGGCGTTCCAGGTCGCGAGGGCGTCACGGCCCGGGGTGCTCTGGAAGGTACGGCTGGCGACGGTGCTCATCAGTCCTTGCCWCCCGCCGCGCGGCTCGCCTTGGCGGCCTTGGCCGCCGCGAGGATGTCGTCGATCGTGACCTCGCCGGGGTTCATCGCCGTCTGCGGGCTCGTCGCGATGGCGTTGGCGACCATCTTGCGGATCGAGCGCCCGTCCAGACCGACGCACGCGGCGGCGCACTGCGCGAACTGCGGCGCGGCAGCGAGTTTGCCCATCGCCGGGTAGGTCCGCGAAAGGCCGGTCAGGCAATCCTTGAGGATACGGCCGCAAGCCTCGCGGTCGGGCAGCGGTACGTGGACGACCAGGTCGCAGCGCGAGGTAAAGGCACTGTCGACCGCTTGCGGGAAGTTGCTGGTCGCGACGAACAGCAGATTGGGATGCGTTTCGGCGAGGATGTCGAGCTGCACCAGGACCGCGTCGGTGGCGCGGTGGATATCGATCGGATTGGCTTCCAAACTCATCTTGGAGCGGTCCGCGGCGAGCGTCTCGACTTCGTCGAGCAGGACTATGGTGGGGCCCGTCGCCGCCGCTTCCGCGATAGCCTGAGAGAAGAGGTCCGACACCGCGCGCTGGGTCTTTCCCATCGCCGAGCTGGTCAGGGTGTGCGGCTCCACCTCCAGCAGGCGGAATTTGCCACCCGCGAAAGACTCCGCAGTGCGGTGCGCAAGACCGCGGGCGAGCGATGTCTTCCCGGTGCCCGGCGGGCCAACAAGCAGGATGACGCCGTGCAGCGGGATCACGCTGCGGTCCACCTTTCCGCGCATCGTGAAGTTCAGCACGGCCTGGGACAACAGGCGGCGTTTGATATCCTCGTCGAGGATGATGGATTCCCACAGCGCGCCGAGCGCCGGGTCCGGCAGGGGGCGACTGCGCTGAATGCCTTTTGGGAGGTCGGCAAGGTCCATCGTCGGCGTATGCTTCATCGCAGTTCGCTTTCCGGCGCCGCCTCGGGCGCCTGTTGAGACGGGGCCGCGCACGCGGGCACGGCCAGGTGGTCAGCCCTTGGGCGGGTTCGGGTCCCGGCCATGGCTGTCGCTCTGGGCGATACGCCCGTCGCGTTGTGGATGCGCAGCTCCGTTTCCTGGTTGCGGCTGACCTGTCGCCAGTGGTCAATCGCCGCCTGTTTAGTAGTCGAAATGCCCCGAGGCGCGGTCAGCGCCGCCCCGCTTGACATCCCAGCCGCCGCCGTGATGGGGTACTACATGATGTGTGTCAGGTCCGCGCTTTCCTACCATAATTTGGCTTCCTTCTGGACTAAGGTCAGAACGAGTACGCCTACTCCGAACATGATGGACTCAGGAAATGAGCGTTGTCAAGCACCTGGTGTAGTGCTACTCTGAACTCGGAACAAAAGGAGTTCGATATTGGCTACGCCGCTTGGCGACAAAATCCGCAGCCTGCGCAAACGAAAAGGCTACACCCTCGACAAGCTGGCCGAGATGGCCGAGTCCAGCAAGAGCTACATCTGGGAATTGGAGAACAAGGACCCCCCTCGTCCTTCGGCCGACAAGATCGCCAAGATCGCTATCGCCCTCGACGTCACCCCCGATTATCTCATCACTGATTCGGTTCTGGTCGAGGACGCGACGGACACCGCGTTCTTCCGGAAATATCGCAGAATGGACCCGGGCACCAAGGACAAGATTCGGCGGATGCTCGACCTGATCGGCGACGATGAATGACAGCACCGTTCTCGCCCGAACGTTGGGCCTTCGAAATCACTCATGTTCTGAATGCCGCATTTGGGGCCGACCGGTTCCCGATCGATATTCCGATGATCGCCCGGGAGTATTCGAAGCAGCGATTTCCCGAGGACCCGATCGTCAGCGTTCAAGGCGACCGGCTGCCCACTTTCGACGGCGCGCTGTATAAGGCCAAGGACGGCCGCAAGGGCTGGGGCATCATCTACAACAACGGTATCGCGTCCAAAGGCCGGATCAATTTCACCCTCGCGCATGAATTTGGTCACTACCTGCTGCACCGTCTCGCGTATCCGCAAGGCTTCCAGTGCGGCCAGCAGCAGATCGTGCGGTGGGATTCGGAATACGGACAGGTCGAGCATCAGGCCAACGTCTTCGCCGCCAATTTCCTCATGCCCCTCGACGATTTCCGACGCCAAATTCCCGAAGGCGCGAAGGTCGATATCGAGCTGCTCCGGGCCTGCGCGGAACGATACAACGTCTCGCTTATCGCGGCGGTGCTGCGGTGGCTCGGCTATACCCGCAAGCGCGCCCTTCTTGTTGTTTCGCGCGATGGCTATATCCTGTGGGCGCGGTCGAGCGATGCGGCGTGGCGCAGCGGCGCGTATTTCAAGACATCGGCCGGTCCTATAGAGATTCCGACGGCGGCGCTTCCATCCCGCCCTAAATTGCTGGTCGACGGTCGGGGCAGTATCGAACATCCCCACGGCGTCTGGCTGCGCGAGCCCGTGCGCGAGATGACGGTGTTCGCCGAGTATTACGACTTCTCGCTGTCCCTGCTTCTCCTCGAAGACGGACGCCCCGTATCCTACGAGGAATCGGAACCGGAACTCGATACTTACGACAAGTTCGTCCCGGCGGTGCGCCGCCGCGAATGGTGACGAGCGGAAACGGTGCCATTTTGCGTCACAGAGCAGCATTCAGGTTTGCTAACGTTGGCTATTAGCTTTCAATACATCTGCCGCAACAACAAGCGGATCGTGGCGACGCGTCGGCCGAATGTGAACACCTGCTCCGGCGGTCCACTTTCCGTTAGGCTTCAGCGCAAGATTCTAAAATTATTTTTCCTTGTTACAGCCCCTTACTACGCAAATGCCGATGACCGATTTCCGGGCGTTTGTTCGCGGTTTGTGCGTTTCTGTTGCAACCAAGTTCGAATGTCGCGGTGCCAGCAAAATAGAAATGTCGCAACACGGGGCCGCCGGCTGCGACGTCAGCGCCCGATCGGGCGACAGCTGGTCGGGGTTGCGCAGCCCGATCGGGGGCGATCCAGTAGATCTCCGTCGGCTTTAGCTTTGAGAGCCGCGTGCCCCTCTTCGAGCTAACAGCCGGCTTCCGTTGTCGGTTGAGTCTTCCGGTTGATTGGAAACTCGTCCAGCACTGCGAGGACATCCGCAATACGATGCCTATCGCTCTCTGTGAGTGTCAGATCGACTTTGATGGCCTGGCTCTCGACCTTGGCTGCGGGCATTCTGGCAAACGCCTGCTCACGCCGCACGACGACCGCGGGGTCCTTTGTGAAATCCGCCTTCCGGCCGGGCTTGCGGCCACGCTTCACATAGCCATTGCTCTGGCTGCCGTCGGGAATGCCGAACATGTGGTTCGTCTGTCCGGTGCGCCGCGGCCCGCGCTGGCTGCGATGAAGCTCCCGGCCAGCCTGCATCTGGGCGACCAGGTCCAGGGCAGCATCAAGTCGCTTGTTCTCGACAATCTCTGACCTATGAACCGAACGCAGCTTGTCGAAGGTTCTGTAGGGTAGGGCGATGCCGTCGTGCATGACCTCGAGGCGACCGTCGGGATAGTCGCAGACGACGACCTTTTTGCGGGCAAGCCGCTTCGCGGTATCGGTCGGATCGAGAATGAACAGCACCTTGTCGTAGCGCAGCGTCAAAGCCTGAGACAGTGTGCGAACCTCCTTGCGGCACATGGCGCCGTCCAGATTCTCATGATCGGCGAGGGGGCGGTGCATATCCTTCGGATTGCGGGGTTCCTTGCCGAAGCGTGCGTTGAAGTCCGCCATGAACTCGGGCGCATAGGCATTGGCCGATTCGATCGTGCTGATGTCGCGCAGGCGCAGTTCCTTCACAAGCCGGTCCTGGAGCGTTTGGTTGGCGCGCTCGACGCGACCCTTGGCCTGTGGGGTGTTGGCACAGATGATATCGATGTTGAGTTCATAAAGAGCCCGGCCGAACTGTGTCAGGCCGCTGCTTCTATCCTTCTCGGAACCATGGGTCGCTCGGAAAATGCCATGCTTGTCGCTGTAAAACGCAAGCGGCTTGCCCCATTCCCGCAGATACGCCTTTGCCGCGTGAAAGTAGTCGAACGTGTTCTCGGAGCCGGCAAAGCGCAGATGAAGCAGCTTGCCGGTCGCATCGTCGATGAAGACGAGCAGGGCGCATTTGGGCCCACGGTTCTCGAACCACCAGTGATGCGAGCCGTCGATCTGCACCATCTCGCCCAAGCAGTCTCGTCGCCCGCGCGGCTGATGCAGCCGCTGCTTGCGTTCACGGCGCGACGTCCAGATTCCAGCCTCCGTCATCCACTTGCGCAGCGTCTCCTTGCTGACCGCGAGCTGATGCCGTTCGATCAGCTTCTCGCGGGCAAGCGTTGGACCGAAGTCGATGTAGCGCTCGCAGATCAGCTCCAGCACGAAGTCGCGAACACCGTCGACAATGCGATTGTTGGAACGCCGGCCACGCGCCTTGTGCCGGAGAGCCGCAGCGCCATCCGCTTGGAACGTCTTCAACAGCCGCTGGACCTGACGAACTGAAACGTCGAGCAGGTTTGCCGCTGCAACGCCTGTCATTCGCCGCTCAATAACCTTCGACAGAACCTCGATACGCCGCAGCTCGCGTTCGCTCATCAGAACCAGTCCCAATCTGCAATCTCCCGCGCTCTCGAACGCGGGCAGATTGGCAAGGCAGGAGCGACATTCCTACTTTGCCAGATCCGGACATTTTAACTTAGCTGCTACAGTTTCCAGTCGCATAAATGGCAGACTGGAATTGGCTCAACCGCAGAGTTAATGCGCTCGCTGATCAGCGATATTCGCCCTCAACTTTTCAAGCCGTGATCGACAGATCATTTCGATGCGACCGATCAGGTCGCAGACCCGCTCTGCAAGCCACTGAAGCGCTTCGCGAGTGATCTCGAAGTGCCTCGAATAGCGCGCTTTCACATAAGCCTCGTTGATGATGTTGAACCAAGCTATGAAACGCTGCTGGTCACGGGGCCAAACTTCGGCAAGTTCCTGTGCTTGATCTTCAGCGAGGCTGCGAAGGAATTTGATGTTGTGAGATGCAGGGCTGTAATTCGTTAGAACCAGCAACAACACCGCATAGGCCTGCTCGATTGATTGGTGAAGGAGAAAGGCCGCTTCCTTGAAGTTGGATTCGCTGAGAAGAAATCCAGCTGTCTTTGCAAATACTCGGGCGTGCGGCAGCCTGTCTTCGAGGTGTTCGGCTGCTAATCGGAATGCATCAGCCGGCTTGGTAGGTGCCGGATGGGTCAGTGGTTCCTCGTCGAGCTCGTAGAGGACGATGCCCTCACGACGGATGTCGACAAAGAAATACTGACCGTCCCTGAGTGCGGTGTTCACCTCCCGGCGGGAATGCACAATGAAACTGACTGGCGTATTGATTTCGCGCATCAGGCGGTCTGCGGCCGTCTGCCAATAGCCGGCGAAATCGGTCAGTTTGCGATTGTTCACCACCACCAGCAGATCGAAATCCGAACGATAGCCCTTTCTGGTATGCGGCTCGTCGACCCAGCCACCACGCGCATAGGATCCGAAAAGTATGATCTTGAGGATGCGCCCACGCTTTTTGAAGTCGGCCGTCCCTCCCTTGAGGGCATCCTCAAACTCCTCGAGGAGCAGCTCAACCGTCTTTCTCAGCTCGCGCTGTTTTGGTGGCGGGAGGTTGTCGATGCTGGATTTCATAAACAAGGATCTGTCGTCCATCGGGTATGCATAGCCGAGACGACGCCTCGAATCCACAGACTGCCTCGTTCGGGTGGATTGAGCAACGCACACATTGCGGCATCAGCTAGGAGGGTCCATTTCCTTCTCGGCCTAGCGGTCGTCGGCGATGAACTGACTGGCATGGCCGGCGTTGTGGGAAACCTCGAGGAGGCCCACGACCTTGCCCCGCATCTCCTCAGGCCCCTTGCCCTTGGTGACGTAGATCGCCACCAATGCATTGGACTGGATAAGATAGCGGTCGCGCTTGGCCTCGTCAGCAAGGCCGATGCAGCCCCAACTCGCGGGGTCAAACCCCCGAAAAGAGATCAGCCAATATCACGACCGCTCGCAAGTCTGTCGACGTCAGGAGCCAGGTCTGGAATCGATCGCCAGTCGAAGGCGAACACCTCACGTTGTGCGGCATCGATGTCGATATCGCCCAAGGTTCCGCGGATATACGCCATCGCGTCAGGCACCGGATGCCTCTCGCCGCGCTTGACTAGAATCGTCGTGAGCGGCGGCAGTCCGCGATCATGCAAAGCGTGCAGGACGACCTCCAGATTCTTGCCCAGACCGCGACCTGTCGGATGGTTCCAGCCGAGGACGTTCCCTACCTGATGATATGTCGCGCGCGCTTGCCGTACCGCTTTTTCCGCAAGGAAGCGTGCAATTTCGGTTTGCATAGAATCCATCGATCCCCCCAATCGATCACTATGGTAAGTGTGCTTCACGTGCCTGCGTCCCGAAGGCCAGCGGCTACTAAGCCTTGCATATGTGTTCAACGCAATCTATATTCTGTTGAACACAGGAGGTTCTGATGGCCGCGCAAACACGGACCGCTTCAGAAAGCGAAGCAAAGGTCGCATCGACCCGCAATAAGCTCGTACTCGAGCAAGCGAAAGCCGCCGGACTGCTCGGCGCAGCGAAGAATACCCGTCTTTCGGGGCGCGTGTCCTCCGAGTTGATCGAGGCGGCCAAGAAGCGCGCTCATGTCACCTCGGACACGGAGCTGTTGGAACTGGCGCTGTCGCGCCTAGCTCTCGAAGATGACTTTGGCGCCCGCTTGGTCGGACGCAAGGGCAGCATCCCGGCGGACATAGATTTTGGGGTTTGATCTTTCCGAGACTCTCCGATCGCTCAAGCCGCAAAAGTACACCGGAACGCTGGAGCGTAGGGCCGACGATGATCTCCCATGGGTTGCAAACGAACCCGCGATCGGGGGACCGGTGTTTCTGGATACGAGTGTCTACCTGGATGTCCTGCAAGGACGATCACCGGTTGAAGTCGATACGCTGCTTACCTATCGCCGTTGCCACCATTCCGCAGTCTGCCTTTCTGAGCTGACCCACGCCTTTGGCCGGCTCGACCCAAAGCATGCCTCCACAAAAGCTGTCCTCGAGACAATCAAAGCCACGGTGGAGGACATTCCGGACCACCGTCTTCATGCCCCGGATGCAGCAATGTGGGGACAGGCCGGTGTGTTGGCAGGCTTGCTCTTCCGGCTGAGCAATCTGCCCAAGGGCGAGGGGCACGAGCGCCGCTTCGTAAATGACGCCCTCGTATTCCTGCAGGCGCGTCAGTTGGGGGCGGGCGTGCTGACCGGCAACGTCCGCGATTTTGATTTCCTCACCCAGATTCTGCCGACCGGACGGATCATACTCTATCGAGCTCCGCCGGGACCGCAGACATCATGAACATGAAGGCTCTCGCGCCAGACCTCGCCAACGACAACGGCAAGCCGGAAGATCACCTATTCTAGCAGCCGCCACAGTGGCCTTGCACAAGGCTATGCAAGGTCTGGCTGCATACGGAAATTTGAGAAGTCAGGCCATCTCTGGGCTACGCTCCAGAGCGAGCTTCCTTCCAGTTGATGTGACAGGGCCAGCACCATGTCCTCTCGGCCGAAATGACCGATGAGTTGTACGCCGACGGGAAGACCTTCATGCCGCCAAAGTGGTAGACTTGCGGCTGGCTGGCCTGACGCGTTCGCTACTGCCAAAAACGGAGTAAGCTCGCTAGCCTTGCGCCGGAAACCGCGAAAATCAGCCTCTTTGGTTGAAATGGTCCCTAGCGTCGGTGGAAGGGTCGTAAGGGTGGGGGAAAGAACGAGATCGTATCCGTCGATCATCGCGGCCATCATCCGGCCGGTAGCGTGCAGCCTATCGACGGCCGCGACATAGTCAGGTGCCGTAGTGCGTGCACCGATGAAGTAGCCGTCCAGAATAGCTGGCTCAAGCTCGTCCGGTCTTGGATCGCGGCCTAACGCCGAAAGCTTTACACGGACGGAAAGTGCGACGTTAGAAGCCATGACGGTGATAATGGCATCGATGAAGGCACTATAGTCGAAGTCCGGTGGGTCGATGGCGATGATCTCATGGCCAAACGACGCACAAAGCTCGGCCGATTTCCGTACGGCCTCCCGGCAAGGTCCATCCATCGCCAGACCCCATGGATCCTGCCAGACGGCGATCCGTAGGGGGCGCTCCAAAGTTACGTCTAGGCTCGCTTCGAAGCTGCAGCCGGGTGGAGCTGCGTAGGGTGCGCCGGTCTCCATTCCCGCGGTGAGGTCAAGAGCGCGTGCCGTGTCGCGTACTGTGCGAGTCAAAACGCCATCGCAGGCAAGTCCGCCCCAGCCTTCGCCACGAAAAGGGCCCAGCGGAACGCGGCCGCGGGACGGCTTGAGGCCGAAAACGCCGCACGATGAAGCGGGAATGCGAATGGACCCACCGCCATCGCTGCCATGCGCCACCGGGACAACGCCGGCCGCCACGGCGACGGCAGCGCCGCCGGACGATCCGCCGGACGAACGCGTCGGGTCGAAAGGATTGCGGGTAGGGCCGCCATTTCGGCGCGCCTCCGTCGTTGGCGCCATGCAAAGTTCAGGCACCGTAGAGCGCGCAAACGAGATGAGGCCCGCCTCGCGGAACCGCTTGACGAGGGTCGCGTCGCTTTGGGCCTTCGTCGCCTCGAAGAGCGAAGACCCGATACTCGTCGGCAGGTCCGTTGAGGCAAGGCCTGAATCCTTCAGGAGAAACGGCAGGCCGCTGAATTTTCCGGCAACCACCTCATGGCGGAAAGCCTTCGCCAAGGCGCCTTCGTAATCCTTGTAGGACAGCATATTGGTGAGGGCATCGACGCGTTCGGCCGCCTCTATCGCGATCCGCATCAGGTCCAGCGCGCTCACCTCGCCATTGGCCAGAAGTGCGGCAAGAGCTATGCCGTCCCTGGACCGGTACTCTTCAAAATTCATGACATCTCCGTTCGAGAGGAAGCCGTCTTCCTTCGGTGCAGCCTTCTAAAGGTATGAAAAAAGATTACTTTTCGGACTTGCTCCAGGCCTCCGCGACCTGATGTCCCTGGGCGAACCAGACACCGGGGAAGGTTTTTACCCACTGGATGAATTCTCTGAGCAGCGCGATGCGGGACGGCCGGCCGATGACCTGCGGGTGCATCGTCAGATTAAAGAGCCCGCCCCAGCGGTAGATTTCGCGGAACTCGTCCTGCCATACCTTCAGGATATGGTCGTTGGTGACGATGGTGCGTGGCGCGCGCACCGAAAACAGCGCGAATGGCGCGTCGTCCAGGCTCCAGTGAACCGGAAGCTCGATCGGACCATCTGTCCCGTCATCGAGCGTATGCCGATAGGGGTTGATGGTGTCCATGAAGGAGCTGTCGTAGAAAAAGCCGTATCGCTTCAGGAGGCCGATCATATTCGGCGAGGTCTCCCAGGCCGGCGATCGATAACCGGTTGGAACGATCCCCACCGTCTTTTTCAGGGCTTCCTGGCCCTTGACGAGGATTTCCTCCTCCCGTTCCGGCTGGTCGGGGTCGACCCATTCATGCAGGTAACCGTGATGGCCGACTTCGTGGCCTCTGGCGACGATCATCTCCAGGCGGGCGGTGTGTCTTTCGGCCGTCCATCCGGGCACAAAGAAGGTTCCTCGCACACCGGCATCTTCCAGGGTTTCGAGGATCATCGGAACGCCGACTTTGGCGCCATAGACGCCTTGCGACAGCGTCCCCGGACGGCGCGCATTATCGGGATCCCGCGACAGCCAGAGGGTTTCGGCATCGAAATCGAAGGAGAGCATGACTGCAACGCGATGGCCGCCAGGCCATTTGACAGGACCGAAATGTTCCATCTCTCTATTCCTTAGAATGTGCCTCGGGACGAGAGCCAGCCGCCGTCGACGGCAATGATCTGACCATTGACGAAGGATGCCTGATCGGAGCCCAGGAAAGCGATCACTTCAGCCACTTCCATGGGATCGCCGATCCGTCGCAACGGCGTTCCGGCGATCATCGCGCTCCGGTATTCGGCATCCTTGTCAATCTTGTCGCGGGTCATCGCGGTGAGGATGCAGCCGGGTGCGACGGCATTTACCCGTATCCCTTCCGGACCGAGTTCCGCGCTCAATTGCCGTGTCAGTTGTGAGATGCCGCCCTTGCTGGCGGCGTAGGCGGTGGTGCCGACGCGCCCGACCTCGCCATAAACGGATGCGAGGTTGACAATCGCGCCGCCGGGCTGGCGCAGCAACGGCAGCAGTTCCCGCGTCAGCCGGATGACGGAGCGTAGGTTGATGCTGAGGATCCGGTCGAGCAGGGCGTCATCGGTTTCGGCGATGCGTTTCGAGCCGCCGACGCCGGCGCAATTGACCAGGAGATCCAACCCGCCGAGCGCGCCGGCCGCATCGGCGATCCGCTTCGGGGCCGCCTCTTGGGAGAGATCGGCGGCGACAACGGTTGCCGCAACGCCGCCGAGCTCCGACACGTCTTGGTCGACCGCCACGATGGAGGTGCCGCGCGCGATGAGCAGATCGAGTGTCGCGCGGCCGATGCCGCTGTTGGCACCGGTGACGACAGCAGTCTTGCCCTCAAAGCTATGCAAGGCGACCTCCATCGACCGGCAGCGAAACGCCGGTCGTATAGGATGCGGCGTCGCTGGCTAGATAGAGCACGGCCTGCGTCACCTCGTTCGCCTCACCGAAACGTTTCATCGGATGAAGATCCCTATAGATCTGCCGACGCATTTCCGCTTCTGCGCCGGCGGCCGCGAAGTTCCGCTCCAGCATCGGCGACGAGATCGATCCGGGGCAGACGGAATTGACGCGGATGCCTTCCTCGGCGAGCGATAACGCAAGGCTGCGGGTAAGCAGCGCCACGGCTCCCTTGGTCGTCGAATAGGCACCGAGCGCATGCGAACCGGTCAGGCCGGCCGTCGAGCCATAGGTCACAATACATCCCTTGCGATGCCGCAGCGCGCCCAAGGTGAGCTGGACAGCAAACAGTGTGCCGCGCACATTGAGCGACAGCATCTGGTCGAACTCTTCCGGATCGACTTCCAGAAGCGGTTTGCCGCTGCCAAGGGTCCCGCCGGCGGTCACCAGGACGTCGATACCCAACGCTAAATCCATGCCGTCCCAGGCCTGCCGCATGTCGGCAACGGACGTGAGGTCGCAGCGGACCGCAGTGGCCGGTCTGCCGATCGCGGCGCGGAGTTCGCCGAGCCGAGCCTCGTCTCGATCGACAAGGTAGAGGCGCTCGGCGCCTTCGCGGGCAAATGCCTGCGACAGATCGGTGCCGAGAGTGCCGGCCGCGCCGGTGATCAGGACCGTTTTCCCGGCAAACCGCGTCACGATTGTCCTTTCCCGAGATAAAATTCGCGCAGTTCCTCGACCTTGAGATCGGGGCCATTCTTGCGCGAATAGGCGAAACGGCCCTCACGCAGGATATGCACCTCGTCAGCGAGTTCGAGCGCCATCGAGACATTCTGTTCGACGAGAAGCATGGTCAGGCCGCGCGCTCTCAGCTTGCGGATAATGTCGGAAATTTCGCCTACCACCTTCGGTGCGAGCGCTGCCGAAGGTTCGTCCAGCAGAAGCATGCTCGGCCGCGCCATCAAAGCGCGACCCAGCGACAGCATCTGCCGCTCGCCGCCGGACAGAAGTCCGGCCGGTGCCTTGTAACGGGCCTTGAGGCGGGGAAATTCGGCATAGACCATCTCGACGTCTTCGGCGATGCCGGGCTTATCCTTGCGCCGGTGATAGGCGCCGACGGTGATATTCTCATGCACGCTCAGGCCGCCGAGGACTTCCTTACCTTGGGGCACGAGGCATAAGCCCGCCGCCGCCATGGCATGGGCCCCCTTGCCGTCGATCCGCTTGCCGTCGAGCAGGATTTCTCCGCGGGTCGGCTTCACTAGGCCAGCGAGCGTCTTGAGCGCCGTCGACTTGCCTGTTCCGTTGCCGCCGAGAATCGCGCTCAGCCCGCCCTTGGGTACGGTGAAGTCGAGACCGTAAAGGATTTGAACTTTGCCGTATCCGGCATCGATACTTTTGCACTCAAGCATGGGAAGACCGCCCCAATCCGATATAAGCTTCGATGACCTTGGGGTCCTGAACGACGACATCCGGCTTGCCGTCTGCAACTTTTTGTCCGTAATCGAGGACGACAACCCTGTCGCAAACTGCTTGAACGACGCGCATGACGTGCTCGACAAGCAGGATCGTGACGCCGAATTCGTCGCGCATGCGGCGGATCATTTCGATGAGCCGATCGACGTTGATTGGCGAAAGGCCGGCTGCCGGTTCGTCCAGAATGAAGATACGCGGGTTCGTGGCGAGGCCACGCGCCAGTTCGACCATACGCTGCTGTCCGATCGAAAGATCGGTGGCGAGCTTGTGGGCGTGCTTCTCCATTTCGAACAAGGCCAGCATGTCGCGCGCCTTGCAAGCCGCCTTTTCGTGCCACGCCATAGCATTGCGACGGTTCAGGAAGGATGACATGTACCCGGGGCCAGATTGCTCCTGCAGCGCCAATACGATGTTCCGTTCAACCGTCAGGCTCGGGAACAGCCTGATCATCTGGAAGGTGCGGACCACCCCGTGTCTTGCAACGACATGCGGTGCGGCACCGGTAAAATCCTTGCCGTCGATCAGCACACGGCCGCTGGTGGGCGCAAGAACGCCGGTTAAAAGATTGACCACGGTCGATTTGCCCGAGCCGTTTGGACCGATCAGCCCGACGATCTCGCCTTCGTTGACCGAGAAGTCGAACGCATTCAGCGCCACCATCCCCTGGAAGTTCTTAGTGAGTGCTTCCGCCCTGATTATCGGAGCCATGTTTTTCTGTTCACCCGTCATCTTGCTCTCCAACGAGAGAACTTGCCCGCGAGCCCCTGCGGAGCAAACATCGTGACCAGGATCAACACGCCGCCATAAAAGATGTGCTTGTAGTCGGTAAGCATCGAAAGCATTTCGGGCAGTGCGGTCAGCAGCACTGCACCGAGAACTGGACCCCAGAAACGTCCGCGACCGCCAAGAACGACCATTGCCACAATCGATGCCGAAGCGAGGACAGTATAATCGTCAGGCGTCACACCGCGTATGTGATAAGCCAGAAGGACGCCCGCGCCGCCCGCCAAAGCCGACGATATTGCCAATGCGACAAGTTTGACGGCCTTTGTATTGATGCCGATCGTACGCGCCAGGGTCTCGTCGTCGCGGATCGCCTGCAAGGCGTCTCCTAAGCGCGATTGCGTGAGAAAGCGGATCGCAATCAGGCAGATCACCGCAATCACCAGCACCAGGTAGAAGTATGACGATAGCGTGGTGAAGCCTGCGACTGGTTCGACTTCGATCCCATATTGTCCGCCGGTGAAATCGGTCCACTGCGATAGAACGAGATAGACGATGGTCTGGAATGCGATTGTCATGATCGCCAGGAAATGTCCTTGTGCCCGCAGGAGCGGCAGGCCGAGCAAGAAACCGAACAGGCCTGCGACGATCATTCCGAGCGGCAGATTGAGCCAGAACGTGGTTCCGAAGTCCCGGCCTAGGATAGCGGCGGTATAGGCGCCTATTCCGAGGAAGGCGGCATGGGCGAAGGAAAAGAGGCCCGTCCAGCCCATCACAATATCGAGGCTGCTGGCCAGGATGACGTAGATGCAGACGACGATGGCGATATTGATCGCGTATCCGCCGCCGAACACCGTCGATACGATGGCAAGCGTCGCCGCAGCGACGAGGATGAGAAAAATCGCACGCACGTCAGGACCGATCCATCTTGACGCCGAACAGGCCTTGCGGACGTATGGTCAGGACCCCCATCACGAAGATGAAGCCGACGATGTCGCGCAGTCCATTGCCGAGATAGCCGGTGACGAGGGATTCGACGATACCCAGAGCGAGGCCCGCGATGATCGCACCCTCGATGCTTCCCATGCCGGCCAGAACCACGATCACGAAGGCTTTCATGACGATCAGGCTGCCGGCATTTGGCTGAACGGTGAAGACAGTCGCCATAAGCGCGCCGGCCAGTCCGGCAAGAGCCGCGCCGATGGCAAAGGTCACCACGCCGACACGACGGACATCAATGCCGCAAATCCGTGCCACGGTCGCATTTTCCGACATGGCCCGAAGCGACAGGCCGACCCAAGTGTATTTCAGCACCACAAGCAGGGCGGTCACCGTGACGGCTGCGAGGGCTACGATCGCAAGGCGCTCGCTGGTCAGGAAGATGTTGCCGATCTGAATGGCGCCACGTGGCAGGCCGCTCCTGGCAAGCATCGGTTCCGGTCCGGCAATCTTGAGCACGATGTTCTGCAGCAGGATCGACAGTCCGAAAGACGCGATGATGACGTTTGTCGGATCCTTCTTGGCGATCGGCACGAAGATGGCGCGCTCGACGAACCAACCCAACATCACCATCACAACGATAACAAGCACGATCGAGGGAAGGGGGCCGATGCCCAGTACCTGGGTTCCGACCACGGCCACGTAGCCGCCGAGCATGTAGAATTCGCCATGGGCGAAGTTGACGATTTTAAGGATGCCAAAGATGAGCGTCAGGCCGAGCGCGACAAGTACATAGCTCGACCCGACGACAACTCCGTTAGCCAGGAATTGCTGGAAAAGTATCAATGGTGGAATCCCTGTCCGGGCGTGAAGAAAGAAGCGGCTCCCGGGGGCGGAATCTCTCGCCTCGCGAAGCCGTCGCTGCTGCTTAGTCGAAGGGAAGCCATTCGCGCTTACCATTCTTGACAATCGCAAGGCCCACCTTGAACTCGACGCTTCCCTTGTCGTCGAACTTTGCCGTCGTGCGGTCCGGTCCTTGGGTCAGCGGGAAGTCCGGCATGTTGAGCAATTGCTTCTGCATCGCGGCACCGTCCGGCTTGCCCGCGCGGCGCGCTGCCTCGATAAGAAGGCCCATGGAATCGAAGCCGATGGCGCTGTAGACGTCAGGCTCTTTCTTGTAGGCGGCCCGGAATTCCTTGGCGAATTCTGCGCCATGCTTGTTCGGCGTGCTGGGTTCGAACATCGAAGATACGGCGAAGCCTTCCGACGCCGGACCGGCAAGTTCGATCAATTTGTCGCTCATCATCGAACCCGATCCGACGATCTGGGTCTGAACGCCGAGTTCGCCGGCCTGCTTGATGATCTGGGCGCCTGAATCCATCAGGCCGGCGATATAAACGGCCGAAGGCGACTGGGCGCGAACGTTGGTCAACGATGAATAGAAGTCTTTGTCGCCAGGATTGTATGCTTCCATGGCAACGACCTTGCCGCCGATACCCTCATAGTTCGACTTGAACTCGTCGGCCAGCGATTTGCCGTAAATCGAGTTTTCGTAGAGCACCGCCACCGTCTTCGCGTTCAGCTTTTTGAGCGTGTCGGAGGCGGTCTGCTTGGCCTGGGCCCTGCTGCCGGGAAAGGCGCGGAAGAACCATGGGTCTCCGGCCGTATTGGCATCGGTGACGGCGGAAGACGTCGAACCGGCCGAGATCATCGGTACCTTGTATTCCTTGGCGACCTTGCTTTCAGCCGCAGCGACGGCGCTAACATAGGTGCCGCTGATGCCGACGACGTGGTCCTGCTCGATGAGCTTGCGGACCGCGGTTACACCCTTCGTCGGATTGCCTTCGTCGTCCTCGATGAACACCTTGACGTCCTGATCGAAGACGCCGCCCTTCTGGTTTGCCTGCTTGACGGCAAACTCGATGCCTTCGCGGATCGATGTGCCGGCAAGCGAAGCCGGGCCGGACAGCGGCAGTGAGACGCCCAGCTTCAGCTGTTCTGCAAACGCTGCGGATATCGCGACGGACGAGATCATCACGGAAAGTCCAGCGGCAGCAGCCGCTTTTACCCAAATAGCCATGTTCACCTCTTTAAGTTGGGCTGCCGCAATTTTTTATATTGTAATGCGATATAACTTAACTTATTATGGTTTAGGCGAGCGGTCAAGCGCTGAGCTTATGGAGGGATGCACTCGTGAGCGATGACGATTCCTTGTTCGTGAAATCGCTGGCTAAAGCATTTCAGCTGCTCGAGGCGTTCGAGAAGAGTGGCGATGGCGGACGCCTGACACACAAGGATATGAAACAGCTGACCGGTCTGGATGCCAGCACGGTTCAGCGCATGTCCCATACGCTGGTCAAACTCGGTTATCTTGAGCGCGGGCAGAACCGCACCTACGTCCTCGGCAAGAAGTTCCTCCATTTCACCTTCGAGTACCTGCGCCATTCGCAGACGATCCAGCGAGCCAGCCCGATCCTCATGGATCTCCAGAACGAGACGGGGGAGCGTGTCGACCTCAGTCTCTTCGAGGATGTCGAAATCGTTTATGCGCTTCGCCGGCAATCGAAGCGTGAGACCTTCTTCGCCACCCTGACCGGTCGACGCGTTCCGTCGTTTGCCGCGTCCGGCGGGCGGGTGGTGATGTCCCATCTGCCGCGCGACGTCGTAGAAGACATTATCGACAGATCGGCTCTCGTCCCGCAATCGCCGAAGACGGTCACGTCGCGAACCGAGATCCTTGCGGAGATCGATAGAGCCCGTGAACTTGGTTATGCATTATGCATAGAGCAGATGCTGATCGGCGAAATCGTACTTGCATCGGCGATTTTCGACGAACGCAACACGCCGATCGGCGCGGTGCATATCGCCGGCTCGCTGTCGGACTGGGATGCCGACTCTTTCTGCCGCAAACATGCGCCGTTGGCTATTTCGGCCGCGCGGATGATTTCGAACAGGTCCTGATCCCGGCAGGGATCTGCGGGCGCCGGCGTCAGAACGTCGCCGGCGTATTGATCCAGATCAGCGTTGTCTGACTGTCGGAGAGATTGCGCCAGGAATGCGGCCTCTTGCTCTCAAAATAGAAGCTGTCTCCGGTGCGCAGTTCGAAGAACTGGTCGCCGTCGAGCACGACCTGCAGCTTTCCCGCCAGGACGAAGATGAATTCTTCTCCCTCGTGACGGTAGGAGCCTTCGCTGGAGGCGCCGGGCGCAAGATCGAAACGATGACATTCCATCTGCCGCCGACCCGGGACGAGCGCATGGATGGTGACGCCCGACGAAGTGGTCGGCCACGTCGCCCATTCACCGCTGCGTACGAGCGATGCGCTTTCTTCCTGCCCCTGCTGCCCGCTGAGATCGGCGACCGTCGTCCCGAGGTGTTTTGCCACATCGTGCAGCGCGGTGATCGAGATTCCCTGCGACGTCCGCTCGAATGTCGATAGCTGCGACAAGGAGGTCCCTGTTGCACGCGCTACTGTTTCCAGCGTCTGCCGTGCCTGCCGTCGCAAGCTCCTGACCTTCATCCCGATGGGCATGTCGTCGCCAGCGACATGGCCTTGCACGGCGAGGCGTGATTCCTGCTCGTCCTTCAGCCCTTCCTTGATGGCTGCCGGATTGAGACCTTTTTCGCTTCGCATCCAGGCAATCGTCTGCAGCCGTTCGACGAGCTCGGGATCATAGAGTCGCTGCCCCGAGGGCGTGCGGATCGGTTCGACCAGCCCCTGCTGTTCCCACAGCCTGAGTGTCGAGGGGGAAACGCCGGCGCTGCGCGCCGCTTCGGCAATTTTCAGAGGATTCTTTTGCATATCCCTTGGGCAGGTTCTCGCAGGGTGAAATTTTCTAGCGGTCACAAGACGCATCTTGCAAGTCTACAGAAAAAATGTAGATATTTTTTTGACTGAGACGTTTCGTCCTCACCACCAGTCTTCCGTTTTTCAGGGATTGCTTCCATGCAGAATATCGAACTCGCAGACCGTCGCTCCGACGCCATTTCGCGCGGCGTTGGCGTTATCACGCAGGTCTATGCGGAGCGCGCCGAAAATGCGGAGATCTGGGATGTCGAAGGCCGCCGCTATATCGATTTCGCTGCTGGCATCGCGGTGGTCAACACGGGACATCGGCACCCCAAGGTCATCGCTGCGGTCAAAGACCAGCTCGACCATTTCACCCATACCTGCCATCAAGTAGTTCCCTACGAGAATTATGTGCGCCTCGCAGAGCGGCTGAACAAAGCCGTTCCGGGCAACTTCAAAAAGAAGACCGTCTTCGTCACGACAGGTGCGGAAGCTGTGGAAAATGCGATCAAGATCGCCCGGGCCGCGACCAACCGCTCTGCGATCATCGCCTTCACTGGCGCCTTCCACGGCCGCACGTTCATGGGCATGGCGCTGACCGGCAAAGTCGTCCCCTACAAGGTCGGTTTCGGAGCTATGTTGCCGGATGTCTATCATGTGCCTTTCCCGGTCGACCTGCATGGCTACACGGTCGACGATTCGCTCACTGTGCTCGACAAGCTGTTCAAGGCGGATGTCGATCCCAATCGTGTGGCGGCCTTTATTGTCGAACCCGTTCAGGGTGAGGGCGGCTTTTACGAGGTGCCAAAGGCGTTCATGCAGAAGCTGCGCGAGATCGCCGACAAACACGGCATCCTGCTGATCGCCGATGAGGTGCAAACCGGCTTCTCGCGCACCGGCAAGCTGTTTGCCATGGAACATCATGGCGTGGTGGCAGACATCACCACCATGGCCAAGGGCCTTGGTGGCGGCTTTCCCATCGCTGCCGTGACGGGCCGCGCCGAGCTGATGGACGCTCCGGGGCCGGGCGGGCTCGGCGGCACCTATGCCGGCAATCCGATCGGCGTCGCCGCCGCCAATGCCGTACTCGATGTGATCGAGGAAGAGGGTCTCAACGACCGGGCGACGTTGCTTGGCAACCGGCTGAAGCAGAACCTGCAGTCGCTTGCCGACGCCGTGCCGCAGATCGCCGACATTCGCGGGCCAG
This sequence comes from Mesorhizobium sp. P2_H9, assembly GCF_056403215.1. Taxonomy (NCBI): domain Bacteria; kingdom Pseudomonadati; phylum Pseudomonadota; class Alphaproteobacteria; order Hyphomicrobiales; family Phyllobacteriaceae; genus Mesorhizobium; species Mesorhizobium sp. P2_H9. The sequence goes on along the minus strand of NZ_JBFUFX010000013.1, from coordinate 62,761 downwards.
GTTTCATGAACGCCGTCGAATTTAACGTGCCAGGCAGCAAAATGCCAAATGCCGAGTTCACCAACAAGGTGCGCGAAAAGGCGCTGACCAAGGGCCTGATCCTGTTAACCTGCGGCGTTTACGGCAATGTCATCCGTTTTCTCGCGCCGCTGACAATCCAGGACGAGGTGTTTTCCGAAGCGCTCGACATCCTGGAGGAAACCTTGCGCGAATGCGCCAAGGAGGCATGACAGTGAGCATTTCCAACGCTTTGCTTGCACGTTTGAAGGATCCGTCGCTTGTTACTGACAAGGCCTTGATCGCCGGTGAATGGCTGTCGGCGGCCGATGGCGGCAAGACCTTTGACATCACCAACCCGTCGACCGGTGAAGTTATCGCAACCCTGCCGGACATGGGTCGCGGGGAGGCGGCCCGCGCTGTCGATGCCGCCTACAAAGCGCAAAAGCACTGGGCAAAAAAGACGGCCAAGGATAGAGCCGCGATCCTTCGCAGGCTCTACGATCTGATGCTCGCCAATGCCGACGATCTTGCCGCCATCCTGACCATGGAAATGGGCAAGCCGCTGGCCGAAGCCCGGGGAGAAATCCTCTATGGCGCCTCTTATGTCGAATGGTTCGGCGAAGAAGCCAAGCGCGTCTATGGCGATACGATCCCAGGCCACCAGCAGGACAAGCGGATCATCGTCCTCAAGCAGCCGGTTGGCGTCGTCGCGGCGATCACGCCGTGGAATTTCCCAAATGCGATGCTGGCGCGCAAGTTCGCGCCGGCTGTCGCTGCCGGCTGCGCCATGGTGTCGAAGCCTGCGGCCGAGACGCCGCTTTCGGCGCTGTCGCTGGCGCTACTGGCGGAACGCGCCGGACTGCCGTCCGGCGTCTTCAGCGTCGTCACCTCGACCGATTCCTCGTCCATCGGCAAGGAATTCACCGAGAACGCCAAGGTGCGCAAACTGACCTTCACCGGCTCGACCGGCGTCGGCAAGATCCTGATGCGTCAGGGTGCAGAGCAGATCATGAAACTTGGTCTCGAGCTCGGCGGCAATGCGCCGTTCATCGTTTTCGACGATGCCGATCTCGATGCGGCGGTCGAAGGTGCGATGGTGTCGAAATACCGCAACAACGGCCAGACCTGCGTTTGCGCCAACCGGTTCTACGTGCAGGCTGGCGTCTACGACGTGTTTGCCGAAAAGCTGGCGGCAAAGGTTGCGGCGCTCAAGGTCGGAGACGGTTTCGAGGACGGCGTCAATGCCGGCCCGCTCATCACCCAGAAGGCCGTGGAGAAGGTGGAAGAGCATATCGCCGATGCCCTTTCCAAGGGCGCCAGCATCATGCTGGGCGRCAAGCCCGCCGACCGAGCGGGGTTGTTCTTCCAGCCGACCATCCTGACCGGCGTGACGTCTGACATGAAGGTCGCCCGCGAGGAAACCTTCGGACCGGTTGCGCCGCTGTTCAAGTTCGAGAGCGAGGAAGAGGTGATCGAAATGGCGAACAACACCGAATTCGGGCTTGCCTCCTATTTTTATGCCAAGGACCTGTCGAAGGTGTTCCGCGTCGCCGAGGCSCTSGAATACGGMATGGTCGGSRTCAAYACCGGCCTGATCTCCAACGARRYGGCGCCKTTCGGCGGCATCAAGCAATCCGGCCAGGGCCGCGAAGGCTCGAAATATGGTCTCGAGGACTATCTGGAGATCAAATATCTTTGCCTCTCGATCGAAGGATGAGGGCTGACCCGCTCATTGCTTACCTCCTGAACACGGCAACGGCCGACACCGAAATGGTGGCATGGAAACCGTCGTCCGGCCGATCGCAGCCAGCGATGGAACAGGAATGGCGGCGGCTGTGGACCGCCTTCTCGACTCCAACGAAACCAGCGTGACGGAGTTTATCAGACCACCTTCAGCCGCTTGGTTTGGAGGGCGAATTTGAGCCCAACGGCTTCATCGCCATGGTGGATGAAAAGCCGGTCGGCTTGTGCAGTATCCAGCATAGAACGCCCTGGTCGACCAAGAACAATTGTTATCCGCAGGAGCTCCATGCCGATCCCGAGGGCTAAAGCACGGGCGTCGGGAGGGCCCTCATCGAAACGGTCTATGCAAAGGCCGACGAACTTAGCATACGCCAGCGTATTGCGGCCGATCCGGTCATAGACCTGCGCGCCATGGCATTGTGCCTCTTGGTCAGCCAATAGACGTTGGGCCAGCCTACGAGCACGCGCTACGCGCCATGCCCACTTATCGCAATCCACGCGTTTGGAGTTCGTTAGAACTCGTGATCAGCACAAAGTTTGCCATGGAGGTCCCATCGCTGGCCTGGGCGCTGCGGCTTCCCATCTAAGAGCGCGTATGTTAGATTTTCAACTATCTTGTTGACATAAGTTATCTATATCACATAAACCTCTGCCTCATGCCGAAAGGCACAAGACAAAATTTCGGGAGGAGAACTAGATGAATTCCTTGAGCGGATTCCGCACGCGGGCTGCCGGCTCGGTGTTGCACGGGGCTGTCCTCGTCGCGATGGGTTTGTGTTGGGCCGTTCCGGCCTTCGCCGACGATGTCATCCGCGTCGTTTCGCCCTACCAGACTACGACGCTAGATCCGATGCGCTCCGCGGCGGCCGGCAACATCGAAACCTACGGCCAGCTTTATTCGCGCCTGCTGCGCCGCAACTACGAAACCGGCGCGCTGGAGCCGGGGCTTGCCGAGAAATGGGAGATCTCGCCGGACGGCAAGACATACACCTTCCATCTGCGCGAGGCCCAGTTCTCGGACGGTTCGCCGATCACGGCTGCCGACGTCGCCTTCAGCCTCGACCGTATCCGGAGCGACAAGAAATCGGCTTATCCTGCGCCGCTAGGCTCCGTGGAATCGGTGACCGCGGCGGATGCGAAAACCGTGGTGATCACCCTCAAGTCAGCCTTCGCGCCGTTCCTCGGCAATGCGGAAATCTGGAACATGGGCATCGTCTCGAAGGCCGATGTGGAGAAGCGCGGCGAGGAGGCGGCTTTCGCCACGGTCCCGGTTGCGTCGGGCCCGTATGAAGTCAAGCAGTGGAAGCCGAACGAGAAGCTCGTTCTCGAACCCAATCCGCACTACTGGCGCAAGGGCTATCCGAAGTCGGACGCCACGGTCGAACTGATCGAGATCGCATCGCCCGAAACCCGCATCGCCATGCTGAAGGCCGGCGAGATCGACGTGGTGCGCGCGGTGCCGTGGACGCAAATCGACGAGCTGAAGGCGACCGAGACGGTGGATATGCGACTCGAGCCTTCGACCACCATCTACATGACCCTGCTCAACCACAAGCGCGAACCCTTCTCCAATCTGAAGGCTCGGCAGGCGGCAGGCATGGCGATCGACAACAAGGCCATGACTGCGGCCATCACGCGTGGCTATGCCGAACCCGCGAATACCACGCTGCCGGGCAGCATCGACTTCCATGACAAGGATTATCCGGGCATTCCCTACGACCCCGCCAAGGCAAAGGAATTGCTGGCCGAATCCGGCATGGTGGGGCGCGAGGTAAAGATCCTGGCGACAGCCGATGCGCCGTCGCAGCAGACGGCACTGCTGATCCAGGCCCAATGGCAGGCGATCGGGTTGAAGCCGGTGATCGTCAATGTCGATAGTGGCGCCTGGTGGGATGCCACCGGCAAGGGCGATTACGACGCTGCCGCCAATTGGTGGTACAACGAGACCACCGATCCTGACCTCGCCGTGCGATGGGCCGTATGCGGATCCTGCGGCTCGAACTCCTACAGCACCTTCTATGAGAACCCGAAGGTGGACGCGCTCGTTGAGCAGGGAACCAAGGAGGCCGATCAGGCCAAGCGCGCGGAAATATACAAGGAGATCCAGAAGATCACCACCGAAGAGGTCGCGCAGATCCCCCTCTATTATGCGCCGAATGCGGTTGCCTATTCCAAGCGTCTCCAGGGTCTCAAGCTGACGCCCGCGCTGCAATGGACGCTGGAAGAAACCTCCCTCGGCCATTGAGCCGCCTCAAGCGCGCGCCGCGACAGGGGCGCGCCCTTGACGCTCGAACCGGAGAACCGGATTGCCCCTTCTGCAACTCATCGCGCGGCGCCTGCTGCAATTGACTGGTGTGCTTGCCGGCATCAGCCTCGTGACGTTCCTGCTCTTGCACATGGCCCCCGGCGATCCCGCTCGGCTTCTTGCCGGGGAGAGGGCGAGTGCTGAAACCATCGCGGCGATCCGCTCGCAATATGGGCTTGACCTGCCTCTCTGGAGGCAGTTCCTGACCTATCTCGCAAACTTGTTTTCGGGTGATATCGGTTTGTCGCTGCGCTTTCAGCGACCGGTCAGCCAGCTTATCGAACAATTCATGTGGCCGACACTCTTCCTGACCGTCTATGTCATTTGCCTCGCCGTCCCGCCGACGGTCGCGCTCGCCATCCTCGGTGCGCGCCGGCCCGGCGGCGTCGCCGACCAGATCATTCGTCTGGTGGGCATTGCGGGCCTCACCATTCCGGTGTTCTGGCTGGGCATCATGATGTCGCGCCTCTTCGGCGTTAGTCTCGGCTGGTTCCCTGTGTCGGGCTACGGCGCGGGCTTCATCGGGCATCTCCACCACCTCTTCCTGCCTGCAGTGTCGACGGCCATCTGGCTGGTGCCGGTTCTGACGCAGAGCCTGCGCGCTGCCCTCATCGAGAAGACAACGGCCGATTTTGTCACGGCCGCGCGGGCGCAGGGCGCCACGGAACGGCAGATCTTCTGGCAGACCATGCTGCCGAACGCCGTGCTGCCGACACTTAACCTGCTCGGCGTGATGGTGGCCTTCATGATCGGTGGCGCGATCATTGTCGAAACCGTCTATGCGGTGCCGGGCCTCGGCACGCTGATGGTCAACGCGCTGCTTGGCCGCGACTACTACGTCGTGCAGGGGCTGACCCTGGTCTTCGCGGTCTCGACCGTCCTGATCACGCTGCTCGTGGATTTGCTTAGCGCCTTCATCGATCCGCGCGTCCGGCTCTGAGGAGATCGCACATGGCTGAAAGCCCCGTTCTGGCGCAGACCGCGCCCTCGATCCGTCGCATCACGCCCACCATGCTAATTGCGCTCGTCGTCCTGTTCGGATGGCTGGCGCTGGCGCTGGCGGCCCCGGTGATAGCGCCCTATGACCCAGATGCCATCGACATCATGAACATGCTCTCGCCGCCGAGTGCCGCCCATTTGTTCGGCACGGACCAGGTCGGCCGCGATGTCTTCTCCCGAGTTCTGTTCGCAAGCCGCATCGATCTGCTGCTGTGTGTTGCCGGTGTGCTTCCACCGCTGCTGATCGGCACGACCATCGGGCTGCTGAGCGGCTATTTCCGTGGTGTGGTCGATAATGTGTTCATGCGCATCTACGACCTCACTGTTGCGTTCCCCTTCTTCGTCCTGGTGCTGGCCATCGTCGGCGTGCTCGGGCCAGGGCTCCTCAATTTCATCTTGGCGCTGACGCTTGTCGGATGGGTCAGCTACGCGCGCCTGATGCGGGCGCAGGTGCTGACGATCCGCGAAAGCGAGTATATCCAGGCGGCCAAGTGCCTCGGCTATTCGCCGGCCGCCATCCTCGGCCATCATGTGCTGCCCAACGCCATAGGGCCCGTCATCGCCTACGCGGTCAGTGATGCGGTGCTCGTCATGCTGGCCGGCGCGAGCTTCGGCTTCCTCGGCTTGGGTGCGCAGCCGCCAGCTGCCGAGTGGGGCGTCATGATCGCCGACGGACAGGCATTCGTGCAGCAAGCCTGGTGGATATGCCTGTTCCCCGGTCTGGCCGCGATTTCGCTTGGCCTCGGCTTTGCTTTGCTCGGTGATGGGCTGGGACAGATACATCGCAGGGGAGCTACGGCATGAGCCGGCCGGAGACTGGCAAGCCGCCGCTGCTCGACGTCAAGGACCTCACCGTCAGCTTCGGCGGCTTTGCGGCGGTCAAAAACGTTTCGTTCACGCTCCAGCCGGGAGAGATCCTCGGCATCGTCGGCGAAAGCGGCTCGGGCAAGTCCGTGACCTGCCGTGCCGTGATGCGGCTGCTGACCGGCGCGGCGCGCGCCCAGGGTACGGTGGCGCTCGACGGGCAGGATCTTTTGGCGCTTGGGGAGGAAGAACTGTGCGCCATTCGCGGCCGCGACATCGGCATGATTTTCCAGAACCCGGCATCGCATCTCAACCCGCTGCGCCGCATTGGCCAGCAGGTCGCGGCACCGATGATCCGGCATCTCGGCATCGGCAAACGCGAAGGTCTTCTGCGGGCGGTCAAGCTGCTGGAGGACGTCGGTATCCACGAACCGGAAAAGCGTGCGCGTTCCTATCCGCATGAATTTTCCGGCGGTATGAAACAGCGGGCGATGATCGCCGCCGCCATCGGCTGCCAACCCAAGTTGCTGATCGCCGACGAGCCGACGACCGCCCTCGACGTCACCGTGCAGGCCCGCATTCTTGAGTTACTCAAGGAGCTAAACCGCAAGACCGGGCTGGCGATGATCCTCATTTCGCACGATCTCGGCGTCGTCGCGGATATCTGCTCGCGCGTCGTGGTCATGCGCAATGGCGAGGTGGTGGAGCAGGGGCCAATCGACGACGTCATCAACCGGCCGCGCCATGCCTATACAAGGCTGCTGATCGAATCCCAGCCCGGCCGCAAGAGCTATGGCACGGTCGGCAGCCCGGATCGGGGAAAATCGCTGCTTCGCGTCGAAAACCTGTCGGTGACATTCCCCGCCGGGCAGGGCTTGCTCGGCGGCAATTCCTTCCGCGCCCTCGACGGCGTCGATCTGGAGATCAACACGGGCGAAACGGTCGGCATCGTCGGCGAAAGCGGATCGGGCAAGAGCACGCTCGCCCGGTCGATCATTCGCCTGAACACGCCGAGTGGCGGCGCGATCCGTCTGGACGGACAGGATGTCGGGGCGCTCGGCGGCGAGGCGCTGACGGCGTTCCGCCGTCGCGTGCAGATGGTGTTCCAGAACCCGTACGATTCGCTCAATCCGCGCCTGACGATTGCCGAGGCCGTCGCGGAGCCGATCTGGCGGCACGGCATTGCGGACCGAAAGACGGCGCGGGAAGAAGCCGACGCATTGCTGGAGATGGTGGAATTGCCGAGCAGCCTGCGCGATCGCAAGCCGCAGCAGCTTTCCGGCGGCCAATGCCAGCGCGTTGGCCTTGCACGGGCGCTGGCGCTGAAGCCGCAGCTTCTCATCGCGGACGAAATCACCTCGGCCCTCGATGTCACGACACAGGCGCAGATCCTGGAGCTGCTCGTGCGGCTCCAGCGCCAGCGCTCGCTGACGCTGCTCTACATTTCGCACGATCTTGCCGTGGTGAGCAGCCTTTGCCAGCGCGTCTATGTCTTCAAGGCCGGGCGTATCGTCGAGCAAGGCGTGGCGCAGCAGGTTCTGTCCACACCACGGGATCCCTATACGCAGGCGTTGGTCGGTTCGCTGGCCCGGCTGCCGACGACCCAGACAATCCCCCTTTCACAAGGGGTAGCGACCCATGCGACTTGATGAATATGCAGCCCACGACGGAACCAGCCTCGCCAGCCTGCTGGCGAAAGGGAAGGTCACGCCGAGGGAACTCGGCCGATGCGTCGAACAGGCCGTCGCGGCGGTGAACCCTGCGCTGAACGCCGTCATCGAACTCTATCCGGACGCGCTGGAAAGCCTGCCGGAGCGCGCGTCCGCCACCCCCTTCGGCGGCATTCCCACCCTCACCAAGGACTTTCCGGTCGAGGCGGGCCGGCCCGCCGAGTTCGGTAGCCGCCTTGCACAGGGTTTCAGCGCCGGCCACGATGCCGTCTACTGGACGCGTTTGCGAAAGGGCGGACTGGTCAATGCCGGACGAACGGCCAGTTCCGAATTCGGCGTGCCGGCGACGACGGAATCGCCACTCTATGGTGCCACCCGCAATCCGTGGAACCCGGAACGTGGCGTTGCCGGCTCAAGCGGCGGCGCGGCGGCCGCCGTTGCTGCGGGCATCGTGCCTTTCGCGCAGGGCAGCGACGGCGGCGGATCGATCCGCAACCCGGCCGCGTTCTGCGGCTTGATCGGTCTGAAACCTTCACGCGGGCGGGTTACCGGCGCGCCGAATGCGAATGCCCCGCTTCTGGGACTGGCGACGGCCTTCATGCTGACCCGCTCTGTGCGCGATACGGCCGTGCTGCTCGACTTGTGCCACGGTCCCGATGCCGGGGACGGCTATGAAATCACGGCGCCAGCGGGCACCTATCGCGATGCCATGCAGCGCCCGCCGCGGGGGCTGCGGATCGCTCTGTGTACAAAGTCGTGGTCGGGCGTTCAGCTCGACCCCGAGGTTGCGGCAGCAACAAGGTCTGCCGCGGAACGGTTCGCAGCTCTCGGTCACCATGTCGATGAAGCGTCACCGGACTTCGATTATCCCGCCTTCCTCCATGCGCAGAAGGTCATCTGGGCGGCGGATGCCGCCGCGCATATGCCGGCCATGGCGCGGTATATGAACCGCTCGCTGGAGGAAGCGCTTGGCACAAGCGTATATGCTCTTTATCGCTGGGGGCTCTGCATCAGCGGCGCACAGCTTGTCGACGCGCTTGCCGTCTATGATCGCGTGACCCGGCAGGTCGGGCGCTTCCTTGCCGGATATGATCTCTTGCTGACGCCGACCAGCGCCATTTTGCCGGAACTGATCGGCACCTTCGATCCCAATCGCGCCGGCATCGACGCGGATGGCGTGTTCGACGATCTGGCGCCGAAGGAGACGTTCACCGCGCTGTTCAACGCGACAGGACAGCCCGCGATATCCCTGCCGCTCGGGCGCAGTTGGGACGGCCTGCCCATCGGCATCCAGCTCGTGGCCCGCTTTGGACGGGAAGACCTGCTGCTTGCGGCTGCGCGGCAAATGGAGGAAGAGCTAGAAAGCGCTCCCGGCATCTGGGGACAGGGGCGTCCGGCCATTCACGCCGGCAACTTCTAGGAGGCAGTCACTGTGGCGAAAGCACGAAGCGGCAAGGATGCCGCGGGATCGAATGGCGTTGAGGAGAAGATCGACATCGAAGCGATCCTGCGCGACCGCATGTCCGGGTTTTCGCCCTCGGAGCAAAGCCTTGCGGCTTATATCTTGGACAACATCCAGATATTGCCCTTCGAGACCGGCAGCAGCATAGCGCAGGCGGTCGGCGTCAGCGAGATGACCGTAACGCGGTTCGTTCGCGGCCTTGGCTTCGAGAACCTGCGCGACCTCAAGAAACGATTGCGCGTGGCGGTCACGGAGAAGGACAGCGAAATCGATGACTACATGGCCCGCTTTCAGATGCGCGAAGGCCGGCAGCAGATGCTGCAGGAAAGCCTGCGGCTGGAGCTGGATGCCATCGTGAAGGCCTATGCGTTGACCACGTCCGAAGTGTGGGACGAGGCGGCGAGCCTGCTGGTGAAGGCGCGCACCATCTATGTCGTCGGTTTCCAGGCCTCGAAGGGCCTGGCGCTCGATTTCGCCAGCCGCCTGCTGTGGGCGCGTTCCAACGTCATTTTCGTCGACAACACCTCGGGCACGTTCGGCGAGATCATCAACGCAGATCCCAAGCACAGCGCCGTCGTCCTTGTTGACACGGCCTCCTATGCGACGCGCGGCATCAAGCTGGTGGAGAAGCTGAAGTCGATGGACATGCCGCTGGTCATCGTCACCGACAAGTTCAGTCACTGGGCCTTTGCCTATACGCGCTTCGTCTTCGAGGCGCATACGCATGTGAAGACCTTCTGGGATTCTACGGCAAGCCTCAGTGTCGTGCTCAATCTGCTCATCGACGCCGTTGCCACCAAACTCGGGCCGAAGGCTAAGCGCAACTTCGCCATGATGAGCGACATGGGCACCCTTTTTGGAGAATTCGTCGGCGGCAGCTATCTGCGCCGTAGCGATTGATCCATTCCAAACCACACGAGAGCATGCATGAGCAGTATCCCGCCATTCCGTGACCCGACTGCACCCAGCAATTCTGTCGTTCCAAGGCAAGACTGGGACCGCGCGCCCTGGAACCGCTGGACTTTCCAGCATGTCCGGGACCTGCTGCCGACCACGCAGGTCTGGCGCGGAGCAGGGCCGGCAAGCCTGCTGCCGGCCGATCTGCGGGATATCGACGCCATTCCCTTCGCGGCGGAGGGGCAGGCCTATACCATTGGCAGCTTCCTCGAGACGAGCTATGCCGATGGCCTCCTGGTGCTCCATGGCGGCAAGATCGTCGCCGAGCGCTACCTGAACGGCATGACACCGCATACCCAGCACCTGTCGCAATCGGTCGCCAAGTCGGTCGTCGGCACCGTGGCGGGCATCCTGATCGGCCGCGGAGTGGTCGATCCGGCCGCGTCCCTGACGCACTATCTGCCGGAGCTGGAGGCGACGGCCTATCGCGGCGCGACCGTCCAGCACGTGCTCGACATGACCAGCGGCGTGGCCTTCGACGAGACCTATACCGCGCTCGATTCCCACATGGCGCAACTCGATGTCGCCAGCGGCTGGAAAAATCGTTGGAACCCGAACTGGCCCACGAATGTCTGGGACCTGATCCTGTCTTTGAAGGATCTGGAGTGCCCGCACGGTACCTCCTTCCGCTACCGCTCGATCGAGACGGATGTCCTGTCCTTCGTTCTACAGCGCGCCGCCGCTGCCCCACTTGGAGAACTCGTCAGCCGTGAATTGTGGGCGCCGATGGGGGCGGAGGAGGACGCCTATTTCACCGTGGACGCTGCCGGCTACGCTCTGGGTGACGGCGGGTTCAATGCGACTCTTCGCGACTATGCTCGTTTCGCCCTGCTGCATCTTCGCGGCGGCGAGATCGACGGCCGGCGTATCGTGTCGACCGAGTGGATTGCCGGGACACGGTTTGGTGCTGATCCGACACTCTTCGGCGGCATCTATCAAGAGGTTCTACCCGCCGGGGCATATCACAACCAGTTCTGGATCGAGGATACCGCACGCGGCGTCTATATGGCTCGCGGCGTCTTCGGACAACTGATCTACATCGACCCGGTGGCGGATTTCGCGACGGTTGTCCTGTCGAGCTGGCCGGAATTCGTCAGCACGACGAGGATGCGGACAGCGCTGGCGGCCGTCAGGGCTATCCGAGGGGCGCTGTCGTCGTAGCGAGCAGGTTATCCCCGTTCTGGTCCGCAGCCGCGCTGGCGCTCGCCCTGGTCGCGTGGCCAGGTGCGGTTGGACGTCCCGGCCCGCTTGAGGGCATAGAATCGAGGGGGAAGAGACAATGAAAACAATTCGCAACGTGTCCGACCTGCGCGTGGTCATGCACCGCAACGAACGGCCGATCTATTTTATCTCGGCCACCAACTTCAACCTGCTCGGCATTGACCAGTGGGTGCGAAACTTCAAGTTCATCAGCTACATAGACTGCTTCGACGGCCGCCACCCCAAGGTGATGGTGCCCTCGCGCCAGCCGCACAACGAGTTCGCCTCGCTCGCCTCCGTGCCCAATACGCTCGGACCGGCCAAGACCTATTAAGAGCTGATGGCTTGGGCGAAGAAGGCAGGAATCGGCACCGACCTCGTTGTCCAGACGGCGTTCGGCGACAGCGGCCACACCACCTTCTTCATCTCCAATGAGCAGGAATACGGCCGTCACGCCAAGGAGATCCAGGCGCAGGACGAGGTCATGATCATGAAGCGCATCAATTGCCGGGGCGCGACTATGGAAGCCTGCGCCACCCGCTCCGGCACGCTCGTCGGACCGCTGCTCACCGAGGTGGTGAGCCGTCGCGAGCTGACTGGCAACGCTCATTGAGGCGCTCGTCTCGATAACGTTCCTGAAGCTGAGCCCGACCGAGTAGATAGGTCTAATACAACTTTGCCTCGACAGCGGATGTGGCGGGCGGTGCGGAGCACAGTCAGGATGGTCATTTCAGTCGGGACGCTCAGCCGCCGGTCACGGATCTTCTGAATGGCTTCAAGACGATGCGGCTCTTTTTGCGGCTATGTGACCAAACGCATGACGGCTCCCGCAACAAGCTCGTCTCACGCCAGGCTCGGTGAAGTCGCCAGCTTTCCTAGCCGACGGAACCGGAGGCCGGAGGGTTACAATGATGGGCCGCACGCAAGAAGACATGCATCCTTCGCGGTTCAGCTCAGCCCACCAATGTGGAAGGTTTTCATTTCCAGATACTCCTCGATTCCGCACTGAGCACCCTCCCGGCCGAGGCCGGACTGCTTGACGCCGCCGAAGGGGGCGACTTCGGTAGAAACAGAGCCGGTGTTGAGACCGACCATACCGAACTCCAGCGCTTCGACAACGCGCCAGGAGCGCTTCAGGCTTTCGGTATAGAAATAGGCAGCAAGCCCGAAGGGCGTTGCATTGGCGATGGCGATGGCCTCGGCTTCCGTTTCGAACCGGAACAACGGGGCGACCGGGCCGAAGGTTTCCTCGCGGGCAAGCAGCATGTCGGTCGTCGCGCCGCCGAGCACCAGGGGCACGGCATATTGCTTGCCCTTGGGCATGTCGGGGCGCTTCGAAAGAATCTGCGCGCCCTTGGCAAGCGCGTCCGCTACATGGCGGTCGATCTTGTCGATAGCGGCCTCGTTGATCATCGGGCCGATATCGACCGGCGCGCCCGTGCCGGGGCCGACCTTCATCGCGGACACGCGGGCCGACAGTCTGGCGGCGAAAATGTCATAGACACCCGACTGGACAAGAATCCGGTTTGAGCAGACGCAGGTCTGGCCGCCATTGCGGAACTTGGAGACGATGGCACCTTCGATAGCCAGGTCGATGTCGGCGTCGTCAAACACGATGAACGGCGCATTGCCGCCAAGCTCAAGGCTCAGCCGCTTGATGCTGTCGGCGGCGCCGCGCATCAGAACCGACCCGACGCGGGTCGATCCGGTAAAGGAGATCTTGCGCACCGTTTCATTCGCCATCAGCTCGGTGCCGATCTCGGCCGGCATACCGGTCACGATGTTGATCACGCCGGGTGAAATACCGGCACGTTCGGCCAGCACTCCGAGCGCAAGGGCGGAGAAGGGGGTGAATTCCGACGGCTTGACGACCACGGTACAGCCTGCGGCAAGGGCGGGCGCCACCTTACGGGTGATCATCGCGTTCGGGAAGTTCCAAGGGGTGATGATGGCGCAGACGCCGACCGGTTCTTTCAGTATGACGATCCTGCGGTCCGCTGTCGGCGAGGGGATGGTCGTGCCACCGACACGCCGGGCTTCCTCGGCGAACCATTTGACGAACGACGCCCCGTAGCGGATTTCGCTAAGCGCTTCCGACAGCGGTTTGCCCTGCTCAAGCGAGAGGATCAGGGCCAAATCCTGCTCATGCTCGAGCATCAGGCGGTGCCACGCTTCCAGCAGAGCGCCGCGCTCGGCGTGGGTCTTGGCTTTCCATGGCGCAAAGGCGGCATCGGCGGCCGCGATCGCCTCACGGGTCTCAGCACCGCAGACGTCGGGAACATGGCCTAGCGTCCCTTGCGTCGCGGGGTCCGTCACCGGCACCGAAGCGCCCGAGGCCGCGTTGCGCCAAGCGCCAGCGATGAGGCATTGCTCGCGGAACAGGCTTTTGTCGTTCAGGGTTTTCATGGCGAGATCCTCTTCAATTTATACGAGCGCAGCCAGGACAGCGGCGGTAATCGCATCCGTCCTGTCCCTGCCGGGCACTGTGCCGATGCCTTGCGCGGTGGCGGTCTCAACGGCTTTGATGATGTCTGCGGCCGCCGCCGCTTCGCCGAGATGATCGAGCATCATGGCGGCGGACCAGATCGCCGCAATCGGATTGGCGATGCCGAGATGGGCGATGTCAGGGGCGGACCCATGTACCGGTTCGAACATCGACGGTGCGCTACGTTCTGGATTGATGTTAGCGGATGCGGCGAAACCGAGCCCGCCCTGGATCGCGGCGCCGATATCGGTCAGGATGTCACCGAACAGGTTGGAGGCCACAACCACATCGAGGCTCTCCGGCGCCGTGATCATGCGTGCGGCGAGCGCGTCGACGTGATAGCTGGTCACTTCGACATCAGGATAATCCGCCTCCAGCTTTCGCGTGATCTCGTCCCAGAACACCATCGAGTACTTCTGCGCATTGGACTTGGTGACGGAGGCCAGCTTGCCCCGCCGCGCCCGCGCCTGCTCGAAGCCGAAGCGCAGGATGCGCTCGACGCCGGCGCGGGTGAAGATCGATGTCTCCACCGCAACCTCGTCCATCGTGCCAACATGAACGCGGCCGCCGGCCCCGGAATATTCCCCCTCGGTATTTTCGCGGATGCACAGGATGTCGAAGGCGCCGGCCCTCAAAGGTCCTTCGACGCCCGGCAACAGCCTGTGCGGACGGATATTGGCATATTGCACGAAGGCCTTGCGGATCGGCAGAAGCAGACCGTGCAGCGAAACGGAATCCGGCACTTCGGCGGGCCAGCCGACGGCACCAAGCAGAATAGCATCGTGACCTCGCAGGGTCTCGATACCGTCTGACGGCATCATTAATCCGGTTTCTTTGTAGAAGGCGCAGGACCATGGAAAGCTCTTGGCTTCGAGCGCGAAATTCCCACGTTTGGCGGCGGCTTCCAGGATTTGCCAAGCGGCTTCAATGACCGGGCCGCCGATGCCGTCACCTGGGACAAGCGCGATAGTGTAGGTTGTCATGTGTTCCCCTTACGGAGCGATCAGCACGCTTTGACTCGCGGTTTGGCCTACCGCCTTGGGGGCCGAATTCTTGCCGATGCCGGGGCCTACCCGCAGCATCATGTCAGCTGACGGTGGCGTAAATCTTGCGGACGGTCTCGACCGTGCGCCAGACGCCGGCGAAGCCAGGCTTCATGACGAAATTGTCGCCGGCGCGATAGGTTGCGGTTTCGCCGTCCTTCTCCGTCAGTTCGACGACGCCGGAGATGTGGCAGAATTCGAAGGTCGTGCCCTTGATCGAATGGGTTTCACCGGGGGTGGCCTCCCATACGCCGGTGTGAACGGTCTCGTCGCGCGAGACGTCCTGCGCCCATGTTTTGAATGACGGGTCGCCGGATATCAGACGGTTTGCTGCGGCCTTGGATTCGCGGGGCGGGGCTTGTGGGTCGGTTTCGATGCGCTTGATGAGGGGCATGGTCGTTTCCTTCTGGGATGTTTCAATTCCCGCACTGGCTCGCGAGTATGGCGCTGACCGTCGGACCATTTGAAGCTTGGCCGACCGGGTCAAAGCCATGCGCCGTCGATCTGAGATTTCCGCACACTTTCCATTGTCGAGTCCGGTGTCCGGCCATTCTGCCCGATGGCGGTTCCGTTCAGTTCGCAGCGCGGATCATGTCGGCGATGCGCTCTGCCATCATGATCGTTGGAATGTTTGTGTTGGCGCACGGAATCGAGGGCATCAACGATGCATCGCACACACGCAACCCTTCCGTTTGGTAAACCTTGCCGAAAGGCGACGTCACGGCCATCGCATCATCGGGCGTCCCCATGCGGCAGGTGCCGGAGGGATGCCATGTTCCGGCGACATGCCGGGAGACGAATTCGGTCAGCGCGGCATCGTCCTTCAACAATCCATCCACGGTCGTCCCCATCGTAATCACCGAATGCACAAGAGCTCCGCGTAGTGGCCCGGCTATGTCGAGCATTGCCGACAGGGCACCCCGCTGCAGCGCATTCCAGGGACCTGGAACGGCGACTTTCGCGACGCGCGGCGAGTAGCTGGAGGGGAAAACGGTGCCGCGAGCGCCGTTCATGGTCGGATCAAGCAAAGTCTGCGCACCGAGCCGCAAGGCGCTCTTCAGCCGCTCAAGATCCCGCTCGTCGCTGAGCATGCGGAAATCGACATCCGGCTCCGCATCGGGATCGGCGCTGGAAAGACGCACAACACCGCGCGAATAGGATTTGTTGACCCAGAAGAACAGGCTGCCCATGCGCAACCCGACGGAATGCCAGCCCGAGCGCGACAGGATGGCCGCATGCATGTCGCCGAACGGCGTTCCCTCAAGGTTGGAGGAGAAACGCCAGACCGCCTGTTCGTGATGCTCGCATTTGTCGCGCACCCGCATGTGCGAGGGAAGGAAGGCTGCAACTGCAATCGAGGGGTGCTCCATCAAGTTTCGTCCGACCCCGGATCTCGATGCGACAACCGGAATGCCGAGAGCCGCAAGCTCATTGCCAGGCCCCACGCCGGACCGCTGCAGGAGTGCCGGAGAATGTATGGCTCCGGACGCCACAATCACCTCGCGGGCCATAATCTTCCCAGCGTGGTGCCCGGATATCTCGGCGCCGATTGCGCGCGCGCCATCGAAGAGGATGCGCGTTGCCACACTGTCGGTCACGATTTTGAGGTTCGGCCGTTTGCGCACTTCGGGCGTCAGATAGGCGATGGAGGTCGGCAGGCGGTCGCCCGCATCGCTAACAGCGATCGCGCCGCGAAAGGCGCCGTCCTGCCAAGGGCCGTTCTGGTCTGGCTTGATTGGATGTCCCCGTGCCTCCAGCGTTTTCATCACGCGGGCGACAAAGGGCGAGATCTTTGCATCGCTGACGCGGCGGATGGTCAGCGGGCCATCCATGCCATGCAGCGGCCCTTGAAAATCTCTGTCTGCCTCGATCTTCCTGAAATAGGGCAGGCACTCCTCCCAGCCCCAGCCCGTGGCCCCCAGCGACACCCATTCGGCATAGTCGGAGGGCGCGCCGCGATTGGCCATCAGCGCGTTGATGGCCGAGCCGCCGCCGAGAAGTCTGGCTTGCTCATAGCGGCGCGACAGACGCGTCGCGCTGTTGGAGCGAGCGTACCCCATCATCGCGGTAAGGGAAGACCAGATGTTGCGTGTGTCGAGATAGGCGCGGCCGGGATAGCGGCTGCGCACCGCCTCCGGAATGTCGTCGGCGGATATGTTGCGTCCGGCTTCGACCAGCGTCACGGTGCGGTTTGGATCCTCCGACAGCCGTGCGGCAAGGACGCAGCCGGCCGAGCCGCCCCCCAGGATCAGATGATCGACGATCATCCGGCTTTCTCCGTGCGTCGTTTGCTGCCGCGCGCATTGATCGCCACCAGCATCAGCATGATGAAGGAAACGGCAGTCAGGAGCGAGCTGATCGCGGCGATTGTTGGGTCAATCTCATCGCGCAGCGCCGTGAACATGCGCTTGGTCAGGGTCTGATATTCACCGCCCGAGATGAACAGCGAAACCACCGTTTCGTCCATCGCGGAGATGAAGGCGAACAGCAGGCCCGAAATGACGCTGGGCCGGATCTGCGGCAGGGTGACGATGAAGAAGGTGCGCAGCCGATTCATACCCAGGCTGCGCGAGACCATCTCCTGCGTATGGTCGAATTTGCGCAGGCCGACCA
Source organism: Mesorhizobium sp. P2_H9 (assembly GCF_056403215.1). Lineage (NCBI taxonomy): Bacteria > Pseudomonadati > Pseudomonadota > Alphaproteobacteria > Hyphomicrobiales > Phyllobacteriaceae > Mesorhizobium > Mesorhizobium sp. P2_H9. The sequence continues at coordinate 45,480 of NZ_JBFUFX010000013.1, read as the reverse complement.
GCACCGAGGTGATCACATAGGGAAGTCCGAGCATCGTATTGGCGAGAATGAGGCCCGTCATGCTCGCCAGCAGCCCAACTTGCGCATAGACGAGAAAGACGCCGACGGCGATGATGACGATTGGCACCACCAGCGGCAAAAGCAGGACGAGCTGCAAGCTGCGCACCAGTTTCGACGAAGTCATGTTGAGCGCGTAGGCGGCAGCCGTTCCGAAAATCGTGGCCAGCACGGCGCTACAAACCGCGACGATCAGGCTGACACGGGTCGCCTGCATCCACGCGGCGCTGTCGAGATAGGCCTCATACCAGCGTAGCGACCACGAGGGCGGCGGGAAGGTCAGGAACCGGGCGCTTGAAAAGGACATCGGCACAATGATGACGATCGGTATGACCAGCCAGGCCAAAATAAGAGCGACCACGGCGTAAAGCAGGAGACTGGAAGCGCGCATGCCTCACCTCGTTCCGATGATGCGTTCGAAGGGAATGAGAAGGCTGGCCAGCTTGAAGACGAGGAAGACGCAGATCATCAGCACGACGCTGATCGAGGAAGCAGCCCCCCATTCGTTGTAGACTTGGATATTGCGCGATACGAGCATGGAAACCATGTAGGTGCGCCCGCCGCCGAGCAATTCTGGCGTGATGTAGAAGCCCAGCGTCAGCACGAAGACCAGAACCATGCCGGCGATCATGCCCGGCAGCGACAGCGGCAGGAAGACACGCAGAAAAACATGCAATGGAGATCCGCCGAGGCTCGAGCCGGCCATGACCAGCTCCTGCGGGATCTTCTTCATCGTGGCGTAGAGAGGCAGCACCATGAAGGGCAAAAGGATGTGGATGGTGGCAAGCACGGTGCCGAATTCGTTGTTGACCAGCAACAGCGGGCTGTCGATCAATCCGGCGCTTTTCAGCGCGGAATTGACGATGCCGGTGCGCTGCAAAAGGATGAGCCAGGCATAGGCGCGCACCAGAACGCTGGTCCAGAAGGGCAAAAGGACGAGCGCCAGAACGATCATGCTCCAGCGCTGTGGCAGTCCCGCCGCCACATAGGCGACGGGATAGCCGAGCAGAACGGTTGCCAACGTGACGACGAAGGCAATGCGGAAGGTCTGCAAAAACGTCATCCAGTAGACGGAATCGGTTAGAAACCGCTGGTAGTTGACGATGGTGAAGCCGCCATCCTGCCAGATCGACTGCCAGGCCAGCCAGCCGAGCGGTACGATCAGAAGCGCACCGACGACCAGAAGCGCGGGCGCCAGGAGCAGAAGCATCAGCCTCTGCTCGCTGCGCTCGTGACTGTCGGACGGGCTTGCTATCGATATCGTCATCAATGACCCTCCCAAGACGTCTTTGCGCTTTCTGATGCAGGTCGTTTTCCCGAAGCCGCTGCGCACTTGCGGGCGACATGCTTTACTGCTGGATAAAGGACGCCCAGCGTTTTTGCGCGTCTTCGCCAGCCTTCGAGCTCCACCATTCGTCGGACACCAGAACCTGTTTGGCGGCATTCTCGGGGGAACTTGGCATTTCGGCCGCGCGCTCCGGTGTGATCTTGCCGGTCTTGTAGGCTTCCGGGTTGCCCGGACCGTAGTCGATATAGGCCGGGAAGTTCGCTTGAATATCCGGCGTCATCGCCGCGTTGACGAATTTGACCGCCGTATCGAGATTAGGCGCACCTTTCAGGATGCACAGCGAGGTATATTGAAGGAAGCCTTGATTGAACGTGTAGCTGACGGGGATGCCCTCCTTGGCGACTGCGGTGACGCGGCCGTTCCACGCCATTTCCATATCAACTTCACGATCGGCCAGAAGCTGCGCCGACTGCGCGCCCGATGTCCACCAGACGGTGATATAAGGCTTGATCTCCTGGAGCTTCTTGAAGGCTCGATCGACATCGAGCGGATAGAGCTTGTCGGCCGGTACGCCATCCGCGAGCAGGGCCGCCTCGAGCGTTGCCAGCGGATGGTTGCGCAGCGCCCGCGTGCCGGGAAATTTCTTCACGTCCCAGAAATCAGCCCAGCTTTTCGGCGGATTGTCGCCAAACTTATCCTTGTTGTAGGCGAGCACGCTTGAATAGAATTCGTAGGCCACGGAATAAGGGCTCTTGTACTGCGCAGGCATCTTCTGTGCATTGGGGATCTTGGAAAAATCGAGCTTTTCGATCATGTCTTGCTGTCCGCCGCGAATGCAATCCTGCGTCGGTGTGTCGACGACGTCCCAGACCGGCTTGCCCGTTGCCGTCTGGGTCTTGATGACTGGCCAAGCATCCGGCGCGCTGTCCTGGTTGATGGTGATGCCAAGCAGGGCGGCCACCGGATCGAGGATGGCCTTGGTCTGGGCCTCTTGATAGGCGCCGCCTTGCGAGACGAACGTGATCTGTTCCGCCGACGCAAAACCGACGGAAAAGCCGATGACTGAAGCGGAAAGCACGAGCGTGGAAAATTTCGGTAGCATGTCCGTTCTCCTCTTGTTGGCAGGGTTTCAAACCCTGTTTTGACGTTTGAATGCTGGGTCTTAGCGCCCGATTGCATCGAGGAACTGGTACCACCCGGCGACAAGCCGGACAGCGGGTTCCCGGATGGGATAGAAAGGAACGGCTTTCAGCCGTTGCGAAGTCAGAAGCCCGAGATCCGGGCTTTCGCCGGCCACGATAGCGGCGACGTGTTTTCCCATATTGGAGGCCAGCGCCACGCCGGTGCCGTTGTACCCGACCGCATAGACGATCCGGTCATCAAGCCGGCCGGCATGGGGGATGCTGTCCATCGTCATCGCGACCAGACCGGACCAGCGATGGGTAACAGTCGCACCGGCAAGCTCTGGGAACTGACGAACCATAGCCTTGTGCAGGGCGGTAAAAGCGCTTTGCGAATCCTTCTTTCCGAAGGCGCCGCGCCCGCCATAGAGCAAGCGGTCTCCGGCCTTGCGGAACCAACGCATCATTCGCCGCGTCTCGGTGTAGCTGCGGTCCTTGGTCAGAAGATTGGCCCCGGGTTTTCCTGTCAGCGGTTCCGTGGCGATCATGGCCGAACGGAACGGGATGATCGAGGTGCGCACGGCAGCGGTAGCTGTCGTCAGGTCGGAATAGGAATTGGTCGCAACCACCGCCTGTGCGGCGGTCACAGTACCGGAAGGCGTTTCCAACAGAACGCCCATCCCCTCGCGCTTCAGCCGTGTGATCGGCGTGTTTTCGAAAATGTCGATGCCGGCAGCTTTAAGCCCGGCCGCGATGCCGAACACGAAATTAAGCGGATGGATGATGCCGCCGTGCGTGTTGAGCATTCCGCCGACGAAATCCTGAGATCCGGTTTCCGTCCCCATCTCCAAGGCCGTCAGAATGGAACAGGCCGGGTCACCGAGTACCTCGTGCAGCCACGCAGCTTCTTTTTTCAATCCTTCGAGCGAAACCGCATTGTGCGCGCATCGCAGCGATCCGGTCGAACGGTAATCGGCGGACGCAATGTTATAATCCTCCACCAGTTCGCCGACATGCTCGATCGCCTCAATACCGAGATCGTGCATCCGTCGGGCGGCCTCCAGGCCAAACCGTTCGGCGATCTGCGAAAATGCAATGCGGAATTTTCCAGAAACCACGCCACCGTTGCGACCACTGGCGCCCCAGCCGATGCGGTTCGCCTCGAGAACCACCGATGACAGGCCTCGGCGAGCGAGATACCGGGCCGTTGAAAGGCCCGTGTAGCCGCCGCCGATAATCGCCACGTCGTAGTGGCGATCTCCCGGAAGTCTGCTGAAAACAGGCCGTGGACAGGCCGTCTCCTGCCAAAGCGAGTGGATATCGGGGAAGGGCGGGTGCGCGGTCATCACTCAGGCCGCGCTGGCGATCCTGTGACCTGCGGCCAGATCCGCGTCCACAGCGTCCGCCAGTTGCTTTAGCGAGGAGAAATGGAAATTGGGTGTGGTGAGCACCTTGGGTTCCGGTGTGCCGCCAAATCCTGTCTGGCCCTGACGTCGCTCGATCCAGCAGGTCGTGTAGCCAAGCTCCGTAGCGACGCCGATATCGTGATGCTGACTCTGGGCCACGTGCAGGATTTCCGATTGCTTGTAGCCGGAGGCGGACTGACGGCCCTTGTTGAAGGCGAAAAACTGTGGATTGGGCTTGGCGCATCCGGCTTCGTCACAGGTGACGCTGTCGTGAAAGGGACTGCCAAGCGTGGCCGAATAGGCCGAAAATGCCGTGCGATCGGCATTGGTCATCGCCACCAAGCGGAAATTGCGCCGCAACCGCGCCAAAGCCTCGACGGAATCGGAAAAGGCCGGCCACCGCAGGACCGCGAGCTGGAAGGCTTCCGCCGTTGCCTCCGCTCGGGTGAAGTCCATTTCCGTTGCCAACGACAGATAGACATCTTTCATGGCGAAGGACGAGCGGCCGTAGAACTTGTCGCGGCCGCGCTTGTAGGATTCGAAAATCGCATCGTCGGAGGCAGCCTTCGCCTTGTCGCCGCCGAGCGCGCGAACGGCATTGAGCACGCCCGTTTCGAAATCGATCAACGTGCCGACGACATCGAAGGTCATGACCTTGAATTCGCTGAGTTTCATTATGCGGTTTCCTTTTGGCAAATCAGGGCGTTCAGGGGGCGTCCGGGACGACGATCGTGTCTTCGGGGTGCAAGGCTACCGTGATCGGTTCGCCGGGTTTCTTTAGGTGCAACCGTCCGGCATGATTGCTGGGAAGCCTGAGGCTCAGATCTCCGCCGGAAGACAATTTCAGAAAGACCCGGATACTCTCGCCCTGATAGAGCGTCTCGGTCACCGTCCCCGAAAGCCTGTTCGACGCGTGCGGCGCGGTGTCATCGGCGACCACAAGTTTTTCAGAGTGCACCGCGAGAGACAGCGCCTTGCCTTGGGGAACGCTGCGCGATGTGCGCAGAACGGCATCGCCGAGCGTTACTGTATCGTTGCCGGCGCGTGTGACCGGCAAAAGAGTTGCCTCCCCGATGAAGCGCGCGACGAAGGAATCGGCGGGATGGTCGTGCAGTTGTTCGGGTGTGTCGATCTGGACGAAGCGGCCCTTGTTCATGATGGCGACGCGATCGCTCATTGTCAGAGCTTCCCGCTGGTCGTGCGTGACATAGACGATCGTCGCGCCGAGCTTGCGGTGCAGCCGTTTCAGTTCGATCTGCATGGATTCGCGCAATTGCTTGTCGAGCGCCGACAGCGGTTCGTCCATCAAGATCAGCCGCGGCTCGAAGATGATGGCGCGGGCCAGTGCAACACGTTGGCGCTGCCCGCCGGACAGTTCGTGGACGCGCCTGCTCTCGAAGCCGCCCAGTTCGACCATATCGAGCGCGCCTTGCAGCTTGTCGGCCCAGTTTGATTTCGGCAGGCGACGTGCGCGCAGCGGAAAGGTGATGTTTTCCCCGACGCTCATATGCGGGAAAAGAGCATAGTTCTGGAAGACGATTCCAATATCGCGTTTGTGCGGAGGCTCGAATGTAATATCGCGGGTGCCGAGCCAAATCGACCCGGATGTCGGTTGGACGAAGCCGCCAAGAAGACCCAGAAATGTCGTCTTCCCCGATCCGGACGGACCGAGAATGGAGACGAACTCGCCTGGAGCGACTTCGAGACTGACATTGTCCAGTGCGCGAAAATGTCCATAGCTCTTGCTGGCCGCGCGAATGGAGGCACCTACGCGATCCGCTTTCGTTGCATCAATCATATGATTCCACTACAAAATTCATCAGCGGCGCTTTGGTGGGGCGCATGCTGCATTCTGTGATGAGTAGAAGTCTGAATATATATTTCATGCAGGCACCTGCCCCGTGCCGTCTGAGTGCGCATTCCATTCCCCAAATTTTTCTTGAAGGTCTTGCGCCTTCCATGACAGCCAGGAGACCAAAGAAAATGTGCCTTCGCAATTGAAAAAAAGTTCGGGATGGTGTTACATCATGTAATGGAAAAATTGAGACGCTCCTTGCCGTCCATGAACGGCCTCTTTACTTTCGAAGCCGCCGCGCGCTGCGGCAATTTTTCCAGGGCAGCGCAGGAGCTGAACGTGACGCCCGCGGCCGTCAGCCGTATGGTTGCACGGCTGGAAGAGCATCTCGAGACGACGTTGTTTGTGCGTCAACCTGGCGGAGTCGGCCTGACCGAATCTGGACGGCTGCTGTTTGACGCGATTGCCAGAGGGTTTTCAGTCATCGAAAATGCCTTACGCGAGATCGAGGATCGCCGCATCGGCATTCAAACAGTGTCGCTGTCGGTTTCGACCGGGTTCACCACCCACTGGATGATGCCGCGCATGGCAGATTTCAAAAAGGAGTTTCCGGCTGTCGATCTGCGTTTTCAGCTGGTCATGGGCGCGCTCGCGGGGCCGGTGAACGATGTGGATCTCGGAATGCGCTTCGTCAGTGGATCGGACGAGCGACATGAGGCCGTCTTCATCATGCCGGAAATCCTCATCCCCATCTGTAGCCCCTCCTACAGAGAAAGCCATGGTTCGGAGGCAACCGATGTGAAGCGGATGCCCGACACCACGATCAATCTGAGTGACGCACAGCCGAACTGGTCCAGTCTATTCTCACCACTGAACGAGGGTGACGCTGTCAATTCGATGATTTTTTCCGACTATGCCATCGTCGTTCAGGCCGCATTGCTCGGGCAGGGCGTGGCGCTCGGTTGGCTGAACGTCATTGCCCACTGGCTTCGGACGCAGGCTCTGGTGCCGGCGCGCGAGCAGCTCATGATTACGGGCCGCCAGTGCCATCTCGTCCGCCTGCGCGACAAACCCGCACGCCCAATCGTTACGCAGGTAAGGGACTGGATGATTGGCGAACTGAATGCCGACATTGTAGCGGTTGATGCGCTTTATCCAACGCTTGGGCTAAAGTCGGCAGGCCGTTCAAAATCCACCGAGTGATCCGCCCACATGCATAGATTGCAGCATTCGCTTTTGAAGGTTCGCTCATTTCTATAAGCCTGCCTAAAAGACTGGCGCTCAGGCGAAATCCATTTAAGCGAGCATTGCCGCGCTCTCGTTCAACGCCACGCCGGTCCGGGACGATCTGCGGGTAGATGGCGACAAAAGGCCGGCTATGCTCTGGGTGACGGCGGGTTCAATGCGACTCTTCGCGACTATGCTCGTTTCGCCCTGCTGCATCTTCGCGGCGGCGAGATCGATGGCCGGCGTATCGTGTCGACCGAGTGGATTGCCGGGACACGGTTTGGTGCTGACCCGACACTCTTCGGCGGCGTCTATCAAGAGGTTCTACCCGCCGGGGCATATCACAACCAGTTCTGGATCGAAGATACCGCACGCGGCGTCTATATGGCCCTCGGCGTCTTCGGACAACTGATCTACATCGACCCGGTGGCGGATTTCGCGGCGGTTGTCCTGTCGAGCTGGCCGGAATTCGTCAGCACGACGAGGATGCGGACAGCGCTGGCGGCCGTCAGGGCTATCCGAGGGGCGCTGTCGTCGTAGCGAGCAGGTTATTCCCGTTCGGGTCCGCAGCCGCGCCGGCTGGCCGGGATCGTCCAGACTCGGAGCGTGTGACATCGGACACGCCGATGTGGTCGGCCATGGCCAGTTCGTGCTGGCGCGGCTGACGGAGCGACACCATCAAGCGAAAGAAGGATGCTTAAAAGCGGCGAATTGAATTTGAGCAGCCTCCCAAGGCGCCCTTGCTCTAGCTTGATGACTGTTGACGCGACTATGGGTAATCATTGTCACCTGCTCTAGATGACCACCTTCAGGTGACTCGATAGCACCAAACCTGCCGCCCCTCGCAGTGCCGTATGGCCCTCGCCAATACCGTTCACTGTGATGGAAATTTCCTGGTTTGGTCTCATCATCACCAGTTGTTCGACGTGTTGCCTGACGCGCTCTGCAGCCATTTGGCCGCCGCCCGCGACGTCGCCATGAAGGACATAGGAGTTAAGAGATAGCGTCTGCTGCAGGTTGACGATTCCGAAAGCCACATTTCGAGTGTAGCGGTCGAGGAGGGCATCTGCCGCCTTCGACCCGTCGTCCGCCTCTTTCACAAGACGCGCGCATGTAATGTTGCCCGGATCCCGCAACCCCAGTCGGCCAGCCTCTCGTCGTAGCCAAGGCAAGGCAGCCACCGTTTCCCAGCAGCCGCGTTTACCGCAATTGCAGGCCTCGCCATCGATTTGAACGACGGAATGGCCAAGTTCGCCGCCAGAGCCGGCAAGCCCGCGATAGACCTTCCCCTCGATATAGAACGCTCCTCCCAGAACCTCCCCGGTGTAGATCGCCGCGAAGGTCTGCAGTCCGCGCCCAGGTCCAAACCATCGGTCGCCGACAAGCAAGGCCCGGGGGTGGTGATCAATGACGACTGGTAGCGAGAAATGTTCCTGCAACAGGTCTACCAGGGGCAGTCCCGTCAAAACAGGCGCGAGATTTACGGCAAGGATAACGCCATTGTCACTGTCGATCATTCCCGCAGAGGCAACACCAATCCCAAACGGTGCCTGAGGGGCTTGAGAAAGCGTCGACGAAAGCGTTTCCCTCATTACCGACAGGAAGGCATCCCTGTCGCCAAGCGGATCGAATTCGGTTTTCATATGCGCCTTGATTTCCCCGGTCAGCGTTACAAGGCACGTCTGGATCTTACCGGGAAGAAGGAGCACCGCTCCGAGCATGGGAGCATCAGGATTGAAGAAAAGCGGGCGGGCAGGCTTGCCCCCTTTGACGTCCGAAGGGGCTGCGTCCCCTTCTACCAGGAGTTTCTCCTCAATCATCGGCTGAACGATGCCGGTTATCGTCGTACGGTTCACCCCCGCGAGACGCGCCAGGTCCACGCGGCTTTTGGGCCCATTATCGTACAAAGCCTGCAACACGCGCCCGCGATTGATGGCACCGAGAGTCAATTGCGAAATAAGGGTCACGTTGGTGCCAGCCTCGCCAGGCGCAACGTCTTTGGTGGAGAGCGTGCGGCGGCCTAACGAGTAGGAGGGCTGGTTCTCGAATTTCAACTTACATCTCCAGTTTGGCCCGTTGGATTTTGTACGCTGTAGCGTTGTGCCCGACCAGTATACCCTATGGGCTCTGGGGGGCGCGCTTTCCAACTTCGACGCCAAATTGCGTCCTGCTAATTTTCATCATGACGGCTTCTTGACAGTATCATAGGTTTGTGCGAAGTACAAACTAACTGCTGAAAAGGCAGATTGAGGGACGACCGCAAGCTCCTGGCACAAGCATGTGCAGGGCCGGATCGGATTAAAAGCAACTGGAGGAGTGTCCAATGCCCATTAATATCGCAAACATTTCGCGCCGCAACATGCTGAAAACCGTATCCGCCGCGGCTCTCGTGGCCGGCGTCGGGACCCTGTCTGCGCCCCGGCGTGCCGCCGCCCAAGACGCCAACTCGGTGCGCGTCCTGTCGGTTGAAGACCCGTTCTTCTTTGCAATGAAGGCGATGGTTCCCGAATACGAGAAGGAAACCGGCATCAAGGTCGAATTGGAAAGCCTTTCCTATGACGCGCTTCAGTCGCGTCTCGTGTCCTCCTTTGTTGCCAAAACTTCCGATGCCGACGTCATTGTTGTCGATCAGATGTGGCTTGGGCAGTATCTGGACAACGGTTGGATCGTGTCACTAAGCGATTTTATCGCCAAGGATGGCGACATCGATCTGTCGGACTTCATCCCCGAGGTCCTCTATTCGTGCAACATGTGGCGCGGCCAGATCGGGACTTTGCCGATCGCGGCGTATGCGCAGGGCGTCATGTACCGCAAGGACATGTTCGACGAGTTTGGTCTTGCCGCACCGCCGACACAGACGTCGGAAGACTGGACCTGGACGAAGTACGTCGAGACCTTGCAGTCGCTGGAAGGCAAGTCCTTCGGCGGGCAACCGGTTTTTCCGACAGTGGTTTGCGGCTCGCAACCTTCGCCGATTGTCCACATGTTTACCCAGCTCTCTGTGAGCCACGGTGCGAACTGGTTCAAATCATTCCCGGCCGCTCCATGGGACTTTGCTCCGCAACTGACAGACCAGGCCTGGATCAAATCCGTCGATATCTACCGTCAGCTCTACAAGCTCTCGCCGCCTGAGGCGATCAATTACGTGTGGTTCGACGCCGGAACCCGCTTCGCCAAGGGCGATGTCGGCATGTTCTACTGGTGGACCCCATATTTCTACCTGATCAAGAACTCCGGCTACATGACTGGCAAGAAGTCCGATGTCATGGACAAGTATGCGACGGCGGCCCTGCCGAAGGCCGAGGGTGTGCCTCAGACTGTCAGCGTAGGCGGTTACAGCCTCGGTATTCCTTCCAGCTCCGAGCGGCAGGACGCAGGCTTCGCTTTCATCAAGTGGGCCACGTCGAAGGCGACCCAGAAGAAGATGGCTCTTTGGCCTGATCTCAATTACCAGTTCTCCGACTTCGCCCGTGCTTCACTCTACCAGGATGATGAGGTGAAGGCTGTTTATCCCTACCTCGATGTCCAGTACGCAATGATGAAGCAGGGCAACGGCAAGATCACGCGCCCGCCCGTCCCTGGTTACACGGCCATTGAAAGCGTACTGGGGCTCACGTTGAACCAACTCCTCACCGGGACGGAGGATCCAAAGACTGCCCTTGAGCGGACCAACAGCCTGTTCGAGAGCATCCTGAAGGGCAATCTCATGATCCCTTATCAAAAGGAAAGCTTCGCCGACTCCTTGGATGGTGCCAAGGCCCTGATCGGCAAGCTTGGCAAGAAGTAATACAGTTCTCCTCGTGCCGGCGCGACAGTGCTCGCGCCGGCGAAACGGGTGAAAAAGAACTGGATCTGGCAATGCCCTTTACGACCGTTCGCTCGCCGCATGCCCTCGGACTTGGCAGGAAGAGCTTTGTCCGCAAAAATCTGCCGTACCTGCTCATTGCGCCTTCGGTCGTAATGCTGCTTGCGCTGATCGCTTACCCCTTGCTGTTCGCGCTGAGGTCGAGCTTTTACTTCTGGAACCTGCAGATCGGGCCGCAGCCGCTCGCCTTCGTCGGCTTCGAAAACTATGTTCAGGCCTTCAATGCCTTCGATTTCCGCGCTTCGCTTGGCAACACGCTGATCTTGTCAACAATGGGAACGGCAATTGAGTTTGGACTTGGGCTGACGATCGCGTTGATCCTGCTCAAGGCCCTGCCTGGCATGAACGTCGTGCGTGCCTTGCTGATCCTGCCGACGACAATTGCCCCAATCGTCGTCGGCTTTCTGTTCCGCTATCTCTACGATCCCGGTGGGGGCCTGCTGGTCTGGGTGCTGCAGTCTTTGTGGCTACCCGTCCCGGCGCAAGGAATACTCGGGTCACCGTCCACAGCGCTCGCCGCCATTCTTTTCGTCGACATCTGGCAGTGGACACCCTTCTTTGCCATCGTGCTCTACGCCAGCCTGCTGGCTGTCCCCGACGAGATCATCGAGGCCGCGCGGCTGGATCGCGCGTCACCCTGGACGATCCTGTTTCGGATCAAGCTGCCGCTCATCAAGCGCACCGCGATTATCATCGTCATGCTGCGCTTCATGCAGATATTCAACACCTTCGACACGGTGCTCGTGCTGACACGCGGCGGACCGGGCACGTCCACGCGCACCCTGGGTTATTCGCTCTACGAGCAGGGTCTCGTGAATTTCAACATCGGTCTCGTCAGTGCAATGACGTGGATCACGGTGCTGATCGTCAACATCATTGTCGCCCTCTATGTCTTCGTCGCCTTTCGCCATGAGGAGTGGTGAGATGTCCCGTCGCCGAACCAGTTTCTACACAGCGGCAACCTACGCTGCCGGCCTTCTCTTCCTGGCGATTTTTGTCGGGCCGATTTTGTGGTTCATCGCTCTTGCGATCCGCCCTGCCGAGACCGCCTTCACAATGCCGCCTTCACTATCCTTCGAGCCAAATCTCGACGCGTTCCGGCATATTCTCGTCGATCCAGGCACCAACGCGCCTCAACTGGCGAATAGCCTGATCGTCGCCATTGGCGCGGTGTTGCTCAATCTGCCTTTCTCGGTTCCGGCCGCCTATGCACTGTCCCGTTTCAAGCTGCGCGGCAAGAAGAACATCATGTTGTGGTACCTCGGCCTTCTGATGGCCCCGCCGATTGCGTTCTTGATTCCGTATTTCATCTTGATCACGCGTATCGGTCTCCAGGGCTCCTACTTCTCCATGGTTTTGGTTCTGCAGACGCTGACGATCCCATTTTCTGTGTGGCTGATGAAAAGCTTCATCGATGAGGTACCGGCGGAATTGGAAGAAGCCGCCCGCGTCGACGGCGCCCGCTGGTACACGATCATGTGGCGCATCACGCTCCCCATCGTTCGCCCCGGGATCATTGTGACGTCCATGTTTGCATTCGTGTTTGCATGGAACAATGCCGCCTTTCCGCTGGTCCTGAGTTCGCGCTCGACCGCCACCCTTCCAATCGGAACACTTGGCTACTTCGCCACCAGCGGCGTGACATGGAATTACATCGCCGCCGCTGCCGTGCTGGCAATGATCCCGCCGATGATAATCTTCCTGGTTTTCGATCGATACGTCGTACGAGGCCTCACCTTCGGCTCGGTGAAAGGCTGACCTTCCCTTGTTTGAATGGAGTAAATGGAAATGAGCAAATTGCGCATGGGCGTCATCGGCGCGGGCCTTTGGGGCAACAATCACGCCCACACTTTCAAGGTGTTGCCGGAAACCGAACTGATCGGCGTCTGCGACCTCGACGAGGGCAGGGCTCTCAAAATGAAGGACACTTTCGGGGCGGCTCGGGCGTTCACTGATTACATGAAGCTGATTTCCAGTGACGATATCGATGCGATATCGGTCGCAACACCGGATTTTACCCATGCGCCGATCGTGCTCGCAGCACTCAAGGCCGGCAAGCATGTTCTCAGCGAAAAGCCGCTGGCCACGACCGTGAAGGAAGCAGAGGAAATCGCCGAGGCTGCCGCCAGGTCCTCGGGCAAGCTGATGGTGGACTTTCATAACCGTGTAAACCCCATTCTCACCCAAGTCCGCGACATGATCCAGGACGGCCAAATCGGTCTTGCCAAGCATGGGAACGCGCGTCTTTCCAACACCACGTTTGTGCCCTTTGAAATGCTGAGCTGGGCTGCGAAGTCTTCCGCGCTGTGGTTCCTGGGCAGCCATCTCGTCGATGTCTTGCGCTTCATTCTCGCTGACGAAGTCGTGCGCGTCTATTCGGTTGCTCGCTCAGGCACGCTGTCTGGCCGCGGCGTAGACACGAAGGATTTCCATGTATCGATCCTCGAGTTCTCCAAGGGGACGGTCGTGACCATGGAAAACAGCTGGATCCTGTCGCGAGACAATCCTTCCCTGGTTGACTTCAAGATCGAGTTTGTCGGTGAAAAGGGCCAGATCCAGGCCGATCCCACCCACAATGGCGGCCTGCGTCGCATTGGGGAGGGAGGTTTGAAGTACAACGACTATATCGGCATAACCCCGACCGGCGAGACCCGCATCGGTGGCTTTGTTCTCGAATCCATTGCCCGCTTCGTCGACAGCGTGGTGCGCGGTGCTCCATTGCTGGCCGATGCGCAGGACGGTCTGGCAAACACCAGGATCTTGGCGGCGATCGAGGAGTCTGTCGCCAGCGGCAAGGCTGTAGACATCGCCAGCGCCGGAGCCTGAACACACAGGGGCTTGCTGTCCCACGCGGGCGGCTGGCCTCGCCCACTGATGCTGCGGAGTAGTTTTATGGCGTCTATGACCTTTGACGGAGTTGGCAAGACGTACCCGGACGGGACCGTTGCCGTCGCCAATGTGAGCTTTGCGATCGCCGACGGAGAATTCCTGGTCTTGGTCGGCCCGTCGGGTTGCGGCAAGTCAACCTTGCTGAGAATGGCGGCGGGCCTCGAAACGCTGAATAGCGGCCGACTGCTGATGGGTGACAACGATGTCACCGAAAACGACCCGCAGGATCGGGATATAGCCATGGTGTTCCAAAACTATGCGCTGTATCCGCATATGACCGTTTATGAAAACATGGCTTTCGGCTTGCAACAGCGCAAAATGCCAAAGCAAGAGATCGACAAGCTTGTGCGGGTTGCCGCCGAAATGCTCGATCTAACCCGCCACCTGGGGCGCAAGCCAGGCGCCTTGTCCGGCGGCCAGCGCCAACGTGTCGCCATGGGCCGTGCTATTGTTCGCCATCCGATGGCCTTCCTTATGGATGAGCCTTTGTCCAATCTTGATGCGAAGCTTCGCGTGCAAATGCGAGGTGAGCTCAAGCTACTCAATCAGCGTCTGGGTGTCACGACGCTCTATGTAACGCATGATCAGGTCGAGGCCATGACCATGGGAGACCGCGTTGCGGTGCTCAAGCCGGTGCGCAATGGCCTGGAAAGCAATCTTCAGCAGCTCGACACACCGCAAATGCTGTACGACAAACCAGTCAATCTGTTTGTCGCCGGATTTATCGGCTCCCCGGCCATGAACTTCGTGCGCATCGAGCTCGGGGGAGAAGCCGGTTCCCCGATCGCCACAATAGTGGGGACAAGCATATCCTTTCCTGTGTCCGCTGGGCCGGCACTTTCCAGCTGTATCGGCCGACAGGTTATTGCTGGAATTCGCCCCGAAATGTTCCAGGTTTGTGCGGAACATGAGGCGTTGTTCAACGAGAAGATCCCGGTTGCGGAAGCACTTGGGGCCGATACGTTCATTTTTTTCGACATCACGTCCCCACCGGTGAACGTCAACGATGCGGAAGACACCGAAGACTTCCCGCACAAGGGCAAGAACCGCCTTGTGGCGCGGATCCCTCCGGCCCTGACTCCAGCTCCTAATCAGCGCCTGGCTCTGACTGTCGACAAGGAGAAGCTGCATTGGTTCGACCCGGTAACGGGAGCCGCAATCCGTGACTGATAGCGCACGCAACACATATCCCAGCTAGGGGATCTAACCCTTTCTCTTGCCCTCCCAGGCACCTTGGCTGTCGTCGAACAAGAGTTCGGCGGCAGCCTTTTTTCAAAAGCAGGACATCGAACGATCTCAACCTGAACACCCATGTCCCGAGAGCAATGGCTTGGAGGAGTGGCTTGCGAAACGGGTTTCCGTTGTCGGCAAGTTCATTGCCGTCATGGCTGTCTTTGGCGCCTCGAGAGCTTGTTGAGGAAGCCAGGCGATTTTCCGAGGTCGCGTGCTGCTCTCCTTAATCTGTGCGCAGAGGATCGACAGTCCGCCGCCCCTCCTTCAGACCCCCACAATGAGATAATGAAACGCCGCGAAAAATCAGTCTTCCCACGAGCAGGGTCCGTCGTATTCAGGCTTGTAAATGTCGCAAAACTTGTACAAACGTTCCGTCGTCAACGCGACCCAGGAATAGCCTGAGCAGGGAATGGATATGGTCTTTCGGTTGAAACAGCGCATCGGCAGGAAATTCGAAGAAGAGATTCAATTCTTCAGGGGCTGGCAAAAGGATAAGAAAAGAGTGGGCGCGCTCATGCCAACGTCCGCTCATGCCGCGCGCCGCATGGCAAGTGTGATTAATCCGGCGTCCGGCATGCCAGTTCTTGAACTCGGTGCAGGAACCGGCGTCATCACCAAGGCCATCCTGGAAAGAGGCATCGAGCCGCAGCAGCTGATTTCGGTCGAATATTCCAAGGATTTTTATGATCGACTGACGCGACGCTTTCCGGACGTGGATTTTCGTTTGGGCGATGCATTTGCGCTGGGTGATCTCCTGGCGGAGCGGTCCCGCGAACAGTTCGACTGTGTTATAAGCGCCGTGCCACTGTTGAGTTTTCCAATGGAGCAACGCGTGGCCTTGCTCGAGGATTTGCTGGCCCGAATTCCTGCTGGAAGACCCGTGATGCAAATCACCTATGGGCCCTTGTCACCAGTGATCAAAATGCCCGACCGCTACATCGTCTCTCATTATGATTTCGTCGTCCGCAACATTCCGCCTGCACAGCTGTGGACCTACACACGGGCGTTCTGACGACGCGGGGAAGAAGGGATTTTTTGCAAGACGGGCTGAAGCGGCAAATGCCAGCGCCAGCGAGCTTGTCACAGAGTTTGTTCTCTTGAATCATGGCAGCTGGCCGGGTGGCTCTCCACGGGGTACGGCTTTCCGAAACGAGGGCTGAGTGTATGGGGAGGCACGAATGAACGTTGAGGTTTTCAGCAGCCCCATTTTCGTGAAGCGAGCGACCTATCTGGTGCAAGAGATTGCCAGTCTTGCGGACGCTATCGACTTTCTCGATGGGTGGCCGGAAGATCGCAGGGACCAGGCCCATGAAACCGCCCTTCGGGCATGCCATGACGCCTATGGTGGGCATGCATCGGTAAGCGCTGCCTGCAATGCCCTTGTCGGCTTTGCGAAGCGAGCCTCGGTATTGGAGGATCCAACCGCCGCTATGCAATGGATTGCTGCAATGTAAAACAGGCAGTGGATAAATGTAGGCGTAGGCTTTCATGAAGTATGCGATACCACCAGAGGCGTCATTGAGTTCTATAGCGGGCCACATCCCACACTAGCAAACATGAGCGAGACAGCGCAGATCGTGATCGCCTGGGCAGCGATCACGTTTGGGCGGGACCCGGCCGAAATTTCGGCTGCAGACATCAGTGCGGGCAAAGGCCTGTCGCCAGCGCTGGAGGGGGAGTGATGATGGGCTTGAACAGATTTGAGAGGCCAGTCGTTGTCCAGGTCAGCCGTCATGGCGCGGAGCGTATTGTGGTCGACGTCAATGATGCGGCCACTATCCTGCTGCGGGATCTCCATCGTCAGACCGAGAAGCGCAAGGTGGCAATGGACGCCTGTCTGCAGGTGTTGCGAGGTGAGGCCCATCCACCGGCCGCTCGGCGGGCTTTTGTCGCAGCTGCGCTCGAAGCAAAGATTCTACGCAGCGATTGAAGGCCAGGGCGGCCGCCAAAAGGGCAGATTTGGGATGGGCGATTTTTGATCACCCATAGATAGCTGCTGTTTGAGCCATGCAGCCGACGAGAAAGGTGGTGGATATTCTTTCGAGAGCGGATCCTTAAAGCGTAGCTTGCGCATTCCGCCCGCCCGGAGTGGAAAAATCTCGCAGACAGGCGGCGTCAGGCTCGACGTTCAAGGCTCACGACAGTCGAGCCCGATATCAAGGATTGGTGCGCTATGGGTCAACCAACCGATGGAAATCAGATCAACGCCTGTCGCAGCCACGGCCGGTGCCGTCGTCAGGGTTATCCTACCCGACGCCTCGGTGACCGCCCGGCCGGCAACCATAGCCACCGCCTGACGTAGCTCGTCGAGCGACATATTGTCGAGCAGCACGGCGTCTGGGGCGAGGGCCAGGACCACTTCCAACTGGGCCAGCGTATCGACCTCGACTTCGATCTTGACGAGATGGCCGACGCTCATTCTGGCCCGCTCGATGGCCGGGCGAATTCCACCGGCGATGGCGATGTGGTTGTCCTTGATCAGGATGGCATCGTCGAGGCCGAAGCGGTGGTTGGAGCCACCACCGGCGCGCACGGCGTATTTTTCGATCGCCCGCAAACCAGGTGTCGTCTTGCGCGTGCAGACGATCCTTGCGCCGTGGCCGCGGACCGCCGCGACGACCGATGCCGTCGCCGTGGCGATGCCGCTCAGATGACAGAGAAAATTGAGCGCCGTCCGCTCCGCGGTAAGAATGGCCCGGGCCGGACCGCTCACCGAGGCAATAATCTCGCCTTGCGCGACGTCGCTGCCGTCCGGCCGATGTACGGTCATTTCGACTTTCGGATCGATCAACTTGAAGCCAAGCATTGCCAGATCGAGACCGGCGACGGTTCCGGCCTGGCGCGCTGTCAGCAGGGTTGTCGCACGATGGTCTTTCGGTATGACGGCATCCGTGGTCAAGTCACCGGCCCTGCCAAGGTCTTCGAGCAGAGCTGCCCGAACCAGAGGTTCGAGCATGATTGCCGGAAGCGGCGAGAGGTTCATCATGGGACATCTTCCAGCAGGGATTCGAGTTCTCGCGCTGCCACAAGGGCGGCTTCGAGCGTGATTTCGGAGCGCTGGGCAACAGTCGCATGATGCGGAAAGTCCGTCCGGAAATGAGCCCCACGGCTTTCCCGGCGCCGCAAGGCGGCAATCGCGATTATCAGCCCGACGGCGGCGGGATCGGATGCCGCATCGTGCCGCTGCGACAGCGGCAGCAAGGCCTGTGCAGCTTCTTTCAACCCTTCGCCATCTCTTGTGACGCCGAGGGCACGCGACAGGAGAGGGCGCACAGGTCCTGGATCTGGCGCGGGTAGGTGAGGTACCATGGCTAGCTTTCCGCCGCCGTCAGGCGAACCGGCTACACTCTCGGCGGCCCAGCGCGCGCAGGCGACGGCCTCGGTCAGCGAGTTGCTGGCGAGCCGGTTGGCGCCGTGCAACCCGGTCGAGGCGACTTCGCCGCAAGCCCAAAGTCCCGGAACAGAAGTGTGCCCGTCCCGATCCACGGCGACGCCACCCATGTGATAGTGCTGGGCAGGGCGAATGGGAATGAGATCACGCGTCGGATCGATGCCGGCCCTGGCGCAGGCCGATGCAATCGTCGGGAACTGGCGCGCGAATGCCGAGCCGGGCTTTTCCCGCACATCGAGAAAGACGCCATGGCCGTTTGCCAGGTGCCTCCAGACGGCGCGCGCGACGATGTCACGTGGTGCGAGTTCCGCGCCTTGCAAGCCGTCGAGGAAACGTCGGCCCGTCTCGTCGACGATCACAGCGCCTTCGCCGCGAACCGCCTCGCTGATGAGCGTCATGGGGCGGTTCGATCCATCGAACGCGGTCGGGTGGAACTGGATGAATTCCATATCGGCAAGGACAGCCCCCGCGCGGGCCGCGAGCGCCAAGCCCTGTCCGCAACTGCCCAGAGGATTGGTGCTGTCGACAAACAACCCGCCGATCCCGCCGGTGGCGAGGACGGCCCGTCCCGTGGTGAAGAACGCTGGGCCTTTCGGACCGCTCGCCAGAACACCGGCGATCTTGCCGTCCACCACGGCGAGCCGGCGCGCTTCGAACCCCTCGACGACCTCTATTGTCGGCGTCGAACGGATGGCCGCGACCAAGGCACGCATGATTTCGCGCCCGCTGCCGTCGCCGCCGGCATGAACGATGCGGCGCCGGCTGTGCGCGGCCTCCAGTCCGAGACGCACCGTCCCATCCGGCATGCGGTCGAAGCGGACCCCGAAGCCCGCCAATGTCTCGATCGCGCCCGGCGCCGCATTGAGGATCCGGCTCGCCATCTCCCTGTCGCAAAGGCCATCGCCTGCGGCGAGCGTGTCGGCAAGGTGGAGTGCTGGATCGTCGTCGTCGCCGAGGCTTGCGGCGAGGCCGCCCTGTGCCCAGGTGCTGGAGGCGTCAGCACCCAATGGCGTCCTGGACAGGAGAAGCACCGGCTCGGGCGCCAGATGCAGCGCGGTCATCAGCCCGGCTATGCCGCCGCCGATGATCACCGGCCGGCCGGCGAGATGGTGGACGTCCATGCTCATACGGCCAGCATCCGCTCGACGGCCAGCCGCGCGCGACCGGCGATTTCGGGTGCGATGGTCACGACATGGCGGTTCTGCTCGAGCGCCGTACGGATGTTGGCGAGCGTTATCCGCTTCATGTGCGGGCATAGATTGCAGGGTCGGATGAACTCGACCTCGGGATGCTCGACCGCGACGTTGTCGCTCATCGAGCACTCGGTCATCAGCACGACGCGAGGCGGCTTTTGCCTTCCGACATAATCTGACATGGCGGCCGTCGAACCGGAGAAATCAGCTTCCGCGACGACTTCCGGCGGGCATTCGGGATGCGCCAGCACCGTGACCCCCGGATGATCCTCGCGCAACTGGCGGATGTCGGCGGGCGTAAAACGCTCATGCACCTCGCAATGCCCCTTCCAGGCGATGATCTCCACCTCGGTCTGGGCGGCGATGTTCTGGGCCAGATATTCGTCGGGCAGCATGATCACCCGGGGAACACCTAGGGACTCGACGACGGCCTTGGCGTTGCCGGAGGTACAGCAGATGTCGGACTCGGCTTTCACTTCGGCCGATGTGTTGACGTAAGTGACGACCGGCACGCCTGGGTAGCCTTGCCGCAGCAGTCGGATGTCCGCGGCGGTGATCGAATCCGCCAGCGAACAGCCCGCGCGCAAGTCGGGGATGAGTATCGTCTTCTGCGGGTTGAGCAGCTTCGCCGTCTCGGCCATGAAGTGGACGCCGGCCAGCACGATGACGTCCGCGTCGGCCGTCATTGCCTTGCGGGCCAGCGCCAGGCTGTCACCGACGATGTCGGCGACACAGTGGAAGATCTCCGGTGTCTGGTAGTTGTGCGCCAGGATGACGGCGTTTCGCTGCCGCTTCAGATCAAGGATGGCCTCGATATCGCCAGCGAAGGCTGGCCACTCGATGGCCGGGATGACTCGCCGCACTCGGTCGTAGAGCTCGGTCGTGCGCGTTGAGGCGTTGAACATGTCTTACCTTCATTATGCTCGTATTGAGTATAATAGAGGTATATGCTTAACTTGAGCATATTGAATGTCAAGCGCGTGAAAGTGGCAATTTCGTCCCTGCGACAGTTCGTTCCGCCTGAACCGTTTGGCGGAAGCGGAAGCGTTTGGCCGGAGGCCCTCGTGTTTCAGACACGGTCTCGCCTGTTTCCTCGACCAGATCCTGCTGTTCGATGAGACGCCGGAAATTCTGCTTGTGCACGAGCCGGCCAGCGAGCGCCTCAACGGTGCGCTGCAACTGCAGCAGCGTGAATGCCGGCGGCATCAGTTCGAACACGACGGGTCGGTACTTGATCTTGGTCCGCAATCTGGCGATCCCGGTCGCCAGAATGCGGCGATGGTCGGCGATCATCGACCGGCCAGCAATGGACAGCGGATTGCCTTTGTCCCAACTGCGCGTGGCCTCGGCCACCAACGCGGCTTCATAGAGCAGTTCGTATCGCTGCAGGGCGAGTTCCTCGTTCCAGCCACGGTCATCCAGGCCAAAGGCGAATTCCACGCGCAGACCGCGATCGCGGCGGATGTTCGGGTCTTCTGCCTCTTCAGCCCAAGCCAAAAGTCCTGGCACGACGGTATCAGGCAGTATAGCCGGTACGCCGGCACGGTGATCTTCCCACGGAAAATAGTCGTACCAGCTCCGCCAACCGTGCGCCGACCTGTCGGACTGCTCTTCGCGCGCAAGGCCGAGATAGCTGATCGAAATCTGCACGCGCTCGTCGGCGGTTCGGTCGCGGTCGGCAAACGTATAGAGCTGTTCGATATAACCGAGCGGGTGACCGGTCTGGCGCTCTACCCACGCCCTCAGACCGGACTGGAGGGATCGATGGCCAAGTTCAAAGGGACCGGACGGCAAGGCTTGGGCCTCCCCGATGGTCAAGACGCGCGGCTCGCCGTCGGTCACGGCTATCACTACGGCGATCAGGTCGGCATCAACAACGTGGCGTTGGCCGTTTCTACCAGCTGATCTCCTGGCCTGTGTTGATTTGACTTCCATAGGCTTTGACTGATTTCCGGAGAATGAGGAACCCGATCTGGGCAACCCGGGCGAAAGTGAGCTGCAGGTCTCCGCTCGTCAACGCTCCCCAGGACGGTGCAATCGATAACCTCATGGTCTTTGCCCTCCGCAACTTCACAAATCTATGCCAAATGCGACAGCTAGCGCGAGGAAACGCTCGGGCGCCACGAGTGTGGTTGGATGGCTTCTGCTTGTTGCAGCGGGCGCGAGCCATACTTCGGTCCATGCCACTGACACGCAGCGCGGCGATGCACTGCGCGCGCAACTGCCGCGACATCCCGTTCGTCCAACCACTGTGGCGTCACGCAGGAGCCGACCCAGAGATCACTTGTGTGCCACCTGGCGCGGGGCAGCGCTTTTGGAGCCTAGGTCAAACGTTTCTCAGCGACAGAACCCTCTCGAGCACCGTCTGTCCGTCGGCGTCAGGCCCTGCTTTTGCCCATTAAGACCCGGTTCGATCGGACAGCGACGGCCGCCGTCTTTCTCTCCGCAGAACAATGCCTCGTCTGCCCCGGTTGTTTTCGGGGCAGGTGCTCGGTCTTCAAGATCAATTCACACGCGCTGGAAATCATGCGACAGCCGTCGTATCTTAGGCGACACGTGACACAGAAGGTGCGCATGACAGCCACAGCAGACAAGGCCCCTATGGAAGCGGAGGCAGTGATCTCCAGAGGGTGGAGGCACTGCTCGGCGGATATCGGGTCTTGTCGCGTCGATTGACCAGTGCCCTTGATGCGCATGAACTGCTTCTACTCGGCCTGCCGGCCTCGGCGCTAAATCACCTCGTCGGACAACTGGTCTTCATCAACAAGACGGCGTCGCTCGAAAAGGCCGTTGGTATGAGCCTACGAACCTGGCAGCGCCGCAAAGACGCTCCCTCCAAGCCTCTTAGCCAGGAGCAGAGCGGACGGACTTGGAAATTCGCAGAGATCCTGGCGAAGGCGACGGATGTGCTCGGCACGCAGGCCGAAGCTGAACAATGGTTGGAGCGCCCGGCGATCGGTCTTGACCAGCGCCGTCCGATCGATCTGCTGGGCACTCCCGCCGGCGTGGAACTGGTCGAAGACTATCTGGAGCGGCTTGCATACGGCGTCTATGCATGACGCCCCTGCCGATGGCGCTCGGAGGGACGGAACTCATTGCGTGGCGGCTCGACCAGGCCGTCCATGCCGCGACATGGAATAGCGGCGAGGGTGCCTATCGGGTCGGCGACCGCTGGAACAGCAAGGGCGTATGAGCTGTGTACTGCTCGGTCGATCCCGCCACGGCCATCCTTGAGGTCGCCGTGCATAAGGGTTTTCGCGCCCTCGACACAGTTGCCCACACATTAACAGCCGCTGTCCTCAGCGATCCATCGGCTATCCATGTCGTCGATCCTGCAAGCGTGCCCAATCCGAACTGGCTGCGCCCCGGCATACCAAGCGCGGGTCAGCAGGCATTCGGGGATGACCTCCTGATGAAACATCCCATCATAGCTATGCCAAGCGCGGTCTCTTCATATAGCTGGAACATCATCTTCGTGGCGAGCGTAGCGGCATCTTCCTACACGCTTAAGTTCAGGAAGCTTTTGCCCTCGACACAAGGCTGGATCCCCCGGTCAGCAAATAACATAGGGGTGGGTGCAATCTTCACAGGCCTCCCGCCCGACCAGTTGGTGAAGCTAGGTACGGGCTCATTTTGAGCATGTCGTGTCCCCGCTACATTACAGGCGCGCAGCAGGGCGTCACCAGCACACGGTAATCTGCCTGGTTTTGTTGCAACCGCTCAAGGAAGCGCAGAGAGGTCTGACGCAAGGCCATCACGCGGCAACGATTTTGAACCGGACGGGGATGGATCCGGATTGAAGGCGAAACTCACCTGTTGCTTGCGCATCATGTGAACCATTTCGATGCCGTTTAGGATGATTGCGGCTGCACGCAAGGCAGGATCAACGACCGGTCGAATTGGCGGCCCTTGAACGTCCAATCCTTCGAAAATGTCGCCATAGCGCTGGTAGTCAAAACGTTGCAACACATCGCTTACAGCCGGGCTCGAATGAAAGCGATGCTGTTGGCGAGCGCGCGTGCGGGGTCATCGAGTTCATGGACGGCCGGCGAGAATGGCTCGAAGGAGAGGGGGCCGGCGTAGCCCGCGCTTTGCAATGCACGAATCTGGCCGATATTGTCGAGTCGGTCTTTCTCATCCACCAGCACGCGATGCGGGTCGCGCATGTCGTCGATCCCCACTTCCTTATCGGCGACACCCGATATGTGGACGAGGCCGGTCATCTCCGCAAACAGCGCCGGCTCTCCAGCGAGGAAATGATGAAATGTGTCGTGCACCAGCCCGAAGGCGCCCACGCCATCGATGTCCGCGATGGCGTCTGCCGCCTCTCGTTTGGAGCGCAGGGAGCAGATGGCGAAGCCCAGCGGCTCGACCAGGCCAACCACGCCGCGGTCACTCAGGATCGGCTTCAGGCCGCGAAGGGCAGTCCTTGCGTTCTTCTGACGTTCCCCGTCCGCCCGTCCCGAGCCATCGTTGACCGGAACGAGGACCAGCGCTGCCGCGCCTGCGGCCTGCGCATAGTCGGCGAG
Source organism: Mesorhizobium sp. P2_H9 (assembly GCF_056403215.1). Classification (NCBI taxonomy): domain Bacteria; kingdom Pseudomonadati; phylum Pseudomonadota; class Alphaproteobacteria; order Hyphomicrobiales; family Phyllobacteriaceae; genus Mesorhizobium; species Mesorhizobium sp. P2_H9. Next base: position 21,486 of record NZ_JBFUFX010000013.1, on the reverse strand, counting down.
GGCGATCGCCTCGGCCTCGCGGGCCGGCGTCCATTCGTTGAAGCGCTGCAGCGCGTTGATGCTGATCAGGGACACTCCCGCATTGCGGGCTTGACTGCCGATTTCGACCGCGGGCGTGCCGTCCATGATGGCGTTGCCTGCAAGATCGTTGCGGATTTCCGCCTGCGCCACACCCACCTTGCGGCAGAGCGCGAAGAACGCGTCCGAGCGCAGCGAGGGCGCTACCATATGGTTGAGTGCGAACGACGGCAATCGAGCAACTGGCATCCGATATTCCCTCCCGTTGATGCCGGTCATTTCCCCGGCGCGGCTGCCGATCCCATCATCTGGCGGCAGGATACAGTCAACTCGTCGTGATGAGTTTCTATCATCCATGATAGATTCTATTGCAGAGGCGCCTAGATATTTTCTGGCACGTGGATGTCGAAGGGCAGGAAGGTCTGTCCCGGGGCGTTGGCGGCGCCGTCCTTGATGGCATGCGCCATGAGATTGACGAGATCGCTGCTCAGCCGCGCCAGTGGCGTTGCGAACACCATGGTGATGATGTTGTTGGCGAGTGCGGCGCGTGACTCCGGCGTTATCTCGTTGCAGATCAAGACTGGGGGATGGGCAGGCATGGCCGTTCTCAACGCAGTGATAGCGCCTTCCATGCCGCCGCCAGCTACATAGCATCCGACGAGATCGGGATGCCTCTCGAGCAGGTCGAGCATCGCATGGTGGGTTAGATCGGCCGTTTCGAGATTGACCAGCGTCTCAAGCACAGTGAATTCCGGTGCGTGCTCCCGGAAATAGGCGCGCACGCCGATCTCGCGTAGCTCTTGGCCGTGAAAGCGGTGACTGCCGACAAACACCGCGACCTTGCCAGGCCGGCTGGCGCACTGCGCGATCATCCACGCGGCGGTGCGTCCTACCTTGCGGTTGTTGAGGCCGACATAGCCTTCGCGAACGCCTGGAGCGAAATCCGACAGAAGCGAAAACACCGGAATACCGCGGGCTTTCAAGCTCTCCACGGCGACCGTGATCGTCGGATGATCGGGGCTAACCAATGCAATGGCATTCGTTCTTGCTGCCAGTTTCTCCAGATGGACGACGATGTCCTCGGGAGCCTGGCTCGACCAGAAATCGACAACCGGAATTCCGCGGAACCGCGGCGCATTGGTCGCCGCGGCCTCCAATTCGCGCGCGAACTCCTGGTAGAAATGCTGCTCGGGCTTCTGCAGAAGAAAGCCCAGCCGGTATTCCGGGAGATCTTGGCGGATCCGCTGCTTGATCAGGGTCGCGGCGTGGTAGCCGATGGCGGTCGCCGCCTCATAGACCCGCTGCGCTGTCTCCTCGCGCACCGGCAAGCGGTTGTTCAAAACCCTGTCGACCGTCGCCACGCTGACCCCCGATGCCCGGGCCAAATCCGAAACCGTTGGGCGCTTGGTCAAGGCAGTCTCCTTTTGAGGATTTCCAAGGAATGATAGTAGATGATAGAAAAAATGCAAGTGCTGTTGATGGAAATGAGTGAATTTGGTAGTTCTCTTTCAGGAAAGCTTGTCAGTCTTGGTTCCAGCCTTGAAAAGGAAGGTCATGATCAGCGCAGCCGCCGCAGCCGAAGACTATAGGCCGACGAAACGAGACTGCATTCTGATAGGGCGCGAAGCGCAGCGCGCCGGTGAGCATCACAAGGTCCCGATGGGGTCGTGCCATACGCTGCCGAAGCTGAACTGTCTGATCAAACGCGACCAGCCGTCGCCGTCGGTCCCGACCGGCTGCCGCGAAATAATACCGGCCTTCCTGCGCCAGTGGCGCAACGAAGACTGCTTCATCAAACGCGATCTGCCGCCGATGGCGCCGCAGTATCGCGAACAGTTCCACCCCGAAACCAACGTTGCCTCGGACCACCAGCCTCCCAAGGCTACGGAGGCGGCGGTCCGCCGCCGCCTCCGAACGTCGACCCAGACAAGATCCGCGCTGACGAAGGTGACCGATTGGATCGAGACCTGCGGCGCAGGCGCCGGACTGACATCTGCCTTCGGCGAACGGCATCGACCCCGGCCACGCCGTGGCCCGCGACATTCGCCTGGCATCAGGCAGGCGGCCGGGCCTTCGGAACTGACTTCGCTCTCGTGAAAACGAAGGCGTTGCTGGCGGCATGATTACGCAAAATGGGAGGGGCAGCCGATGAGCAGGAAGAGACCGACAGTAGCGGATATCCGCGCCATGAAAGGCAAGTACCAGTTCACGATGATCCGCGTGGAGACGCTGGAAGAGTTGGAGGCTGCGGAGAAAGCCGGCGTCGACATGGTCTCGGTGCCGCCGCAGATGATGGTTCTTCCCCATTTCCGCGAGGTTGCGCCAAGCCTGTTTGCGGTGCCGGGCGTCAATTTCTTCGAAGTCGGCACGGCGGACGATTTTGTGCGCTGGGCTTTCGCGCTCTACAAGGCGAGCGCCGACGCCGTCTATTGCAGCGCCAGCCTGGCCACCGTGAAGCGGCTCGCTGACGAAGCCATACCTGTAATCGGCCATGTCGGGCTGATCCCGTCGCGGGCCACCTGGACAGGCGGCTTCAAGGCGGTCGGCAAGTCGGCCGAAAGCGCTCTCAAAATATTCGACGCGGTCAAGGCATACGAAGCGGCCGGCGCGTTCGGCGCCGAAATCGAGGTCGTGCCGGCCGAGGTCGCGGCCGCCATCAGCGAACGCACGTCCCTGTTCATGGTTTCCATGGGTGCTGGAACCGGCTGCGATTGCCAATATCTTTTCGGCGACGACCTGTTGGGCCAAAATCGCGGCCACGTGCCAAGGCACGCCAAGGCCTATCGCAACTTCGCAGCCGAGTTAGACCGCCTGCAGCGCGAGCGCATCGCGGCGTTCTCCGAGTTCGCCGCCGACGTGCGCAGCGGCATCTACCCCGAGCAGCGCCACGTCGTCGGTATCGACGCGGGCGAACTGCGCCGCTTCCTCGATGGCCTGCCTGTCTCATGAACGCTCGTTGCGCACCACAGCGATCACACCGTGGYGGACAAGATCCACGTACTGAGCCTTTCGTGCGACGACCACCCCGGCATCGTGGCCGGCGTCACCACCGAACTTGCGGCGATGGGCACCAACATTGCCCAGCGCAACCAGTTCTGGAGCGCCAGACAAGCCGCTTCTTGCGGATCGCCGTCGCGGCACCGACCTATGCGGTCAAGGACGATATCGAAGCGGCGCCGAAATCGCCTATCGAGCGCTTCGCCATGAAGGCCACGCTCGTAGATCGTCGTCATGGTTTCGAAGTTCGACCAGGCACTCCTGCACATCCTCTCCCAGATCAAGGTCGGATGGCTGAACGCCGAGGTTGTGGCATCGACCAGGAGACCCAACGCGTGACGCATTCGATGAGCGAGCAAGATTTCGTGGCGGTCGGCCGCGACATCGAAAGCAGGGTGCTCGCGCGTGCGGTCAAGCTGCATCTGGAGACCCGCGTCATGCTCAACGGCCACAAGACGATCGTCTTCCAACATTGGAGGCGCGGACGCGGGTGAACATGGAATTCGTAACGGCAAAACTGCCACCGAGGCCTTGGCGCTGAGGCACTTGCCGTTTCGATACGACCCCCGAACCGGGGGAGTTCCGGGAGGATCGGGCGCACCGGACGCCTTAAAATGGAGGAACTGACATGAAGAAACTGATTCTGGGCGCCGCAATCTCGGCGCTGATGACAACCTCGGCACTGGCCGAGAACATCGGCGTGTCGATGGCGCAGTTCGACGACAACTTCCTCACCGTTCTGCGCAACGGCATGATCGATTATGCCAAGACGCTTAATGGCGTGACGCTACAGGTCGAGGACGCACAAAACGACGTCGCCAAGCAGCAGAGCCAAATCCAGAACTTCATCGCTTCGGGGGTAAGCGCGATCATTGTCAATCCGGTGGACACGGACGCGACAACCGCGATGTCGAAGATCGCGGCCGATGCTGGTATTCCTCTGGTCTATGTCAACCGCCAACCGGTCAACGTCGACAAACTGCCGGAGAAGCAAGCGTTCGTCGCGTCGAACGAGGTCGAGTCGGGCACTTTGGAAACGAAGGAAATCTGCCGCCTGCTCAAGGAAGCCGGCAAGACCGAAGCCAAAATCGTGGTGATGATGGGCGAACTGTCGAACCAGGCGGCCCGCCAGCGCACGCAGGACGTCCACGACGTGATCGCGACGCCGGAATGCTCGTTCATGAAGATCGTCGAGGAGCAGACCGCCAACTGGTCGCGCACCCAGGGCACCGACCTTGTCAGCAACTGGCTGTCGGCTGGCATCCAGTTCGACGCCGTCGTCGCCAACAATGACGAGATGGCGATCGGCGCCATCCAGGCGATGAAGGCGGCCGGCATCGACATGAAGTCGATGCTGGTCGGCGGGGTCGACGCAACCGGAGATGCGCTCGCCTCAATGGCTGCCGGCGACCTCGACGTCACCGTGTTCCAAAACGCCGCCGGCCAGGGCGTTGGTTCGGTCGATGCGGCGCTGAAGCTCGCCAAGGGCGAGAAGGTCGACCAGAAGGTCTTCGTGCCGTTCGAGCTGGTGACGCCGGCCAATCTGGCGACCTTCCAGAGCAAGAACTGATCTTTCTTGGCCAACGCTAGCTGGGCGCGCATCCGCGCGCCCAGTCGAAAATCACCCCCAAGGAGGAGAAGCACGCCATGAGCAGTGCATCGACACCGGCCGCCGCCCGCGACAGGGCTTCGGCCGCAGGTTCCGAATATCTGTTGACCATCGAGAACGCCCGCAAGGAATTTCCCGGCGTCGTTGCACTGGACGACGTGTCGTTCAGGCTGCGGCCCGGAACGGTTCATGCGCTGATGGGCGAGAACGGCGCGGGCAAGTCAACGCTGATGAAGATCATCGCCGGCATCTATCATCCCGACCGCGGTGAGCTGCATCTGCGCGGCAAGCCTATCCAGTTGAAGTCGCCGCTGGATGCACTCGAGAACGGCATCGCCATGATCCATCAGGAACTGAACCTGATGCCCTACATGACGGTGGCGGAGAACATCTGGATCAGGCGCGAGCCACTGAATCGCTTCGGCCTCGTCGATCATGCCACAATGAACAAGATGACGGCGGATCTGTTCCGGCGGCTCAATATCAACATCCATCCGCAGGTGCAGGTGCGCGATCTCACCGTCGCCAACCGGCAGATGGTCGAGATCGCCAAGGCCGTCTCCTACGAATCTGACGTGCTGATTATGGACGAACCGACATCGGCCCTGACCGAGCGCGAGGTCTCCCACCTGTTCACCATCATCCGCGACCTGAAAGCGCAAGGCAAAGGCATTATCTACATCACCCACAAGATGAACGAGCTGTTCGAGATCRCCGACGAGTTCTCGGTGTTCCGCGACGGCCGCTACATCGGCACGCACCTTTCGAGTGATGTGACCCGTGACGACATCATCCGCATGATGGTCGGGYGCGAGATCACACAGATGTTTCCGAAGGAGGAAGTCCCGATCGGCGAGGTCGTGCTGTCGGTGAAGAACCTGACGCTTTCCGGGGTCTTTACCGACGTCTCCTTCGATATCCGCGCCGGCGAAATCCTGGGCGTCGCCGGGCTGGTGGGTTCGGGCCGCTCCAACGTCGCCGAAGCGATCTTCGGTGTGACGCCGGCGAGTTCGGGCTCCATAGAGATCCACGGCAAGCCGGTGACCATCTCGTCGCCGAACGTCGCTATTCGTCACCGCATGGCGCTGCTGACCGAGGACCGCAAGGAAACCGGTTGCCTGCTCATCCTCGATATCCTCGAGAACATGCAGATCGCCGTGCTGCAGCAAGACTACGTGTCACGCGGCTTCGTGGCCGAAAAGGGCATCACCAGCGCCTGCACGCTGATGAGCGAAACGCTGCGCGTCAAAACGCCAAATCTCGCGCAACGCATCGAAAACCTGTCCGGCGGCAACCAGCAGAAGGTGCTGATTGGGCGCTGGCTCCTGACCAAGCCGAGGATTCTCATCCTCGACGAGCCGACGCGCGGCATCGACGTTGGGGCCAAGGCCGAAATACATCGCTTGGTCACGGAACTCGCGCGCGATGGCGTGGCGGTGATGATGATCTCGTCGGAAATGCCCGAGGTGCTCGGCATGAGTGACCGCATCCTGGTCATGCACGAAGGACACGTCACGGGGATTCTCGATCGGGCAGAGGCGACACAGGTCAAGATCATGGAACTGGCTTCGAAATAGGACCCAAACACAACTAGGGAGGATACAACATGTCAACGAACAGCACATTGCCGGGACCCGCCGTTTTCACTGGGATCGGGGCCAACAGGCGCCGACTGCCGGTCGAAGCGAACATCCTTCTCATCTTGCTTGGAATTGCACTGGTGTTCGAACTGCTCGGCTGGATCTTCGTCGGCCAGAGCTTCCTGATGAATGCGCAACGCCTGAAGATCATGATCCTGCAGGTCTCGGTCATCGGCATCATTGCGGTGGGCGTCACCCAAGTCATCATCACCGGCGGCATCGACCTGTCGTCGGGTTCCATGGTTGGCCTGACTGCTATGATCGCGGCCAGCCTGGCGCAATCGTCGGCCTGGACCAAAGCACTCTATCCCTCGCTCACCGACTTGCCGGTTGTCATCCCGATCCTGGTCGGACTGGCAGTCGGCCTGCTCGCTGGCGTGTTCAACGGAGCGCTGATCGCCTACACCAAGATCCCGCCCTTCATCGCGACGCTGGGCACGATGGTGTCCGCGCGGGGCTTGTGCAAGTGGTACACCAAGGGTCAACCGGTGTCGGGGCTGACCGACCAGTTCACCTTCATCGGCTCGGGCATCTGGCCGGTGGTGGTTTTTCTGGTGGTCGCCGTGATCTTCCACGTGGCGCTGCGCTATACGCGCTATGGCAAGTTCACCTACGCCATCGGCGCCAATGTGCAGGCCGCACGTGTCTCCGGCATCGACGTCGAGCGCCACCTGATCAAAGTCTATGCCGTCGCCGGTCTGCTCGCGGGCGTCGCCGGCATCGTCACCGCATCGCGCGCGCAAACTGCGCAGGCCGGAATGGGTGTGATGTACGAACTTGACGCGATTGCCGCGGCGGTGATCGGCGGCACCTCGCTGACCGGCGGCGTCGGCCGCATCACGGGCACGGTGATCGGCACGATCATCCTCGGCACGATGATGTCGGGCTTCACCTTCCTGCGCGTCGATGCTTTCTATCAGGAGATCATCAAGGGCCTGATCATTATCGCCGCCGTGATTGCCGACGTCTATCGCCAGAAGAGCCGCAAGACCTGATGCAGGAGGCTGCGCAGCCGCGGCTGCGCAGCCGCCGCCCGTTTCTCATTGTGGCGAGGAGAGTTGGACATGACATACGAACCGGCGATCGGGATCGAACGACTGGGAACCATCAAGGAAATTGCCGCGGCGGCGAGCGTCGGCGTCGGTACGGTGCATCACGTCCTGAAGGGGCAATCAAACGTCTCATCATCCGCTTCGCGGACAGTCATGGATGCGGTCCGCACGATCAATGAACAGAAGATAACCCTCGCACGGATGGGCGATCGCAGCTGACAGGAATTTTTGGCAGGCGTGCTGCAGATCCTCTATCTGTTACTTGATCCCTATGTTCGCGGCCGCTTAAACGACGCCAAATCCTACGCCAAGCCGGTCAAGATCGATGGGTCATGGAAGGCGGCACCGTGGCGCGCGTCGTCAGATCTCGCCGTGCGGAATTTGCCGAAGGGGACATCGTGCTCTCCCATTCGGGATACGCGCGAATGTTTTCGTCGCGCAAATAAGTCGTGTCGCGCGCCGAAACGGCATCCATAAATCGTCCGATCCAAATCGGCTGATCCTCGTTGGTGGCGACAACGAGAAACAAAGGCGCATAAAAGGCCCACGCGTCGAAGCCGGTCAAATAGAAGATGTTGGCAGGATCAGAGAGGATCAGGGTATCAAGTCCACGAGCCTGCATTTTCCAGTTTTGTAGAGGCAAAGCGGGCCTGATACTCGGTCTCGGTAAAGTAAAGTGCTGGCATGGCGGCTCCTTTAAATTGTAGAAAGGGATAAGGATTAGATGCCATTCGCTTGGATGGAGAGCTGCTTGCGCCTTGGACCGCCGCTTCCGTCGGCTGGCGGGATCGACTGGCCTCATCTGTTTGAGCTGCGTCTCGCCGAACTGATTGCGCGCTGCGGCAATTTCAGACTGCCAGGAACCCAGACGATAAGATCCGCGCCACGCCAGGCCAGCTACAACACGTCAAGCTGTCGCCTCGATCGCTGCGTTCTGGGAGCGAGTTCTGCTTCTTGACCTGAGACCCTCGTTCCCACCATTTCAATGGAGAGTCCGGCGCTTCATTTCTGGCCTCATGCGGCCTGTTTTTCCAGCGCCATTTTCATGGCGAATTCGATGGGCCTGATGTTACCCAAGGCGTCGCCTAAGTTTCTGGAAACAGCTTTGGAAACAATGCATCCAAGGAATCAGCCGGGAACCGTAGCGACACCGGACCTTTGGGTGTTTCGGACGCCAATAGACCTAACGCAATCACGTCGTTGAACACACGGCGTGCGGTGCGCTCGGGCAGTCCGCTTATGCGAGATGCTTCGCCGCGGTCAAATTCGCCGCGCATGAGCGCTTCTTGCAGCAGGCGGGCGCCTTCAGGCTTTAGGCCGCTGCGCTCGACATAGCGATGCAGCCGCTTGGCAAGCGTGTCGAGATCGAACAGGCCGGTCATGAAGCTCACCTGATCGATGCACACCTGCAGGAACCATGAGGTAAAGTCGCCGAGTGCACGCTCGGACAGGTTGCCCCGCCCGTCGAGGTCACCTTGGCGCGGCATATCCGCATGATCCATCATGCGCTTGTAGTCCGTGCGGCTTTTCAAGCCGCGTGCCAGACCGCGCGAGATCGACCACAGCCCGTGCGCAGCGATCCCGGCCTCATGCGCCATGGCGTGGCTCATCAAGCGGCTGGCCCGGCCGTTGCCGTCAGGGAAGGGGTGAATGTAGTTGAAACGGTGATGCGCGGCAGGAATGGCCAGAATACGTCCGGCTTTGCCCAGCTTGTCGAAGCGATAGCGCATGGCAAAATACCGCATGAAGTCGTCGACGCGGTCGCTCGAAGGCGGTTCATGCCGACCGACGGCGACGTCATGTTCGGGCTTCGATCGCCACTCACCTGGCGCCATGACAAATTCACGGCCGGCGCCCTTGATGGTCAGCATGCGCGCTTCTGCATCGCGGTAGAATTCCGCATGCAGCCATCGCAGAAAATCTACCGATGCCGGCTCCGGTAACCGCCCCTCGGCGCCCATACGATCGATCTCCGCTTGCAGGCGAACATGTGCGGCCGCCTCGAGCTGCAGGTTGCGGCGGTTCTCGTCTTGGTCGAAATTTCCAGCCAGCGCCCGCTCGATGTCGCGCGGCCGCGTATCATGACCCTCGATCAGGTTGCTGTAGTAGGTGTTCATGATGCGCACGAGATCGGCCAGATTGGCTGCGGTGCGCGGATGCAGGCTTTGACCCAAAATGGCCGACGTCGCCGACAGCTCCGCCAGCGCATCCGAGATAATCTCGGATACATCGGTTAGCCGTGCCGGTTCGATACGCTGTACGCTTTCTTCCATAGTTGGCCGATCTTGGTTTCCGCTAAATACATAATTATAAATATATATTTTGAATTTGCCAGAAAATTTGGCCGATCTTCTGGCCGATCATCGGCATGCTGCCGACTTGCGCGGGCCTCGGCACCATCACCGCTGCCAAACTTGGACACCATCGATGATGCCGATGATGATCATAATGGCCGATGTTCGGCTTTCCTATTGCACTGATAACCATGCACAAAACTGCAATCGGCGGGAACATTTGGCCGATCCTTTGGCCGAAGTTCGCCGGTGGGAGGGACTCTGGTAAGATTGCCGGTAAATCGAGGCAGATCTAAACAAATGGCCAAAGAGGATGATCACACCGAAGCGCAGAAATCCTATGGCAGCGACCGATCGCAACTCGTCTACGGAAAGCGCCCCGACGGGACATTCGCCATATAGGTGAGGTCGCGCGTGGGCTGGCTTGCCGCTGCGTCTGCCCGGCCTGCAATGGGCAACTGGTGGCCCGGCTGAAGGAGGATCACCGGGTGGCGCATTTCGCCCACAATGACGGTGAGGCATGTGGCGGCGGTCCGGAGACGGTTCTGCATTTGCAGGCGAAGGAAGCGTTTTGCAACAGTCCGATGATGGTGCTACCTGGGGCGGCCCGGTCTTGAGAACAAGCGCGTGGTGATGAAGCCTGCGCGCGAAGTGCAAACAGAATTCCTTCGCATGGAGTACACAGACCCCAAGAAGATCATTCCCGACCTATACGTGCGCGCGCTAGGCTACGATCTGTTCGTTGAGGTTGCTGTCACCCATTTCGCGGACAGCGCCAAAATCCAGCGCCTCAGGGTACACAAAATCCCGCCGTCGAAATCGATCTGTCCAAACTTGCGCGTGACTCGCCAAGGGATGCCCTCAACGAGGCGGTGCTGAAAACCGCAACGCGTCAGTGGCTTTATCACCCTGGCATCGAAGCTGCGCGGGCCAAGCAAGACGCAGATGAGCTCAAATGGCAGCAAGAACGGGGCAGGCGCGGGGCTGCCGCGGCGGCAAAGCAGCGAAGCCGGGTAGAGCAAACAGTGGCAGAATACAGACAGGCCTTAGCGAAATTGGTCGACCGAGACTTCGTCGTCCCCCGCGAGGTCGAGCTTCAAGCGATCGGTGTTACAAAGTTTGTCGGCCGCGACGTCCCGGGCTTCGCCTGTTTTTCCGAACCGCCGGCGGTATGGCAAGCCATCATCCTCGCCGAGGTGTTTCATGATCGCTGCCTCGGCAACGCCCAGTGCAAAGCCGTGCCGATCGTCAACCATCTGGAAAAACGCCAGCTGATCCAAAAAGCCTTTCTGCGCGTGTGCGGAGAGGTGGCAGACGACGTCACCGTGATCGACGCCCGATTTGCCCCGGCGTGGAAAGCGGTCGACAATTATTTGAAATATCTGCTGGGTGAGGGGGTTCTTATCCCGCAAGGCTTCGGTGTCATTCTTGCCCCGGCCTTCGCAAAACCATGGAACGCGAGGACCCTGGCTGAAAACCAAAGAACCGCTTTGATTCAGGAGACCGTACAGCGGGTAGGGTGGATACTTGGCGAACTTCCCGAAGACGAACGCGCCGGCACAACGGTCGAGCGGTGGCTGCAATCGATCCACCAGGAATCCGGTTTGAGCTATGACAAGGCACTGCGCTCGAAGGTCGAGGCGCCCAAGATCATCGGTGAGATCGCAACCATTGCGCAGATGCTGGAAGGAAGCGGTCCTCTTTTTTATGGGAGCGCAGGGCTGCCTATCGGCAATGCGATTTCCCGCCGCAAAGCCAAGATGGAAGAACAGGCCGAAGTACGGCGCCAACGGCAGCTGCTGGAAGCAAGTCGCCTTCGTCACTCGCGGCGTGATCGTTTATGCGTCGATGCGGAAACGGAATTGAACGGCGAGCATCGAAGCGCGTTCCTGCACACCAAACGCGCGGACATGAGCGATATGTCGCCCGCGGAGCTGGCGGAAGACAGCGAGTCCGGATTGACCCGCGCGCGCGAGGCTCTCTCGGTCTTCGTTAGGCAGCGCCGTAGGGAAGCCGAGGCCGCGGCCGGGAAAGCAGCCTATCAGGACAAGATCCGCAAGCTGGCAGAATCGCGACTTTCCCCCGCGGACGCGATTGCGTTCTTGAATGTACGAGAAGACGATATCGGAGCCCCCTGCGATACGTCAAAGACGAACGGACGGTTCAGAAGGCCTGTGCGAAACTCAGGCAATGGGAAAGCGAGTTCGGAAGCCCGTTTCGAGGCGGATAATAATAGCGCCGCATCACTGTAGCAGCTTCAACCTTTGGCGCGCGGTCTTGAAGTGCTGAGCGTCGAGCTCGATGTCGGTGGCGCGGTGGCCGGATTGGTAGGGCGGCGACTGGCTCGTGCTCCTAGGCTTGTTTCTTCAAGTCCATAGTCATCTCCTTTGGTTGGTTGATTGATGTCCCGAAGGACGTTGCCCAAAAGAGACGGCGACTTGGACGCTTTGTCCCCGACACGGGAGCGCAGCGAATGGAGTGGGCTGGAGCAGGTCAAAGTGGCCGAGCCGGCTATAACGGAACGGACAGCATTCGGGTGTTTCCCACCCCACCGGCGACATCCGATTGCCACGCACTATGCTCCCTTATGAAAGGACCAGAAGGGCTGGTGTGTGGATAATCAGCGCCGGCGTCTTGCCGATAGCGCCAGCAGGCGCGCACTCTCTCAGCCATGGTGGCGGAGCATGTTGAATTGGCCTTGTTTGAGCAGACACTCGGCAACATCGAGGGCCTCAATCTGCCATTCGGGGATCGTGTGGCAGACGCCGCGGAAAAAACCGCAGGGTCGGTTCTGTTCGATGTTCGTGTCGACGGCGACATCTGCGTTCAGCGGATGGCTGCGATCGGATATGGCGTAACCGGCACGGCGATAATCGTGATGGAGAAGAACGGACACCTTAGATGCGCTTCGATAAACGGAGACACCGCTCTTTTGGTGGCGGAATTGGCTGCGTGGAATGCCTCTCCGCTGAGTGAACAAGCGAGGGTCGACTACTGCGGAACGGCCAGCATCCTGCTGGCGAAGCTCCGTGGCTCAGGTCACTTCGGCCGCCGCTAGAGCAAGTTCGCGGAGAGTTTCTGGAGGCTGAGTCAGCAGTGATGTGCTCGCCATAGGCTGGGTTTCACCGTGGGGCATCTTTCCGGCGCAGCACCCTTGGCAGGCGCCGCTTCCATCGTTCGCCGCGCGGCAAAGGAAAGTCTTTCTGCCACCGCTTCCTGCGGCGCGGCCGCCGCTCTCCAGCCGGTGCATGCGATGCATCTGTAACCGGCATGTCCTTAGTCACTGAGTGCTCAAGAAGCGATGTCTTGGGCGCGATCCCATGCTGGTCGTCGGGCGCTACATTAGTGGTGGTGAACACGGGCACAGAGACATCTTCGCTCGCACGAATCGGCTGCAGCGTCGCCGCAGCGACCGCACTTTTGGCGTCCGCTTTACCCACATCGTTCGCGATGGCGGCCAAGTCAATGCCGGCCCAGATCGACTCTGGCCGCTTCACCAGGCCACGCTTCTGTTTGATCTCGACGACAAAGGGTCGCTGCTGCTTCATAGTGTTCTCGGTGATTTGGGGTCGCAAACGTCGTCTAAGCCCCTCGCGCGCGCTCGTCCACCGCTCTCCATCATTTTCCGCACCGTCTGGTGCTTCTGTCGCGAACTCTTCGAAAAGTCATTTAGTGCATGACGCTTGCTGGTTTCTCTTCCCCATGAAAGCCGCTTGCAAATGCACGGCAAGATCCTGAATTCGTCAGAAAGCTCGGCAAATGGTGCTGCGAAAGGCGCGCGTTTGCGCTGAACGAGCCAGCCCGTGCCGCCAGTCGTAGACCGTCTGTCCCAATAGCCGATCATGCGAACGATCGATGATGCTGTCGGCGGCGTGAGTGTGCGCCGGAGGAGAAGCCCGACAGTGCCGGAGACCTACGAGCGACACGGTTCTTGCTCTTGCGCACCGGTATGGACTTCCCCCGTAGCTGTCAGGCTGCTCGGCGGCCGATAGGGAGGCAGCGATATCCGAAACCATGATCGTGACCGCGGTGGTAACGGCGGCGTTTCCGAAGGCGAAGCATCCGCCACTACTTCCGTCAGGAAGGCGCCCAGATTCGATCATAGACGGCCGGGCAAGTCAGCTGTCATAGAACCTAAGCTCGAGATCGTTGCGCCATTCATAAAGTTCCTCGATTAATTCATTACGCTTTTGCGCTTCTTATCCCACATTGAAATGGCCATTCTCCTCAGAAATTAGAGGATTATTCATGGCTGCCGTTACTGCTCAAGCAAAACGCGAGGCCGAGACTACGTCGGGGTTACGTCAACCAGCCTGTTCCGCGATGGCAACTACGAGAACAAAATGGTGAGCTACTCAAACGGGCCAAATCTGCGCAGTCCGGCTTGCTGAGCCGCAATCCTGCAGCATGACCTGATTTTTGCAGGATTTCCGCTTAGCTTGAACCGATTTCGCCGTCGACGGCTGTCTCGTGTCGCGTAGCCTGAAGCCGCCGAAGATTTGGATGGAGCCTGTGGTTGTCCAGAGCGCCTAGAGGGGATGAGGCCAGGAAAGAACTATCCCGCAACTCCAATCGCCGCTTAAAAGAGAGCCTGAATGAACGAACCACGCAATGGCAAACAATTGCACTCTGGTCAGGCGAATGCCGCATCGTCCTACACCTCTCGCAAGCTGCAGCACCTTCCCCTGTTCCTGAAACATCAACAGCCTGAGTTCGAGAAGATATTCGAAGCCGTCGACGCGATGCCAGTGGACGACACCCATTGCCATCTGGTGACAGACCGCGATGCCATGACCACCCCGAAAAGGTTCCTTGAGCGGATCTCTTTGGCCGGGTATCCGTTCCCGTTTTACTTCCCAAACGGCGTCTATGAAAAATGGCTGAACGGCGATGAGGCTGTCAAAAACGCGCTCAACAAGAAATATGACATACAGTCCAAGGTGGACGATATGACATACAACTTGTCCCAAAGCATTTTCATCAAGTTCCTTACCAAGGAATTGGCGCAATTCTTCGGTTGTGAGCCCAGGCTTGAAGAGGTCATAGAGGCGAGAAACGCGCTCGGCCAAAAGGACTATTGGGGCTACGTCAACAGCCTTTTCCGGGACGTGAACCTCGAGAATATAATCCATGACACCGGCTATATGGAAGGCGCCGGCAAAGCTGAAATAGATGCGTTTGAAAAAGCGATTGAGCCATGCCGATCATACCGCATTGCTCGTATCGAGGCGATACAGGACGAGTTGTTCGGCTTGGACATATCCTTCGAAGACTTCGAGGCGCGCTATACCGCCCGATTGCTGGACATCATGGATGGCGAAGGAAATTTCGGAAAAAAATCCGTCGGCATGAAGTCATACCTTTTGCCGGACATCGGTTTGATAAGGCCACTTTACGATCGAACCCTCGCGGCGAGTTCCTGGAATGCTTTGAGGAAGTCCCATTCCGAGCGACCAAGGATGGATCGCGAGGCTGCTGCAAACATCACGAAAGATCTTTGCAGGTACACGTTCACGCTTACGTTAGAGGAGTGTCTGAAGCGCGACTTGCCGATGCAGATACACACCGGCGATGGTGAAGCGCCGTACGTCATCCTGCGCAATCAAGACCCGTTCTACCTCGAAGAGGTCGTGCGTTTCGACAAAGACAATATGTTGCGGATGCCTAAGATCATCCCGCTTCACGCCGGATACCCTTCAGTGGGAAAGGCCACGTGGCTGAGCCACCTTTACCCTAACTGCTATTTCGAGCTCTCGATCATGACGCCCTTCGTGCATCAAAGTTTGTACGAACGCTATAAGCAGGTCCTCGAGGCAGTTCCGATTTCGAAGATCCTCTTCGCCAGTGACAACTATCACGTTCCAGAACTGTTCTGGATCTCTGGGAGGTGGGGAAAGCGGTATCTGTCGCAGGCTCTCACTGACTACGTGATTGGCGGCAGCCTTACCTTCGACGAGGCAACCGAGGCGGCCCGAATGATCCTCTATAAGAATAATAGGAGTCTTTATAAACTCGATCATTGAGAGGCACGCGTCCTTGCAAGTCGCACAGGTCACTAAGTGCGCCAAGCAAGGCGAAAGTATTTTGCATTCCCGGTCACCAAAGGCCGGGATTTGAAAAAACAAGCAACAAAGGGAACAGCAACATGTCACAGCAACAACATCTATCTAGCCGTTTTGGTCGTGATCTCTCGCGTCGCGCTCTCATGAGGGCTGCTCTTGCAGGCGGAACGGCACTCACGTTGCCCTCCTTTGCCTGGGCTCAAGCTGCGCAGACAGCGTCAGGCGTCCTCCGCGTTGGCATTCGACAGGAGCCAGATGTTTTTAATCAGCATACCATGCAGTTTGTGGTGTCGTTCGAAGTCCTGTCTCTCGTATACGAAATGGAGGCTGGCCGTAAGGTAGATGGCAAGTTGACAAACTCTGCTCTAGCCGAGAGCTGGACGCAATCAGATGATGGCTTGAGCTGGACCGTTAAACTGAAGCCCGGACTAAAGTGGGCCGACGGCTCACCGTTGACGGTGGACGACGTGGTCTCCTCCTGGAAGTTTGTGATGGGCGCCGATCAAGCTCACGTCGCCCTCAATACAACATCTGTAGTGAAGGGTGTTGTGAAAGATGTCGTGGCCACCAGCGAAGACACGGTAAAGATCACGACGGAATTCCCAACACAGAGTATATTCAACCAGATCTATGTCGTCCCTCAGAAGGTATGGGGAGATGTGGGTTACGACAAGGTTTCGGAATTCAAGAACCCGACGCCGATCATCGGCAGCGGACCTTTCGTTTTGAAGGAATGGGCACAGGGTCAGTCAATCACACTTGAGCGCAATCCGTACTATCGCGGCCCAGGGCCTCATTTGCAGGAACTGCGCTTCCTGCACTTTGCCAATCCCGATGCGGCGCTCCAAGCGCTCAGCGGTGGAGAAATCGACTATATGACCGATGTGCCGATCAATCAGGTTGACACGCTCGCCCATACTCCGAACATCGTCGCTCAGCCGTTTGAAGGTTACAGGTCAGTTTATCTCGGATTTAACACCTGGAAGGACAAGGGTGCCGGTTCGACAACGGCTTTGGCTGACCCGGCCTTTCGCGATGCGTTGGGCTACGCCATCGACAAGAAGGCGATCGTTGATCGGGTGCTGCGCGGCTATGGCACGCCCGCAACAAGCGTTTTGGTACCAGCCTATGGTGCGCTTTACCCGGATCTTTCGGACGTTGTCAGGCCTTTTGACCTGGCGCTGGCCAAAGAGAAGCTCGCAAAAGCCGGCTACTCCGATAGCGACGGCGATGGTCTATTGGAAGATAAGCAGGGCAAGCCAATACGTCTGCGCCTGTATCTTCCTGATGTTGAGCCAACGTACCCCGCCATTGCTCAGTTCCTGACAGTGTGGTTCCGCCAAGTCGGCGTTGAAGTCGTCACCTCCGTCGTTAGTGAAGCCTCATTGCTTGCCAACGTGGCAGATCCGCGCCAGGGAGGCGGCGACTATGACATGCTGATCTGGTTCTGGGAGGACGGCAAGCCCAGCTTTCCATTAAGTGTTTTTGAAACCGGTCAGATTGGGGGCGTAAACTGGAGTTTTTGGTCTGATCCTGAATACGATCGGATGTACGAAGAGTACAAACGTGCTGCCTCGATCGAAGGGAGTGCCGAAATTGCCGGCAAAATGGCGCGAAAACTGTATACCCAAGGCCCGTATCACGTACTCTTTTACCCGAAGAATTTGCATGCTTATCGAACCGATCGAGTATCGGGCTGGCATGATGACAAGCTGCCGCCGCTGATGAATAGCATCTATCCCAATCCGACCATCAATGATCTCAAGGTCACCGAATAAGGATCTTGAGTGATGTTGTTCGTCCGGAAATTGGCCGGCGCCGGTGTCACTATCTTGGTGATATCGGCGCTCGGATTCTTTATTTTTCGAGCCATGCCCGGTGATCCCGCGCGCATGCTGATTGGCGGTGCCAAAGGTGTAACTCCTGAATTGTTGGCACAAGTGCGAGCTCGGTGGGGCCTGGACGATCCTCTATTTCCAGATCAGTTTCTAAAATATCTTTCCTCCGTCTTTAGAGGCGATTTCGGATATAGTTTCAAGTTTCGGGGGGAATCTGTCCTGTCGGTGGTCGGTCCTCGCATTCTACCCACGCTCTTACTTGTCGGCGTTGCTCAAGTTCTCGCGATCATGGCCGGCTTGTGGATCGGTGCGCGCGCCGGGTGGCGGCCGGGCTCACTGCTTGATCGGCTTGGAAGTTCATTGGCGCTCGCTGCATATGGCATGCCGACTTTCTGGTTAGGGATGGTGTTGCTTGTCGTCTTTTCCTCGTGGCTGGGATGGTTCCCGGTTACCGGCATTGCAAACGTCACGGCAGGATCAGGAACGCAATGGTTGGAAATCTTGCGCCGCAGTGTCTTGCCTGTGGCTACGCTCGCGATCGCGCAGGCGGGTCAATATGTATTGCTCATGCGTGCTGTGGTCCTCGAAGTCGCGATGGAAGACTTCGTCACCACGGCACGTGCGAAAGGAATCGGAAGCAGGGCGATCCTTCGAAGACATGTCGTCCCGAATGCACGACTGCCTGTCGTAACGCTTGTTTCTCTGAACGTCGGTTTCATATTGGCAGGTGCCATCACCGTGGAAACCGTGTTCTCATGGCCTGGCCTTGGACTGCTCACCGTTGAAGCCATGCAGGCGCGTGACTATCCGGTTCTACAAGCGTTGTTTCTGATATTTGCGGTCTCAATGGTGATGGCCAACCTTGTGGCAGATATTCTTTATGCACGGCTGGATCCGAGGGTATCCAAGTGACCCTATTTAATAAAAAGCGTTCAATAAGTGTTGGTCAGACGCTCGCTGGTCTGTTCTTGACGCTGATCACCCTGACGGCATTGGTACCAGACTTGCTCGTCGGCCCAATGGATACGATTGTGACGGCAACTGGATACCCAATGGCGCCGCCCTCTGCGGAGCATTGGTTTGGAACAGACGAGGTAGGCCGCGATGTGTTGAACCTCATCGTGCATTCTGCGCGCATAACGATGCTCGTAGGGCTGCTTGCAAGCTTCTTAAGCATGATCCTGGGCACGGCAGTTGGCGTAGTTTCTGGCTATGCGCGTGGATACATGGACAATTTGTTGATGCGAACCGCCGACGTTTTTTTGGTCATGCCGGCCTTTATTCTCGCAATGGTCCTCGCACCCATGGCAATTGAGTTCGGAGGAACTCAGGGCGCAATTCTGGGACTGCGCCCCACATTGTTGGTGACGATCTTTGTTATTGGAATCACAAGTTGGGCCGGGACTGCACGTATCGTCCGGAGCCAGACGTTGTCCCTGCGCAGTCGCCCGTTTGTCGATCGCGCAAGGGTTATCGGGGCTTCGCATTCGCGCATTATTTTGCGCCACATTTTGCCAAACCTCGTCTCCCTCATAGTTGCCAACACTATCCTCACGATTGTAGCGGCGATCTGGATTGAAACGGCGCTTTCTTTCATCGGCCTTGGGGATCCATTTCAGCCGTCATGGGGCACGATGTTGTTCAGCGCCCAGCAAGCAGGTGCCGCCGGCGCTGGGGCATGGTGGTATGTGGTCACGCCAGGCCTCGCGATCGTTCTTGTAATTGTATCCCTCTATTCGCTCAGCCATCTGGCAACGGAGTGGCTGGGTTCCAGAAGAAAGAGGGTTCTCTGATGTCCCAGGCGATCAGCGTTGGCACACCGCTGTTGCAGGTAAGCGGTCTGACCATAAAATTGCGCAGCTTGCAGGGTGCAGCACCTGTCGTCGACGACTTCAGCTTGAACCTTTCTCGGGGTGAATCGCTTGGCCTAGCTGGCGAATCCGGATGCGGAAAAACCACAGCGGCTCTCGGTCTAATGCGGCTTCTAAGCCCGGGACTTGAACTTACAGGGGGCTCGGTACGCTTAGGAGGCGCTGAAATTCTGGACCTGGACGAGCAAGAGTTCGACAACGTGCGCTGGTTGCGCGTCGCCTATGTTTTTCAAGGAGCCATGAACGCCTTCAATCCGGTTATCACCATCGGCGAACAAATCGTCGAGGCAATCCGCCGCGATAAGTCAATCGGTCAAGCTCGTGCGCGAGAGCGATGCCGTGACCTGTTGGAAAGCGTTGGGATCGACGGGACACGAGCAGATTCCTATCCGCACCAGTTCTCGGGTGGAATGCGCCAACGCGCAATGATCGCAATGGCGCTTTCTTGTGATCCTGAAATCATAATAGCGGACGAACCTACAACTGCCCTTGATGTCGTGGTGCAAGGCGAGATTCTCGAATTGCTCAATCGTCTACAGCAAGATCGAGGTTTGACGACAATCATGATCAGTCACGATCTGGCAGCTATCGCCAACACCTGTGACAAGGTTGCAATCATGTATGCCGGACGGATTGTCGAGATGGGGCCAGTCGAGGAAGTGCTCGGTCGCCCAAGCCATCCCTATACCAAAGCGCTAACGGCGGCAGCGCCGCGGTCCGACCAAGATTTTCGGTCGATTGAGCCCATACCGGGCACCCCGCCACGGCCCGATGAACCGCGCGTTGGGTGCGCCTTCGCTCCCCGGTGCTCGTTTGCAAACAATGCCTGTCGCACCGATCAGCCGCAGCTGCGACTTGCAAAGGGGACGAGCGTGGCCTGCCACTTGGTGGAGGACTTGTACTAATGGTGCCGCTCATTGAATTCCGCAGCGTCTCTGTGCGCTTTCGTCGACATCGGGGCCTGTCGGATTGGATCCGATCACGTCCGCCACCAGACATTTGCGCAATGGATGGCATCAATCTCACCGTCCACCGGGGCGAAATCCACGCCATCGTAGGCGAGTCCGGTTCTGGAAAGTCGACCTTAGCGCGGGTGGCTACGCGCCTTCAAACGCCCACCGAAGGCCAGATCTTCATGAATGGGGAGGATGTGACGACCCTCCGATCTCAAGCGGCCGTGCGCGCCTATCGAAAGCGGGTACAGATGATATTCCAGGATCCGTTCTCATCCTTGAATCCGTCGCAGACCATTTTCGACCATGTGGCCGAACCTCTGATCGTCAATGATCTAGGGGGCGGCAAAAGGAGTATTTCTGAAAAAGTCCTGAGTACAATCGCGTCCGCCGGTTTACGGCCCGCCGAGATTTTCGCGCGCAGATATCCTGATGAACTTTCTGGCGGACAAAGGCAAAGGGCAGTGATTGCTGGCGCCTTGGTCATGGAGCCAGAACTCGTGATCGCTGATGAGCCCGTAAGCATGCTGGACGTTTCCGTCAGCGCCGAGATCCTCAAACTCATGCTGGAGCTAAGGGCATCGCGCGGTCTTGCATATATATTCATCACGCATGATCTTCATTTGGCAGCCGCAATCGCCGACAGGGTCACCGTGATGCGAAAGGGCCGCATAATCGAAACGGGTTTGCCCAACCAGGTTTTGAAGAACCCCACTCAGGAATACACCCGGCAATTGCTCGATGCAGCTCCTTCACTCGACGAGGCGCTCCGACGCAGAGCCTCGCGAAAGGCTCAATCGAGTATGGCTTAGTCCAAGGTCTCTTCCGCCTGCGGGCAACCCGTTCGCTTTCCGGTCGGCTTCTTGAGTTTCCAACGAAGCTGCGAAAGCATCCATCGGTGATGGATAGCAGGCTGCAGTGTCTGACGCGCGGATCTCGAACGAGCATGCTGCCACCCTGGGCAGCTGTCAAACTTTGATTATCAGGTTTGGATAACCCGCCGACCTTGAAGGATGAAGCGAGGAGTATAACACGACAATGCTGACCAACGATCTACTGTCGCCAGAAGAGCGCGAAGCCGTCATCGAAATGCGGCATGCCATGCATCGGGAACCTGAACTGTCGAACCAAGAAACGAAGACCCGAAAGAGG
>NZ_JBFUFX010000012.1:0-221830 GCF_056403215.1 Mesorhizobium sp. P2_H9 | reverse complement strand
GGTCCTCAATGGCAATGTCGTCGAGGGCCGCACGGCCGGCAGCAACGCGCTGGTGTTCACGCTGACCGTCAACACCGCCAATGGCGACGTGACACTCGATCAGCAGAGGGCAGTGGTCCATCCCAACACCGCCAACCCCGATGACAGCACCACCCTCAGCGCCGACAACCTGATCAAGGTGACGGCAACGATCACCGACAAGGACGGCGACTCGGCAACGGCCTCGGTCGACATCGGCCAGAACCTGGTGTTCAAGGACGATGGTCCCTCGATCTCGGCGAACGCGCTGGTCCAGCTCGATGACGATGCGCTGGTTGGCGGCAACGTCGGCGGTACCGGTGACGTCAATCCCGACACCGCAAACACGACGGGAACGCTGGCGCATAACTATGGCGCCGACGGCGCCGGTACGACGCTGCTGACGGCGGCGGGTATTGTCCTCCCGGCCGGCTTCACGGCGTTGGCGAGCAATGGCGGCCAGACGCTGACGATCAGCCAAGGTGCCACGGCAGTTCTGCTGATCCAACTCGCCGACACCAACTCGGGCAGCTACACGGTCACCCAGTTGCATGCGATCGACCATCCGGCGGGGCTGGACGAGAACAATCTCCAGTTCACGGTCAACTATGTGACCACGGACAAGGATGGCGACGCGGCGACTGGCTCCTTGTCGATCAACGTCGACGACGACACGCCGACGATTAGCAACATTCAAGATGCGATCATGCCGAACGTCAGCAATACCGACGTTCACGGCACCTGGCAGCCGTCCTTTGGAGCGGACGGGCTGAGCCTCACTTCGGCAGTTGGCATCGCTATGGGAACTGCACCGAGCGGGCTGACCTATGCCTTTACCAGCCAGGGGAACAATGCCTTTGGCGATGCCGTGACCCAGGTCGACGTAAAGAGCGGAACGACGACACTCTACACGTTCTACGAATACACCCACTATGACACCGCCACGCATTCGTCCGAAATGTTCGCATACACGACGCTTGGCAGCGCGTTGGCCGCTTCAGGTGCCAACGAATACTTCACGCTGACTGCCTCGGCGGCAGGCACTTACGATTTCCACCTCGTGACGAACAGCCTGCAGTCGACCAGCACGTTCGATGTGGTATCGGGAATCCCCAATGGTAATGGCGATTTCGTGAAGATCGCGGGGGGGGCGGCCAGCTTCGTTAGCGATCCGCTTCCGGCCAGTGGCTACGACGTTCTCATTGACGGCTTCAATTCCTCCGACCCCAACGCGCTCGATCACAAGGTGTTCAAGAACGCCAACGGCATGGGCATAGACAACGGCAACCTGGACACGAACGAAACCCTTACCTTCAAGTTCGGTTTGCTCCAGAGCCAGGTAACGGTCGGCATCGGAAAAGGCGGGAACGATACGTCCGAACACTTCCAGGTGACCATCTGGGATGCGACGCATACCACTTCCGCAACTTGGAATGTGACGCAGACCGACGGCACGCCGTTGGTTGTCGACGCAGCCCACTGGGGAGGTACAGGAACGAATGCCTTCTTCAATTTCAGCGAGGTGGACGTAAAGAACGTTGCAAGCGCCCCAGGCGACGACACCAAGGTCGTTCTGCTGTCGCTTACCTATAACTCGCAGACAATCGTCAGCGACACCACGCTGAATTTTGCGCTCGGCATAACCGACCATGATGGCGACACCGTCACAAGTTCGGACAATCTGTCCGTCTCGCTGGTCGGAACCCATACCGGCACCGGCTATCAGGAGACGGGCACCAGCACGACCGCGGAAGTCATTCACGCGAGTTCCGGAGCCGACACCCTCAACGGTGGAACCGGCCTGGGCGATACCGTCGACTACAGCGACGCAACCGGATTGGTCACGATCAACCTCCTGACTCAGATCGTCGGCGGTGCAGGCGCGCTGGGCGACACGATCAGCAACTTCGAAAACGCGATCGGCTCGAACTTTGGCGATACGCTGACTGCCAACGGCGCCGGAAGCGCACTTTGGGGCGGCGGTGGCAACGACACGCTTGCCGGCGGTGCGGGCAACGACCTTCTGATCGGCGGCTTCGGCCAAGACACGCTTACCGGCGGGACTGGCGCCGACACGTTCAAACTCGATCATCTCGACATCAAGGATCTCATCACCGACTTCAATGGTGGCGAGGGCGATAAGATCGATCTGACCGCGCTGTTCGACACCGCTCCCGGTGGGGGCGATATCGGCAACTTTGTAAACTATGATTCGGGGACGCACATCCTCAGTGTCGACACCAGTGGTTCGGGCAATCCGGCCAATTTCGTACCGGTGGCCGAATTGACGAACGCGCCGATCGCCAGCACGATCACGCTGCTCTACGACGATGGCGTATCCCAGCACACGACGACGGCAAACGTGGTTTAACGGCATGGCGCGTGGCCACGCGACCATGTTATACATTGCTAATATCTAGGGGAGCTCATCATGAAACGTTCTGCAAGACTGCTGGTTTCCGCTGCGACGCTGTTGCTGGCAGTCGGGTCGACGGGCTATGCCGCCGACATCATCGAAGGTCCGTCGGTCGACTATTGCCGCACCGTGGGGACGTCCAACCTGGTGCTGAACGACAACATCGTCGATCTGAAGGAGCAGGTGGTGAAGCTGATGGACGAATCGGTTGCCGCCGCCAACAGCTCGGAATGGATCAATTCGTCCCGGCCCGTCTTCGTCTGGGCATCGGAGGCCAAGGTCGCTTGCGGCATGGCCTACGGCTACCTCAAGACGAACTACAAGGACGAAGACACCCTCAACAAGTGCGAGTGCTTCCACGACCGCATGGTCGAGTACATGCACTGACCGGAAGGGCAAAGGCGCGCCGGTTGGCTGACAATGATGGCCGACGGACCAATCTTGAGCGCGATCGCGTTGGTTGGTTTTAGCCAAATTGCCACACAAGCCCACGCCAACTGGTTGGAACGACCGTTGGCGGGGAGATACCAACCGTCTCATCCGACACTGCCCGTTCGCTGTGATGCCGCCACGCAATGGACACGAGAGACGTTCAAGGCGTTTGCCAGCTGTCAGGCATCGATCTACGGCCTGGAGCCGGTGCTGGCGCATGCCGTGATGGAAATCGAGAGCGGATTCGATCCCGACGTGCAGGGCGCAGACGGCGAAGTCGGCCTGATGCAGGTGATGCCGGCAACGGCGCGAATGCTTGGCTTTCGAGGCTCGCTCGATGAACTCGGCGTGCCCGCAACCAATATCGCGCTCGGCGTAAGATATCTTGCGCAGGCGAACAGGATCGCCGCCGGCGACCTGTGCACGACGGTCATGAAGTATCGCGCCGGGCACAATGAAAGCCGGTTCTCGGAGCTTTCGGTCCGCTACTGCCGGCGCGCGCGTGCAATTCTGGTAAGGGAAGGGTTTGAGGTGACCGGGCCTTTGCCGGTGGCGACATTCGGCTTCTCCGCATTTTCAGCCGAAGGGAACGACAGCGCCCCTCCCCAGGGAAAAAGGGTTTGCGTGCGCCGGGTGTTCGTTCCCGGGCCGCGATACATGAAATGCGCCGATTATCGAAGTGCGGGGCAAGCGAGCCGGATCAAGGCGCTCAGAGGCCGGCTCTTCGACGGCTGAACCGTGACCCAGGAATTACGAGACGGCGATGCAAGTCCGCCGTAGGATGAGTTGACGATCAGACCGGGAAGAACACCCGGCGGCATATAGGGTGGAGCATTCATGCAAGCTGGCCGACAGGTCCGTTGTCTGCGGACAGGGGCGATCGCATTTGCACTCGCTGTACTAATGTCGGGTTGCCAGTCGAAAGGCAGCGTTTCCGATGCTCTTGATCCAGCTGCGATCACCGCACCTGGAGCGCAAGCCGGCGGCACTGTGGCCGGTCCGGCCCAGGCGACCCAGTCGCTCGGCACGGGGTCAACGAAAATTACAATGCTGCTGCCTTTGTCCGCTGCCGGAACCGAGGGGGAAAACGGCAGGAAGATGCTCGATGGCGCCAAGCTCGCGATGGCGGATCTCGGCAATGCACTGCTCACGGTCACGGTCGAGGACACCAAAGGTGACAGCGCGCACGCCAGCGATTTGGCCGTGAAGGCGATCACCACGGGGTCGAAAGTCGTTATCGGCCCTGCCGAACTGCCGGCGGCCCAGCACATCGCCAAACTGTCGGGGTCGACGCGACCACCGGTCCTGGCGCTCGCCGACAATTTCGCCGGTGGTCCGGGCGTCTATGCCGTGTGTCTCAGCGAGGCCGACAGCGCGGCCGCGGGCGCCGCAGGCATCGCGGCGAAAGGCTTGAAGAAGTTTGTGCTGCTCGTCGAAGCCGGCGCGAATGCCAGCGCCGTTGAAAAGCGCGTCGCCAACAGCCTCAGCATCTATGGCGCGACGCTGGCGGTCACACTGCCGTATTCGGCAGGCGACGGCGGCACCAAGGCGGTCGCCGACCTGGGCTCGCTCGTGGACACGCCCGACGCGGTCATCGTTGCCAGCGGCGACGACAGCCCGTCGCAGATCCTTGCCGCGTTGAAATCGAAAGGCATTCCGGGGAAGGCGATCGCAGTCGTCGGAACCAACCGCTGGCTGGAATATCCGATGGAACCGCTGTTCGAGGGTGCCTATATCGCCACGCTCGATCCGAGCGAAACCGGGCCGATCGCAGACCGTTTCAAGACGACCTACAATTACCCTGCCGACACCAATGTCGCCTACGCCTATGATATGGTTGCCCTGACCGCGGGAATTGCCAGCGCAGTCGGGCCTGGTGGCTTCAGCAAGCAGGTTCTCGAAAATCCTAGCGGGTTTCGCGGATCGACAGGCCTGTTTCGGTTTCGGGCGGATGGATCCAGTGAACGATCGATGCCATTTTATCAGGTTCAAAAGGGTGCGCTCAAACTGGTCGCCAAATCGACGTCCGGTTTCTGACCCGGAAGAAGCCTTTGGGGCCATCTCGAGCTGATGGCCAGGCTGGGCCGAAACCACCTGGTGATCGCGCTCGGAAGCCTCCTGCTTATGGGCGGAGCCTTGCTGATCATCCAGGCCAAGGCCTTGCTTTCGGCTGATCAGCCTGTCCCGGCCCTGCCTCGGGCTATTGACGGCAAGCAGGCAACCCGACCGGCCGCGGCCATTGCCGGTGCTCAACGGCGTGGACCCGCGCGCAAAATTGCTCAAAACTTCATCGCTCCGCCGCAACTCGACCCGTCGGAGATCGAGCGCGTTGAGCCGCGTCCGCCTCTGAGTGACCTTGGCCTGGCTATGCCCCCGGAAACGCCGATGCCGGACGATTGGCGCGAGATCCTGCTTTACCGTCCGATTGCCACGTCGTCCGCGATCTTCGAATCCATGGGTCGGACGGTGGTCATCAGTGGAGTCCAGAGCGTCGATCCGGATAAGACCTGCTCGCTTCACGATGTCGCCTCCTGGCCATGCGGTCAGCGTGCACGCGCAGCTTTCAATTCCTGGCTGCGCGGCCGGGCGCTTAAATGCTTCGTGCCACCGGAAATCGACCGTTTTACCATTGCCGCACCATGCAAGCTGGGCAAGCAGGACGTCGGCGCCTGGCTTGTTTCCAACGGCTGGGCGACGGCCTTGCCGAGCGGCATCTACGGCAAGGCGGAGGCGACGGCCAGACGCGCGGAGATGGGCATATTCGGCCCGCCTCGATAGTCAGCTCGTCCTTTTGAACCTCCATGCCATCATCACCGGACGGAACTGGAGCAACACAGCCGGACAAGGGAACCGTGCGACGGTTGTTCAGGTGACACTAATGATCTAGTTACCTGCCAGGACGCAATTTTCCTCTGGGCAATTTCAGCTTGCCTTGTGGCCAGTTGGTTAGAGGCTATTCGGCCCAATTCATCAAATTTTATTGTTTCTTCAAGCCAAAATTGTAACTAACCGGCCTTATACCAGCCTATCTGACAGGAGATCGGTTAGTGACAAAAGCGATGGCGAACACCTCCGCCCAGGCATGGAAAGGCGTCGCATGGCTGACCTTTCTCGGAACCGCGGGAATTCTGGGCGTTTCTCTTGTCCTCAACTATCTGCTGTTGTTCGCCGAAGGGCTGACGCCCTTTGGCCGAAGCATGATCACGGCAGTTCTGTTGCCCGTCGTCGTTGGTGTCCCGGTTTTTCTATTCATTGGTTTGAAGCAGATTGAGAGCCGTCGTTATCGACAGGAACTCAACAAGTCGGCGACCTTTGACAGCCTGACAGGCTGCCTGAACGGGGCGGTCTTCACGTCGATGGTTGAAAGGCGAACAACAAGACCGTCAGCGCCGGGTCCGAGGTCGGGCGCCTTCCTGGTCATCCACCCCGAACATATCAGGTCCATCAATCTGCGCTTTGGTCTCGGCTGGGGAGACGAAGCCTTACGGCTGATAGCCGCGACGATCCAATCATCGGTGCGCAAGGAAGATCTGGTCGGTCGCATCGGAACGTCCATGTTCGGAGTGTTTCTGCCCGGCGCGACGGAAGACGACGCCAAGGAAATCGGCGAGCGTATCCGGACCCGCGTGGCGCAAGTCTATTTCGCGCCAAAAGGAACCGAGGATGCCCTGGCTATCAGCGTCGGCGGCGTGGTGTTTGAAAGCGAGCTGCAGTTCGAAGACATGTTCCGGTCAGCGGAATCGCAGCTATCCGGCGTCGAACACGAAACTGGATTTCAATTGTCACATCTTCACAATTAACTCCGAATCCATCGCGACGAAATCCGGTGACAAAGGGGGCGGCTGGCCGGCTCATGTCCGCACCGCTGGCGTAACATTCTGTGTGGCAACATTCGCTGAAAGTCTTGGTTTGCTTGGCTTGCGGCCGAAAATCGAATCCCGCTCTCTCCGCCAGTTCCGCGATCACGCTATATCAACTGGCCCGACCTCTGTTAGCTTGGTCCTGCAGCGGACTTGATTTCCGCTTGGCCGGCGCTTCGGGAAACCCCAATCCCAACCCCGCCCCCTGCGGCGCCGGCTATCTTCCTCCTCCTGCCCGGAAGACGACCTGGCGCGCTCCCTGGCTTGCTGCTCGCCGGCTGCCAAGCGGCCGCCCAGACCGTGCGCATCCGTTTGCCTAATCTGACGGCGCTGCGATGATTTTTGCGCCATCCGATGATGCGATTGCCTTCAGATCCGGGAGAAAACGGCCTCAGGCCGGTATTCCCGGACTGGCATGCCCCTTGCTTCGTTGTTGATGTGCAGAGCGTCTAGGGTTCCGGCCGTGTCGACCACGGCGCTGGTCCAAGAGACGCGACCGCCAGGGGTGCATTGAAGCATCCGGCGGAACACGGCGGGCCAAAATCCCGGGAGAACCCTGCACGGGTTTGCTGGCGCGAACCTCTCCCGGATGCGCGCTCCGTGAACCCCCAACAGACGTCCGGGCGCAATCCGGATCGCAAACAGGGGTACGCAATGCTTCGCAAGCTGGCCGCAATCATCCTCGCCGCAACACTCAGCCTTCCCTTCATCTCGGCCGCGCAAGCGGCGCCCAAGAAGGACTTCAAGATCTGCTGGTCGATCTATGTCGGCTGGATGCCCTGGGGTTTTCTCTCCGACAGCGGCATCATGAAGAAATGGGCCGACAAATACGGCATCAATGTCGAGATCACCCGCATCAACGACTATGTCGAAAGCATCAATCAGTACACCGCCGGCGGCTTTGACGGCTGCTCGATGACCAACATGGATGCGTTGTCGATCCCGGCTGGCGGCGGCGTCGATACCACCGCACTGATCGTCGGCGACTTCTCCAACGGCAACGACGCCGTCATCCTCAAGAACAAGTCGGCGCTCAAGGACATTGCCGGCCAGAAGGTCAATCTCGTCGAGCTCTCGGTCTCGCACTATCTGCTGGCGCGCGCGCTGGACACGGTCGGGCTGGCCGAGAAGGACATCACCGTGGTCAACACGTCCGACGCCGACATGGTCGCTGCTTATGGCACCGGCGACGTCACCTCCGTCGTCACCTGGAATCCGCTGGTCTCCGAAATTGCCGCCATGCCGGGCGCCCACAAAGTGTTCGATTCGACGCAGATTCCCGGCGAGATCATCGACATGATGGTCGTCAACACCGAAACGCTGAAGGACAATCCGGCTCTCGGCAAGGCGCTGGTCGGCGCCTGGTACGAAGCGATGGCGTTGATGACCTCCGGCACGCCCGAGGGCAAGGCGGCCAAGGAAGAGATGGCCAAGGCATCGGGTACGGATCTTGCCGGCTTCGACGCCCAGCTTGCATCGACGGCGATGTTCTTCGAGCCGGCCAAGGCGGTCGCATTCACCAACGGCACCGAACTGCCGAAGACGATGGATCTGGTCCGCAACTTCCTGTTCAGCCACGGCATTCTCGGCACCAATGCACCGAGCGTCGACGTGATCGGCATGAGCTTCCCCGACGGCTCGACGCTGGGCGACGCCAAGAACCTCAAATTGCGTTTCGATCCGGCCTACATGGCCCTGGCGGCGGCTGGAACGCTGTAGGGCGCGACATGCTGGCCAGAGGCACCGGCACCATGAACACTGTGCCCGAGACGGGGATTGACGTCGCGCCCCCGCCCCGGCGCAGGCCGAGGGTGCGGCTTCGCCTCATCAACGCGACGGTCTCGCGCGGCGGAGCCCTGCTGCTTGGGGCGCTGCCGTTTGCCGCCGTGGCGATCGCCTATCTCCTGGCTTCGGCGCAGAGACTGGCCGTCAATCCCAGCGACAAGCTGTTGCCCTCCCCGGCACAGATGTGGTCGGCCTTTTTCGACCTGGCGACGGTGCCGGACAAGCGTTCCGGCGACCTGATTCTATGGGCCGACACGTTTGCCAGTCTGATCAGGCTGTTCGCAGGCGTCGGTGTCGCCACGCTCGCCGCACTTTGCCTTGGCGTCGCCATCGGCTTTATCCCACGCGTCAGGGCCTTTCTGCTGCCCTTTGTCACCGTCGTCTGCGTGATCCCGCCACTGGCGCTGCTGCCGATCCTGTTCATCGCGCTCGGCCTCGGTGAAACCGCCAAGATCACCTTGATCGCCGTCGGCGTCGCACCGGTCATGGTGCGCGACATCGCCAACCGGGTGATGGAATTGCCGCCTGAACTCGTCGCCAAGGCGCAGACACTGGGTGGCAACAGCTGGACCATGGTGCTCCGGCTGGTGCTGCCGCAGGTCATGCCGCGCCTCATCACCTGCGTGCGGTTGGCACTGGGACCGGCATGGCTGTTCCTGATCGCGGCCGAAGCCATCGCCTCCACCGAGGGACTGGGCTACCGCATCTTCCTCGTTCGCCGCTATCTGTCGATGGACGTGATCCTGCCTTACGTCGCCTGGATCACCTTGCTTGCCGTCATCACCGACTGGCTGCTCGTCCGGCTCTCGCACCTCATCTCGCCCTGGGCGCATCCGGTGCAAAACAGATGAGCCGCATCGTCGTCCATGGGCTGGAGAAGAGCTACGGCGATGCCCGCGTGCTGGAGCGCGTCAATGTCACCGCCGAGGCCGGCGAGTTCCTGTCGCTGGTCGGCGCCAGCGGCTGCGGAAAATCGACCTTCCTGCGCATCCTGCTCGGCCAGGAACAGCAGAGCGGCGGTGTGGTCGTCGTCGGCGACCGGCCGATCGTGCCGGAACCGACGCCGCAACGCGGCATCGTCTTCCAGCGCTATTCAGTGTTTCCACATCTGACTGCCATGCAGAACCTGCTGCTGGTCGAGGACTTTCGCTCCGGCGGGCCGTTCGGCCGCGTCTTCGGCGCCAGGCGCAAAAGCGCCAGGCAACAGGCCGAAACCATGCTGGAGCGCGTCGGCCTCGCCCATGCGCGCGACCTCTATCCGGCTTCGCTCTCGGGCGGCATGCAGCAGCGGCTGGCGATCGCCCAGACCTTGCTCGGCCGGCCGCAGATCCTGCTGCTCGACGAGCCGTTCGGCGCGCTCGATCCCGGCATTCGCGTCGAGATGCACGAACTGCTGACCGAGCTGTGGACCGAGCACGGCATGACCGTCGTCATGGTTACCCACGATATCGGCGAGGCCTTCAAGCTCGGCACCCGCGTGCTCGTCTTCGACAAGGTCCGCCACGACCCCCAGTTCCCGTCCGCCTATGGCGCGACGATCACCTACGATCTGAAGCTCGACCGCAAGAACCGGGCTTCCGCACAAGACGTGGCCAAAGTGGCCGCGATGGTCGGGACGACCCGACTGGATAGCGCAATTGCGACGACGGCGTCGTGAAGGAGGTTTTTTGATGCACACAGACATCCCAGAACGCCGGCACCGCCGCGCCGGGCTCACCGATCGCCAGCCACGCCAGCGATTCCACCATCCGAACTTCGAAATCCGCGACATGCAGGGCTGGAAGTCGATCGAGGCGGAAGGCAAGCTGCCCGAGGACGGCTGGCGCAAGGAACAGAAATGGGCGCTGGACATGGGCCTGCCGGGATCGGATTCGATCATCGACAAGTCGATCCCGACATTCGCTCGCGGCGAGCTGCCGCATTTCGCCGGCATCAACACCTTCCTCAAGGCGCCCTATGTCGAGAATGTCCGCGATGTCGGCAGATATGACGCCGCCGTCATGGGCATTCCTTTCGACAGCGGCACCACCTACCGGCCCGGAACCCGCTTCGGACCGCAAGGCATGCGCCGCATCTCGGCGCTCTACACGCCGTACAATTACGAGCTCGGTGTCGACCTTCGCGAGCAGATGACCCTGTGCGACGCCGGCGACGTCTTCACCATCCCCGCCAATCTCGAAAAGAGCTTCGACCAGATCACCAAGGGCGTCAGCCATGTCGCCTCGTCCGGCGCGTTGCCGATCATGCTGGGCGGCGACCATTCGATCGGATTTCCGTGCGTGCGCGGCATTGCCGACGTGACCTCCAAACGCATCGGCATCATCCATTTCGACCGCCACATCGACATCCAGGAAAAGGATCTCGACGAGCGCATGCACACCACGCCCTGGTACTGGGCGACCAACCTGCCGAACGTCTCGGCCACCAATCTGGTGCAGCTCGGCATCGGCGGCTGGCAGGTGCCCCGCTACGGTGTCGCCGAGGCGAGGAAGCGCGGCACCAACGTGCTGACGATTTCCGACATCGAACAGATGGGGCTGGAGAAGGCGGCAGAGATCGCGCTCGAGCTCGCATGGAAGGACACCGACGCGGTCTACATCTCCTTCGATGTCGACAGCATCGATTGCGGTTTCGTGCCCGGCACGGGCTGGCCGGAGCCCGGCGGCTTCCTGCCTCGCGAAGCGCTGAAGCTGCTCGGGCTCGTCTCGGCGCCCGGCATCTGCGGACTGGAAGTGGTCGAGGTGTCGCCGCCCTACGACACGTCGGACATTACGGCGCTGTTTGGCGTGCGCGTTGTCGTCGAGGCGCTCGGCTCGATGGTCGCCCACGGCAATCTCGGCAAGCACAAATCCATCATCGACAAGCCGACGAGTTTTTGACCATGCACGACGATCATCATCACCACGGCCATGACCATGGCTACGGCCATCACCATGGGCCGAACGGTCACCATCATCATCCGCACTCGGTCGGCCATAACGGGCCGGCGGGCAAGCCGTTGCAATGGCAGACGCCGCACCTGCCGCACGACCACGCGCCCGAACCCGCCGACCCGAGGACGACGGATCTCGACCTCGTCGAGATCGCCTTTCTCGAAGGATTTTCACGGGCGCCCGATCCCTCCAGTTTCCTGCGCCTCGCCGGAATTCCCTTTGTCGGCGAAACCGCCGACGGCGTGCGGCTGCATCTTCTGCGCGTCGAGACGCAGGATATGGTCGATGTCGGCGCCGTCATGCCGCTGATCGGCGGTGCCGGCGTGACCTATCATCCGCTACCCGCGAAACTGACGTCGCGACGGCGGCGCCTGGCCTTCGTCTACCATGACGGCACCGGACAAAGGCCTCTCGATTTCGGTCAGGCGCGGCTTCTTGCCGACCGATCCGGTGCCGCGCAATTCGCCATGCCGGGATCCGGACAATGAGCCCCGGCTTCGAACCGATCACACCCCTTTCAAACAGGTCCAGACCGATGAACACAACGCTTTCCAGGCTTGCCCTGACCGTCACCGCAGTCCTCACGCCATCCCTGGCTTTCGCGCACAGCGGCGGCTTCCATGTCCACGGCTTTATGAGCGGCCTTGGACACCCGCTGGTCGGCATCGACCACCTGCTTGCCATGATGGCTGTCGGCATCGTCGCCGCCCGGACCGGCGGCAAAGCCATCGTCGTCGTGCCATCATGTTTTGTCGCGGCGATGATCACCGGCGCTTTGCTCGGCATCACCGGGATCGGTCTGCCGTCGCTGGAGTCCGGCATCGCTCTGTCGCTGGTGGTGTTTGGCGCCATAATGGCGCTTGCCAGACCCTTGCCTCTGGCCGTCGCCGCATCGCTGGCTGCCCTGTTCGGGCTCTTCCACGGCAATGCCCACGGCCTCGAGATTCCCGAGACGGCCAGCGGCATCGCCTACGCGGTTGGCTTCGTGGCCGCCACTTCGGCCCTGCACGCGACCGGTGCGCTGGCCGCCCTGACGCTTCGGCGCTGGCCGGGCGCCATCCGCACGGCAGGCATCGGCACCTCATTGGTCGGCGTCGCACTGGCGGCACAGATCATCTGAACGGGCAGAGACATCAGCGAGCAAAAGGAGGGGGAAGGCATGATCAAGCGACTGACCGTTTGGCAGCGCATTCGAAACATGCTGTACCAGATCCTGAAGATCCGGGCCGAGCGGCTCTGATCGCATCCGCCAGAGATCAAACCTGCGACCGGGTTCATGCCGGTCGCGGGCATTTCTGTGCACAATGAGGCTCGCCCGACATGAGCATTTTCGACCGATTTTCCTTGGCCGGACGCGTGGCGCTGATCACTGGAGGCGGGCGTGGGCTCGGCTTCGAGATCGCGCGTGCCTTTGCCGAGGCCGGCGCCCATGTGGTTGTCACCGGACGCACCGCTGCAACGCTCGACAGTGCCGTCGCCGCCATTGCCGAGGGCGGCGGCAGTGCACAGGCAGCGACCTTTGGAATGGCCGACATGCAGGCAGGCCGCGCCGTGATCGCCGATATCCGCAAGACCCACGGCCGGCTCGATATTCTCGTCAACAATGTCGGCGCCCGTGACAGGCGGCCGCTCGCCGCCTTCGGCGACGACGAGATTCTTGAACTGATCCGGACCGATCTCTTGTCGGCGATCTCTCTGTCCCGCGACGCGGCGGAAATCATGAAGGCGCAAGGTCATGGCCGGCTGATCGCCGTGACCTCGATCTCCGGCGAGATGGCGCGGTCCGGCGATGCCATCTATCCCGCCGCCAAGCAGGGGCTGACCGGCCTGATGCGCAGCATGGCCGTCGAGTATGGCGCACACGGGGTGACCAGCAACGCCATCGCACCGGGGATGTTCGCAACAGAAACCAACTCAGCGCTTGCCGAAAATCCCGATATGCTCGCCTTCGCCCGCCAGCGGGTCCCGCTGCAGCGCTGGGGACAGCCGCAGGAAATCGCCGGCGCCGCCCTCTTCCTTGCCAGCGACGCGGCTTCCTTCGTCAACGGCCATGTCCTGACCGTGGACGGCGGAATGTCGGTGCAGATGTGACGATCGCCGGGCGGCGACAACGCGCCCGATTCCTCCGGCCCTCAGCTCAACCGTCCAAACCCGGCCTTCTCCGCGAAATGCTTGCCAAACCCCGCCACGCCGCCCATAGAACGGCTCGGATCATCGCCTGATCCTCAGAGCTGTTGTCCGCGCTCATTTGCCAAGGATACTGTCCGATGTCTGCGACGCCCTGGTCAAAACCGTGACGGACCCCGCCTCAATGTCGCTTGCAAGCCTGGGCTGGACGGATTTTTTCGGCGACCAGCTTGAATCGCATGAGAAAAACCTCGTCCCGACGCGCATCGCCACGGTGCACCGTGACCGGCTGACCGGCCTGTCTCAGACAGGGTCAACGGATCTGACGCTGCCGGCCAATGCCAACACCGGCGACTACGCCGTCGGCGACTGGGTGCTTGTCGAGCGCCAAAACCATCTGCTGCACCGCCGGCTGACCCGCAAGACGGTGCTGGAGCGCCGCACCCAGGGTGGCAGGACCCCGCAGCTGGCGGCGGCCAATGTCGACACGCTGTTCATCGTCACCTCCTGCAATGCCGACTTCAACATCGCCCGGCTCGAGCGCTATCTGGCGCTGGCCAACGAGGCCGGAACGACGCCGGTGATCCTGCTGACCAAGGCCGATACGGCCGAAGACGCCGAGGTGTATCAAAAGCAGGCTACGGCACTTCAGCGCGGACTGGCCGTGGTGATGCTAAACCCTCGTACATCAGATGCCGCAACCGCTCTCGCCGCCTGGTGCGGCGCGGGGCAGACGGTGGCGCTGGTCGGCTCCTCCGGCGTCGGCAAATCGACGCTGGTCAACACGCTCGCCGGATCGGCGCAGCAATTGCCGCAACAGACCGCCGGCATTCGCGAACACGATGCCAAGGGACGCCACACCACCACCGCGCGATCACTGCACGCCATTGCCGGCGGCGGCTGGGTAATCGACACGCCGGGAATGCGCACGCTGCAGGTCAGCGACGTCGCCTATGGCATCGACACGCTGTTTGCCGAAATCACCGAGCTTGCCCCGCTGTGCAAGTTCCGCGACTGCACCCATGTCCACGAACCGGGCTGCGCGGTGCAGGCTGCGCTGAAGGCTGGAACGCTCGATCCGGAGCGCCTTGCCCGCTGGCGCAAACTGTCCGACGAAAACCAGCACAACACGCCGGTCCAAAGCGGGCCTCGTGGAGCCAAATCTCCCGGCGGTCGTGGAAAGCGGCGCTGACCGGCCGAGGCACGCCCGCAGGCTTCAGAGCTTAGCTGTACCGAATACCCTGTCCCAGAAGGCTGACGTCACGCCGAAATTGACCGTCTCGTCGACATGGTGATGCACGGCATGGCGGCGCTTGAGCGTGTAGAGATAGCTCGGATGGGTGGGGTGCCAGTGATGAATGATGTGGTGGGTGCTGATGTACCAGAGGTACCCCAGCATCAGCCCGCAGCTTACAGCGCTTGCCGTTGCGAAACCTGACACCATCCATACCGGGAAAAACACGATCAGCGCATGCACCCCGAGGCTGAGCCAGGTCGGCGTGCCCACGGAACTGCGCTCTTCGACATGGTGACGATCATGCAAATCCCTGATGTAGGGAATGTGGTGCAGGACGAACCTGTGCAGGAGATATTCGGTCAGCGTCCACAGACACAGACAGGCGATGACCGTGGCTATCCAGCCCGGCGCATTGTTCTCGCCGGCCTCACGCAGCCCGGCCACCGCCAGCAAGGCGATCACCAGCGGATAGACAACGAAGTCGCTATAGTAGCCGATAAGACCCAGTTGCATTGAGGACGCCCCGGCTAGTCTTTGGCACCGTAGATTCGCGGCTGCATCCAGTTTGCCTGTTCTCGGGTGGGGAGCAATGCTGGTGCACCTGACATAACGTCGCAATTGATCGGCACAAGGTCTGCATCCTGGGTTCGGTGACAATCCTCAGGGGCTGCCCTTTGGGACCAGCTTGGCAAATGAGAGTATCAAAATGGTAAAACGCAGTGCGGGATTGCTGATCTACCGTCGGGCCGATGACGACCTTCGGGTGCTGCTGGTTCATCCCGGTGGACCGTTCTGGGTGAAGAAGGACGATGGCGCCTGGTCGATACCGAAGGGCCTTGTCGGCGAGAACGAGGACGAGTTGACGGCAGCGCAACGTGAGACCGAGGAAGAACTCGGCCTCAAGGTCGAAGGCCCCTTCGCGCGCCTTGGCGACTACAGGCAACCAGGCGGCAAGATCGTCATCGCCTGGTCGGTCGAGGCGCTGACCGAGATTGATGTCACCACCATCAGGAGCAACAGCTTCACCATGGAATGGCCGCCACGGTCTGGCTCGATGAAAGAGTTTCCGGAGGTCGACAGAGCGGGCTGGTTCAGCCTGGCCGAGGCCGAGGTCAAGATCCTGGTGGGGCAGCGCCCGATGCTGTCGGATTTGGCAAAGCAGTTGGGCGTCGAGTGATCTCCCCCCTCGGGGCCGCCCACCGAGAACCGCCGCTGGCGCAATTGACTACCGGCAGTTGTCATTCGATATCTGGGAAAATAGAAACTCCGGGAGGAGGAATGGAGGTTCGGCTCGACAACAAGGTGGTGCTGGTCACCGGCGCCACGCAAGGCATTGGCCGCGCGATAGCGGAAACGCTTGCGCATAGCGGCGCCGGCGGCCTGCTGATTTCTGGCCGCGAACCAACGCGCGGCAACGCGGTGGCGGCTGAGCTTTCACAGATCGGCACGCCAGCTATTTTCGTCGCCGCTGACCTGGCGGACCCTGAGGCACCAGCGCTGCTGGCGGCGGAATGCGTGAGCCGCTTCGGCCGCATCGACGGGCTGGTCAACGCCGCGGGCCTGACCGACCGTGCTTCCTTCGTCGATGCCAGTCTCGACGACTGGGCGTCGCTCTTTGCCGTCAACGCGCGCGCGCCGTTCTTCCTGATGCAGGCGGCCATCGCCGACATGATCAAGCGCGGCCAGGGCGGCGCCATCGTCAACATCCTGTCGATCAACGCCCATTGCGGCTCCCCCGAACTCGCCGTCTACTCCGCCACGAAGGGCGCACTGGCGACGCTGACCAAAAATGCGGCTAATGCCCATCGCTTCGACCGCATCCGCGTCAACGGCATCAATGTCGGCTGGACCGACACGCCGGGCGAACGCATCATGCAAGCAGAAACGCTGGGCAACGGTCCAGGCTGGCTCGATGCGGCCAACGCCGCGCAGCCTTTCGGCCGGCTGCTGACGCCAAACGACATCGCCAACCTCGCCGTCTTCCTGCTTTCCGACGCAGCCGGGCCGATGACCGGCGCCGTGATCGACCAGGAGCAGTCGGTGATCGGGGCGAATCGGTGAACGCCCTCTAGATCGGCCTAGCCCTTACTTCAACGAAATCGCCATGCCGCTGAGATCGGCGTTGACCTGCAGGCCAACCTGCCTGCCCGTGAGTTCGAGTTGGGCGCCCCTGTCATTGGTCATGACGATCACCTGGGCGCCCTTGCCGAGCGCGCCGCCACCGCCCGCCGCCCCGTAAACCCCGGTCGCATCCCGGACCCTGCTGATATGGCGCACGGTGCCCCGGAAATAGGTCTTGGAAACCCCAAAGGCGAAGCCGCCCGAGACGGCGCCGACCGAGATGGGATAGGTACGGCCATGGAAGGTCAGCGTGCCCTCGCCTCCAGAGCCCCCGATGAAGAAGGCCGCCTTGTAGACAGCAAAGCGGATCGTGCCGCTGTCGGCATGCGCAGCACTTGCAGCGCTGACAGCACCTGCTGCGATGACGGCAACCGCGAGCGAACGAAAGCTGGACGAAATGTTCATGATGAGAGCTCCACAAGATCGCCGCTTACCCAACAGGCAGGGCTCGTCGGCGTCGAATCTAACTTGAACAATCTCGCCCGTGGTTTGGTTCCAGACTGGCTGCGGGAAGACCGCTGCGCAAGGCGGCTATCGTTCGGGCTGATCGTCCTGTTTGTGACTTGTAGATTGCGTGGGAGCGGTAGGGGAATTCAACCTTTAGCGAGCGCTGAGGGCCGCAACGCGATCGAGGGCAGCACCAAGGCCTTTCAGCGACACCGGAAAGCTCAGTTTGGTTTCGGCCGCGGTGGTGACGTTGAGGTTCAGCACGGCGCCGGCCTTCAGTTTCTGCATCAGCGCCCGGTCGATCGGAAACAGCGCCACGCAGCCATCGGGCAGGCAGGTGCGGAATTTCAACAGACCAAGAGCCGGCTGGTCGTCAATCTGCACCGCAACGCCCGGCTCGAACAGGATGCCGAAAGGCAAGAGCAGCGTTCCGGAGAGGCCGCCATTGCCACGCGGGCGCAGTTCCACCGCCAGCAGCCTCTGGCCGTTCTTCTGCGACTGGTCCTGCGAGACCGCACAGGCCGGGGCGTTGTCCTGGATGGTGCAGGCCAGGCGCCAGTCCTGATAGGTTTCCTGGAGGGATGATGCGCCGTTGGGCAGCGTGGCCGCCAGCTGCTGCGCAGCGGCAGTCGATATCCACGAAGCCATGACCGCCGCGCAGACAGCGACAGCCCTCAAAAAAGGTCTAGAATCGAGCAATGATTGCGACTTTCTCTTCCGGGTTCGGCGCTAGTCGGACAGGCAGCGCTTAATATGGAGGCTGTTATGTACAGACCCACTCGCGGATCTTGCATTTGTCCCCTCCCGCCTCGCAGGACTGCAAAGCGAGGTCCTCGGCTTCCCGGCGGGTCTCGGCCGAATTCACGCCCCAGGGCGTGAGACGGTTCTCGGCTTTGTCGGCCACGGCGAGCGCACCGCAATGCTTGTAGGGAAAGCCGGTGTTGTCATCGTCATCCCAATGGCGATGGTTGCGGAAGACGGCGACGACGTTGCAGGCTTTTCCGCCCGCATTCTCGCAATGTTTCTGCGCGATGTCCTTCGCCTCCTGCCGCTTGTCGGCGCCCCAGAAGAAACCGTATTTGACGTCGGGACTGGAATAGGCGATCGCCGCCCAGATGCCTTTTTCCTCCTGAGGTGGCAGAGCGGGTGGCTCCGGCGGTGCTTCCACCAGATCAGCCGAGATGACTTGCCCGGTCCAGAGCAAGGCCATTCCAAGAACAGCAACCCAGGGTCCCCATCTCATCGTCAGCAATCCTCTCCAGGAATTGTCGCCATCAGCTTCGCGTCCTTATTTCGCCGCCGACGCAACCGAAATCACCACGCAGCTGTTGCCCGTCGGCAGGAGAAGGGCTTCGCCCGCACCCCCGCCAAGCTCGTAGACTTCGACCTGTCCAAGGTGGTCGGTGATCTTGCTGCCCTGCGGAAGAATGGATGGGATGTCGGCGCACGAGCTGGTAAACGGCGCCACCCGCACCATCGCGCCCTCGCAACCCGAAGCGGTGGGCGATGCGAAGACGACGCCGGCGGCCGGCCCGCTATAGCGTTCCGTCGCATAGTCCATGCCGACAAAGGCCTGAACGGCATGCTTGTCGGCAGCCTGATCGTTCCACAGCGATTTGACGCTGTATTTCGTACCGGTCGTCAAAATCTGTCCGAGCACCGGAAAGACCGTCGAACAGGCCTGCACGCCGGCCTGCTTGACGTGTTGGAGGAAGGGCGTGTCCGGAAGCGCGGGAGCGGTTGTCTCGGCCTGTGCAGCCGTCGCGCTGCCGACCAGATTGGCGATCGCGGCATAGTTCCCGGCGGCGAAGCCAAGCCCTGCCACCGCCAGTACCAACAACGAAAATCCGACGACGCGAGGCCACCGCCGCCGCGCCGGCTCGACAAGCCTCTGCCGATCCGCTTCGACGGTCGGGCTGCCGCGTTTTGCGGACAAGAACTGGTCCTGCTGGCTCATGATGCTGCCCCTGCTATTTGACTGGCTGAAGGGCATCCGACAGCCCCTTCAGCGTTGCGGTCACGGTGATCGTCTGACCGTCGACGGTCGAGTAGGAGATCGCCGGCGACGCATTTTGCGAAATCTGCTGGCGCATGACGGGCCCGACCGGCAGCATGCCGACGCAGACCGTCTCATTGCAGCCGTTCAGGTGGACGTCGATCGACTGGTCCCGCCCATCGAACTTCAGCGACACCAGGCCGTCGCTCCTGGCGTTCGGCGCAGTGCGGACGATCATGTACGGCTTGCCGTCCTGCGTGGCGGCGAGCGACCAGCTGAAGGCCATCTTGCCCGAGGAATCCTCGATCACCTGCGAGACATTGCAGATCTTCTTGCGCGCTTTGAGGTTCTCGTCGCAGATCAGTGTCCAGTTCTCGAAGGGACGAATGGTGCGCTGGTAGTCACCCAGCTTCACCTCGGGGGGCACCACCACGTCCGAGGGCTTGATCCTGTATAGCGAGGCAACCTGACCGACAGCCGGCACGAGGCCGCCGGCCAGAGCCAGGCAAGTCAGTGCGGCCAGGCGGGCGTGTCTGGTTTGCAGTTTCATCCCCGCCTCAGTTCAAGGTGA
The DNA here is from genome assembly GCF_056403215.1 of Mesorhizobium sp. P2_H9. Taxonomy (NCBI): domain Bacteria; kingdom Pseudomonadati; phylum Pseudomonadota; class Alphaproteobacteria; order Hyphomicrobiales; family Phyllobacteriaceae; genus Mesorhizobium; species Mesorhizobium sp. P2_H9. The sequence goes on along the minus strand of NZ_JBFUFX010000012.1, from coordinate 201,887 downwards.
AGCTGATGCCGGCGCCGACACCGACATGTCCGCCCGCGGCCGTGCCCGACACATTGCCGCGGATGCGGCCGTCTTCGCTGGTGTAGCCGGCGCCAAAGGCGAACGCGCCCGCGTCCCGCCAGAGGCCGCCACCCGCCGCGACGCTCAATTTTCCGGGACGGTCGTCGTAGCGGAGCGAGGCGGCGGCGAGCCCGATTGCGGCCGCCTGCCGGGCTTCGTCGCGAATGCCGTTGACGTCCAGATTGAGCTGGCTGAGCTTCTGGTCGGTGTAGTCATTGGCCTGTTGCAAGGTCGTGACGGCCACCTGGTCGGTGTAGGTGTTGGCCGTCGTGATGGCAGAGGCCACGCGGTTGTCGGTATAGGACGTGCCCGCAGCCAGGCCCTGGTTCAACTGGTTGACGTTGACCGCGTCGGTGCCGGCAACACCGGGCCCGACATTCGAGATGACCACCGGCGCGTTGACGTCGCCGCCCTGCAGCGTGATGCTGTTCTTCTTGCTGCCATCCGGATTGGTGTCATAGACCACCGCATTCTGGGTGAGATTCCCGACGCCGGCTTTCAGATCCTCGATCGCCGTGTTGGTGGCGAAGAGCTGGGAACCGTTTACCGCATCGGTGCTGCCTGCGTTGACCTGTCCGGCGGCGACATTGGTGATCGTGCGCTCGGCGCCGGCACCGCCGACGCTGACGGTGCCGATCGGAGTGGTGCCGGCGAAGGCGTAAGTCTTGCCGTTGATGACGGTGCTGGACGTGCCGACGGCGGTCTGCGTCGCCGAGCCGGATCCCAACGCCACATCATTGGCATTGTTTGCCTGGGCACCCTGGCCGAGCGCCACCGCGCCTTGCCCCGTGGCTGTCGAGCCATTGCCGGCGGCAAGGCTGTTGGTGCCGCTGGCCACGCTGGCCGGCCCGATCGCAACGCTGTCGGTGCCACTGGCGACGGAATCGGCCAGCGTCGAATTGGCGTGGAAATACTTGATGCCGCCGCCATTGGTGATGCTGGTCAGGGCATTGTCGACGGCCGTGAAGCCGTCGAAGACGGTCGAGTAATTGTTGCCCTGGATGGTGTAGGTTGGTCCGGCGATCGAGCCGTCGGGATTGACCGTGGTGCCGCCGCCGAACAGGTTGGCGATGTTTTGCGATACGCCCTTAAGCTGCGAGACGTTGACGGCGTCGGTATCGGCGGAGCCCGCCGCGACATTGGTGAGCTTGCGTTCGGCACCGGCGGCGCCGATCGACACTTCGCCGGCCGAGGTTTGCGCGCCGGTGAGCGCAAAGGCCGTGTAGTTCGCCTGCGCACCGACAGTCGTGATGGATTGCGCCCCCAGCGCGACGCTGTTGGCGAACGTGCTTTGGGCGCCGGCGCCGAGCGCCACCGACTGGATGCCGGAGGCGGTCGAATTGGTGCCGAGCGCGAGACCGTCGGCCAGCATGACATGAGCGTTCTGGCCGATGGCCGTGCCGCCGGGCGCGGTCTGGTCGACGATCGCGCCATTGCCGATACCGATGCCATTGTCACCGTTGACGACCGTCGTCGGACCGACCGCGACCGACTCGGCGCCGACGGCGAGCGAGTCGCCGGCCGCCGAATTGGCATGGAAATACTTGGTCGACGTCACTGAGACGGAGGCGATCGCCCCTTGCAGCTGGCGCAACGTCACCGCGTCCTGTGCCTGGGTGCCGTCCGCGACATTGGTGATCTGCCGGTAGGACGTGGCCGTACCGACCGAAACGGCGCCGAGCAGCGTCTTGTCGGTAGTGTTGAACTGGATGAAGTTGGCAGGACCGGCCGCAATCTGGCCGGTGGCGGGCGCAACGGCCCGGTCGGACACGGAACCCGAACCAAGTGCCACGCTGCCGTCGATGCTGGCCAGCGTGCCGCGGCCGAGCGCCAGCCCGCTGACGCCGGTCGCGGTTGCCTGGTAGCCGACGGCCGTGGAACCAATCCCTTGCGCGAAGGAATCGGTCTGCGCCAGTCCGGCCTCGTTGGTGCGGGCGTAGCGGATGCCCACGCCATTGGCGTCGGTATAGGCGGTCGAGGTGTCGCCGGCGATGTTGTTGAGCGTAGCGCCGAGATTGGTCACGCCACTGCCGATGTTGGCAATTGCGGTGGTGTTGGCGGCGATGTCAGTCGTGTTCTGGGTCACCTGCTGGTTGGTGGCGAAGAGCTGCGAGCCGTTGACCGCATCGGTCGAACCTCCGCTCAACTGTCCGGCGGCGACATTCTGGATCTGGCGTTCGGCTCCAGCCGACCCGACCGAGAAGGCGCCGGCCGGCGGCGCGCCCGCGAAGGTGTAATTCACACCGCCGATCGTCGTGCCGCCGACCGCGGTGGTCGCGCCGGACGTCGAATTCAAACCGATCGCCACATCGCCGGCATTGTTGGCCACCGCATTCGGACCGACGGCGACGGAATTGGTGCCAAGCGCCTGGGAGTCCGCCAGCGTCGAGTTGGCATGGAAATACTTGATGCCAACCCCGCCATTGATGTTGGTGATCGAGTTGCCGAGATTGGTGATGTCGGCGGTGTTGGCGGCGATGTCAGTCGTGTTCTGGGTGACCTGCTGATTGGTGGCGAAGAGCTGCGAGCCGTTGACCGCATCGGTCGAACCTCCGCTCAACTTCCCGGCGGCGACGTTCTGGATTTGACGTTCCGCTCCAGCCGACCCGACAGAGAAGGCGCCGGCCGGGGTGGTGCCGGCAAAGGTATAATTCACGCCACCAATCGTTGTTCCACCGACCGCGGTGGTTGCTCCTGACGCCGAATTCAGGCCGATCGCCACATCGCCGGCATTGTTGGCCACGGCGTTGGGTCCAACCGCGACGGAATTCGTTCCAAGCGCCTGGGAATCCGCCAGCGTCGAGTTGGCGTGGAAATACTTGATGCCGCCACCGGTGTTGATGTTGTTGAGCGTGGTGCCGATGGCGTTGACGGCCTGGTTGGTGGCGAACAACTGCGACCCGTTGACCGCATCGGTCGAGAGCGCGCTGATGCGCCCTGCCGCCAGATTGGTGAGCGTGCGTTCCGCACCGGGCGCACCGATGCTGACCGTCGAGGTCGGCGTGGTACCCTGGAAGGCGTAGGTTGTGCCGTCGATCACCGCACTGGCGGTGCCGACCGCCGTGGCGGTCACCGAGCCCGAGCCCAACGCCACGTCGCCGGAACTCGCCGCCGCCGTCGCGCCATTGCCGAGTGCAACATTGCCGGCGAGGCCGGCAGCGCCTGCGGTGGAGCCATTGCCCAGCGCCACGGAGCCTTGCCCGATCGCCTTGTTGTTGTTGCCGACGGCGACGGCGCCGGCGGCCTGGTTGGCGGCGGTGGCGGTTGCCGTGCCGTCACTGTTGGCGATGTTGTTGGCGCCGCCGGTGAAGGCACCGGTGCCGCTGGCATAGCTCGGGTCGCCTATGGCGACCGCGCCGTCGCCGTAAGCTGTGTTGCCCGAGCCGATCGAGACCGACTTGCCGCCGGTTGCCACCGCATTGGTGCCCATGGCGACCGCCTCGGCCGAATCCGCCTTGGCGTTGTTGCCCACGGCGATGGCGCTCGTCGCGCTGGCGGCGGAGAGGGGCCCCAGCGCGATCGCATTCGCGGCGCCGGCATTCGCTCCGACGCCGAGAGCGGTCGCTTGAACGCCGGACGCAACCGTGTTCTGGCCGATCGCGGTGCTGGACGTCGCTGAGGCATTGGAGTTGGCGCCGACGGCGGTGCTGTATTGGCCCGAGGCCTTGGATATGTACCCCATTGCCGTTGCGTCAAGCGCCGACGCGACCGCCTCACGTCCTAGGGCGGTGGAATCGGCACCGCTGGCGACAGATCCCCAGCCTGCGGCTGTCGCATAGTTGTTGCTGGCTGTGGAACTGGTGCCGAGGGCGGTGGAGTTTCCGCCAGAAGCAACGGAGAAAGTGCCCAAGGCGTTGGCGCCAGCCCCGGTGGCGCTGGCCTGAACGCCAAGTGCGACCGAATTGACGCCGCTTGAGACTGTGCCTTGGCCCAACGCCATCGCGCCGCCAGCGCCTGTGGCTTTCGCGTTCAGGCCGAGAGCCACCGAGTATTGTGCCGACGCAACGGATTGGGTCCCTATCCCAATGGCGTTGACCTGAGATGCGTTCACATCCGTGCCGATGCCGATGGCGCCCTGAGCCGTTGCACCTGTTCCTGCCACGGTGCGCGCGCCAAGATAGATGGAGTTTATCTGCGACGCGATCGACTGGAAGCCGATCGCGATGGCATTCTGGTTGCCCGCATTGGCATTGGTGCCCTCGGCTATTGAATCGGCTCCGTTTTGCACGGCTCCGGATCCAAACGCGATACCGCGCACTCCGTTTGCCGTGCCGCCGCCGCCGAAAACCTGTGCTGTCGCGGGCGTGGCGATGCCCGTCAATCCGATCGTAACAGCAGCCGCGGCCAGAGTTCCGCCATTGCCGAGCATGCCGAGCCCATATCCCTTGCGGCGCATGCCGAGCACGCGGTGAGCCATGCGCAGGACCGCCATCAGGCGACGGCGCAGCGAGCGGGAGCCGCGGTCGCCGCCGGCGATCCAGTGCCCGGCGAAATTCACCGGGCGACGCTGAACAAGGGAGACACTCGAAATGCGGTTGTCGGTCATGGTCCTTCTCCGCTGGCCGGCACGAAATGTCTGACAATTCCAACTCACGTCAGAGAGACATGATTCCGCAATGCCGTATTTCACGAAATTGCTGTCTCGCGAGAAAAGCGCGAAGCAAATCGTCGGGAGTTAACGGTTTCTTACTTTAGCTGCGGCTTCTATGAGCGGCAGGTAAACAATATTGCGATTGATTTATCGTTTAACATTTGTACGAATATTCATAATTAATCGCGCTTGTAATGGAGTTACTTCGCGATACTTCTTCATCACTGTGGTAAAATGGCTCTGGCTTGAAAAACCGCTCAAATGGGCGATGTCGGCGATCGTCATGCGGTCATCGGCAAGCAGTCCTTCGGCGAAGTCCAGCCGCAGATCGAGTACGTACTGATGCGGCGACGTCCCGAACGTCTTCGCGAAAGCCCGCACAAAATGATAGGGCGAAAGGCCGCAAATCGCAGCCATCTCGGCAATCGCAAGCTTGCGTGAAAAGTTCTCGTTCAGGAACGCCTGCACCTTGCGCGCACTGCGGACGGTAAGCCCACCTTTTACGCTCGACGGCGGCTGTCGCACCGCTTTGGTCCCGGAAATCCATCCCAGGGAATCGTCGTTTCGCCGCATTCGGCCTCCTGATTCCCCCCACGGAAATCAACCTTAGAGCTGCCCCTGCGTTCACGAAAAAAACAATCCGTGATTGATCAAACCGGACTTGTTTTGCCAGTGCGATTCGTTGGGCAACTCGGCCAGATGGCGAATGAGCCAAACCACGATTTCAACGGATGGTATTTCAAGAAATTGCGGCGTTAGAAAAGCTGGAGCAGATCGGCTGGCTGTCAACGCCGCCGAACGGCTCCCCGATCACGGCCCCGTGCAGATCGGCAACGGCTGCGGCGGCGCTGGCGGATGGTCCTTCTTGTACTGGGCGATGATCGGCTCGAGGGTTTTTCGCGGCCAGAATTTCGGCGCGCCGATTTCCTTCAGGCAGGATGCGTTCCAATAGGCGCCTGACTTCGCCGCGCCGATATCGCGCGATTCCGGGTAGATGTAGAGCGTCGTCGGGTTGTTCTTCACCATCGCGATCATCTGCTCGGCATCCGCCGGTGACCAGCTGGTGCAGCCATTGCTGCGGCCGCCGGCGTAGTCCACCAGCTTGCCGTAGGGCACGAAACCGTCATGGTCAGCGTACGAACTGTTGGTTTTTTTGCGCAGACACATTCCCTTGAGCAAGCGGGCCGCATGGCCGCCGATCACCCGCTGCCTGGCGTTGCCGGCTTCGCCTTCGCCGTCGAACTGGATGAAGGTGCGCAGCAACATCGCATCCTTTTTGGCGCCGGTGCGGTAGTAGCCCTTGAACGAGGTTTTCGCCTCGCTGGTCATATAGGCGCCGCCGGCCGTCAATGACGAGTCCAGCGCATTGCCGAAGTTTTTCGCGCAGCGCTTTCCGTTCGAGAAATCGACGACGCCTTTCAGATTGCGGCCGCCGCCGTGACCCGACGAAATCGCCCGAAACGACTGGCTGGCTTCACAGATGACGTAGTAGCGGCGCCCCAGAACGCTGTTGCCGAGATCGCCTGGGCGCGTCGCGTCCATGGCGAAATAGCAGGGATTCCTGACCGCGCCCTGGCTCACCTTTTTCAGGTAAAGCGCGCGTGCCCGGTCCAGCACCACTTGTGCGATCTGGCCTTCGCCTACGCCGACATGCGCCTGCAGCCAGGCGGGAACTGCAGATGGCGCGGCAAAGGACCGGGCCGACAGCGTCAAGGCAATGGCGACCACAGCCAAGCCGAGGAGACTGGCGACAGCCAGGGGAACAGATCTCAACCGCACCGGAGCAACCCTCCTGCCCAAACCGCTCTGCGATCCCTTCGGTGTTACCGCGAATCGATCATAAATGCCTTCGCGCCAATCGGCGATGAACATCTTCTTGAGCGCATCACACCGCCAACTGCCCCGCCTCCTCGGCATTGGGGTCGCCAGGTGCCGTTGCCCAGGCGAGTTCGACCAGCGTCACGGTGCGCCGGCCGAGGCCGTCAAGCTGGCAGACGATCAGGCCCTGCTCCTCGATATAGGTCAGCAGGCGCCGGGCGCGGCGCAGCGAGTGGGAGCCATAGGCGCGGGCAATCGCGGCATCGCTCGGGCAGGGCCAGCCCTCCTTCGCCGCACGCGCGATCATCATGAACACGCCTTGCATATCCTCGGGCAGCAGCGAGGCGCGCACCGAGACATCCTGCCAGGCATCGTCGCCGGCCATATCGGAGCCGAGCCCGGCGCGGGCGCGCGTGAGCATGCGGCGGAACTCCGGCAGCGCCGGCACGACCGAGGCGAGGCCTTCGATCCGGCAACGGACCACGAACTCCTGGTAAAGCACGCCGAGCACTCGAAACCCTGCGTCGGGTTCCGCCAGCACGGCGCGCAAAACACGGTCCATTCGTTCCCGCCGCTCCGCCAGATCCTCGGCGCTGATCGGCGCCTCCACCACTTCGGGACGGATTTCCCGCGTCGCCGATTTCGCCGCCATCAGCTGATCGAGCAGATCCGGCGACGAACGGCGCTGCGGCCGGACAGTTTCCGGCGGCGGCGCTGCCAGGATGATGGCGCGGGCGTCCTCCAGCGCTGCTTCCGGCATCGCCATCAGCCGCGGGGTGCCATTGCGCGGGTGGGTATCGGTCGGACCGATGCGCAAGCCGAGCGGACGGCGCGACAGCGCCGGGCCGAGCGCCATGAAATGCCCGCGCTCCAAATCGCGAAACGCCTCCGCCTGCCGCCGTTCCATGCCGAGAAGGTCGGCGGCGCGCGCCATGTCGATATCCAGAAAGGTTCGGCCCATGAGGAAGTTGGACGCCTCGGCGGCGACGTTCTTGGCCAGCTTGGCCAGCCGCTGGGTGGCGATGATGCCGGCAAGCCCGCGTTTGCGCCCACGGCACATCAAATTGGTCATGGCGCCGAGCGAAAGTTTGCGCGCTTCGTCGGAAACCTCGCCGGCGACCGCCGGCGCAAACAATTGCGCCTCGTCCACCACCACCAGCATCGGGTACCAGTGGTCGCGCGCGACTTCGAACAGCCCACCAAGGAAGGCGGCGGCGCGCCGCATCTGGTTCTCGGCGTCGAGCCCTTCAAGGTTGAGCACCGTGGAGACGCGATGCATGCGCGCGCGCTCGCCGGCGCTCTGCAAGCCGCGCTCGGTATGGTCCTCGGCATTGATCAGCAAATGGCCGAAACGGTCGCACAGCGCGACAAAATCGCCTTCAGGATCGATGATGGTCTGCTGCACCCAGGGCGCGCTCTGCTCCAGCAGCCGGCGCAAAAGATGCGATTTGCCGGAGCCGGAATTGCCCTGCACCAAAAGGCGGGTCGCCAGCAGCTCCTCAAGGTCCAGGGTCGCCGGGGCGCCGGCGCTCGTCTGTCCCATCTCGATCGCAACGGTCATGGTCGACTCTCCTTGGGGAGAGGGCTTATCAACCTGACCGCGGCCCGTCGAGCGGGCGATCACCGGCCGCCCGGTGTTCCACACCTATGCTGCCAAAGCGCCACACCTCAGCCCGCCTACCCCAAGGGAAGGTGCATCAAGCCGGCTTCACCGGCGGCAAAAGCGGCGCCTTCAGCCCGTCGAAGGGATCGCGCCAGGTGTCGATGTCTTCGAGCCGGCGATACCAGGCGAAGATGGAGGGATAATCACCCAGCGGCAGGCCGGCGACATCGTTGAAGGGCAGGAACGTCGCCATGCGGAAATCGGCATAGGAAATAGACCCCCCGACCAGCCATTGCCGCCGGGAAAGCTCGGCCTCGAGGATTGCTGCCGCCCTGCGGAATTCTTCCATTCCCTCTTCGATCTTGCCCGGATCGATCGGGCCAAGCCCGTAGCGCTGCTTGGTGCCGCGCTCGAAATGCAGGGTGTCGCAAGCCCTGACGAAGTTCTCCTTGCCCCAGCTCAGCCAGCGGATCATCTCGGGCTCGTCGTCGCCGCTGCGCCAAAAATCCGAACGCGCGTCGCGTGAAAGCCGGCAGGCTATGGCGTCGGCCTCCCACAGGCTGCCCACGAGCCTGCCAGTATGGGCAATGCAAGATTGGGATTGAGCGGCCGAAACCGCTCGGCCTGCCCCGGCGCCATGGGTGCGGCGAACTCAAACTCAACCTTCGCCTTGAGCGTGCGCGCCACCGCGACCGCAAGGCGAGGATTGGGATTGCGGCTGAAGAACAGTTTCATCTCGATGCCGGTGCTGGATGGTATCGGCGCGACCTTATCACATACAAGATCACCCCTTCATCGGCTGAACAAATGGCGGCAGCGTGTCGGCAATCGCTCTGGTCGGACCACCATTCCGCTGGCGCAATCCGCCGTTCGGCGTATCATTCAAATGGGGGAGGGTTCATGGCAGGAGGAGGCCAATGAACGTCGTGCCGAGGGTGGCTGTCGTTGACCTGACAGCCCAACAACTTGTTTCATCTGCACTTTCAAAATTCCGCGCCGGCGACACCATATCGACCAGGGCAACACTGGACGCCGTCCGCCGCAGTGCTCCTGCTTGCGGCGACAGCGACGACGAATTGGTCGAGCTGATCGTCATGACGGCAATTGGTAGGACCATGGGTGTCGTGTTCGACCATCGGTCCCGATAGCTTTATTTGGCCCGATAGCTTTACTTGGAACGAATACCCCGATTGGGCCGTTCGACCCGAGTAGAGTTCAGGAGTTGGCGTAATGCGTGATGAACAGTTCGACATTTCCGTGACGATCGAGGGTGAGCAGGCCGGACTTCCCCTGACAGTGACCGGAACAGTCCAGGCCGCCTCGCTGCTGGTCGACAGCTGGCCGGGTGACAGCCGCGGGCCAAAATACCGGTCGGCCTTGAAAGCCCAGATGGATGCGATGGAGCAACGGCGGGCGGTTGGTACGGCGCGACGCGCATTCACCGCCGCCGCGCGCGAAGCCAGCGTGTTCCTGCGTGAAGGCCGACCAAGCCACTGATCTGCCGGGACCGATGCGCGTTTAGCTGCCCAGCGGATGCGGCATGTAGCCGACAAAGCCTGCTATCTTCCAGCGATCAGCCACTTTCGTGCAGAAATAGAGCGTCTGCCATTTCAACTTGTCGACTGTGCCGTCGGCTTTGGCGATGGAGCCGTTGAACTTCTTGTGCAGCACCGCACGGTCGCCATCGACATCGATGTCGCGCATGTTGGTGACCCGGAAAATCGCCTCGCGCAGCGGTTCGGCAAACTCTGTCGCCGCCGTCTCCTTGGCCTGGCGCAGCCACTCGTCGCGATAGGCCGTCAGCGTCGGGAACTGCAGCCGCCACGCGTCCGCGTCGCTGAGGAAATGCGCGTGCATGCCAAAGAAGCTTGCGGCAACGAAATCATCCTCGACCATCGACCAGTCCTGGCTGATAAAAGCGTCGATGTCACGCCGCACCAGCATCTCCCAAAGCGCGTGACGATCGGCATCACCGGCCGGAAACGGGTTCTTGTCGTAGGTCATTCCTGGTCTCTCCTGTCCGGCAATGCACCTGCCGCCTCTCGGTCCATGCCCCGCGAGCGCGATCAGCCGGCGGCGGGCAAAATGCTGTGCCGCTTGTCGTAAAGCAACACGCATTTCGAAAAATGTTGCTTCCTTGCAAGGCCTCTATGAGGATTGTGTGGAGAGGCGTAGACGGTCCAGAAGAAACGGGATCGCAGGCGACCCGACAATTTCTGAACAGGAGACCACCCCTTGCCCAAACAGTGTTTTGGAACATCCCATGTCCCGCTCTCCCCAGCCGTCCGCGCCGGCGATTTCGTCTACATCTCCGGCCAGGTGCCGGTCGGCAGCGACGGCCTGGTGGTCAACGGCGGCATCGTTGAGCAGACCGAACAGGTGCTCTCCAACATCAAGGCAGCACTGGCGCTGGCCGGCTGCACCCTGGACAATGTGGTCAAGACCACGGTCTGGCTCGAGGATGCGCGCGATTTCGGCGCCTTCAACACCGTCTATGCCAAGCATTTTCCTAGGAATCCGCCGGCCCGCACCACCGTTGAGTCGCGGCTGATGATCGACATCAAGATCGAGGTCGAGGCCGTCGCCTACAGGCCGATCTGACGGGACGACGCAAGGGAGCTGGCGCCGATGCAATTCGATCTCCTCGTAAAAGGTGGCCGCCTCATCGATCCGGCCTCGGGCCTCGACGCACACCGCGACGTTGCCATCGCCAATGGCCGCATCGCCGCGATCGAAGCCGCCATTGGTGCTGAACACGCCACACGAGTCGTCGATGCGAGAGATTGCATCGTCACGCCCGGCCTCATCGACCTGCACAGCCATGTCTACTGGGGTGGCACTTCGCTTGGCGTCGACGCCGACCGCCTCGCCGCCAAGAGTGGCACCACCACCTTCATCGATGCCGGCAGTGCCGGCGCCGGCAACTTCTTCGGCTTTCGCCGCCACGTCATCGAACGTTCGAAAGTCCGCATCCTCGCCTATGTCAACATTTCCTTCGCCGGCATTTTTGGGTTCTCGCAGACCGTGTCGGTCGGCGAGTGCAGCGACCTCAGGCTCTGCGAGCCGCGCGAGGTGGTCGCGGCGGTGCGCGAGCATGCCGATGTCGTCGTCGGCGTGAAAGTCCGCTCCGGCAAGCATGCCGGCGGCACCAGCGGCATCGCGCCGGTTGACCTCGCGCTGGAGGCCGCCGACAAAGCGGGCATGCCGCTGATGGCGCATATTGACGAGCCGCCACCCGGCCGTTCGGAAGTGCTGCCGCGCCTGCGCAAGGGCGACATCCTCACCCATTGTTTCCGGCCGTTTCCCAACGCGCCGGTCTTTGCCTCCGGCGTGGTGCGGCCGGACATGCATCTGGCACGCGAGCGCGGCGTCATTTTCGACATCGGCCACGGCATGGGCTCGTTCGACTTCGAGGTCGCCAAAGCGATGCTCAAGGAGGGGCTGGCGCCCGACGTGATCTCGAGCGACGTGCACCTCTACTGCGTCGACGGTCCCGCCTTCGACATCCTTGTCTGCATGTCGAAACTGCTGGCGCTCGGCATGCCGCTGGTCGAAGTCCTGCGCGCCGCCACCGAGCGCCCCGCGCAAGCGATCGCAAGACCCGATCTCGGCACGCTGGCGGTTGGTTCGGTCGGCGACGTCGCGGTGCTCAGGCTCGCTTCAGGCCGCTTCACCTTCGTCGACGCGGTCGGCGCTTCGCTGATTGCCGGGCAGCGGCTGGTCTCGGACGGCATCGCCATCGGCGGCACCTGGTGGCCGAACGAGGCGCCCGACCACAACGAAACCGAGCGCTTCGAAGCGCATGCGCAGCATACACATGTAGAGGTCGCTGCGCGGCATTTTGGGCGCGGGTGATCTCCCCCCTCGAGGGGGAGATGTCGCCGAAGGCGACAGAGGGGGTCGCCGCGCGTAAAGCGCCAACCTCCATCTGTCGCAAGAGGCCGAGCCCAGTCGGACCAACCCCCTCTGGCCTACCGGCCATCTCCCCCTCAAGGGGGGAGATCGAGCTTCACCGCCCTGCGTTACTCGGTGCCCCATACACCGGCGTCGCAATGCCCTCCATCCGTGCCTTGATCTGCAGCGCCACATACTTCGAGTAAAACCGCGACAGCGCCAGGTTGCCGCCCTGGAACCACAGCGCTTCCTGCGCCGTCGGCTTCCACATGTTGCGCAATTCGCCTTGCCATGGCCCCGGATCGCCCTTCACGCCCGAGCCAATCCCCCAGCACGGACCGACCTTGTCGGCGACCTCGCGCGAGACGATGCCCGCCACGGTCTCGTTCATCGATTGATAGCCGGTGCAGGAGATGATCGCGTCAGCGCCCAGCTCGGTGCCATCGTCAAAAAGAATGCCTGTCGGCGTCAGCGACTTGATCGCCACGCCGCTGCGCACACCGATCTCGCCATCGATGATCAATTCCGAGGCGCCGACGTCGATGTAGAAGCCCGAGCCGGTGCGGTAGGCCTTCATCAAAAGGCCGGTCTCGTCCTCGCCGAAATCGATAGCGAAGCCCGCGCCGCGCAATCGGTCGTAGAACGCCGCGTCGCGCGCCTTGATGATTTCGTACAGCGCCTGCTGGCCTTTCGGCAGCAGCGCGAACGGCGTCGAGGCGACGATCATGTCGGCCTTCTCGGTGGTGATGCCGCGCGCCAGCGCCTTTTCCGAAAAGATCTCGAAGCCGACTTCCATCAGCGTGTCCGACTTGACCACCGTCGTCGGCGAGCGCTGGACCATCGTCACCTTGGCGCCGCTCTCCCACAGGTCGACGCTGACATCATGGCCCGAACTTGCCGCACCGATGACGGCAACACGCTTGCCGCGGAATTTCTCACCGCTGGAATACTGGCTGGAATGCAGCAGTTCGCCCTGGAACTGGTCCGCTCCCGGCAGATCGATCTGTCGCGGCGGGCCATAGGCGCCGGTGGCGAAGACGATGTGCTTCGGCTTCAGCGTGATGCGCCGACCGACGCGCTCCACCTCGACGGTCCAGAGCTTTTCGGCCTCGTCATAGCTGGCGCTGATGCACTTCGTCGCGACCCAATAGTTGAGTTCCATGACCCTCGTGTACATCTCCAGCCAGTCGCCCATCTTGTCCTTTGGCGTGAACACCGGCCAGTTTTCCGGAAACGGAATGTAGGGCAGATGGTCGTACCAGACCGGGTCGTGCAGCACGAGCGAGCGATAGCGGTTGCGCCAGGAATCGCCGGGCCGGGCATTCCTCTCGATGATGATCGTGGGCACGCCCAGTTGCCTGAGCCGCGCCCCCAGCATGATGCCGCCCTGGCCGCCGCCGATGATCAGGCAATAGGGCTGCTCGCTGGCGCCGAGGTCGCGTGTCTCGCGCGCCCGCGCCTCCGACCAGGTCTCGCGGTCCGGATCGGCCTTGTGGCGCACACCGAGCGGCCGCGCCGGCCCTTTGCGCTCCTCAAATCCCTTGAGATCGCTCATCGCCGTGAATAGCGTCCGGCAGCGGCCGTCCTGCAAACGCATCAGGCCCTGGCCATGCGCCGATGACGTCTCGAAGGTAAACCAGGCTTCTATCGTGCCTTCGTCCGAAGTGGCCTCGCCGGCGAGTTGCCAGGCGGTCGGTTTGGTCGTCGCCAGCGTCGCCTTGAGCATGTCGCGGATCGCAGCGTGGCCTTCCATGGTCTTTATGTTCCAGGTGAAGGCTAAGAGATCGCGCCAATAGCAGTCCTCGACGAACAGCCCGGTCACCGCCGTGGCGTCGCCCGCTTCGAGCGCCCGCGCAAAGGCGGAGAGCCATGTCGCCGCCTGTTTCGATGGTGCCATGTCGAGCATCTGGTCTTCCCTCATCCTGCACGCCGCACGCGGCAGAAATCCCGACCTCTCGGTCCTTCTCTGCCGTTCGTCGACCCCTACCATAATGGCGATAATCCGCTCGCAACAACCCCGAAGCCTGGCGTGCGGATTGCGATCAAATGTCCGACATATCGCCGTCAGGCGGAGCGAGGCCCGGCCCCCCGCGTCGGAAATCTTTATAGGAATTTTATATCTTTCCTCTGCGCCCCGTCTCGAACCTTTATGGCGATCGGGTCCATATTCCATGACGAGCAAAACGCTCCCGGCGCCGTCACTGATCAAGCTACGGCGAGCCTCTTTCATGGAATTTCGGCCCTGCCGATTGCAGAGCCAAGTACAAAGCCGAAGTAAGGAACAGCACAATGGACGTCATTGTCATCGGGATAGGCGTTTTGTTTTTCGCCCTGTCCTTCGCCTACGTCAAAGCCTGCGACAGAATTTGAGCGGGGATCCAAAAATGCTTGTCGATTATATCCTTGGCGGCGGTGTGACCTTGTTCCTCCTCGCCTACCTGACTTACGCCCTCGTTCGTCCAGAACGCTTCTGACAGCACCTGGTACCAGGCACGGAAAGCACCTTCAATGACTCTCAACGGATGGCTCCAGATCCTCGTTTATTGCGGGATCATCATTTTGCTGGTGAAGCCGCTCGGCGGCTACATGCACCGCATCTTCACCGGCGAACGCACATTGCTTTCGCCGCTTTTTGGCCCGCTTGAGCGCGGGCTTTATCGCATTTCGGGAACCAGCGAGCGCGAGGAGCAGCACTGGACCGGCTATGCGGCGGCCCTGCTGTTCTTCAACCTGGCCGGTTTCCTGGTGCTCTATGCCTTGCAGCGGCTGCAGGGCAGCCTGCCCTACAATCCCGCCGGCATGGCCGCCGTCGAGCCTGGGCTCGCCTTCAACACCGCCGCCAGCTTCATGACCAACACCAACTGGCAGAACTACGGCGGCGAAAGCACAATGTCCTATCTCGTGCAGATGGCCGGCTTCACCGTGCAGAACTTCCTGTCGGCGGCAACCGGCATCGCCATCGCCATCGCGCTGATCCGTGGCTTTGCCCGGGCATCGGGCAAATCGATCGGCAATTTCTGGGTCGATATGACCCGCTCCACCCTCTATCTGCTGTTGCCGTTCTGTATCGTCCTGACGCTGGTCTATGTCTGGCTCGGCATGCCGCAGACGCTCGGCGCCTATGTCAACACGACGACGCTCGAGGGCGCCCAGCAGACGATCGCGGTCGGACCGGTCGCCTCGCAAATCGCCATCAAGATGCTCGGCACCAATGGCGGTGGCTTCTTCAACGCCAACGCCGCCCACCCGTTCGAAAATCCCGATGCGATCTCCAACCTGATCCAGATGGTGACGATCTTTGCCATCGGTGCGGCGCTGACCAATGTTTTCGGCCGCATGATCGGCAACCAGCGCCAGGGCTGGGCGATCCTCGCCGCCATGGGCGTCATGTTCATCGCCGGCGTCGCCATCTGCTATTGGGCTGAAGCCGCCGGCAACCCGCTGGTCCATGCACTTGGCATCGATGGCGGCAACATGGAAGGCAAGGAGAGCCGCTTCGGCATCGCCTTGTCGGCATTGTTCGCGGTCATCACCACAGCCGCGTCCTGTGGCGCGGTCAATGCCATGCATGGCTCCTTCACCGCGCTGGGCGGCATGATCCCGATCATCAACATGCAGCTCGGCGAAGTCATCGTCGGCGGTGTCGGCGCCGGTCTCTACGGTATTCTGATGTACATCGTCGTCGCCGTCTTCGTCGCCGGCCTGATGGTTGGCCGCACGCCCGAATATCTCGGCAAGAAGATCGAGGCCAAGGAGGTCAAGATGGCAATGCTCGCCATCCTCTGCCTGCCGCTGGCGATGCTGATCTTCACCGCCGTCGCCGTGGTGCTGCCGACAGGCGTTGCCTCGATGGGCAATTCCGGCCCGCACGGCTTCTCCGAGGTTCTCTATGCCTACACCTCGGCGGCGGCCAACAATGGCTCGGCCTTTGGCGGCCTGACCGGCAACACGCCCTGGTACAACATCACCATCGGCATCGGCATGCTGATGGGCCGCTTCCTGGTCATCATTCCGGCCCTGGCAATCGCCGGTTCGCTGGTGGCGAAGAAGACGGTTCCGGCCTCGGCCGGCACCTTCCCGACCGACGGTCCGCTGTTCGTCGGGCTGCTGGTCGGCGTCATCCTGATCGTCGGCGGCCTCACATTCTTCCCGGCTCTGGCCGTCGGACCGATCGTCGAACATCTGGCCGGCATCCATGGGCAGACCTTCTGAGACCGTCATGGGCTGGGTCAACATCATGCGCCGCAAGGCTCGGCCCCGAGCCGACAATGAGGGGGAGGCAACTCCCCCTCCCTTCCCGACCGTGTCCACCTTCCTCGGCCTGGCGGCAGTCATGATCGTGATCTGGCTGCTGGTCTACGGGCCGCCCTTTTCGGCATCCGATCGACCGGTGCCGTCCAACAACAGCGAAGCCGGAGCTTCAAAATGAGTCACTCAAAATCGGCCAGCATCATGGATGCCCGCATCCTGTGGCCCGCCATCGGCGGCGCCTTCAGGAAACTGAACCCGCGCACCTTGAGCAAAAATCCGGTGATGTTCGTCGTCGCCGTCGTCTCGGCGCTCACCACCGTGCTCTTCATCAAGGACCTCGTCACCGGCGGTGGCGATCTCGGCTTCTCGCTGCAGATCATCATCTGGCTGTGGTTCACCGTGCTGTTCGCCAATTTCGCCGAAGCGGTCGCCGAAGGCCGCGGCAAGGCACAGGCCGACTCGTTGCGCAAGGCGCGCACCGAGACCCAGGCCAAGCTGCTGACCGGCGAGGACCGCACAAAATTCAAGCTGGTGCCCGGCACCAGCCTGAAGGTTGGCGACGCCGTGCTGGTCGAAGCCGGCGACATCATCCCGTCGGATGGTGAAGTGATCGAAGGTGTCGCCTCGGTCAACGAGGCGGCGATAACAGGTGAATCGGCGCCGGTCATCCGCGAATCCGGCGGCGACCGTTCGGCCGTCACCGGCGGCACGCAGGTGCTGTCCGACTGGATTCGCGTGCGCATCACTGCCGCCTCCGGGCATACTTTCCTCGACCGCATGATCTCGCTGGTCGAAGGTGCCTCGCGCCAGAAGACGCCGAACGAAATCGCGCTCAACATCCTGCTCGTCGGCATGACGCTGATCTTCGTGCTGGCCACCGCGACCATCCCGAGCTTCGCCTCCTATTCGGGCGGCTACATCTCGGTGACCGTGCTTGTCGCTTTGTTCGTCACCCTGATCCCGACCACCATCGGCGCCCTGCTGTCGGCCATCGGCATTGCCGGCATGGACCGCCTGGTGCGCTTCAATGTGCTGGCCATGTCGGGCCGCGCCGTCGAGGCTGCCGGCGACGTCGACACGCTGCTGCTCGACAAGACCGGCACCATCACACTTGGCAATCGCCAGGCGACGGAGTTCCGCCCGGTCAAGGGCGTCACCGAGCAGGAACTGGCAGACGCCGCACAGCTCGCCTCGCTCGCCGACGAGACCCCTGAGGGACGCTCGATCGTCGTGCTGGCCAAGGAGAAATACGCCATCCGCGCCCGCGACATGGCGACATTGCACGCCACCTTCGTGCCCTTCACCGCGCAGACCCGCATGAGCGGCGTCGACGTCGATGGCTCGTCGGTGCGCAAGGGCGCGGTCGACTCGGTGCTCGCTTTTGTCAATCAGTCGACGGTCGCCACCCATGGCACACGTCCCGGCAGCGACACCGTGCGCGACCTGCAGGCCATCGCCGACGAGATCGCCAAGTCCGGTGGCACGCCGCTGGCGGTGGAGCGCGACGGCCGCCTGCTCGGCGTCGTCCACCTCAAGGACATCGTCAAGGGCGGCATTCGCGAACGCTTTGCCGAACTGCGCAAGATGGGCATCCGCACGGTGATGATCACCGGCGACAATCCGATGACGGCGGCGGCGATCGCGGCCGAAGCCGGCGTCGACGATTTCCTCGCCCAGGCGACGCCGGAGGACAAGCTGAAGCTGATCCGCGACGAACAGGCCAAGGGCAAGCTGGTCGCCATGTGCGGTGACGGCACCAACGATGCGCCCGCACTTGCCCAGGCCGATGTCGGCGTCGCCATGAACACCGGCACGGTCGCCGCCCGCGAAGCCGGCAACATGGTCGACCTCGACAGCGACCCGACCAAGCTGATCGAGATCGTCGAGATCGGCAAGGCGCTGCTGATGACGCGTGGTTCGTTGACGACCTTCTCCATCGCCAACGATGTGGCAAAATATTTTGCCATCATCCCGGCGATGTTCGCCGTCTTCTACATCGCGCCAGGGCAGACCACCGGCCCGCTGCAGGCGCTCAACGTCATGCACCTGGCAACGCCGCAGAGCGCCATTCTCTCGGCCATCATCTTCAACGCGCTGATCATCATCGCGTTGATCCCGCTGTCGCTGAAAGGCGTCAAATATCGCGCCATCGGCGCCGGCGCGCTGCTCAGCCGCAACCTGCTCGTCTACGGCCTCGGCGGCATCATCGTCCCGTTCGTCGGCATCAAGGCGATCGACATGGCCATCACCGCGCTTGGCCTCGCATAAGGAATTACATTCATGCTCAAGCAAATTAGACCCGCGATCGTCATGATCGTCTTCTTCACCGTCCTGACCGGCCTGGTCTATCCCCTGGGGATGACCGGCATCGCCCAGGCTCTGTTCCCGCATCAGGCGAATGGCAGCCTGATCGAGAAGGACGGTAAGGTCATCGGCTCCGAACTGATCGGCCAGGGCTTCGCCAGCGACAAGTATTTCCATGGCCGGCCCTCGGCTGCCGGGGACGGCTACAACGCCGCCGCCTCCGGCGGCACCAACCTCGGCCCGACTAACCCCAAACTGATCGACCGCATCAAGGGCGACGCCGAAAAATTGAAGGCGGAAAATCCGAACCAGCCGGTGCCGATGGATCTGGTCACGACCTCTGGCAGCGGGCTGGACCCGCATATCAGTCCGGAAGCGGCCTACTTCCAGGTCGCCCGGGTGGCCAAGGCCAGGGGTGTCGACGAGGCTAAGGTCAAGACGCTGGTCGACAGCAACATCGAGGATCGCGAACTCGGCTTCATGGGCGAGCCGGTGGTGAACGTGCTGGCGCTCAACCTTGCGCTGGACGCCGCGAAAGAGTGAATGGTACCAGCCGGGGATCGACAGCATCCCCGGCGCCATTCATGATCGACAAGAATGCCAATGCCGGAAGATAGAAGCAACGAAACCAGACCTTCCCCGGACGCGCTGCTTGATCATGCGGAGCGGGAGGCGCGCGGTCGCCTGAGGATATTTCTTGGCGCGGCACCGGGCGTCGGCAAGACCTACGAAATGTTGATGTCGGGCCGCGCCAGGCTGGCCGACGGCATCGACGTGGTGATCGGCATCGTCGAGACGCACGGCCGCAAGGAAACCCTGGCGCTGGTCGAGGGCTACGAGGTCATCCCGCGCCAGAAAGTCGACTACAAGGGCCGCATCCTCGAAGAGATGGATATCGATGGCATCCTCGCCCGGCGCCCTGCTCTCGTTCTTGTCGACGAGCTCGCCCACACCAATGCGCCGGGCAGCCGCCATCCCAAGCGCTACCTCGACGTCCAGGAAATCCTGACGCACGGCATCGACGTCTACACGACGCTCAACATCCAGCATGTCGAAAGCCTGAACGACGTCGTGGCGCAGATCACCCGCGTCAGGGTCCGCGAGACCGTCCCGGACTCCATCATCGATCAGGCCGACGACGTCGAGATCATCGACCTCACCCCCGACGACCTGATCAAGCGGCTCGAAGAGGGCAAGGTCTATTTCCCCAACACTGCCCAGCGCGCGATCGAGAACTATTTCTCGCCCGGCAATTTGACGGCGCTGAGAGAACTGGCGTTGCGCCGCACCGCCCAGCGCGTCGACGAGCAATTGCTGATCCATATGCAGGCCCATGCTATCCCCGGACCTTGGGCAGCCGGGGAAAGGGTTCTCGTCTGCGTCGACGCGCGTCCAGGCGGGGCCGCCCGCGTCCGCTATGCGCGCAGGCTGGCCGACCGGCTCCGTGCCCCGTGGACGGCGCTCAATGTCGATACACCTCGCTCGGCCGCCATGTCCGAGGAGGACAAGGACCGATTGGCGACGCATTTGCGCCTTGCCGAGCAGCTCGGCGCCGAGGTGACGACCATTCCGGGTCAGAACGTCGCCCAGGACATCGTTCGCCACGCGACGGCGAACAACTTCACCCATATCGTCATCGGCAGGCCGACGCGATCGCGTTGGCGCGAACTGATCGAGGGCTCGCTCACCTACGATCTCATCCGCAATGCCGGCGACATCAGCGTCCATGTCATTTCGGGAACCGATCGAGGCAACGAGGCCAGCGCCAGGAGCGTCAAGGCGGCGGACGAGCAGTGGCAGTTCGATGTCTGGCCCTATCTCAAAGCGACGGCCTTCGTTGCTGGCTCGCTCGCCTTTGCCGTTCTGCTCGACCAGTTTCTCGACGTTCGCAATCTCGCGATCATCTTTCTCATCGGCGTGCTGACATCGGCGGTGACCGGCGGTCTGTGGCCGGCCCTGTACGCCTGTCTCGTCAGCGCCCTCGCCTTCAACTACTTTTTCCTGGAGCCGCGCTACACGCTGACGATCCGGGATCCGGAGAGCATCGTCGCCCTCGCCGTCTTCCTCGTTGTTGCCGTCATCGCCAGCAACCTGACGGCGCGGGTGCAGCGTCAGGCGGTCGCCGCCCGCTCACGCGCACGGGCGACGGAAGACATCTATCTCTTTTCAAAGAAGCTTGCTGGCGCCGGGACGCTCGACGACGTGCTCTGGGCCACTGCCTTCCAGATCGCCTCGATGCTGAAGCTGCGTGTGGTGCTGCTCCTGCCGGAGGACGGAACGATCACCGTCAAGGCCGGCTATCCGCCCGACGACACGCTGGCCGAGGCCGACATCGCGGCCGCGCGCTGGGCCTGGGAGCACAACCGTGCCGCCGGGCGCGGCGCCGACACGCTGCCTGGTGCTAAACGCCTCTATCTGCCGTTGCGGACCGGGCGCACGGCGGTCGGTGTCGTCGGCCTCGACAACGACAGGCAAGGTCCGTTGCTGACGCCCGAGCAGCAGCGGCTGCTCGATGCGCTCGCCGACCAGGCGGCTGTCGCCATCGAGCGTATTCAGCTCGTCGGCGACGTCGACCRGGCCAAGCTTGCGGCCGAGGCGGACCGCCTGCGCTCAGCGCTGCTGACCTCCATTTCCCATGATCTGAAAACGCCGCTTGCCGCCATCATGGGCGCGGCCGGCACGCTCCGCGAATTTGCGCCGGCTCTTCCTGAAGAAGACCGGGCGGAATTGCTGTCGACCGTGCTCGACGAATCGGAGCGATTGAACCGCTTCATCGCCAATCTGCTCGACATGACCAAGATCGAATCCGGCGCCATGGAGCCGAACTATGCCTTCCACTATGTCGGCGACATTGTCGGTTCCGCGCTGCGTCGGGCGAAGAAGATCATCTGCGAGCACAAGACCGAGATAGACATTCCCGCGGATCTGCCGATGTTGCGGCTTGACCCCGTCCTGTTCGAGCAGGTGCTGTTCAATCTCCTCGACAATGCCGCAAAATACGCGCCATCGGGCTCGACGATCCGGCTGCAGGGCTGGGTCGACAACGGGTCCGTCACCCTGCAGATCATGGATGAGGGACCGGGCATTCCCCCTGGCGATCTCGAACGCATCTTCGATACGTTCTACCGGGTGCGCAAGGGCGACCAGGTCCGCGCCGGCACCGGGCTTGGTTTGTCGATCTGCCGCGGCTTCATCGAGGCCATGGGCGGGACGATTGCGGCGGCAAACCGGACCGACCGCTCGGGTGCCGTTTTCACCATCCGAATGCCGGTGGCGGCGGAACTGCCCGATGTCGTCGACGCCAATGTTGATGACCAGGATGTGAGCGACTTGGCATGACCAATTCGAACGTCAGGATATTGGTCGTCGACGACGAGCCGCCAATCAGAAAACTGCTTCGCGTCGGCCTCGGCAGCCAAGGCTATGCGATCAGCGAGGCACCCAACGCCAAGGCCGCGATTGAGATCGTGGAGACGGACAGGCCGGACCTGATCCTGCTCGATCTCGGCCTGCCCGGCATGAGCGGCCACGACCTCTTGCGCAAATGGCGCGATGACGGCCTCGATATTCCCGTGGTCATCCTGTCCAGCCGCACCGACGAGGCCGGCATCGTCCAGGCGCTGGAACTCGGCGCCGACGATTATGTCACCAAGCCGTTCGGCATGAACGAACTGGTCGCGCGCATTCGCGTGGCCCTCCGCCACAAATTCCAGCAGCAGGGCGAGAAGCCGGTGTTCCACACCGGTGACCTCACCGTCGATCTGGTCAAGCGCATCGTCAAGGTCGAGGGCAAGGAGATAAAGCTGTCGCCGAAGGAATACGACATCCTGCGCATCCTGGTGCAGCATGCCGGCAAGGTGCTCACCCACCATTTTCTGCTGAAACAGGTGTGGGGCGATTCGACCGACGTGCAGTATCTCAGGGTCTATGTCCGCCAGCTCAGGCAGAAGATCGAAAAGAGCCCCGACCAGCCGCGCTACATCACCACCGAAACCGGCGTCGGCTATCGCCTTCGCGAAGTCGAGTGAAGGCGAAGCACGTTGCTTTGTCGACGCTCAGTCGGCCGACAGTTCCGCGGTTCTGGCAAGCGCACCAGCAAAGCCGTTCAGGGGGATGGAAAAACTGACCGGCTGCAGCGTGTCCGCCGCGACCGCATCGATCTTCAAGGTCGTGCCTGCCGCGAGCAGGGGCGTGACGTTGGCATCGAACGTCACCGGCACCAAGCACCCGACCGCCTGGCAGGTGTTGAACTGCAGGCTGCCCTCAAGCTTCTGGTCATCGATCGAAAGCGCAATCCCCTTGGCCAGGGCCAGGCCGAACGGCAGGGCCAGGGTTCCGGCGGCATCGTCGCCGGTCTTGCTCGACAGTTCTATCGCCAGCAGGCGCTGGTTGGTCTGCTTGTTGAACTGCTGATGCGACAGGCTGCAAACCTTGGTCGTGCCAGTGATCTGGCAATTGACGATCCAGTCGCCATGGGTCTCGGACAGGGCCGACGCACCGCCGGGCAGTTGCGGTGGCTTGGTTGCGTCGGCGGCAGCTGCCACCACCTTGTCACCCTTGGTTTGCGCCGCAAACGCCACCGATCCGGCGATGCAGGCCGCGCCAAGCATTGCCAAGAAATATGCTCGCTTGCTTCTCATCGAGATCCCCTATTGCCCTGGTTCGGAGCAAGCCATTGAGCCCAGGCAGGCACCGACGCGATAGAGCGGCGAAACGACCGCTTCCGTCAAGAGCCACGCCGGATCGCCAGGCAGATTCTTGGGCGACGACCCCACCAATTTGGCTGTGGTCGACCCTTGACCATGGCACATCGGGACAAACGCCCTATATCTAGGAAGGTTCTGTTTTGCACGGGAATGAGTGCATGTCGCCGCTTCGCTTTTCGTCGGTCTTGATGACGGCAATCCTGGCAACAGCCTTTGTGCCGGTTGCAACCTCGTACGCTTCGGCGCAGGTCGTCATCCCGACAAATCGCAATGCGCTGGTCGAGCAAAACGAACTGCAGATGCTGGAGAACAGACTGCAGCGGCAGCAATTTCAGCAGCAGCAACAGCAGTTCCGTGCCCAGGACCGCGAGATCGTACCGCCGCAACGGCCGATTGTGCCGGTGATCAAGCCAAGCTGCCAGCTGCAGCCGTCGGGTGGCGGTTTTGTCACCGTATGTCGCTGACAAGCCGGCGCTTTTCATTTATTTAGCCGACTTATGTGATTGTGATGCTGCCTGGAGCAAAGGCGGTTTTGGCTTTTGCAGCGGTGCCTGATCGCGTTATGGGGCATTGCTTCGACTGGATTCTCACCAATGGCAGCCACCAAGAAGAAAGCGGTCCGCAAGGCAAAGAAAGGCGAACGGATCCGCCAAGTTGCAGCCATTCCCTTTCGGCTGGGCCAAGCTGGCGATATCGAAATCATGCTGGTGACGTCGCGCACGACAAAGCGCTTCATCGTGCCCAAGGGCTGGCCGATGAAGGGCAAGAGCGGGCGCAAGGCGGCGATGATCGAAGCCCAGGAAGAAGCCGGTGTTCTCGGCAAGATCCTGAAGGAGCCGGCCGGCACCTATTCCTACTGGAAACGGCTGGCGAACCGCTTCGTCCACGTCGACGTCATTGTCTATTTGCTTGAGGTAACCGAGGAGCTCGCCGACTGGCAGGAGGCCAAGAGGCGGCAGCGTGCGTGGTTGGCCCCGGCCGACGCGGCGTCGCTCATCGACGAGCCGGATCTTTCAACCCTCGTCAGCGCTTTGAAGGCACCCGAAACCGCAGCGGCCAACCCGGCTTGAATTTCGCGAAGCTTGTAAAGCAATGTGACGCAGCCGGGTCAACTGCTCTATAACCTTGCAGAATCCGTACAATGACTGCACCTTGAAGAAAATCGAATATGATAAAACTTTACCTAAACATCTATTACCTGACGCGACGTAACATGTGAATTGCCAAGACAAGCGATTCTAGAAGCAAAAAACCCGAAGAATTTATTGGCCGTTAAGACCGGCATGCTACTCGGATTGCTGTTGCTGTTTGCAGGCGACATGAGGCAAGGGCATCGCCCTCATCGACATCTGCATCACTCGGCAGGCAAGTTAACGGGGGTCATGGCAATCTCCATGGAAGCTCGATGAAGCTTTCGCAGACAGACACCAGCCCCCGTCTTCTCGGGCTCGTCTGGCCATTCATCATTGTCGTCCTTGTTCAGGCCATGGTCGCCAGCGGCAGCCTCTACACTCTGTCGGCAGTCCGCGCCTATGTCGGCGGTGAAAGCCAGTGGTCGAAGGGCCAGAAACACGCGATCTATTTTCTCAGCCTCTATGCCGGCACCGGCAGGGAAGAATTCTTCGGCGAGTATCGCGCAGCCATCGCAATTCCGCTGGCCGATCATGCGGCGCGGCTTGCTCTCGAGCAATCCGAACCGGACACGAACGCCGCTCGCATCGGATTCCTGCAAGGCGGAAATCACGCGGATGACGTGACGGGGATGATCTGGCTGTTCCAGAATTTTCGCGGCTTCAGCTATCTCGACACGGCCATCCGGCACTGGACGGCTGCCGACAGCATGATCCTTGACCTCGACCGACTGGGCGACTCGATACATCGCACTTTCAGGCAGGAACCGGTCACCGCGGCGCAAATCCGTGCCTGGAAGACAGAAATTCATCAGCTCGACCACCAGATCGGCCCGCTCTCCAAGGCTTTTTCCGACAGTCTCGGCGAGGGATCCCGCTTCATCATGATGGCGCTCATGATGGCCAATCTCGCCACCGCCGCATTGCTTATCGTGCTTGCGGTTTGGCGCACCCGCAAACTCCTGGCGCAGCGCCGGGCTTTCCAGAACGCCCTCAACACCGAACGTGAGCGTGCCCAGATCACGCTGGCTTCCATCGGACAGGCCGTCATCAGCACCGGAGCAGACGGGTGCCTGGATTATATGAACTCCGTGGCGGAATGTCTGCTGGCATGCCCGCTTAGTGAGGCCAAGGGCAAGCCAGTCGCGTCGCTGTTTCGGCTGGTGGACAAGGACACTGGCGTCGAAGAGCCTCAGTTGATGGAGCGCCTGCTGGCCGGTGAGCCGCACGGCGCCAACGTCCGCCCGCAACTGCTGCAGCGCGCTGACGGCTCACTTGTTCCCGTTGCGTTGACCGGTGCGCCACTCCTCGTTTCCGGGCGCGTCGTCGGCGCGGTCCTCGCCTTCCACGACATGAGGCGTGAACAGGAGTACATCGAGCGGCTTTCATGGCAGGCGTCGCACGACGCGTTGACCGGGCTTGTCAACCGCCGCGACTTCGAAAGCCGCCTGGACAAGGCAATCACGGAACTGCAGTCCCGCCAGCATGCGCTGATGTATCTCGATCTCGACCAGTTCAAGCTTGTCAACGATACCTGTGGCCATGCCGCCGGCGATCAGTTGTTGCGGCAGATTTCCGTATTGCTCGGCAATGAACTGAGACCAGGCGACGTCCTGGCCCGGTTGGGTGGTGATGAGTTCGGCGTGCTGCTGCTCGATTGCCAACCGGATCTCGCTGCCAGCATCGCCGAACGGCTGCGCGCGACCGTGCAGGATCTGCATTTCGCCTGGGGCGCCAGGCAGTTCAACATCAGCGTCAGCATTGGCATGGTTCAGATCACCAATCGCGAGATCACGCTCGAGGAGGCCCTGCAAGCCGCCGATGTCGCCTGCTACATGGCCAAGGAAAAGGGCCGCAACCGGGTTCAGTTGCATAGCGACAGCGACATGGCCTTGCGGGAGCGCTTCAGCGAGATGGCCTGGGTTCAGCGCCTGCACGCAGCGCTGGAGGAGAACCGTTTCAAGCTTCATGCCCAGGAAATCTGGCCGCTCAACGGGGCAGCGGCGGAAGCCGGCGCTCATATCGAGATCCTGTTGCGGCTGACGGACGAGGACGGCCTCATCGTTTCGCCAGCCAGCTTCATTCCGGCGGCCGAGCGCTACGGCCTGATGCCGTCGATCGACCGTTGGGTGGTGCGCAACACCTTGAGCATTCTGGCCGCCCGCCTTGCCGATCCGCAAGCCGCCCCCATCGCCACCTGCGCCATCAATCTTTCCGGAGCGAGTTTCGGCGACGAGACGTTCCTCGGCTTCCTGCGCGAACAGTTTCTCGTCCACAGCATTCCACCGAAAATGATCTGCCTTGAGATCACCGAGACCAGTGCCATCGCCGACCTCGCCAACGCCATCCGCTTCATTGCAGACTTGCGCCAATTGGGCTGCCGCTTCGCCCTCGACGACTTCGGCTCCGGCATGTCTTCCTTCGCCTATCTGAAGCACCTGCCTGTCGACTACCTCAAGATCGACGGCAGCTTCGTCAAGGACATGCTGGAGGACCGGATCGACCGTGCCATGGTCGAGATGATCCATCATATCGGCAAGGTGATGGGCAAGCGCACCATCGCCGAATTCGTCGAAAGCGAAGGCATTGTCGCGGCATTGAAGGAAATCGGCGTCGACTACGCCCAGGGCTTCGCCATCGCCCGGCCGCAACCTTTCGATGCCTCGACGCGGTTGCTGAGCCCGGGAGCAGCACCGCCCGCTCTTGACGACGATTTGTGGAGCGCCCTTGCGCGCAAGCTGCGCAAGGCCGGATGACCACAGAAGCCGCAGCCGGCTTCCTCAGTTCAGCTTGACCAGCACCACCCGGCGGTTCTTGGCACGGCCCGCCTCATCGTCATTGCTGGCGACAGGCGCCATCATGCCGGCGCCGGCGGCCGTCAACCGCGCAGCGTCGATGCCGTATTTCGACACAAGCGCCGCCTTGACCGCTTGCGCCCGCCGCGACGACAGGTCGAGATTGTAGTTGAAGGCGCCCTGATTGTCGGTGTGGCCGACAACGATCACCGCCATCTTGGGCTCATTGGCGAGAAGCGTCGAAATCTCCTTCAGCGTCGGCTCCGATTCCGGCTTGATGTCCGCCTTGTCGGTGTCGAAGAAGATGCCGTAGAGCGAGATGCTGCCGGTCGCGGTCAGCGAATCCGCCATCTTGGCCGCTTCGACCACCACCATCTTCTTGTCGCGCGCCTTGGGCTCCAGCACATGGACGACGGCGACGGTGCGGCCGTTGAGTTCCTTGCAGTAGAGATCGTCGGTCAGCGAATAGGTCTGCACGGTGACATAGGCGTCGCCCCCGTCCTGCGGCACCTTGGCCGCGAAAAAGCGCTGATCGTTGATGCCCGAGGCCAACGCACAAGCGCCGTTGGAAAAAGCCGCATCCTTGAGATCGCTCTCATGGAAGAAATACATCGTCAGGCTCATGTCGCCGCCGCCGCCGCTCGACGAACGGTCGGCGGCACCACCGCATTCCTCCTTCTTGCATTCGAACAGCACTTCGCCGCCGGCCCCCTCGACCACATCCTGATAGTTGCGCAGCACTTCGAGCGGCGAGCGCTCGGCCGGCAGCACATAGGCTATGCGCGTCAAGGCGCCCTCGACCTCGGCCTTCTTGTCCGGCGCGAAAACGCGGTTGTTCATCGCATCACGCGCGTCCGCATCGGCGCTTGGCTTCAGCGCCGACAGCGGCACGTTGAAGTCGGTGAAGGCTGACTTCTGATAGGAGACGATGAACGAACCTTCGTAGCGCTTGGCCAGATGATTGTCGGCAGCGCCTTCAATATCGGCGGTTGGCACTGTCGCGTCGGCTGCCGCCAGCCGCACCGTCACCAGGAGCACAAGTCCCGCCCAGAAAAACTTTACAATTGTCGCCCTCATTGCACCCATCGGTCGCCCCTCTTCGGATGAAAATTGACGCCTAGCAGAGCATGCATGTCCGGTCGATGACGCGCTTCACACTCGCCGTTCGAGCAGGATCGTCGCCGCATCGTGATAGGTGGTCCGCAGCAATTCCTTGTAACCGCACTTTGCCGCGACATTCAGCGAGCCGGTGTTTTCCGGATCTATGATGCAGACGGTTCTTGCGAATGTCTCGTCGCCCCAGGCGAGAGTCCGCCCGACGACTTCGCTGGCAAGCCCCTGCCCGTGTGCGTGCGAAGCCAGCGCCCAGCCGGCTTCTGGAATGCCTTCGATCGACGGCTCCATATCACGCTTCAAATCGTGCAAGCCGGCCTCCCCAATGAAATGGCCGGTCGCCTTGTCCTCGATTGCCCAGAAGCCGTAGCCCAGCAGTGACCACAGGCCGGCATGCCGCAGGAAGCGCATCCAGCTTTCTTCTCG
Organism: Mesorhizobium sp. P2_H9; assembly: GCF_056403215.1. Lineage (NCBI taxonomy): Bacteria > Pseudomonadati > Pseudomonadota > Alphaproteobacteria > Hyphomicrobiales > Phyllobacteriaceae > Mesorhizobium > Mesorhizobium sp. P2_H9. The sequence goes on along the minus strand of NZ_JBFUFX010000012.1, from coordinate 173,196 downwards.
CGTGCGCGGCTTGCCGCCGATGAAACGGGTGACGACAGGATCAGCCCACATCGTCACATAGGCGTCGAAATCGCCCAACCGGTGCGCCCGCAGGATGGTTCGTTGCGTCTCGATGACCGGAGCCGATCGTGTTTGAAGAGCGCTCATGACATGCCTCGCTTGGGATAGCTGGCGACTAGCAGACAGCCTGAGGGATACCAAGGGCCAGCAACTGGCCCGGCCCTATGTCAGCCGCGAACATAGGCTGCGGGTATGGGAATCTTGCCGAACGATGCAACCTTTCGCCAGCAGTCGATTTGAGAATGGCCCACGTGCCGGTTCGGCGCCGGCCGTCCAAAGTGAGGGAACACATGGACACCACCGATCTTGTGCTTGCCATCGTCCATCATTTGCTGGTGTTCTCGCTGGCGGGCATCATCGGCGCCGAGTTTGTCCTGATCCGTGGCGACCTGCCTGCCGCGACACTGAAGCGCCTTGCCGGCATCGATCGCCACTATGGCATCATCGCCACGCTGATCGTCATCGTCGGCATCGGCCGCGTCCTTTACGGCCTGAAGGGCTGGGAGTTCTATGTCTACAACTGGGTGTTCTGGGCAAAAATGGCGGCCTTCGCCATTGTCGGCCTGTTGTCGATCATCCCGACCATCCGCTTCATTTCCTGGAACCGGCAGGCCAGCGCCAATCCCGCTTTCCTGGTGCCGGCAGCTGAGCTCGCTTCTGTGAAAACCTATATCCGCGCCGAAGCCTTCATCTTCCTGCTGATCCCGGTCTTCGCGGCAGCGATGGCGCGCGGCTACGGCTACTGAATTTCATCCGGCGGGCCGAGCGGCGCGAGTTCGACCAGCGGCGCCGGCACATCGGTCGTCTTCTCCTGCGCCTTGCAGATATCGGCGATGACGCAGGCCGGGCAGTCCGGTTTGCGCGCCTTGCAGACATAGCGGCCATGCAGGATCAGCCAGTGATGCGCATGGCGCATATATTCGTCCGGAATGATCCGCAACAGGCCCTGCTCGACCTGTTCCGGCGTCTTGCCGGGGGCCAGGCCAAGCCGGTTGCCGATGCGCAAAATATGCGTGTCGACGGCCATCGTGTGCTGGCCGAAGGCCATGTTGAGCACGACATTGGCGGTCTTGCGCCCGACCCCCGGCAACTTGACCAGGTCGTCGCGCTCGTCAGGCACCCCGCCGCCATGATCGCGGATCAGCGCTTGCGACAGCGCAATGACGTTCTTGGCCTTGTTGCGCCACAGCCCGATGGTGCGGATGTGGTCGCCAACCCTGGCTTCGCCCAGCGCCAGCATCTTTTGCGGCGTATCGGCAACCTTGAACAGCGCCCGCGTCGCCTTGTTGACGCCGGCATCGGTGGCTTGCGCCGAAAGCACCACCGCCACCAGCAACGTGAAGGCGTTGACATGTTCGAGCTCGCCCTTCGGCTCCGGCCGCTGGACGGAAAACCGCCGAAAAATCTCGTGCACTTCTGCCGCGTTGTAGAGCGAACCGGGCCGCGCCGGCCTGGGGCGTGGCTTGGCGTTCGAGCCGTCACGACGGCCAGGCGGCAATTCATTTTTGGGTGCGGACAATTTTTTGGACTTGGGGCTCGCCATTCCCTTCCTATAGTATTCCCGCATGAGCGACACAAACGCCTCATTCCAGGCTGACGAACCCTTCTTCCGGGCGCTGCTGACGCCACACCGCTCGCTTGGCAAAACCGGCTTTGCCGTGCTGATGGGGGCGCTGCTGTTCGGTTGGCTGGTGACCGGCGCGTTTTTCGTGTCGCGCGGCGCCTGGCCGGTGTTTGGTTTTTTCGGCCTCGACGTGATCGCCGTCTACATCGCCTTCCGCGCCAACTATCGTGCCGCTCGCGCCCGCGAAGAGGTCTCGGTTTCGCGCACCGCCCTCGACATCCGCAAGACGGCGCCGTCGGGCAAATCGGAAGCGCATCGCTTCAATCCGTTCTGGGCGCGCTTTTCGATCGCCCGCCACGCCGAGATCGGCATCACCAAGATGGCGGTGGTGGCGCAAGGACAGAATGTGCCGATCGGGTCTTTCCTGGACCCCGACTCCCGCGAAAGTTTCGCCACCGCTTTTTCGCGCGCGCTGGCGACCGCGAAGACCCGCTGAACCGGCGTTTTAGAATCGAAAGCGCAAGATCCTGCCGACCTTGCGCAATGCGGGGATATGTCTCCAAAGCTGAATAAACAGTTTCGCGGACCAACCCAAGCCAGCAGTGCGTTCAGGGCTGTAGGCCGAGATGTCGTCGATGAAGCGCAGCTTCGGAACGGCTCGCTCCAGCTCGTGCGGATCGTCGATGGGCCAGTGGACCTCGGCGCCCGTTGCCCTGATGGTTGGATTGAGCCGAAGCAGCTTCAGGCCGAAGCGGCTGTAGGCGTCGAACATCAGCTCGCCGCTGGCAAGATGCGAGACAAGGCGCGACAACAGGCGCGGCCCCTCTTCGGCGGGAAGATAGGGCGTCAGCCCCTCCATCACTACGACGGCCGGGCGATTGCGGGGCACTTTGGTCAGCCAATCCGGCTCGGTCACCGACGAGGCGACGAGATGGTAGTGACCTCGGGACGGGTAGAGCCTGCGCCTGAGTTCGATGACTTCCGGGTAGTCGACATCGAACCATTCCACGCCGGCTGGCGGATCGATGCGGAATATCCGCGTGTCGAGCCCGCACCCCAGATGCAGCACGATGGCGTCGGGATTTCTGGCGAGAAAGTCCTGAACGCGGACGTCCAGTGTCTTCGCCCTGATCGCCAGGCCAACGCCGAGATTGTCGTCGACCTTGAGCCTGGAGAAATCATAGTCGATCTTGCGCACCGCCTCGTCGGCGAAATGATCCCTGAGCAGCGAATTCGGCAACCTGCTTTCCCTCGCCTTGCCGTAGAGCGTCATCAGCAAAGTCTCCTTTGCCCCGGTCAGATTTACTTTCTCGCCGGCCATGATCGCCTCCTCAGCTCAAAGCCAGCTCTATCTGGGTATGCGCGCCAGGAAGGCAAGTTTCGGGTGGTGGCAAAGGCCGGGAAGACCGATATTCGCGGTCAAGGAGATATTGCCATGAACGCCCAGATGACCATGAATGCGCAGATGAAACCGACAGCCATCCTGCAAAACGACATCACGCCCGAAGGCAGCGACTACGAAGTCGTGCGCCGCGCCATCGAGAAGATCAGCCTCGATTACCGTGACCAGCCCTCGCTCGAGACATTGGCCGAGGAAGTCGGCGAGACACCGACCGGCCTGCAGAAACTGTTCACCCGTTGGGCCGGCTTGTCGCCGAAGGCCTTTTTGCAGGCCGTCACGCTGGACCATGCGCGCAAGCTGCTCGATTCCGGCATGCCGCTGCTCGAAGCTTCGTTCGAGGTTGGCATGTCCGGCCCCGGTCGGTTGCACGATCTTTTCGTCACCCACGAGGCGATGTCGCCGGGCGACTACAAGACGCGCGGCGCCGGGCTGACCATCCGCTACGGCTATCACATCTCGCCTTTTGGCATCGCCCTGATCATGGTCACCGACCGCGGGCTGGCCGGCCTTGCCTTCAACGATGCCGGCGGCGAGCGCGCGGCCTTCGCCGATATGTCGGGCCGCTGGCCGAACGCCACCTATGTCGAGGACATGTCGGCCACGGCACCCTATGCCGCCCGCATCTTCGATCCGACGCTGTGGCGCGCCGACCAGCCGCTGCGCGTGGTGATGATCGGCACCGACTTCCAGCTCCGCGTCTGGGAAGCCCTGCTGCGGATCCCGATGGGCAGGGCCTGCACCTATTCCTCCATCGCCGCCCGCATCGGCGCCCCGAATGCAAGCCGTGCGGTGGGTGCCGCGGTCGGCGCCAACCCGATGTCCTTCGTCGTGCCGTGCCATCGGGCGCTCGGCAAATCCGGCGCGCTCACCGGCTACCACTGGGGCCTGACGCGCAAGCGCGCCATCCTCGGCTGGGAAGCGGGACAGACGGCATCCTGACACGACCCGCATAAAGCAACACCGGCGAAGACTTTTCGCCGGTGTTTTTCATTTCATGGCAAAAACGACATCGCCTTGCCAGTGAATGGCGCAACGACAGAGCGTTGGCACATCAGCAGGCTCTGGAAAGCAGCGATCTTACAGGATAGCTTCCCGCGCATTCATGAGGAGGCATTCCTTGATCATCGTCATCGGCTCGATCAATCTCGATCTTATCGCCAAGGTCGACCGCTTGCCCGCACCCGGCGAGACGGTTCGCGGCTCCGGTTTCACCACCGCTCCTGGCGGCAAGGGCGCCAACCAGGCGCTGGCCGCCGCGCGAGCCGGCGCCAAGGTGCGCATGGTTGGTGCGGTCGGCAAGGATAATTTCGCCACCGAGGCGCTGGCGCTGCTGCGCATCGGCAAGGTCGATCTGTCCGGCGTCGGTGAAACCTTCGCCTCGACCGGCACGGCGCTGATCATGGTCGGCGACGACGGCGAGAACATCATTGCCGTCGCGCCCGGCGCCAATGATTCGGTTGTGCCTGGCGATCTTGCCAAGGCTTTCCTCGGAAAGGGCGATGTCGCGCTGCTGCAGCACGAAATCCCGCTGCAGACCGTCGATGCAGCACTTGACGCCGCTCGAGCGGCAGGCGCGATCACCGTGCTCAACACAGCCCCCTTCCGCGGCGAGGCGGCCGCTCTCCTCGCCAAGGCCGACTATGTCGTCGCCAATGAAACCGAATTCGACCTCTACGGCGAAGCACTGTCGTTGAAAGGCCGCGACCGCCCGGCGCGGATGCGCGACTTTGCCGGCAAGACCGGCCGCACCATCGTCGTCACGCTCGGCGGCGATGGCGTGCTTGCCGCAACGCCGGAGGATTTCCTGACCGTTCCGGCATTGAAAATCACCCCGGTCGATACGGTCGGCGCCGGCGATACGTTTTGCGGCTATTTCGCCGCCGGCCTGTCATCCGGCCTGCCGCTCGAACAGGCGCTCGCCCGCGCCGCGGCCGCCGGTTCGCTTGCCTGCCTGAAACCCGGCGCCCAGCCGGCGATCCCGCTGGCGGCGGACGTCGATGCCGCTTTGCAGGCTGCCAAAGCGTGATCGCCATGCGTCCGGCCACCAAACACGCCGTGCCGCCCGCCGGCGATATCTGTCGCCTGTCGGCGGTGGCGCTCGCCGACGCGATCAGGCACCGCCGCCTGTCGGTGCGCGAGGTGGTCGCGGCGTTCCTCGACCGGATCGAAGCCGTGAACCCGCTGGTCAACGCCATCGTCTCGCTGCGCGACCGCGGCGACATTTTGCGCGAGGCCGACAAGGCTGACGCCCATCTGGCGAATGGAGGAGATGCCGGCCCCCTGTTCGGCCTGCCGATCGCGATAAAAGACCTCGCCATGACCAAGGGGCTGAGGACCAGTTTCGGCTCGCCGATCTTCGCCGATTTCGTGCCGCAGGAGGATGATTTCTTCGTCGAGCGCATCCGCAAGGCCGGCGCCATCATCATCGGCAAGACCAACGTTCCCGAATTCGGCCTCGGTTCCAACACCTACAACACCGTGTTCGGCCCGACGCTCAACGCTTTCGATCCGGCATTGACCGCCGGCGGCTCGAGCGGCGGTGCGGCTGTCGCGCTGGCGCTCGACATGGTTCCTGTCGCCGATGGCAGCGATTTTGGCGGCTCGCTGCGCAATCCGGCTGCCTGGAACAATGTCTACGGTTTTCGCCCCTCGCAGGGACTTGTTCCCGGCGGACCGGATCTTGAGGTCTTTCATGCCCAGATGGGCATCGACGGGCCGATGGGCCGCAACATCAGTGACATGGCGCTGCTGCTCGATGTGCAGGCGGGCTACCATCCGCAAGCGCCGCTGTCCTGGGAAAAGCCAGGCTCGTTCGTCGAAGGGCTCACGACGCTGGCAAGCGGCGGCCGCGTCGCCTGGCTTGGCGACCTCGGCGGTCATCTTCCGGTCGAGCCAGGCATCCTCGATCTGTGCGAGGCAGCACTCGTCCGGTTCGCGGAAGCGTCCTTCCTGACCGAACCGCTGCTGCCGGATTTCGATTTCGAAGCGCTGTGGCAGGCCTTCGTGACACTGCGCCAGGCGACCAGCGGCTCGGCGCTGAAGATCCACTATGACGACCCGCACAAGCGCACCCTGCTCAAGCCGGAGGCCGTCTGGGAGGTCGAGAACGCCATGCGGCTGACAGCGCCGCAGATCCGCGCAGCCTCGGTTGTGCGCACCTCTTGGCATAAAATGCTGCTGTCGCTGTTCGAGCGCTTCGACCTCATCGCGCTGCCGACCGCGCAGGTGTTTCCTTTCGACGTCGCCACGCACTGGCCAAGGGAAGTGGCAGGACGCGCCATGGACAGCTACCACCGCTGGATGCAGGTCTCGGCCTTTGCCACGCTGGGCGGCTGTCCGGCGGTCAACGTGCCGGTCGGTTTCGACGACCAGGGCCGGCCGATGGGCATGCAACTGATCGGGCGGCCGCGTGGCGATCTTGCCGTGCTGAGAGCAGCTGCGGCCTACGAAGCGACGCTGCCATGGCAGGCCGGCGCCTGAACAGGCCAGTATTGTCGGCGACATGTCCCGCCGGCTTGCACCGGCATCGCCGTCATGTTTTGATCGTGGCTCGCCGCATCGAAGAGCGGCACTCTGTCGAGGAATCCCCCATGTCGCTGGAACTCTACGCTGCCTACCTTCTCGCTTGCCTTGTGATCATCCTGGTGCCGGGACCGACGGTCACTTTGATCATCGCCAACAGCATCCGCCATGGCTCGCGCGCCGGCCTCGCCAACGTCGCCGGCACGCAGGCCGGGCTTGCCATCATGATCGCTATTGTCGGCATCGGCCTCAACACGCTGATCACCGGCATGGGCCACTGGTTCGAATGGGTGCGCCTGATCGGCGCCGCCTACCTGATCTGGATGGGCGTGCAGATGTTCCGCTCCAAGGGCACGCTGAATGCCGACGGATCGGCCAGGAAGCCGCGCGGCGGCTTCTTCCTGCAAGGCCTGCTGGTGGCGCTCAGCAACCCCAAGACGCTGGTCTTCTTCGGCGCCTTCTTCCCGCAGTTCATCGCCCCTCAGGGCAATTACACGCTGCAGATCGTGGTCATGGGCCTCACCGCCATGATCTTCGCCGCCGTCTCGGATTCGACCTATGCGCTCGCCTCCGCCCGCGCCGGCCGCCTGCTGTCGGCCAGCCGCATCAAGCTGATGTCCAGGATCAGCGGCAGCTTCCTGGTCGGCGGCGGCCTCTGGCTGGCCTTTTCAAAGGCGAAGTAAGCACCTCTTCCCTCACCCCGTTTACGTGGAGAGGGTGGTCGCGCAGCGACCGGGTGAGGGGCAGCGCCGGGGTTGCAGGCAAAAATATCAGCGTTTGCGCCGCCCCTCATCCCCCTGCGGGACCTTCTCCCCGTAAATGGGGAGAAGGAAAAGCGTCCCTAAAGCCGCCCCAACCTTTCCACCAACAGGGCGAAAAAGGCGTCATGGTCGATGTCGCGCATCACCATGGCGTTCTTCGGCCGCTTGGCGACGCCCCACCAGTCGATCACGGTCATGCCCATGGTAAGCTCCGAGGCTGTTTCCACCGTGACATTGCAGTTGCGGCCCTGGAACAGCTCCGGCTTCAGCAGATAGGCGATGACGCACGGGTCGTGCAGCGGCCCGCCATCGGTGCCGTATTTCTCCTCGTCGAAGCGTTCGAAGAATTCGAGCATGTCGGCGGTGGCATTGCCGACCCTGGTGCCGAGCGTGCGAAAGGCCTGCGTGCGCTTGGCCGTGGTCAGCGCCTTGTGGGTGACGTCGAGCGGCATCATGACGATCGGAATGCCGGATTTGAACACGATATCGGCGGCATGCGGGTCGACATAAATGTTGAATTCGGCGGTCGGGGTGACGTTGCCGCCTTCGAAGAAACCACCGCCCATCAGCACGATTTCCTTGATGCGCGGCGCGATCTTGGGCTCGCGGATCAGCGCCAGCGCAATGTTGGTGAGTGGCCCGAGGGCACATAGTGTGATCGTGCCGCTCGGTTCTTTCATCAGCGTCTCGACGATGAAATCGACCGCGTACTGGTCCTGCAGCTTCATTGTTGGTTCGGCCAGCTGCGGTCCGTTGAGGCCGGTCTTGCCATGCACTTCCTCGGCGGTGACGAGCTGACGTGCCAGCGGCCGGATGGCGCCGGCATAGACCTTGATGTCAGGCCGGCCTGCCAGTTCGCAGATCTTGCGCGCGTTCTTCTCGGTGAGCTTCAGCGGCACGTTGCCGGCAACAGCAGTGATGCCGACGATCTCCAGCTCAGTGCTGCCGAGTGCCAGCAATATGGCGACGGCATCGTCCTGGCCGGGATCCGTGTCGATGATGATCCTGTGGGTATGGGGCATTTCATTTCCTTGTCTGGGGAGTCTTTTTGGGCGGGGTTTTTTGACGGCTTGAACTTGGCCGCGGCGCGGACCATATCAAGACCATCGGGAAAAATGCCATCCGGGTTTTTCCACTTTATGTCGCTCCAAAGAGGACAGTGTAACATGAGCCGAATGACGCCCTTTTCCAGCCCGCTTCTCCTGGGCTTCGACGCCATGGAAAAGACCCTTGAGCGTCTGGCAAAATCGGGTGACAGCTATCCTCCTTACAACATCGAGCGCCTCAGCGGTGCCGACGGCAAGGCCGAAAGGCTGCGTATCACACTCGCTGTCGCCGGTTTCGCGGAAAGCGATCTCGATGTCACCACGGAGGAGAACCAGTTGGTCGTGCGCGGCCGTCAGAACGACGACACCGAGCGCGAATTCCTTCACCGCGGCATCGCCGCGCGCCAGTTCCAGCGCTGTTTCGTGCTGGCCGACGGCATGCGGGTGATCGCGGCGGAGCTGAAGAACGGTCTTTTGTCGATCGACCTCGATCGGCCGGAGTCCGAACGGCTGGTACGGAAAATAAATATATCGGTGAAAGACTGATCTTTACCGATGGCTCTCATGCGGGATGGCCTGTTGCCCCGGAAAAGGGCGGCGTCTCGCGCCAAGGAGGCTTGAAATGCCCAGAACTCACGAAAATATCGCCATGACCAGCGGCGAATTCGCCCATCTCGGCGAAGGCTCGGTCGCCTATCTCCGGAAAGTGTCGAGCGACGATTTGCTCGGTCGCTTCCCCGGCCTTGGTGAAATCGAACCCGGCATGGAGCTGTGGGCGCTGTTTGCCGCCAACGGCCAGCCGATCCTGCTTTCCGACGCGCGCGACCGCGCTTTGGCCGGCGCCATGGAAAACGATCTGACCACCGTCGCGATCCACTAAACCATGATCCCGAAAAGTGGGACCCGGTTTTCGGGAAAGATCATGGTCGAACAGGGCGAATAGGTTGGCTGAAACGGATAGGGCCGCTCAAGGCGGCCCCCGACAAACTTAATCCAAAAGCAGACTTAATCCGAAAAAACCTCAGGCTGCGTGCGAGGCCTGTGTATCTGAAAGCAGCGCGTGGATTGCCACGGCGTCGCGCGTGCCCCTGACCTTGGCCACCGTGTCGGCATCGCGCAACACCCGCGCGATGCGTGACAAGGCCTTGAGGTGGTCGGCACCCGCCCCTTCCGGGGCCAGCAGCAGGAACACAAGGTCGACCGGCTGGTCGTCCAGCGCCTCGAAATCGACCGGCGTCTCCAGCCGGGCAAACACCCCTGCAATACGCTTCACCCCGGCCAGCTTGCCGTGCGGAATGGCGATGCCGTTGCCGACGCCGGTGGAGCCCAGCCGTTCGCGCTGCAGGATCGTGTCGAACACCTCCCGCTCCGGAATACCCGAAATTGCCGCCGCCCTTTCGGAGAGCAATTGCAGCAGCTGCTTCTTCGAGTTCGCCTTCAACGCCGGCATGATCGCCGGAACGTTGATAAGATCGCTCAGATCCATGCTTGAAATTCCCTTGTTCGCCTGCCGTCGCCAGTCCTCGCCCCTCGCGCGGCTGGCTTCTATCTCTGTGCGACTATTGTCGTCACCTGCGCGACCATTGTCGTCACGCCTGTGCGACTTTGGTCGTGGACGGGTCGATCCAGCCGATATTTCCGTCTGGCCGGCGATAGACGATGTTGAGATGATCGTTTCCGGCGTTGCGGAAAACGAAGACCGGGGTGTCCTTGGTGTCGAGCTCGATCACGGCTGACGCCACCGACATGGTCTGCAGCGTCATGGTTGATTCGGCAACGATGGCCGGCGCGAAATTCTCCGGAAAGTCCTCGTCGTCATCGGCGAGCGGCGCCATCACCGTGTAGGCGATGTCGGTCGGCTCGCCATTGGAGGCCCCCGAATTGTGCGATTTCAGCCGGCGCTTGTAGCGTCGAAGGCGGGTTTCGAGTCGGTCGGCGGCGGCCTCGAAGGCAAGCGTCGGATCCTGGGCATCGCCCGTTGCCTGCAGCGAGGCGCCGGAATCCAGCCTGATCATGCAATCGGCCGAATAACGCGACCCCGATTTGATGACGGTGACATGCCCCGAGAAACCCCGATCGAAATATTTTCCGATCGCCTCGCCGACACGGTCGGTGATGCGCGTACGAAACGCATCGCCGATATCCATATGTTTTCCCGATATGCGCAGCTTCATCTGAAAACTGACCTTCCTTGCTCAGGCTTCAAACTGGCCAGAGTTTATACTCGTGGTCCGTGCGCACAAGCTTTGCGGCGTCACTCGCGCCGATTTTAAATCCGAACTTTCCGATTGATCACAAGCCGCCTCTTGGCCGTCCCGTGGCCTACGTCGTGACGGACCATCCGCATGCGGGCAATACAGCCCGTCTCATGCGGGCGGGCTTCTAGCCACTTCATTGCAGCTTGTCAATGAAGTGCGAAAACTGTGGAAATTCAGCCAGCGTTCAACGCCCGGCGCTGGCCAGCGCGCGTTTTTCGCGCCGCCGCTGCACCGAGGACGGAATGTTCATGCCCTCCCGGTACTTGGCGACCGTGCGCCGGGCGATATCGACGCCCTTTTCCCGCAACATATCCACAATCGCGTCGTCGGAAAGCACGTCGACGGGTTTCTCCTCGTCGATCAGCTGTTTGATGCGATCGCGCACCGCTTCCGACGAATGCGCATCGCCGCCGCCCGACGCAGCGATCGAGGCGGTGAAGAAATAGCGCAGTTCGAACACACCGCGCGGCGTCAGCATGTATTTGTTGGCCGTGACCCGGCTGACCGTCGACTCGTGCATGCCGATGGCGTCGGCCACCGTGCGCAGGTTGAGCGGCCTGAGGTGACGCACGCCATGCATGAGAAACGCATCCTGCTGGCGCACGATTTCCGAGGCGACCTTGAGGATGGTCTTGGCCCGCTGGTCGAGGCTGCGCGTCAGCCAGTTGGCATTTTGCAGGCACTCGGCCAGAAAATCCCGTTCCGTCTGGTTTTTTGCCTGCGGCGAAACCTGGGCGAAATAAATGTGGTCGACCAGCACGCGCGGCAGCGTTTCGGCGTTAAGTTCCACCGTCCAGCTGCCATCGTTTGCCGCCCGCACTTCGACATCGGCGACGATGGCGTCGCTGGTGCCGCCCGAAAACGCAGTGCCGGGTCGCGGATCGAGCGCCCGGATTTCGGCCAGCATGTCGAGAAGATCCTCCTCGTCGACGCCGCAAATCCGTTTCAGCGTCTGAAAATCGCGGCGCGCCAGCAGTTCCAGATTGGCGATCAGCGCTTTCATCGCCGGATCGAACCGATCGCGCACGACCAGCTGCAGCGACAGGCACTCGGCGAGGTCGCGAGCAAACAGGCCGACAGGCTCGAATGTCTGGCAGACCGCCAGCACCTTGGCCACCGTGGCAGCATCGGTGCCGAGACGGGCCGCGATCTCCTCCATATCGGCGCGCATGTAGCCGGCCTCGTCGAGGCCATCGGCCAACTCGCCGGCAATCAGCCGCTCCGCCGGATCGGCAAAGGCTAGGGCAATCTGCTCGCCGACATGCTCGCGCATGGTGATGGCGGCGGCAGCCATGTCGCCAACGTCGAAGCCTTCGCCCGAGGACGCGGAACTGTTGCCGGCGGCCGATTTCCATTGCGCCGTCAGGTCAGGCCCAAGCCGCTCGCTCGTGCCAGGATCGTCCTGAAACAGGTTTTCCAGCGAGGTATCGAGCTTGTCCGAGATCGCCTCGGCGCTCCATTGCGTCTCGTTCTCGAACCAGTCGCCCTCGGCCGCGGGTTCGGGCGCGGCGTCGGCCTTCTGCGCCTGGTCGCTGGCGGCGTCGTCCTGGGGTTCGGCGCGCTCCAGAAGCGGATTGCGCTCGATCTCATCGTCGATGAAGTGTTCAAGCTCGATATGGGTGAGCTGCAGCAGCCGAATCGACTGCATCAGCTGCGGCGTCATCACCAGCGACTGGGATTGTCGGAGCTGTAGTTTGGCAGCCAGCGCCATGGTTCGGTTTCAAACGCCTCGTTTACGCATCCGGAACTGTCGGGACCAATTTTCCCAGCCGGTCATAGAAACTGGCCCGGCTTTTGCTTGTCAAGGCAATTGCTAGCAAAAGCCGGTTACCCCGGCGTTAGCGTCGAGAAAAATCGCGAAAAACGATCGAAATTTCCTTGAAAAATCGAATTGGGCGGGGATTTCACGCTTAGAGCGTAAATCCCTCACCGAGATACAGGCGCCGCACATCCGCATTGGCGACCACTTCATCGGCCCGGCCATGCGTCAGCACCTGGCCGGCATGGATGATGTAGGCGCGGTCGATCAGGCCGAGCGTCTCGCGGACATTGTGATCGGTGATGAGCACGCCGATGCCGCGCGCCGTCAGATGGCGCACGAGCTGCTGGATATCGGCGACGGCGATCGGATCGATGCCGGCGAAAGGCTCGTCGAGCAGCATGTAGGCCGGCCGCGTCGCCAGCGCCCGCGCGATTTCAAGCCGCCGCCGCTCGCCGCCGGACAGCGACATCGACGGCGCCTTGCGCAAATGGCTGATGTGAAATTCCTCGAGCAGTTCGTCCAGCGCCCGCTCGCGCGCCTTGCGGTCCTTTTCGACCACTTCCAGCACGGCGCGGATGTTCTGCTCGACATTGAGGCCGCGGAAGATCGACGCTTCCTGGGGAAGGTAGCCGATGCCGAGGCGGGCGCGGCGATACATCGGCATCGAGGTGACGTCGAAGCCGTCGATCTCGATCGTGCCTTCGTCGACCGGCACCAGTCCGGTGACCATGTAGAAACAGGTCGTCTTGCCGGCGCCGTTGGGCCCGAGCAGACCGACCGCCTCGCCGGCGCGCACGCCGATGGTCACGCCGCTGACCACCTTGCGGCCCTTGTAGCTCTTGGTCAGGCCTTTCGCGATCAAGGTTCCCTTGAACTTTGCCGGATCGACGGTGACCGTGGCCGGTGCCGCAAGCTTGCTGGCGGCCCGCCCTGGAAGACGCGCCATCAGCGATGATACGTCGACCATTAGGGCTTCGCCGCTCCCGACTTCGGCGGCGGCGTGATCGACATGATGACGCGCCCGCCGCAAGCGTCGACCTGGGCCAGGCCGCTCTTCATCTGCACGGTAAGCTTGCAGCCTTTGAGCACGTTGTCGCCCTGAGACAGAACCACTTCCTTGCCGGACAGGACGAGCACTTCGGTTTTCATGTCGAAGGTGCCGCGGTCGCCGGTGGCGATCTGGTCGTTCGATTTGATATAGACCCGGTTGTCGACGTCCAAATGGTCGATGTTGGCCGAGCCGGTCATCGCCGAGGCATTGGCGGCGGCGCCCTTGGCGGCGTTCGGATCCTTGACATAGTAGACCGTCATCTTGCCGGCCTTGAGCATGGTCGGCCCCTGAATGACCGTGACATTGCCCGTGAACACCGCGAGGCTGTCCGCTTGGCGGACCTCCAGCTTGTCGCTTTCGATCTGGATCGGCTTGTCGCCGGACAATTGCAGCCCGGACACCTGGCTGGTGCTGGACTGGGCCAGCGATGGCGTCAGCCCAAACAGCAGCAGCGCTGAAGTTGCGGCCACAAGCCGTGTCGAACTACTGGGCCGCATTCGATTCTCCGCTCTTTGCCTCTGCCGCCTTCAGACTGGCGGGATCGATGTTGACGCGCACTCTGTTTTCGAAGACCAGGACCTTGCCATTGTCCTGGACCGACATCGAATCCGCCGTGATACGCGACCCGCCACGGCTGACGTCGACGGGATCATTCGTCTTCATAGAGCCTTTGCCCATGTCGAGAAAGACCGATTTGAATTTCGCCTCGACGCCATCGGTCGTGGTCACGGTGACATCGCTGGTCAGGTCCATCGTGTTGCCGGCGCGATTGTAGATGCCGCGTGTCGCATTGACCGTTGCCACATTGTCGGCCGTGAGCGGCACTTTGGCATTGATGCCTTCCAGATCGATGATGTCCTGCTTGCCGACGTCCTGGGTGGCGCGCAAGGCTGTCAGCGAATAGGGCAGCTTCTGCTTGGTGAATCCGTTGAGCTTGGGGTTGGCCATCACCAGCTTGCCGTCGGCATAGGCGCTGCCATCGGCCTGCACCGAGACGGAAATGGGGGCCGCAAAATAAGAGTACACTGGAAAGGCAATGGCGATCAGAGCGGCAACCAGCGGTACGACGAACTTCAAGACGCGGACACGGCGCGAATGGCGCTGCGCAAGGCCAAAGGCGTCGACCCGCGCAGTGCCAGGCACCGCAGGAGCCAATACCGTCTCGGCATTGGTCGGTTCATTCGGTCGCGCTAACATAACTGCTTTCTATTAACCCTTGCCCGCCAGACACCGCCCATAGGTGGGATGTCGACCTCCGCAAGCAAGCACAAGCGGAGGAAAATCGCAAAAATGTGACGGCTGCTGTTGTACAAACGAAAATGAAGTCAACACAACTGTCCGCACTTCATACCAGATACGGGCGCGCAGCGTTAATTTTTCATCAAATACCGCTTCGCCGGCGTTGACGATCCCGTGTTTGGCGCGCGCCCGTCAGGAAACGGTAGCCGGGCGCGGACGCTTGCTCTAAAAGCATCTCTTCCCACCCACCATGAGGCTGACCATGGCACTGAGAGCCGACGACCTGATCGACCGCCGCCGTTTGCGACGCAAGCTGACGTTCTGGCGTGTTGCGGCGTTTGCTGTGGTAGCGGCCGGGCTGATCGCCCTTTCAGCCTGGGTTTATGATGACGACTTCGCCGGCACAGGCGTTAGCCATATCGCCAAGGTCAGGATCGAAGGCACCATCACCGAGGACGAGGAACTCATCAAACGGCTGGAAACCATCCGCCAGTCCTCGACGGTGAAGGGCGTGATCCTGTCGATCGATTCGCCAGGCGGCACCACGGTCGGTGGCGAATCCATTTACGAGGAAGTGCGCAAGCTCGCCGCCGACAAGCCGGTGGTGGCCGAGGTCGGCACGCTCGCCGCGTCCGCCGGCTACATGATCGCAACCGCCACGGACCATATCGTTGCCCGCAAAACCTCGATCGTCGGCTCGATCGGCGTGCTGATCCAGTATCCCGATGTCAGCGGCCTCATGGACAAGCTCGGCATCAAGCTCGAAGAGGTGAAATCTTCACCGCTGAAAGCCTCGCCCTCGCCCTTCAAGCCGACCAATGACGACGAGCGCGCCATGGTCCGCAAACTCATCCTCGACAGCTACGATTGGTTCGTCGGCATCGTCGCCGAACGCCGCAAGATGACCCGCGAGCAGGCGCTGGCACTTGCCGACGGTTCGATCTTCACCGGCCGGCAGGGCGTCGCCAACCGGCTGATCGACGCCGTCGGCGGTGAACAAGAGGCGGTCGACTGGCTGGCGACCAAGGGTGTCGATGCCAAGCTCAAGGTGGTGGAATGGAAGAGCACTGAAAAGCGCGGTGGCTTCCTGTTCTCGAAAGCCATGGCGCAGAGCATCGGCAGCGCGCTCGGCCTGCCGGGCGCCAGCGGCGACGTCATTGAGGAACTTGGCGCCGACCGCTTGTTTCTTGACGGTCTCGTTTCCGTCTGGCACCCTTGATAAGCCTTCTGGGACGAGTGAAAAAAGCAAATAAAATCATCCTCATAATTTCGACCGCAGTGCTTTCACGGGGACCCCTCTCATGATCAAATCCGAACTTGTGCAAATTATTGCCACGCGCAACCCGCATCTTTTCCTGCGCGACGTTGAAAACATCGTCGGCGCTATTTTCGACGAGATCACCGACGCCCTTGCCGAAGGCAACCGGGTCGAACTGCGCGGCTTCGGCGCTTTTTCGGTGAAAAACCGCCCCGCCCGCACCGGGCGCAACCCACGCACCGGCGAATCCGTCGAGGTCGAGGAGAAATGGGTGCCGTTCTTCAAGACCGGCAAGGAGTTGCGCGAAAGGCTGAACGGCGGCAAATAGGCGCCGCGGGTTCATGGGCCATGCCGGCCGTCGGCATGGCCCGCCTTTCGACAGGAAATACTATGTTCAATCGCTTTGTTCTCATCGTGGTCTTCGTGCCTCTGGCCATCATCCTGATCGCGCTGGCCGTGGCCAATCGCGAATTGGTTGCCTTCACGCTCGACCCATTCCATCCCGGCAATCCGGCGCTGACGCTGACCTTGCCGCTGTTCATCTACCTGTTCCTCGCGCTCGCCGTCGGCATGATCGTCGGCAGCCTGGCGACCTGGGTCAGGCAGGGCCACTATCGCAAGCTGGCGCGCCAGCGCGGCGTCGAGGCCGAAAACCTGCGCCAGGCGGTCAGCCGTGCGCCGGCCGCGCCACAAGGCTCGGCCCAAGGGTCGGCCCAAGGGTCAGCCTTGCCGAAGCCGACGAATTGAAGCGCCAGATCGCGCTTTCTCCACGGAGTTTTTCATGCTGACCATTTCGGCCGCCGAGGTCGACCATGCGCTGACCTTTCCGGGACTGGTCGAGACATTGCGCGCGGCCTTTCGTGACGGCGCCGTGCAGCCGGTCCGGCATCACCACACGGTCGAGCGGCCCGACGGCGCGGCCTCGACCCTGCTTTTGATGCCGGCCTGGACCGACTTCAACGCCGCCGGAACCTCTGCCGGCGGCCATATCGGCGTCAAGATCGTCACGGTCTCCCCCGACAACAACTCAATCGGCAAGCCTGCTGTGATGGGGCTTTACCTCTTGCTCGACGGCGCCACCGGCGAGCCTGAAGCCTTGATCGACGGCCAACGGCTGACGCAGTGGCGCACCGCATGCGCCTCGGCGCTGGCCGCCTCCTATCTCGCCCGCAAGGACGCTTCGCGGCTGCTGGTGGTTGGCGCCGGCGCGCTATCGCCGTTTCTGGCAAAGGCGCATTCGGCGGTGCGGCCGATCAAATCCATCCGCATCTGGAACCGCACGCCGGCCAACGCCGAAAAAGTTGCGGCGGATCTGCGTGCCGAAGGCTTTGCCGCCGAAGCCGCGGGCGATCTCGACGCCGAACTCGGCCAGGCCGACATCATCTCCTCGGCAACCATCACCACGACGCCGCTGATCCGGGGCGCCCTGTTGCGGCCGGGAACCCATGTCGATCTCGTCGGCGGCTTCACGCCAACCATGCGCGAAAGCGACGACGATGCGATCGCGCAGGCCCGCGTCTATGTCGACACCCGCGCCGGCGCCACCAAGGAAGCCGGCGACATCGTCCAGCCGCTGGCCTCCGGCGTGCTGAAAGCGGAAGCCATCGTCGCCGACCTGCATGAATTGGCGCGTGGTGAGAAAGAAGGCCGGCAAAGCCCCGACGAGATCACCCTGTTCAAGTCGGTTGGTGCCGCCCTCGAAGACCTCGCCGCCGGCATTGCCGTCTACAAGGCGCTCAAGCGGTAGCATCCTGCTTGATTTCGACCCCCATCGCCTCGGCGATCAGCGAAAAATCACCCTCGCTGACCGCAAACAGGCCAAAGCGCAACTGGTAGCCCCAGTTCGACTTGCCGGCGGTGAATTCGAGCCTGTCGAGCAGCGGCTTGATCGGCGCCTCTTGCGACTTTGCCCATTCGACGTCACGGCGGTAGGGCGTGAAGCCGCCGCCCATGTCGCCCTGATAGGGCTCGCCTTCGCGCACCGTTCCGATGGCGGTGAACGACTGCAGGCCGTCCTTCTCGCCCAAAATGGTGGTCGGCGAATAGTAGACAATGCCATCGCCGGGTTTGATGCGGCGAAGCGGCGCTGCCTTGCCGTGGTTGACCTGCATAAAGCCGTCGCGTCGGCCGCGCCGCACATGCTCGGCCGAAGCGACCGCGATCCAGTGCCCGCTCATTTCTGTTCCCCATTGGCCTGTTCTCCATCGTTCAGCCAATAGACGCGCAGCCGATGATTGTCGGGATCGAGCGCGACGAAAGTGCGGCCGAAATCCATGTCGGTTGGCGTCTGCAGGATGTTCAGCCCACGCCCGGCCCAATCGGCATGGGTGGCATCGACCGCGTCCGGCGTTTGGAGAGCAAAGACGATCTCCGCACCGCCGCCCGCGGCCGCGGCGGCCGGCTCCACCGTATGGCGCGACCAGAGGCCGAGCTTGAAGCCGTTGTCGAGCACGAACAGCACGAAGGTCGGCGACGTCTCGACCGGCTGGCGGCCGAACAGCGCGCTGTAGAAGACGCCGCTCTGCTCGGGCTTGTCGACATAGAGGATGATGAAATTGGGAGTTGTCATTTTCTGCTCTCCAAGGGTTTCGATACGAAGACCATAGGAGATGCTGCTGTCAGATTCTGGCAGCAGCGATCACGGGCAGCTAGAGCATGATCCCGAAAAGTGGGAACCGGTTTTCGGAAAAGATCATGCTCAAACAAGAAGCTAGCGCCGTGGCGCGTCGAGCGTCGCCCGCCATTCCTTCAACAGCCATTGGCGGCGGCGCGGATAGCGCGTCTCGGTGACGTTGAGCCCGGAGATGCGATCGGCGCGAAAATGCCTGAAATCCTGCCGCGTCTCGCACCAGGCCACCACCACCCGCACCTTGTCGAAGAAGCCAAGCGCGAACGGCCAGACCATGCGCTGCGAAGCAGCACCGCCGGCATCGCGATAGAGAAAGCCGAGCTTGCGCTCGTTGCGGATGGCTTGCCGCACCTGACCGAGGTCGATGCCTTCGACGGCGTCGATGCGTGGGCCGACGAGGAGCGTCGTCGCGTCCAGATCTTCGCGCAGATCATCCGGCAGCACGGCGGCGATCTTGGCCAGCGCGTCGGTGGCAGCCGCCGAAAGCCGCTG
Source organism: Mesorhizobium sp. P2_H9 (assembly GCF_056403215.1). Lineage (NCBI taxonomy): Bacteria > Pseudomonadati > Pseudomonadota > Alphaproteobacteria > Hyphomicrobiales > Phyllobacteriaceae > Mesorhizobium > Mesorhizobium sp. P2_H9. Next base: position 154,152 of record NZ_JBFUFX010000012.1, on the reverse strand, counting down.
GTCCGGCTGCTTGGCGACCCAGCGCGAGCCGAGCACGATGGCCTCGATCTCCTCATCGGTGAACATCAGCGGCGGCAGCATGAAGCCGGGCTTGAGCACGTAGCCCAGCCCCGCCTCGCCCTCGATCGGCGCGCCCTGTCCCTGCAGCGTGGCAATGTCGCGATAGAGCGTGCGGATCGAGATACCCATCTCGCCGGCGAGCGTGCGGCCGCTGACCGGCCGGCGATGCCGGCGCAGGATCTGGATCAGGTCGAGCAGGCGTTCGGAGCGGGACATGTTTTTCAGATTTGCCCGTTTCTTCCGGCGAGGTCCATTACCCCACGACAGAAACCGGCGCCGAACGCGTGCAGGACCATTTTGTTGCGAAGCAGGTGCCCCTATGTCAAAAGCGGCCACCCGCTCCGGAGATTTTCCTTCTTGAAATCCTTTCGCGACAGAAACCGCGACAACCGCCCGCGTCAGCCCGCAAAGGCTGAACAGTCGCGTCTACGCGAGACTGGCGCAGCGGCAAGGCCACAGACAAAACCGGACGACCGGTCCGACCCCAAATCCGCGCCGCGCGTCCTGTCGCGCCGCCCGGGCGCCCTGCCCTCCGAGCGGCTGCCGCTGATACTCGAAGTGGCGCCCAATCAGGATTATGCGCTGCTCGACAGTGGCGCCGGCCAAAAGCTCGAGCAATACGGTCCCTATCGCATCGTGCGGCCCGAGGGCCAGGCGATCTGGCAAAAGGCGCTGCCGGCAAGGGACTGGGACCGTGCCGACGCGATTTTCACCGGCGACACCGACGAAGAAGGCATCGGCCGCTGGCGCTTCCCCGGGACGCCACTCGGCGAGACCTGGCCGATGAAGCATGACGGCATCGACTATCTCGGCCGCTTCACCTCGTTTCGCCATGTCGGCGTCTTCCCCGAGCAGGCCTCGCATTGGGATCACATGGCCGCATTGATCGCGGCGGCAAAGCGGCCGGTCAAGGTGCTGAACCTGTTCGGCTACACTGGCCTTGCCTCGCTGGTGGCGGCTCGCGCCGGCGCCGAGGTCACCCATGTCGATGCCTCCAAGAAGGCGATCGGCTGGGCCCGCGAGAACCAGGAGATGGCCGGCCTCGGCAGCAAGCCGATCCGCTGGATCGTCGACGACGCCATGAAATTCGTCGAGCGCGAGGAGCGCCGCGGCAGCCGCTACGACATCATCCTGTTCGACCCGCCTGCCTATGGACGCGGCCCCAAGGGCGAGGTCTGGCAATTGTTCGAGGATCTGCCAGCGCTCACCGACCTCTGCCGCGCAATCCTGACGCCCAAGCCGCTGGCCGTGGTGCTGACCGCCTATTCGATCCGCGCCTCCTTCTTCGCCATCCATGCCTTGCTGCGCGACACCTTTGCCGGCATGGGCGGTACGGTCGAATCCGGCGAACTGATCATCCGCGAGAAGTCGGCCGGCCGCGCGCTGTCGACCTCGCTGTTCTCGCGCTGGGTGGCCTGATGAACGAGCGGCACGCAGGCGCACCGGGGCAGGTCAAGGAAGTCACCAGCCTCGCCAATCCGCTGATCAAGGACATCAAGGCGCTGGCGCAGAAGAAATTCCGCGACCAGCAGAACGCCTTCATGGCCGAAGGGCTGAAACTGGTCATCGACGCGCTCGACCTCGGCTGGTCGATCAAGACGCTGGTCTTCGCCAAGGCCGGGCGCGGCAATGCGGCCATCGAAAAAGTGGCGGCGCGCACGGTTGCCGCCGGCGGCACCGTGCTCGAAGTGTCGGAAAAGGTGCTGGTCGCCATCACCCGCCGCGACAATCCGCAAATGGTGGTTGGCGTCTTCTCGCAAAAATTCTTGGCGCTGAGGGACATCCGCGCCCACGACGGCGACGTCTGGGTGGCGCTCGACCGGGTGCGCGACCCCGGTAATCTCGGCACCGTCATCCGCACCGTCGATGCCGTCGGCGCCAAGGGCGTCATCCTGGTCGGTGAAACCACCGATCCTTTTTCCGTCGAAACCGTGCGCGCCACCATGGGTTCGATCTTCGCCGTGCCGGTGACCAAAGCCACGCCGGAAGCCTTTCTCGCCTGGCGCAACAGCTTTTCAGGCCTCGTCGCCGGCACGCATCTAAAAGGGGCGGTCGACTATCGTTCGGTCGATTTCTCCAGGGGCCCGGTGCTCTTGATGATGGGCAACGAGCAGCAGGGCCTGCCCGACAATCTGGCCGAAAGCTGCGACAGGCTGCTGCGCATTCCCCAAGCAGGCCGCGCCGATTCGCTCAACCTTGCGGTCGCCACCGGCATCATGCTGTTCGAGATCCGGCGCGGCGCGCTGAAGCTTGCCCCTGAGGATACCAAACCGTGAAATCATGGTCCCCTTACGTCCTGCTGACTGTGGCGGCAATCGCGCTTGACCAGTGGGTAAAACACCTGGTCGAGACCGGTCTCGCCTTCCAGGAAAAAATCGATCTGGTGCCGTTCCTGGCGCTATACCGCACCTACAACACCGGCATTGCCTTCTCGATGTTTTCATCTTTCGGTGACACCGGCCTGGTGGTGATTGCGGTTCTCGTCGTCGCTTTCGTGCTCTATCTCGCCACCCGTACGCCGCCCGGCCATGTGCTTGCCCGCACCGGTTTTGCGCTGATTGTCGGCGGCGCGCTCGGCAATCTCATCGACCGTGCCGTCTACGGCCACGTCATCGACTACATCCTGTTCCACACGCCGGTCTGGTCCTTCGCCATCTTCAACCTCGCCGATGCCTTCATTTCGGTCGGCGCCGCGCTGGTCGTCTTCGACGAACTCATCGGCTGGCGGCGCGAAGTGAAGCCGCAAGGCCCGGACGCTTGAACGTCCGGCTCTCTTGAACGATTGACCGCGCCGGGCTGTCGCCGCACAGTCCACGCACCGCCAGACCGAGGAGACAAAAGTGACCGAGACCTTCAAAGCCATCCTCGTTTCGCGTGACGCCGAGAAGAAGCAGTCGGTGGCCGTGACCGATCTCACCGAAGCCGATCTGATGGAAGGCGATGTCACCGTCGCGGTCGAAGCGACGACGGTCAACTACAAGGACGGGCTGGCCATCACCGGCAAGGCGCCGGTGATCCGCCGCTGGCCGTTGGTGCCGGGCATCGATTTCGCCGGCACCGTCATCTCGTCGTCCCATGACGACTGGCGCAAGGGCGACAAGGTGATCTTGAACGGCTGGGGCGTCGGCGAGACCCATTTCGGCGCCTATGCCGGACGCGCCCGCGTCAAGGGCGATTGGCTGGTGCCGCTGCCGGACGGCATGAGCGCGCATGACGCCATGGCGGTCGGCACGGCTGGCTATACGGCAATGCTCTGCGTCATCGCGCTGGAGCGGCACGGCATCGTGCCAGATCGCGGCCCGGTGGTGGTGACGGGCGCTGCCGGCGGCGTCGGCTCGGTCGCCGTCTCGATCCTGTCCAGCCTCGGCTATCATGTCATCGCCTCGACCGGCCGCAACGCCGAAAGCCCCTATCTGATCGACCTTGGCGCGGCGGAAGTAATCTCGCGCGACGAGCTCGCCCAACCGGCAAAGCCGCTGGCCAAGGAGCGCTGGGCCGGCGGCATCGATGCGGTCGGCAGCCATACGCTGGCCAATGTGCTGTCGATGACCTCCTATGGCGGCGCGGTCGCCGCCTGCGGCCTGGCCGGCGGCATGGATCTGCCGTCGAGCGTCGCCCCGTTCATCCTGCGCGGTGTTTCGCTGCTCGGCATCGATTCGGTGATGGCGCCGAAGGCGGTCCGCATCGAGGCGTGGCGCCGCATCGGCACCGATCTCGACCTTGAGAAACTCGCCAGCCTGTCCACAACCATTGGCTTCGACGGCATCATCGATGCCGCGCATGACATCGTCGACGGCAAGATCCGCGGTCGCGTCGTGGTGGATATGTAAGGCCCACAGGGGCATTCCAGGAAAAATGTGAAGCGGTTTTCCGTCCTGAATTGCCCGACCGCTAAAATTCGAACGATCCGCCGCAGTCTTCCATAATCTCTGTTTGATAGGGATTTCGCATGATCGCGGAATCCGGCATCAGGGAGACGGACAGTGCCGAAGGCATCGACGGGCTGAGCCCCGAGCTGCCGAAGCGGCGGATTCTCGTCGCGCCGCCGCTGGCGCCCGAACTGCCGCCCGCCACCCGCGAGGGCCTGCCCTTCCTGACGGTCGTCGCCATCGCCGTTCTGGCGGGACTGTCGCATCTGACCGGAGCGCCGATCTTCATCACCATCGGCTTGCTAGCGACCGGCATGGGCGGCCTCGTCATGCATCTGCGCGCCAGGCGCGCCGAGCGCCGGACAGTGGCCCTGCTCGACGAAGCCACGGCCCGCAGCCGCGCCGAGATCGAGACGCTGGCCGATCGCATGTGGGAGATGCAGGAGAGCGAGGAGCGTTTTCGCGGGCTCATCGATGCGCTGGGCGACCTCGTCGTCCATCGCGACCGCGACGGCCACATCGTCTATGCCAACAAGGTTTTCGCCGGCCTTGTCGAAATCGATCAGCGCGACCTTGCCGGCAAGACCCTGACCGAACTCGGCATCGACGTCGGCATTGTCCCCGATGCCGCCTTTTCGGATCACGAATGTTTGAGCTCCACCGACGTCGCCATCCGCACGCCGGCCGGGCCGCGCTGGTTCTCGTGGATCGAACTGTCGGTGCGCGAGAAGGACTCGGGCGCCGTCTCGCACCGGGCGATCGCCCGCGACATCACCGCCCGCAAGCGCGCGGAATCGTCACTGATCACCGCCCGCGAACGCGCCGAATATGCAAGCCAGGCCAAATCGCGCTTCCTCGCAACCGTCAGCCATGAAATCCGCACGCCGATGAACGGCATCATGGGCATGGCCAAGCTTCTGGCCGACACCCATCTTTCGCCTGAGCAGCGGACCTATGTCAGTGCCGTCTCGACCTCGGCCAGCGCACTGCTCGCCCTGATCGAGGACCTGCTCGACTATTCCAAGATCGAGGCAGGCCGCTTCGACCCGGAACCGCAGCCGACATCGCTGCGCGAAATCGCCGACAACATCATCGAACTGATGGCGGCGAAAGCCTTCGCCAAGAACATCGGCCTCGGCTGTCACGTCGAACCCGACGTGCCGCTGATGATCACAGCCGACCCCGGCAGGGTGAGGCAGGTGCTGCTCAACCTCATCGGCAATGCCGTCAAATTCACCGACAGCGGCGGCGTGCTGGTCAGCGTCGCACGGGCACGCACCGAGACGACCGACCGCATTTGCTTCATCGTTGCCGACACCGGCCCCGGACTGCGCGAGGACGACATGGAGCGCATCTTCGAGGAATTCGAACAATCCGACGGCACCTCGACCCGTGTGCATGGCGGCGCCGGCCTCGGTCTTGCCATCTCCAGGCGCCTGGTGACAGCCATGGGCGGCACCATCTCGGTGTCGAGCCGGCTCGGCGAAGGATCTGAATTCGTCTTCGAAATCCCGGCCATTGCGGCCACCGAGGCACCGCAAAACCGCCAGAGCATTCTATCGGGCCGGCACGCGGTGATCGTCTCGAAGAACGCCATCGAGGCCGATGCCATCGCCCGCACCATCCGTGCCCATGGCGGCGTCGTCAATCTGGCTGCTACCTCGGCCCAGGCGGCGCCTTTTGCCGCGGACTGCGACGTGCTTCTGATCGATGCAGCCATGGAAGACAGCGATGGACGGCTGCTCAAGCGCTTGCGCCAAAGCGGCTTTGCCGATTGCGAGGCCATCACGCTGATCGCGCCGACCGACCGCGGCATGCTTGGCGAATTCCGCGCCAGTGGCTACGCCACCTTCCTGGCAAGGCCGGTGCGCGGCGAGACGCTGTTGCGCGTACTTTTGACCAGCCATGCCCCGACGCTGCCCAAGCCGCAGCCGGAAAAACGCGGAGCCCCCTCCATTCGTACCCTCGGTGGTCGCCGGCAAGGCCTGTCGGTGCTGATCGCCGAGGACAACGACATCAACGCCATGCTCGCCCGCGCCACGCTTGTGAAGGCCGGGCATCGCGTGAAAGTGGTCGGCAACGGCAAGGCCGCGGTCGAGGCCGTCACCGATGCCGGGCTCAAACATCGTTTTGACGTGGTGCTGATGGACCTGCACATGCCCGTTATGGACGGGCTTGATGCGATCGCCGCCATCCGCCGTCACGAGGAGGAAATGGCGGTGCCGCCGGTGCCGATCATGGTGCTTTCCGCCGACAGCCAGGAAAAGACCCGCCACGCCGTGCTCGCCCATGGCGCCAGCGGCTTCGTCACCAAGCCGCTCGACCCCGACGCTTTGGTTCACGCCGTCGAGGGCCAGGTAGCCGCCTGAATTGGTATCCGCCCTTTCGCTGCCCATATAATGTAGCCGGCTGACAGCCTTGGAGCGCCGCGTGTCTTGTGGGACGCGCCCGGACGTTGCAGCGCTTTTGGCTCGGCACATCATCCCTTGCGGAACCGAAGGCGAGCACGGCAAAAACTGATTCCGCTTGCCGAAGTCGCGCGCTGGCCAGCCGGCGAAGTATTGCCCAGAGCGCTGTATCACGGTACTGTCACAATCCTGTTGCACCTACACCGTATCCCCGTGCCAAGAGGGATGGCTCGAAGGAGAATCACTCGTGCATACAGTTATGCCGGAATGTGACACTCGGCCGAACGCCAGCAGCGCACTGCTCGCCGGGCGTAGCGCCGATTCCGTCATAAAAGGCGCTTCGCTCGGCCGGATCGGCAACCTCGAAGTGCGGCTCGCCCGCAACGAGGCCGAGATCGCCGCTGCCCAGGAAGTGCGCTACCGGGTATTTTATGACGAGCTTGGCGCCAGGAAGGACCTGTTCCAGGATCACCGCGACGCCGATCGGTTCGATCCGCTCTGCGACCATCTGCTCGTCTTCGACACCACGCTCTCCGGCCCCGAGCACCGCCGCATCGTCGGCACCTACCGCCTTCTGCGGCAGGAAATCGCGGCCACCGCAGGCGGGTTTTATTCCGAGGGTGAATTCGAGCTGACCAAGCTCATCGCCCGCCATCCCGGCCAGCGTTTCCTCGAACTCGGCCGCTCCTGCGTTTTGCCGGAATACCGCTCGAAGCGCACCATCGAGGCGCTGTGGCAAGGCATATGGGCCTATATCAAGCACTATGAGATCGGCGTGATGACCGGCTGCGCCTCGTTCCACGGCACCGTGCCGGCGGCGCATGCCGAGGCGCTCACCTATCTTGCCCATCACTGCCGGACCAACTCGGCCTGGGATGTACGCGCGGTCACCGGGCGCTATTGCTCCATGGATTTGATGCCGATCGAGGCCGTCAACGCCAAGGCGGCCATCGCGGCGATGCCGCCGCTGGTCAAGGGCTATCTGCGCGTCGGCGCCCGCATCGGTGACGGCTGCGTCATCGACCGCGAATTCTCGACGGTCGACGTGTTCGTCGTGATGCCGGTCAAGGAAATCGGTGCGCGCTACGTCAACTACTATGGTGGGGAAGCCCAGCGCTTCGCCGCCTGACGCCAGCGAATAGCGAATAGCGAATAGCGAATAGCGAATAGCGAGAGCTACGCCGCAATCTTGCGGACTGCTATCCCCTATTCGCTACTCCCTATTCGCTACTCACTCTCAAGGAATATCCTCCGGCCGCCGTCCCGGCCGGCTCTTGTAGGACGGAAACGACCAGCCGAACTTGAGTGCCCCGCCGCGCACCAGGAAAGCCGCTGCGAAGCCGGCGAGGCCTGAGGCGAGTGGCGGCAGCCCAGCGAGATCGCCAAGCGTAAACAGCGTAGCTCCGGCAAGAGCGGCGGTGACATAGATTTCGGGTCTCAGCAGCACTGACGGCTCGCCGGCCAGAAGGTCGCGCAGAATGCCGCCAAAGGTCGCGGTGAGCACGCCGGTGATGACTGACACGACCGGAGAGCCGGTGATGGCCAGACCCTTGGCGGCGCCCATCACCGAGAACGCCGCGAGGCCGACAGCGTCGAGCCAGAGCAGCAATTTGTAGCGGGATTCGACACGGTGCGCGCTGAAGAAGACCAGCACCGCTACCACTGCGCAGATCAGCACATAATCGCGGTTGGCGACCCAGAACACCGGCAAATTGAGGATGACGTCGCGAAACGTGCCGCCGCCGATGCCGGTGACGCTGGCCAGGAACAGAAAACCGATAATGTCGAGCTGCTTGCGCGAGGCGGCAAGCGCACCTGTGGCCGCGAAGACGGCGACACCGGCATAGTCGAGGAGGTCGATGGGGTTCATGGGGCTACGGGAGTAGGGGAGTAGGGGAGTAGGGGAGTAGGGGAGTAGGGGAGTATGAATAGCACGAAGCCGCGCAATTGGTACGACTGCTCTTTTCTCCTACTGCCTTACTCCCCTACTCCCCTACTCCCTTATTCCCTTATTCCCCTACTCCCTTATTCCTTCAAGCGTCCCTCTCGGCCTCATCATTGACCGGCCCAGGTTCGACAGGCGTTTCGCTCGCCACATATTTGGGGCCGCCCTTGGCGACGCCGACCATGGCCGGCCGCAGCACGCGCTCGCCGATCGAATAGCCCGGCTGTACGATCTGGACGACGGTGTTGGCCGGCACGTCCGGATTGGGCACCTCGAACATCGCCTGATGGAAATTCGGATCGAACTTCTCGCCTTGCGGCTCGAGCTTCTTCACCCCGTGCCGCTCCAGCGCCGACAGCATGGCGCGCTCGGTGATCTCGACGCCGTCGATCAGCGCCTTGAACCCGGCATCGCCCGATGCCTTGGCCTCGGCCGGAATGGCGTCAAGCGCGCGGCGCAGATTGTCCGACACCGACAGCATGTCACGGGCAAAATTGGCCACCGCATAGGTCCGTGCGTCATGCACGTCGCGCGCGGTGCGGCGGCGCAGGTTTTCCATCTCGGCCGCGACGCGCAGCGCGCGGTCCTTCAGCTCTTCGTTTTCCTTCAGAAGCCGCACCAGCGCTTCATAGTCGCCGTCGATGCTGCCTTCGGCGCGCTCGCCAATGGCCTCGGCCGTTTCGATGTCCTCGGGCGCGCGTTCGTCTTTCGTCTGGTCGCTCATCGCCGTTTCCCGTCATTTCGAATGGTTCGGATTTGTGCCCGATATCGAGGTTTGGCAGCCAAAAATCAAGGGGTAAGCAGTATTGACGGCCACCTGTCGCGCCTTGCCGGTGCGTTGCGAAGGCGTTTCATTTTAATTCAAATTTTACTGTAATCACCGGCTTTGCTTGCCTGAATGTTGCGATGGGGGAACCATTCCCTTGCTGGAGGAGTTTCGGTCTCGACAAAGGATTTTGAGATGATGACCCGCAACAATGGCGACAGGCGCGAAAGTCTCGCTGCCGATATCAGGCGCCAGTTCACCACCGAGGCAACGACCCGCTTCCTGCGCACACTGCCGGCCTTCCGCACCGAGGCCGACATTCCCGACCATTTCAGGGACCTGCTCGACCGGCTGGACGGTGTGGAAGGCAGCCTGGCCGGCGGTGACCGCCGGCAATAGCGCCACGGACGTCTTGCATCGCGCGACATTTACGCACAGTAATTTGGCGTGATCTGCGCCTTGCGGCAGCGGCGGGCTGCGTCTATGCTTCCTGATGAACATGATTTCCCCCGAGGCTGCTGCCAACAGCAGGCGTGCCTGGTTGAAGATTCTAGCGCGCTACAAGAAGCCTGACAGGCGACGCAGCACCCTCGAACTTGCAATCACCCTCATCCCTTTCGTCACGTTATGGGCGCTGTCTTCGGCCGCCTATTCCTATGGCCATTGGTGGGGTTTGATCCTCATCGTCCCGGCGGCGGCCTTTCTGGTGCGGATTTTCATGATCCAGCACGATTGCGGCCACGGCTCCTTCTTCGCCAATCGCTATGCCGACGACTGGATCGGCCGCAGCCTGGGCGTGCTGACGCTGACGCCCTATGATTGCTGGCGCCGCGCCCACGCCACCCATCACGCCAGCGCCGGCAATCTCGACGAGCGCGGCATGGGCGACATCAGGACGCTGACCGTCGCCGAATACCGGCAGATGTCGTGGCGAGGCCGTCTTGGCTATCGTCTCTATCGCCATCCGCTGGTGATGTTCGGCCTTGGGCCGATATGGCTTTTCATTTTTGAGCAGCGGCTGCCGGTCGGCATGATGCGGGGTGGCCTGACGCCCTGGGTGTCATCGATGGCCACCAACCTCGCCATCGCGCTCGCCGCGGCAATCCTCATCTGGTTTGTCGGTCCCGGCGCGTTCCTGGTCGTCCATCTGCCCATCGTCATCCTCGCCGGTTCGGCCGGCGTCTGGCTGTTCTACGTCCAGCACCAATTCGAGGAGACAGAGTGGGCGAAGGATTCCGAATGGGAATTCCAGCATGCGGCGCTGCATGGATCGTCCTACTATGACCTGCCGCCGGTGCTGAACTGGTTCACCGGCAACATCGGCGTTCACCACGTCCATCACCTCTCCGCCAAGGTGCCGTGCTACCGGCTTCCGGAAGTGCTGCGCGACTATCCGGAACTGCGCAACATCGGCCGCGTCACGCTTCTCGACAGCCTGCGCTGCGTCAAGCTGGCGCTGTGGGACGAGAACCGCCGCAAGCTGGTGTCATTCCGCGAAGCGCGGATGGCGATTTAGCACCAATCGGATCGGGCGCAGCGCGAGCCGGATCTGTAACCCCACCGACAGACGATATCCTTCATGAGCGATCTCCGCGTTCTCACAGATGCTTTCATTCCCGAACTGCCGAACCGCTACAACGGCAAGGTACGGGACAATTACGACCTGCCGGACGGGCGACGCATCATTATCGCCACTGACCGCATCAGTGCCTTCGACACCATCCTGACCTCGATCCCGTTCAAGGGAGAAATCCTGACGCAGATCGCCCGGCACTGGTTCGAAGAGACCGCCGATATCTGCCCGAACCATGTGCTTGAATATCCCGACCCCAACGTTGTCGTGGGCACGCGGCTCGAAATCCTGCCGGTCGAAATTGTCGTGCGTGGCTATCTTGCAGGAACCACCAGCACGTCAATTCTGACCAAATACAAGAACGGCGAGCGGCATATGTATGGCACCGTCCTGCCGGACGGATTGCGCGCCCACGAAAAGCTTCGCCAAGCGATCATCACCCCGACCAGCAAGGCTTTTGACGGCGGTCATGATGAACCCCTGTCCGAAGCCGAAATCATCGAGCAAGGGCTTCTCACACCGGCGCAATGGCAGACCGTTTCAAGCTACGCCTTGCAGCTGTTCGCGCGAGGCCAGACGCGCGCTACCGAGCGTGGCCTGATCCTCGCCGACACGAAATACGAGTTCGGCGTCGACAAGGACGGAACGATCGTTCTTGCCGATGAAATTCACACGCCCGACAGCAGCCGCTACTGGATCGCGACGACCTACCAACAGGCGCTCCAGAACGGCACGCGGCCGGACAGTTTTGACAAGGATTTCATTCGGTCGTGGGTCTCGGCCCGCTGCGATCCTTACAAGGAACCGATCCCGAGGATTCCCGACGAGATCATCAACCAGACTTCACGGGTTTACGCGCAGGCCTATGAAGCGATCACCGGCAAGGAATTCGTGCCTGACCTCACTGGCGACACCGTGCTGGATCGCATCCGCGGCAATCTCAAGCGTTACTTCTGACGGATCCGATTTCCCGGCCGATGCGATAGAGCCTCGAAAGCAAAGGGCCGCCGCCGCACCCCATGCGGCGCGGCGGCATTGGCAAAAATCCCGGATCAGGCCGCCTTGCGCTCGTCGCGCAGGATCTCGCCATGGCGGATTTCGGTGCCTAGCACTTTCAGGCATTCGCGCATGAAGGCGGCCAGCCCGGGCCAGCCCTTGGCCGACACCAGATTGCCGTCGACATGGGCGCCGGTTGGCGCGACATCGATGTAGATGCCGCCGGCCAGCGTGACCTCCGGCTCGCAATACTGCAGTGCTGCCACTTGGCGGCCGCGCACGACGCCGTCGACCGCAATCAGGATCTGCACGCCGTGGCAGATGGTGAAGATCGGCTTGCCGGTTTCGTGGAAATGCCGCACCAGCGCCTGGACCCGCTTGTCGATGCGAATGTATTCCGGCCCGCGCCCGCCCGCCGCATAGACGGCATCGTATTCGGCCGGTTTCACCTCGGAAAAGGTCTTGTTGAGGATGTAATCGTGGCCGAGCTTTTCCGTATAGGTCTGGTGACCCTCGAAATCGTGCAGCGACGTCTTGAGGATGTCGCCCGCCTTCTTGTCGGGGCAGACGACATGCACGGTGTGGCCAACCGCATGCATGGCCTGTTCAAAGACGAAAATCTCGTATTCCTCGCTGAACTCACCAACGAGCATCAATATCCTCTTGCCTGCCATTCCGGTTCCTCCCTTGGTGGTCATTTATTTCGGATTACGAAATAATGGACCTATCCTAAGGGCAAGACGGCAAAAGGAAAAGCGTGATTCGCACAATTGGTCTGACCAGATTTTGCGCAATGCAGCTGATGCCGCACCAGAATTCTTCGCGATGGACAAAAGGGGCATGACTGGTTCGACCAGAGACAGGTGACGATCAGGCGGCCTTGATCATGTCGGCCGCCTTTTCGGCAATCATGATCGTCGGCGCATTGGTGTTGCCGCCGATTAAGGTCGGCATCACCGAGGCGTCGACAACACGCAGCCCTTGCAGCCCGCGCACCCTGAGCCACCGCCATCTCGTCGACGCCCATCTTGCAGGTGCCGACCGGGTGATAGATCGTGTCGGCGCGCGCGCGGATATGCGCCATCAGTTCGGCATCGCTGGCAGCGCCGGCGGTGTAGATTTCCTTGTGGCGATACTTCGCCAGCGCCGGCGCCTCCAGGATGCCGCGCATCATGCTGACCCCCTTGAGCAAAAGGTGGCCATCGCGTTCGTCGGAGAGAAAGCGCGGGTCGAGGCGCGGCGGCGCCAGGGGATCTGGCGTCGACAGCCCGACCGTGCCGCGCGAATGCGGCCTGAGCACGCAGACATGGCAGGAAAAGCCATAGCCCATATGCAGCTTGCGGCCGTGATCGTCGACGATAGCAATGCAGAAATGCAGTTGCAGGTCGGGCCGGTCGATCGCCGGATCGGATTTGAGGAAGGCGCCACCTTCCGCATAGGGCGTGGCGATCATGCCGCTGCCGTCCTTGCGCCAGCGCAGCATGTGCCGCAGCAGGCCAGGTGTGCCGCGCAGGCCGATGCCCATCAGGTCGGTCTCCCTGGACGTCCAGGCCAGGATGAAATCGAGATGGTCCTGCAGGTTCTGTCCGACACCGGGCAGTTCGTGGACGAGCGGAACCCCGTGCATGGCAAGTTCGGCCGCCGGGCCGATGCCGGACAACAGCAAAAGCTGCGGCGATCCGAAAGCGCCGCCGCACAGGATCACCTCGCGCCTGGCTTCCGCCACGGCCTCGCTTTTACCCGCGCGGTAGCGCACGCCGGTGGCGCGCTTGCCATCAAGGACGACGCCGGTGGCATGTGCACCGGTGATGACGGTGAGGTTCGGCCGGCTCATCGCCGGATGCAAGTAAGCGGCAGCAGCCGAGCAACGTTCGCCGGCGCGAGCCTCGCCCCAGAACTGCGTGACCTGATAAAGCCCTGCCCCCTCCTGCTCCGGCCCGTTGAAATCATCGTTGCGGCGGATCTGGTTTTCGCCGCAGGCCTCGACAAAGGCCTTGGCGATCGGGCGCGGCTCCTGCTGCTCGCCGACGCGCAACGGCCCGTCGCCGCCATGCAAGGCGTCGGCGCCGCGCTGATTGCCTTCGGCGCGCCGGAAATAGGGCAGCACCTCGTCCCACGACCAGCCGTCGCAGCCGAGACCGGCCCATTCGTCATAGTCGCCGCGATGCCCGCGCGTGTAGAGCATGGCATTGATGGCGCTGGAGCCGCCGAGCGCCTTGCCGCGCGGCTGGTAGCCCTTGCGCCCGCCCAAGCCCTCCTGCGGCACCGTCTGGAAGGCCCAGTTGTTGATCTTCGGCCGGCCCGGCAGCAACGCGATGATGCCTGCCGGCGCGCGGATGAGCAGATCCTTGCCCTCGCCGCCAGCCTCGATGAGGCAGACCGTTTTCGAGGCATCTTCGGAGAGCCTTGCGGCAAGCGTGCAGCCGGCCGAACCGCCACCGGCGATGACGTAATCGTAGCGCATGGTCTCCTCCCTGGCGCCCGGCGGATGTTTCCGTCCGGACGGTCAGAGAAGGCCTGATCGCAGCCGATGTAAAGTCGTGTGGGATTACCGCAACGTCAGCCGGCGCGTTCGCGCCGCCAGGAGTACTTTGGTCCCTTGGGCTCCGGCTCGGCGGTTGGCTGATAGTACAGCGACAGGCCGCCGGTGCGGCCTTCCTCGAGCCGCTTCAAAAGCACCGGATGCGAGACCTCGAACTCGTCGAAGCCGAGCCGCAGCATGTGCGGCAGCTGATCGACGAGAACCTGGCCGAAGGCGCGCACCGCGCCCTCGAAATGGTAGCGGCTGCGCAGCAACTCGCCCTTGGAGAAGGAGCGGCCGTCGCTGAACGCCGGGAAGGCCAGCGCCACCAGCGACAGCTGGTCAAGCAGGTCGGCAATCTTTTCCAGCGGGTCGCCGGGCTGAAGCAGCACCCCGATGCGCTCCTTCGCCGACCGGCGCACCTCCGGATCAAGGCTGAGAAACGCCTGCAGCGGCAGGATGAAGCGACCGTTGCCGGACAGCGCCTCAGCGCTTTCGGCATGCGCCCACTCGTCCTCGCGAAAACCCGTCGGGGTCCAGAGGCGGGTCTCCGGTGTCGTCTGTTCGGTCATCAAATTCCTAAAGCCCCAAAGAATCGAAAGTTTGCTGAAAGTCAGTCCAGACCAAGCCGGCGGCTTCAGGGTGGGGACCGCCGTTTGCAGGCCGGCTGAATACCAACATACCCTAAAGGGAGGCGTCGGTCAGCGACTTCTCCAGCCCCGACAAATGGATGCCGCACTCGGTCTTGGCATGCCCGGCCCAACGGCCGCTGCGCGCATCATCGCCCGGCTGCACCGGCTGAGTGCATGGGAAGCAACCGATCGACAGATAGCCATAGGCGACCAGCGGATTCTCGCGCAGCGCATGCGCGCGCATGTAGTCGGCCTGGTCGGACGTCGTCCAGCGCGCCAGCGGATTGATGCGAATGCGCGAACCGACCGCCTCGAAGATGGGAAGCGATGCCCGTGTCGCTGCCTGGAAGCGCTTGCGGCCGGTGAACCAGGCGCGGAACGGCTCAACGCCGCGCGCCAGCGGCTCGACCTTGCGCACATCGCAGCAGGCGTCGGTGTCGGTTTGGTTCAGATTGCCGGTCGGATCGATACGCGAAAGCGCCGCCTCGTCGGGGGTGATCACGCGGATGTCGGTCAGGCCGAAATCGGCGACGAGCGCGTCGCGGTAACCGAGCGTCTCCTCGAAATGCTTGCCGGTGTCGAGAAAGATCACCGGCAGCGTGCGGTCGATCTTGGCGATCATGTGCAGCAGCACGGCCGAATCGGCGCCGAACGATGAAACGGCGGCGATCTCACCGTGAAAAAGTTCTCTGGCCGACCGCTCGATGATCTCGAGCGGGGTCAGATGACCATAGAGCGCGTCGAGCCCCGCTGCCTGCGCAGCGATGCCTTGCTCGACGTCGACGATCCGGTCAAGCGGCCTTGGTTTCGCCAGCATAGAGCGCCTCCTTGAACGGCGCGGGACCGACACGGCGGTAGGCGTCGATGAATTTTTCTGTGCGATCGAGCCGAAGGCCGAGATAGGTTTCGACGATCTGCTCGATGGCGTCGGTGATTTCTTCCGAACTGAAGCCGCGGCCGATGATCTCGCCGACCGAAGTGTTTTCGTCAGCCGAGCCGCCAAGCGTCACCTGATAGAGCTCGGCGCCCTTCTTCTCCACCCCCAGAATGCCGATATGGCCGACATGGTGGTGGCCGCAGGCATTGATGCAGCCGGAAATCTTCAGCTTCAGTTCGCCGATGTCGCGCTGCCGTTCCAGCGAGGCGAAGCGCAGCGAGATTTCCTGCGCGATCGGGATCGAGCGCGCCGTCGCCAGTGCGCAATAGTCGAGGCCGGGGCAGGAGATGATGTCGGTGATCAGGTTGGAGTTGGCGGTCGCCAGTCCGATATCGACCAGCGCGTCGTAGACCGCCTTGAGGTCGGCGCGCGCCACATGCGGCAGGATCAGGTTCTGCTCATGGCTGACGCGAAGCTCGTCGAAGGAATATTTTTCGGCGATATCGGCGACCGCTTCCATCTGGCTGTCGGAGGCGTCGCCCGGCGCTTCGCCGATGCCCTTGAGCGAGATCGTCACCGCGGCATAATCGGGATGGCGGTGGGTCACCACGTTCTGGTCGAGCCATTCCGAAAAACTCTTGGAGTCGAGCCGGGCCAGCCTGACCGAAGCGTCGCCCTCCGGCCGGTCGCTCAGTGCCGGTGGCGCGAAATAGGCATCGATGGCGCGGATATCGGCTTCGGGCAGCTTCAGCTCGGCGTCCTTCAGCTCCAGCCACTCGGCCTCGACCTGGCGGGTGATTTCCTCGACGCCGGTCTCGTGGACGAGGATCTTGATGCGCGCCTTGTACTTGTTGTCGCGGCGGCCATAGAGGTTGTAAACGCGCAGGATCGCCGTGCAGTAGGACAGAAGGTCCGCCTCAGGCAGAAAATCGCGGATTTTCTTGGCCACCATCGGCGTGCGGCCCTGGCCGCCGCCGACATAGACGGCAAAGCCGAGTTCGCCGGCCGCGTTCTTCTTCAGATGCAGGCCGATATCATGCGTCTGGATAGCGGCGCGGTCGCGCTCCGCACCCGTAACCGCGATCTTGAACTTGCGCGGCAGGAACGAGAATTCCGGATGCACCGACGACCATTGGCGCAGGATTTCCGCATAAGGGCGCGGATCGGCGACCTCGTCGGCGGCAGCACCGGCGAAATGGTCGGCGGTGACATTGCGGATGCAGTTGCCGCTGGTCTGGATGGCGTGCATCTCGACGCTCGCCAGATCGGCCAGGATCGCCGGAATGTCCGACAGCGCCGGCCAGTTGAACTGGATGTTCTGCCGCGTGGTGAAATGGCCGTAGCCCTTGTCGTATTTGCGGGCGATGTGGCCAAGCATGCGCAGCTGTTTGCCGCTCAGCGTGCCGTAGGGCACCGCGATGCGCAGCATGTAGGCGTGCAGTTGCAGGTAGACGCCGTTCATCAGCCGCAGCGGCCGGAACTGGTCCTCGGTGATCTCACCGGCAAGCCGGCGCTCGACCTGGTCGCTGAACTCGGCGACGCGGGCCTGGACAAAATCGTGGTCGAACTCATCGTAACGGTACATGCTTCGTCTTTCCGGGCGCGTCCGCCCGCCTAAATCAATGCTGCGTCTATGCCGCCCGGACGGCTTCCGGACGGGCCTGCTTGCCCAGATCGTTGCGGTTGGTGGGGCCGGCGGCGCGGATCTTTTCGCGCAGCCGTAGCGCCTCGACGATACCGTCCACGACGGTCACGTCGATCAGATTGACGTCGACCACTTCATTGTTGGCATAGGCCGCAGCACCGATCGCCTCCAGCCGGTCCTCGGCCGCCTTGTCATGGGCGAGATCGGCACTGTCGATCGTCTCCGCCCAGCCGCCATTGGCGTACCAGACGGCAATGCCATCGGTGAGGCGGTTTGCGGTCAGAACCTTCATTGTTCAACTCCTTCGCGCGGCACGACATCCGCGCGTTCGTGCCTGTGTGCCGCCAGCGGCTCGGAACGTTCAAAGTTTGCCCCGGCGACCGCGTCGCCGATGATGGTCATCACCGGTCCGGTCAGGTCGGCGCGCGCCTCCAGCGACGGCAGGTCGGCGAGCGTGCCGTGGAAGCGGCGGCGATTTTGCAGGCTGGCATTCTCGACCACGGCAACTGCCGTATCCGGCGACAGACCGGCTTCGATCAGCCGTTCCGCTACCTCGGCAGCGACTGAGCGGCCCATATAGACGGCGACGGTGGCGCCGGAAATGGCGAGCTTGGCCCAATCGGGCAGCGAATTGCCCTTGAGGTCGTGGCCGGTGGTGAACACCATCGACGACGACACGCCACGCAGCGTCAACGGCAGTTCGAAATCGGCGGCGGCGGCGAAGGCCGCGGTGACGCCCGGGACCACATCATAGGCGATGCCGGCATCGCGCAACGCCGCCATCTCCTCGCCGGCGCGGCCGAACACCAGCGGATCGCCCGACTTCAGCCGCACCACTCGCTTGCCGTCGCGGCCGAGTTCGACCAGCAGCGCATTGATTTCTTCCTGGCTCTTGGAATGGCATCCCTTGCGCTTGCCGACAGGCAGGCGCTCGGCGTCGCGGCGGCCCATGGCGACGATCGCCTCCGGCACCAGCGCGTCATAGACGATGACGTCGGCTTCCATCAGCAGACGATGGGCGCGCAGGGTCAGCAGGTCCTCCGCACCGGGACCGGCGCCAACCAGAGCGATATGGCCCGAGGCGGGTGCGTTCGAAAGCAGCAGGCCGACCGCAGCATCATGCGCCTGCGAAAGCTCACCGGCCTCCACAGCACGCGCCGGCGCGCCAGCGAAGAAATCGCCCCAGAAGCGGCGGCGGGCATTGCCTCTCGGCAGCAGCTTTTCGGCAGCACCGCGGAACGAGGCGGCCAAATTTGCCAGCGGTCCGAGCGAGGGCGACAGCATGCGGTCGATGCGGCTGCGCAGCATTTGCGCCAGCACCGGGCCTGCACCCTCGGTGCCGATGGCAATGGCAACCGGCGCGCGGTTGACCAGCGCCGGGGTGAAGAAGTCGCAAAGCTCCGGCCGATCGACGGCGTTGACTGGAATACCCAGCCGACGCGCGTCCTCGGCGATGCGGCGGTCGAGCACCTCATCGCCGCTGGCGGCGAACACCATGACCGCGTCGTCGAGATGCGCGGCATCGTAGGCGGCGGCAATGTGGATCGCGCCGCTTTGTGCGATGAAGGTCAGCAGCTCCGGTTCGGCGTTTTCCGCGATGATCCTTAGCACCGCGCTCGACTGGCCGAGCAGCCGCGCCTTGGCCAGCGCCTCTTCGCCGCCGCCGACGATGGCTACAGCTTCGCCTTCGACCCGCATGAAAACGGGGAAGGCATTGAGCTTGGGCGTTGCCTGCGGCATGACGAGCAGATTCCTGAACAGTTTGGCAGTTTTACGCGCGGGCGTGAAAAACCAGAAGGAACGCACTCGCGCATCGCTTCGCGGGAAGCAATCGCTTTTCTGCAAGGGTCACAGCCAAGAGAAAAATATTCCACATCCGCACGCAGAGCGGATTCAAGCCGCTGTTGCAGGCCTTGTTCTGCGGCGCTTTTAGCGACAAACGGGCCGTGCCACAAAACAGATTTTTCTAAATTCTACCAATTTGGTAGATTAAAGCCGCCGGCCCTAACGCTGCCCGCGAAAGCAGTCAAATCGCTTTGAGATGGGCTGCCGCCGCTTCAGCCTCGCCAGTGGAACATTCCCGCTCCGCCACGCGTTGGGCTTTACCGCAACAATAATCTTCGGCGGCATTTGAACCTTCGAGAAGGAGCGCGCGATGAGCAAGATCAACCTGAAACCTGGCCTTTGGGTCATGGTGGCCGATGGCGAAAAAGCGCTGTTCCTCAAGAACGAGGGCGATGGCCTCTATCCGAACCTGCGGCTCGTGCAGGAGATGAAGCAAGACAATACGGCGACGCGCGAGCAAGGCGGTGACAGTCCCGGCCGCCACAACGATGGCGCTTCAGCGCAGCGCAGCGCCGGCGAGGACACCGACTGGCAGCGGCTGGGCAAGGAACGCTTCGCCGACGAGATTGCCGACCGGCTCTACAAGCTCGCCCACCACGGCATCTTTGACGAGATCGTATTGATCGCGCCGCCCCTGATGCTCGGCACCATGCGCAAGAAGCTGCACAAGGAAGTCAGCGACAAGGTGCAGGCCGAAATTTCCAAGACATTGACCAATCATGCCGTGATCGACATCGAAACCATGCTGCAGGCAGCCTGAAATCCAGTCTGGCTCCGACATTCACCCGTTCGGCGCGTGCAGCGATTGTGCTGCGCGCGCCTTTCGCTTTCAGCGTCACGCGCCACCAAACTCCGCCCTGCGGTTTGCGTCGCCGACACGCTCTCCCCAGATCGAGTTGATCATGCCACGAATGCAGAGCCGCCATTTTGCGCCACACTGCTGAGATACTTTGCCGGCGGCTTGCCGAGCGCCTTCTTGAACATGGTGATGAAGGCCGTGACGGAGTCATAGCCGAGATCGCCTGAAACCTGCTGCACGCTCGCACCGGAGGCCAACTCCCGTATGGCGACGATCAGGTGCAGTTGCTGGCGCCAGCGGCCAAAACTCAAGCCGGTCTCCTTCACCACGAGACGGGCGAGACTGCTTTCGCTGAGCGCGACGCGGTCGGCCCATTCGGCCAGAGTGCTGCGGTCGGCAGGATCTTGCGCCAACGCTTCGGCGATCCGCCGCAAGCGCGGCTCGGGCGAGATCGGCAGATGTAGCTGTTGGACAGGCATGCGCGGCAGTTCGGTGAGCAGGACCCTGGTCAACAGCTCTCCCCTCGCCTCTTCATCCTCCACGCGATCGGACAGTTCGATGATCAGTTCGCGCAGCAGCGGCGAGATCGAAAGCGTGCAGCACCGGTCCGGCAGATCGGCGGCTCCCGGTTCGATGTAGACGAAGAAAATCCGGGCATTGGCGGTCGCGATATTGCTGTGCTCCATGCCGCCGGGAATCCACACCCCACAATGCGGCGGCACCATCCACCAGCCACTGGGAACGCGACAGGTTACCCCGCCGCCCAGCGCGAAGACCAGTTGGCCTTTGCGGTGCCAATGGTCGGGCACCTCCGCTCTGGTCTCGGGAACATCAACGCGCACGGCAATCGCAGGGGCGGAATGGTCATCGACATCGAAGTCGAGCCAAGGATAGCGGAGCGGTTGTTTCATGACTGACTGTTTTTAGCGACTATTCGCCATGATAGCTAAATTTTTTAATCGGGGAAGTCGATAGGATCCGGTGCGTCCACAAACCGGCAGGAAGGAACGACAACCATGCTCGCCCTCGTCATGTCTTCGGACAGCACCACCGGACTGAGGCTCGCCGAAGTCGAGGAGCCTCAACCCCTCGCGAGCGAAGCGCTTGTTTCGGTCCACGCAACCTCGTTGAATCGCGGTGAACTGCGCCTCCTCGCCATCCGCCCGGACGGCTGGTTACCCGGCCAGGACATCGCTGGGATTGTCGAACGGGCAGCAGCCGATGGCTCCGGGCCAGCGGTCGGTGCCCGGGTTGTGGCTTTGGTCGACGAGGCCGGTTGGGCCGAACGGGTCGCCGTTCCAACCGATCGTCTCGCCGTCCTGCCGGATGAGGTTAGCTATGCCTCCGCAGCCACGCTCCCCGTGGCGGGCACGACCGCACTGAGGACTTTGCGCCATGGCGGCGATCTCGCGGGACAGCAGGTGCTGGTCACGGGCGCCAGCGGTGCGGTCGGCCGCCTCCAGATCCAGATCGCCCGCGAGCAAGGCGCCTCGGTGACGGCAATAGCCGCCGCCCGGCATGCCGAGGATTTGCGCAACCTTGGGGCCGGCCAGGTTGTCGGGTCGATCGAGCTGGCCAGTGGGCCATTCTCGCTGATCACCGAGTCGGTTGGCGGCCAAAGCCTCGCACACGCGATCGAGCGCGTCGCACCTGGCGGGACCATAGTCATGTTCGGTTCGAGCAGCGGCGAACTCACGCCCGTCGGGTTCCGCCAGTTCGTTCCCGGTCACGAGGGAGCGAGGCTTCAGACCTTCGCCTACTACACGTCCGGTTCCGGCATTGGCGCGGACATCGCCTCGCTGCTCGCTCTGGTCGCGGCGGGTCGGCTGGACACCCGCCTGTCCCTAACCCTGCCGTGGACAGACATCGCTCAGGCCCTGGGCGCACTGCGACAACGCAGCTTCAGCGGCAAGGCTGTTCTCACCATAGGCGGATGAGCAGTCCTTAGCCTGAAGTCAGCCGCTCACACGTGCTGGCCGCCATTGATGTGGATTTCCGAACCCGTCACATAGGACGCTTGCTGCGAGCACAGGAAGAAGATGATGTCGGCGACTTCGGCCGTGGTGCCCAGCCGTCGCAGCGGGATCGTCTCGACGATCTTGTCGGTGCCCGGCGACAGGATCGCGGTATCGATTTCGCCCGGTGCTATGGCGTTGACGCGGATGCCGTGCGGGCCAAAATCATGCGCCATTTCGCGCGTCAGCGAGCCGAGTGCTGCCTTCGAGGTCGCATAGGCCGTGCCGGCGAAGGGATGCACACGGGTGCCGGCGATCGAGGTGACGTTGACGATTGATCCTTTCGCTGCGGCAAGCTCCTTGAAGAGGCCACGCGCGAGCATGATCGGCGCAAAAAAATTCACCTGGAACACGTCGCGCCAGACATGCATCGGCGTGTCGATCGAGTTCATGCGGCTGTTGCCGTCCTTGAGCTTCGGCGAAATGCCGGCATTGTTGACCAGCGCATGCAGTTGGCCGCCATGCGCTTCCAGCCGGCGGCGGATTTCCGAGACGGCGATGCCGACATCCTCCTGATCGGCGAGATCGACCTTGATATGGTCTTCCGGACCGGCCGGCCACGGACAATCCTCGGCAAAGGCCTGGCGCGAACAGGTGATGACCCGCCAGCCCTCGCGCGAAAAGCGCTTGACCGTGGCATGGCCGATGCCGCGGCTGGCGCCGGTCAGCACGATGGTTTTTCTGGTGTCGGTCTCGGCCATGTCGCTGTCTCCAGCCGGACATGTAGCGGAAGGCGATTGCGGTGGCGAGGGGTCGCTTAGCCGCCGCCGAGAATGTCGAGGATGGAGGTCTTCCGCTTCTTGGTCGGGCCGCCGACGCTGCCGGGCGGCACCGGGTGCTTGATCGAGGCGGTGGTGCCGCCGTCGCCGGGCATGTCGAAGCCGTCGGCATCGACCGTTTCGGCAGGCCGCGGCGCGCGCGTCGGCGCTGGCGCCTGGGCGACAGGCACAGCCGCCCGTGGCGCCGGTGCTGACTGGCCGACGGACGCCGGCGGCACCGGTGCCGGCTGTGCCGTACCCGATGACGGTATTTCGTCCTGCACGATCGTGTCGGCCGGCGTCGACTTCCAGGTTCCGGGCAACGGCCGCACCGGCACGCCCTCGTGTGCTGCGACCATGAACTCATGCCAGGCCTGCGCCGGCAGCGCGCCGCCGGTGACCTTCTTCATCGGGCTGCCGTCATCATTGCCGAACCACACACCGGTGGTGAGATTGGCGGTGTAGCCGACGAACCAGGCGTCGCGCGAATTCTGGCTGGTGCCGGTCTTGCCGGCGGCCGGCCAGGCAAAAGCCGCCTTCTTGGCCGTGCCGGTCTCGACCGTGCCGGTCATCATCGAATTCATCATGCCGACGATCTCGGTCTTGACGACGCGAGGTGCGCTGCCGCCATTGTCGTCAAACAGCACCTTGCCGTCGGTGGTCGTCACTCGCCGGATGAAATGGATGTCCGGTCTGTAGCCGCCATTGGCGAAGGGAACATAGGCTGAGGTCAATTCCAGCGGCGTCACCTCGGAGGTGCCGAGCGCAATCGAGGTGTTGGCAATCAGGTCGGACTGGATGCCCATGCGGTGCGCCGCCTCGACCACCGCGTCGGGCCCGACCTCCATGGTCAGCTGTGCCGCGACCGAGTTCAGCGATTTCGCCAAAGCGGTCGCCAGCGTCACCTTGCCGAAATACTTGCCGCCGTAATTGTCCGGCGTCCACTTGCCGATCTTGATCGGCGCGTCGTTGCGCATGCTGTCTGGCGTGCGTCCAGCTTCCAGGGCCGCCATGTAGACGAACGGCTTGAAGGCCGAGCCTGGCTGGCGACGGGCTTCCGAGGCGCGGTCGAACTGGCTGGTCGAATAATCATAGCCGCCGACCATGGCGCGCACGGCGCCGGAATTGTCGATCGACACCAGCGCGCCCTGGCTGACATTGAGTTTCTTGCCGCTCTCGTCGATCAGCCGGCGGATCGATTGTTCGGCGAGCTTCTGCAGGTTCAGGTCGACGGTGGTGTTGACGACGATGTCGCCCCGCACGTCGCCGATCAGGTCGGGCAATTCTTCCATGATGGTGTCGGCGACATAGTTTTCCGAACCGGTCCAGTAGGACGGCGAACGCGTCGCCGGCGCGCTCATCGCAAAGGCCAGTTCCTTGGCGCTGATCTTGCCCTCGTCGCGCATGGCGGCCAGCACCAGCTGCGAGCGCTCCTCGGCCGCCTTCGGGTCACGCGCCGGCGACAGCCGCGACGGCGCCTTCAACAGGCCGGCCAGAAGCGCTGCTTCCGACAGCGTGACATCGCGCGCGCTCTTGCCGAAATAGCGGCGCGAAGCCGCCTCGACGCCATAGGCGCCGGAACCGAAATAGACCCGGTTGAGGTACATTTCGAGAATCTGGTCCTTGGTGTGCTTGTGCTCCAGCCACAGCGCCAAAAGCACTTCCTGCACCTTGCGTTCCAGCGTGCGATCCGGCTTCAGGAACAGGTTCTTGGCCAGCTGCTGGGTCAGCGTCGAGCCGCCCTGCGAAAAATGCCGGCCGAGAACATTGGTCACCATGGCGCGCGAAAGACCGATCGGGTCGATGCCGAAATGCGAATAGAAACGGCGGTCCTCGATGGCGATGACGGCCTCGGGGATGTAGGGCGACATTTCGTGCAGGCCGACGGCCTCGCCGCCGCTCATGCCGCGATTGGCGAGCAACTGGCCATCAACGGAAACGATCTTGATGTTGGGGGCACGGTCGGGGATCGACCAGGTGGTGGCCGCGGGCATTTTGGCGCCGTAATAGACGACGATGCCGGCCACCGCGATGCCACCCCAGATGGCCATCACGAAGCACCAGTAGAACAATCGGGCAAGCACCCCGAACAGGCCGCGCCGGCTTCTGCCGCGACCCCGGCGCGACGATTTCGCCCTGGCCGACTTGCGTCCTGAGGAGGACTTGCGATTGCTCGGCACGACGCGATCCTCCTCGCTCACCGAAAAACCGGCCGGAGATTTCGCCCGTGGCGTTCCCTCGAAGCTGGGTTCGATGCGGCTGTCTTTGCGGTTCGCCATGCCCTGCGCTGTCTGTCCCGATGCCTATGGCGTTCGGGTTGAAGAGTAGATGCGGCAGTTTAAAGGCGCGTTAAGTCGGAAAATTCAAAGCGTTTGATAATCAAATGCTTGGCAGACTACCCCGTTGCCGCTCTGTTCGAGGCACCTGATTTTGGCGCCAGCGAACGGTCGTAGGCTCAAGACAGAACAAATCAGAAGCCGTAGCATTTTGTCCGGGCGCAAAGCCCTCGACCACTGCCAGCCGCCGCGCGGACTTTGGCAGGCAGTCGCAAGTATGGCCCTCGTTAGAGCGTGATCAGCAGACTGTTGCCTGCCGTGCATTCGACCGCGCTCTAACCATCTCGTCACCAAGCAATCACTTGGTGGAACATGCATCAGCCAATCGCCGCACGAACGGAAAGCGCTGCCCTGGAGGATTGCATTACCTCGCCGACATGGCAGTAGCAGACAATCTCGTGCAGTTGGTGGTCGGTCAGCTCGAAGAAGCGCTTGGCTTCGCCATAATTGTCGTCTTTCAGACCCTCATCGTGCAAAATGGGGTCCGTGAAGGCAACCGATATCGGCGAGCCGTCGCCTCGCATGACATCGCGCTCGGGCGGCGCACGGTATTCGGTCCCGGCGAGCGCGGTCAGGAGCCGGCTGGGCTCACGTTCAAGAAGCTCGGCCCAACGCACGAGACGCTGGGTTCGGCTCATTACCGGCTGTGTGTTGACCTCGGCCACTGCATGCAGTTGGTCCAGTGTTTGGTACTTCATGGCAACCTCCTGATAGTTAGGTTGGTTGGCCCCAAACGCCCTATGCCGGTATCATAACGCCGAAGCGTCGATCCGTCATTCTGATTCCATGCCGGGTTGGCCTTTCTTCCGGCGCTACGACGATGCAATGGCCCTGCCTTGCCGGCAATTTTCAACTTCACCGAGTGCCACGCTGCCAGCATTGTGAGTGGCCGCGCGAGCGGGAGCAATGGCGTCAGACGGTCGGCCGGGCACAAGCCGGCTAGTCGCACTGGCTGATGGTTTTACAATCGAACCGTAACCCATTGAAATCAAACAAGCGCGTTTTGCGGGCCTGGCCGAACAGCATCAGATCGGCTCGAACGCCACATCCGGCGCATCGGCGCCACTCGCCTGCCGCAACAGGGCGCCGAGCGGTTCGCGCCTGTCGACCTGCGGCTGCTTCCACCGCGAAGCGTTGCCCACATGCAGCCAACCGTCGATCTCCTTGAAGAAGCCATCATAGAGGCTGCGGCCGGCTCCGAAGCGGTGCCATTTCCTTTTCGCAAAGCGGACCTGGCCCGGATCGGCCGGGCGATAGAGCAGCGGCCAGTTGCCGCCGCCGGCATCCATGTGGAATTTGCCGCTTGGCGCGAAATCCAGGCGCTGCCGCAGCACGCTCCCGTCAAAGAAACAGAAGCCCGGCCACAGAAACCAACCGCCCGGCGTCGGCGTATCGCGGCGCGGATAGCCGTAGAGGATTTTGCCCTGCATCCGCTCGCGAATGGAGAACGCCTCGGTGGGAAAGATATCGTGGTCGATGAAGCCGAACCGCAGCGGCCTGACCTTTCTCACGAAATTGCGCATGATCCAGTTCAGCGCCAGGCCATGCGAGGCGCTGACATACAGTTTGTTTCTGGGCAGGCCGACATAGGGGACACGCTGTCGCTGGCATAGATCGGCGATCGCGAGCCTGGCCTCGTCATTGCTGCTGTTGTCGAAAACGATGTAGCCGTCGCGCTCGGCCAGGTGCCGGCGCGCCAGATAGATCTGCCATTCGATCACGTCTGGCCGGTTGAACGCCACCGTGGCGACCATGGTATCCGCGAATGAGGCCTCACGGTCATGCAGTGCGCTGGACGCTGGCGGCTTTCTCAAGAAACGAAACACCCGCAGCCGGTCGCGAATGGCGTTCATGAACCTGGGCTGAGGGTTGAACCTCAGCCATTCCTCGACGGACATCTTGATCTCGTCGTCGTCCGGCCCTGTCTCGTCGTCGAGGATCAGATCACGCTCCGCAGCATGCGCTCAGTTCTGCTGGATCGAAATGCCCTTGTCGTCGATCTTGAGTTCCACGCCTTTTGGCTTGGTTTCCTCGCGATAGACGTAGATGCCGAGGGCAATGACCACGACAACGAGCGCGCCAATGAGGAGATAGAGTGTGTTCTGTTTCATGGCGCGCTCCCTGCGATATCGAGCCTCACGCTCGTTTCAAGATCTTGACCAGCAGTAGCAGGATGACGGCACCGATCGTGGCGTTGATGATGGAGCCGAGAATGCCGCCGCCGATGGCGAAGCCGAGCCTTGGGAAAAGCCAGCCGGCGATGAACGCACCGACGATGCCGACGATGATGTTGCCGATCAGGCCGAAACCGAAGCCCGAGACGATGAGGCCGGCGAGCCAGCCGGCAATGGCGCCGATGATGATGAAGACGAGAAGGCTTTCGATACCCATAGCGAGGTCCTCCGCAAGGATGAGGCGACGACGGAGCGGAAGGCCCCGAATCGGCCCCGATTCAACGGCTTCAGGCTAGAGCAATTCCAGGAAAAGTGTGAAACGGTTTTCCCGGGAAAAACGCGCAGCGTTTTCCCTTGCGGAATTGCGTCAAAATAAAAAGATAAAAGCGGCTGGTCCCGCCAGCGGCGGCGT
The DNA here is from genome assembly GCF_056403215.1 of Mesorhizobium sp. P2_H9. Classification (NCBI taxonomy): domain Bacteria; kingdom Pseudomonadati; phylum Pseudomonadota; class Alphaproteobacteria; order Hyphomicrobiales; family Phyllobacteriaceae; genus Mesorhizobium; species Mesorhizobium sp. P2_H9. Next base: position 126,521 of record NZ_JBFUFX010000012.1, on the reverse strand, counting down.
CACTCGTCGTCATCGTCACCAGTGGCAGGCCGCCAGCTGGTCGGCTCGACCTTCTTCTGCGTATGGCTGTCGACATAGACCCACCAGCCATCGTCGCGATATTGCGCGGGAGATTCGTTGATCACGCCGTCGCTGTCTTTCCATTGGACAGTGATCTTGGAGCCGTCCATTGGCGCGGTGKAGATCGGTTTGCGGTCAGCCATGTCCATCCCCTCATTGAGCCGAAAGAACGCAGCTTGAAGCGTCCTGGTTCCCGCCAAAGCCATCAGCTATGGGCGAAAATGTCTTCCTCGCCCCAGCCCAGCAGGTCGAGCTTGGCACGCGTCGGCAGGAAGCGGAAGCAGGCGTCGGCTTCCTTGGTCCGGTTCTCGCGCGCCAGCCGCCCGGCCAGCACATCGCGCAGCCGGTGCAGATAGAGCACGTCGGATGCGGCATATTCGAGCTGTTCGGGTGACAGTGTCTCGGCCGCCCAATCCGACGATTGTTGCACCTTGGACAGGCTGACGCCCAACAGTTCGTTGCAGATATCCTTCAGCCCGTGCCGATCGGTGTAGGTGCGGGTCAGCCGCGAGGCGATCTTGGTGCAGAACACCGGTTCGGCCATGACGCCGAAGGCGTTGTAGAGCACGGCGATGTCGAAACGGCCGAAATGGAACAGCTTGGTGATGCCGCGATTCCTGAGCAGGCTGACAAGGTTCGGCGCCTTCTTCTGGCCGGGTGCGATCTGGATGACGTCGGCCGTGCCGTCACCGGGCGAGATCTGCACCACGCAGAGCCGGTCGCGATGCGGGTTCAGCCCCAGCGTCTCGGTGTCGATGGCCACCGCCCCGACATTGTAGTGCGAGAGGTCGGGCAGGTCGTTTTTATGAAAGCGGATATCGCTCATCGTCTTCTCCGGTCACGGCGCTACCCGTCCTCGCCGCGATGCAATGAAAAATCAACAGAAACTTGTCCGTTGGCCCGTTCAGCGCGTCAGCGCATCGAGAATGCGCGCCCAGGAACGCTGCCCCTTGTGGAAGGAGGTCAGCTCATATTTCTCGTTGGGCGAATGGATACGGTCGTCATCGAGACCGAAGCCGACCAGCAGGGATTCGATACCGAGATAGGTCTGGAAATCGCCGACCACCGGGATCGAACCGCCGCTGCCCGTCGTCACCGCCGGCTTTGGCCATTCATCCGACAGCGCATTCTTGGCCTTGGCCAGGAACGACGAGTCGTAGGAAAGCTGGATAGCCGGCGAGCCGCCATGCGGGTGGAATTCGACCGAGCAGTCCCCAGGAATGCGCTCCTCTACGAATTTCTGGAAAGCGGCGCGGATCTTCTGGGGATCCTGCTTGTGGACAAGGCGGAACGACACTTTCGCCGAGGCTTCAGCCGCGATCACTGTCTTGAAGCCCTTGCCGGTATAGCCGCCTATGATGCCGTTGAACTCGGCCGTTGGCCGCGCCCAGGTCAGTTCCAGCACCGAGCGGCCCTTTTCGCCCGACGGGATCGACAGGCCAATGGGCCCAAGGAAGGTTTCGGCCGTCTCGCCCAGCGTCTCCCAGGATTTCAGTATCTGCGAAGGGGTTTCTTCGACGCCGTCATAGAAACCCGGAATGGTGATGTGGCCATCCTTGTCGTGGATGTCGGCCAGGATTTTCGCCAGGATGCGGATCGGATTGGCAGCGGCACCGCCGTAGAGCCCGGAATGCAGGTCGCGATCGGCGGCCTTGACGGTGATCTCCTCGCCGACCAGCCCGCGCAGCGCCACGCAGATCGACGGCGTCTCGCGGTCCCACATGCCGGTGTCGCAGACCAGCGCGAAATCAGCCTTGAGTTCGGCGGCGTTGGCTTCGAGGAACGGCTTCAGCGACGGCGAACCGGACTCCTCCTCACCCTCGAACAGGATGGTGATGCGGCAAGGCAGGCCGCCATGCTCCTGTTTCCAGGCGCGACAGGCCTCGACGAAGGTCATCAACTGCCCCTTGTCATCGGCCGAGCCGCGGCCGGTGATCACCTTGTGGCCGGGTGCGACCTCTTTCACCGCGGGTGCGAACGGATCGTTTTCCCAGAGCTCGATCGGGTCGACCGGCTGCACGTCGTAATGCCCATAAAACAGCACATGCGGGGCGCCGGCTGGCCCGTCATGATGCGCAACCACCATCGGATGGCCGGGCGTGTCGCGCACGCTGGCGTCGAAGCCGATCAGCTTGAGCTCGGCCACCAGCCATTCCGCCGCCTTGCGGCAGTCGGCGGCATAGGCCGGATCGGTGGAGATCGACTTGATCCTGAGCAGGCCGAACAGGCGCTCCAGGCTCTGGTCGAAATTGCTGTCGAGACGGTCGAGGACGGGGGAAACTGCGGACATCGGGTCAAGCCTTTCGATTCTGAGCGGCAACCCTAACGGCGCGGCTCCAGAACGAAAAGCCCGCGATCATTGGACCACGGGCCACCAATAGCTGTCGCAAGGCAAAAAAATGCCGCCGTGGTGGAGGGGGAACCACGGCGGCGTTTTACTCGAAACGATGCGGCAGCCCGGAGAGGGGGGATAGGCTGCCGCAAGTGTCCGGGATAGGCGGGGGACGGGCCTTGCTCCGGACTCGGCGAAAACTGCCGATGCGCTTTATTTGTGTCTTCGAACGTGGCGTTTCAAGGGCGCCAAAATTACACTTTTGTAACATGTGCGTGAGCCGACCACTCTGTCAGGGTGTTGCTGGAACCAGTGGTTGAAGCCGCCTTTGCCATGGACCGCAGCATCATGCCGCGCTATCCCTGCCGGCATGAAAAAAGGCGATCATCTCTTCCTTATCGATGGCTCCGGCTACATTTTCCGCGCCTATCACGCGCTGCCGCCGCTGACCCGCAAATCCGACGGTCTGCCGGTCGGGGCCGTTTCCGGCTTCTGCAACATGCTGTGGAAGCTGATGCTGGATGCTCGCAACACCGATGTCGGCATCGTGCCGACGCATTTCGCGGTCATTTTCGACTATTCGTCGAAAACCTTTCGCAATGAGCTCTACCCGGAATACAAGGCCAACCGCTCGGCGCCGCCCGAAGACCTGATCCCGCAATTCGGCCTGATCCGCCAGGCGACAAAGGCCTTCAACCTGCCCTGCATCGAGATGGAAGGCTTCGAGGCCGACGATCTCATCGCCACCTATTGCCGGCTGGCCAGCGAAGCCGGCGGCGACGCCACCATCATCTCCTCCGACAAGGATCTGATGCAGCTGGTCGGCCCCACGGTCGGCATGTACGACCCGATGAAGGACCGCCAGATCGGCGTCCCGGAAGTCATCGAGAAATGGGGCGTACCGCCGGACAAGATGATCGACCTGCAGGCGCTGACCGGGGATTCGGTCGACAATGTGCCTGGCGTGCCGGGCATCGGGCCGAAAACGGCGGCGCAATTGCTCGAACAGTTCGGCGATCTCGACGCGCTGCTCGCCCGCGCCGGCGAGATCAAGCAGGACAAAAGGCGCGAATCCATCATCGCCAATGCCGACAAGGCGCGCATTTCGCGCCAGCTGGTGACGCTGAAGAACGACGTGCCGGTAATCGACGGGCTTGACGATTTCGTGCTGCATGAGCCCGACGGACCCAAGCTGATCGGCTTCCTCAAGACCATGGAATTTACATCGCTGACCCGCCGTGTCGCGGAAGCGACCGCAACCGAGGCCGGCGATGTCCAGGCTGTCACGGTCACCGTCGAGCGTGCCGATACGGCGCATGGTCCCGATGTCGGGTCGGGGGCGCCGATCGCCAAAAGCACGACGGACAGTTTGGCAGGGACAGGGGACGCAGCGGCAGGCACGCCCAGGGCGGAAGCGGCCAGGCAAGGCGACACCCCTTCCCTGCTCTCGGCACTTCGCCTGGAAGCTGCCGGCGCGGGCAAGATCGACACCAGTGCCTACGTCGCCATCCGCGACACCGCCACGCTGAAGGCCTGGATATCAGAGGCGGTTGCCGCCGGCGTCGTCGCCTTCGAGACCGAGACCACCTCGCCCGATCCGATGCAGGCCGAACTCATCGGCCTGGCAATCGCCACCGCGCCCGGTCGCGCCGCCTATCTGCCGCTGACCCACAAGAGCGGCAACGGCGACCTGCTCGGCGGCGGCGCGCTCGACAACCAGATCCCGGTCCGCGAGGCGCTGGCGCTGCTGAAGCCGCTGCTGGAAGACAAGTCCGTTCTCAAGATCGCGCAGGAGCTGAAATCCGGCCTCGTCGTCATGAGCCGCCACGGTATCGATGTCACGCCCTTCGACGACACCATGCTGATCTCCTACGTGCTCGACGCCGGCACCGGCCACCACACCCTAGCCGCTCTTTCTGAGAAATGGCTTGGCCATTCGACGACGCCGCTCAAGGAGCTGGCCGGTTCGGGGAAAAGCTTCGTCGGCTTCGACCAGGTCGATATCGACAAGGCGACGGCCTATGCCGCAGGCCACGCCGATGTGACGCTCAGGCTCTGGCAGGTGCTGAAGCCACGGCTGGCGGCCAAGGGCCTGGTCTCGGTCTATGAGCGGCTGGAGCGGCCGCTGGTGCCGGTGCTGGCCAGAATGGAACAGCGCGGCATCTCCGTCGACCGGCAGATCCTGTCGCGACTGTCAGGCGAACTGGCGCAAGGCGCTGCCCGGCTGGAGGAGGAAATCTACCAGCTCATCGGCGAGCGCATCAACATCGGTTCGCCCAAGCAGCTCGGCGACATTTTGTTCGGACGCATGGGGCTGCCCGGCGGTTCGAAGACCAAGACCGGGCAATGGTCGACCTCGGCGCAGCTTCTGGAAGACCTCGCCGCCGAGGGCCACGAACTGCCGCGCAAGATCGTCGACTGGCGCCAGCTCACCAAGCTGAAATCGACCTATACCGATGCGCTGCCCGGCTTCATCCATCCCGACAGCAAGCGCGTCCACACCTCCTACGCGCTAGCCGCGACGACGACCGGCCGGCTGTCGTCCTCCGATCCCAATTTGCAGAACATCCCGGTGCGCACGGCCGAAGGCCGCAAGATCAGGACCGCTTTCATCGCCGACAAAGGCAACAAGCTGGTCTCGGCCGACTACAGCCAGATCGAATTGCGTGTGCTCGCCCATGTCGCCGAGATCCCGCAGCTCAAGCAGGCCTTCGCCGATGGCGCCGACATCCACGCCATCACCGCGTCGGAAATGTTCAACGTGCCGGTCGAAGGCATGCCCGGCGAGATCCGCCGCCGCGCCAAGGCGATCAATTTCGGCATCATCTACGGCATTTCCGCCTTCGGCCTCGCCAACCAGCTGTCGATCCCGCGCGACGAGGCCGGCGCCTACATCAAGAAATATTTCGAGCGCTTCCCCGGCATTCGCGACTACATCGAAGCGACCAAGGCCTATGCCCGCGAACACGGCTTCGTCGAAACCATCTTTGGCCGCCGCATTCATTATCCGGAGATCAGATCGTCAAATCCCTCGATCCGCGCCTTCAACGAACGCGCCTCGATCAACGCGCGCCTGCAAGGCACCGCCGCCGACATCATCCGTCGCGCCATGGTGCACATGGAGGATGCGCTGGACAAGGCCGGGCTCTCCGCCCGCATGCTGCTGCAGGTGCATGATGAGCTGATCTTCGAAACGGTGGAGGCGGAAGTCGAGGCGACGATCCCTGTCGTCCGCGGCGTGATGGAGAATGCGCCGATGCCGGCGGTTTCGATGTCGGTGCCGCTGCATGTCGATGCCCGGGCCGCCAACAACTGGGACGAGGCGCACTAAGCCAGTTCAGGCGGCCTCGGCCAGGCACTTGGCGCAGGTGCCGCGGAACTCGATCACCGCCTTCTTGGCGGCAAAGCCGGTGGACCGTACCCATTCGTCCAGCCGGTGGCCGACATCATGGTCGGAGAATTCCGTCACCTGCCCGCATGTGTCGCAAATGGCGAAGGCGGTCATCGAATGGCTGTGGTCGTGCGGCTCGGCGCAGGCGACGAAGGAGTTGAGGCTTTCTAGCCTGTGCACAAAGCCGGACTTCACCAGCGTGTCGAGCGCGCGGTAGACCTGCAGCGGCGCGCGAAAGCCGCGTTCGCGCAATTGGTCGAGCAATGTATAGGCACTGAGCGGCCCGCTGGCCGCCTCGAGCTTTTCGAGCACGCACAGCTGGTTCTTCGTCAGCACATCCCTAGCGGCCATGATCTCGTTCCAACCCGTCTGCGCCGTTGGCAGTCTATTTCTGCATGCGAATGGTTCCTGAGCCATTCAGATAGCGACGAACCGTCATTTTTGCTACTGTTTCTGGCTGACAAAGACGACATCGGCGCCTTCTCGGCGGGAAAGTCCGATTGCGAGACGGATCGCCGCACGACATTCAAAATACTGACAAAATCCTCGGCGAAGGGTTGCGGCACTGGAAATTCGATCGGGCTTGGGGAAGCAATGATGATCAAATTGACACGACGGACGCTGCTCGTCGGCGCGTCCGCGCTGACGGCTGCCGGCACGCTATCGTTCCGCGCCTTCGCCGCCGCGCGCACCTACCATGCACTGCTGGTCGCTTGCACCGACTACCCGAACCTGCCGCAGAAGAACTGGCTGATCGGTCCCAAGAACGATGCCGGTCTGGTGCGCGACTATCTGTTGAAGAACACGCCGGCTCCGGTGAAATTTGCCGCCGAAAACGTCACGCTGCTCGCCAAGGATGTCGAAGGCGCCAACGGCCTGCCGACGCACGCGGCGATCAAGGCAGCACTTGCCGATCTCGCCGCCAAGGTCCAACGCGACGATTTCGTCTATCTGCATTTGTCCGGTCACGGCGCTCAACAGCCGCAAGCCAAGGCGGGCGACGAGACCGACGGTCTCGACGAGATTTTCCTGCCCGTCGACATCGACAAATGGGTCAAGCGCGAAGAGGGCGTGCCGAATGCGCTGGTCGACAACGAGGTTGGCGCGGCACTCGACGCCATCCGCGACAAGGGCGCCTTCGTCTGGGTCGTGTTCGACTGCTGCCACTCCGGGACGGCGACGCGCGCCGCCGAAGTCGACGACGAGATGGAGCGCAAGGTCGAGTTCGCCGATCTGGTCGGTGGCGACGCGGCGGCGAAGGCCGCTGCCGTCAAGAGCTATGACGACATAGCCGCCGGCGCATCGCGCGGCTTCGACGAGAACGGCGGCCGCAAGCCTGCCTTCAACCTGACCCCAACCGGCGGCGAGCCGATCACCAGGGGCAAGCTGGTCGCCTTCTATGCCGCGCAGACGGTCGAAACGACGCCTGAGATGCCGTTGCCCAAGGGCACTGCCGATGCGCCGCGCTTCGGCCTGTTCACCTTCACCATCCTGTCGAAACTGGCCGAGAGCCCTGATGTCACCTACCGCCAGCTCGGCCAGGCCGTGCTGCAGCAATATTCGGCCGACAGCCGCACGCGGCCGACGCCGCTGTTCGAAGGCGAACTCGACGCACGCGTCTTCGGCACCGACAAGACCGATGCGGTCATGCAATGGCCTGTTGTGATCAAGGATGACGAGGCGACGATCGGCGCCGGGCTGCTGCATCGCCTCACCCCGGGCAGCAAGCTCGCCATCCTGCCCTCAGCGCTGTCGCAGCTCTCCGAAGCGCTCGGCTATCTGGAAGTCGAGTCGGCGAAAAACCTGGAAAGCCGCGTCAAGCCGGTCGAGTTCGACAACAAGCCGGCGCTGAAGCTGGCAGACATTCCTGCCAACGCCTATGCGCGGCTGGCCGAACTCGCCGTCGACTACAAGCTCGTGGTGGCGCGGCCGGCGGCGACCGCAGGGCTCGAGACGGAAACCACCCTCATCAATGCGGTTCTCGACGAACTGGCCGCCAGGGAGAACTCAGGCTTCCACATCGCGCTGGTCGAGCCCGGCAAGAGCGCCGACCTGCGGCTCGCGGTGCTGCGCGAAAACGCCATCGCCGGCGCCGCCAAGGATGCCACCGACAAGCCGGCGCTGTGGTTCCTGACCGCCTCGGGCGACGTGTCGCTGAAGGACGGCAGCAAGCCGCCGCTGATCATCATTCATCCCGATGACCGCGACAAGCTGGTCGACGCGACGGCCAAGAACCTGACGACGATCTTCCGCGCCACCGGCCTGTCGCGGCTCGCCGCCGCGTCCGACTATCGGCCGGACGAGGTCAGCGTCGAATTCCAGATCAAACGCAAGGACAGCGACGCGCTGGAGCCGCTGCAGGCTTCGACCGTGCCGCGCGTATCCCCCGGCGACCAGGTGCATGTCCTGGCTCGCAATGAATCCGACGCCTATGTCGACATCAATGTGCTCTATGTCGGCAGCGACTATTCGATCACCCATATCGTCGCCGAGCGGCTGGCCCCTGCCAACGGATCGCCGGACGCCGGCTTGAAGGAAGGCCTGCTCGCCTTCACCGACACCAGCTTCGGCATGGAGCGAATGATCGCCGTGCTGACCGAGGCGCCGCCGCAGAGCGAGAAAGAGGATCTGAGCTTCCTGGCGCAGGACGGCGTTCCCTCGGCGACACGCGCGGTCGGCGGGCAAGGCTTTTCCGCCATGCTGACCGATATCGGCATGGCGCCGGCGACGCGCTCGGTGATGAAGCTTGCCGACAAGAGCGGTCCGAAGGGCGCGGTGATGATCTTCCCGATGGAGACGGTGCCGCGCAGCTGAGCTGAGCCAGACTGGCATTGCCGTGACGGCCCTTGCGCGGGCATGATATGTGAACATTCGCGGCCCTGGCGACGGGGGCCGGATGAAACAGATGAGGACATTCGTGACTATCTCAGTGTTTTCCTGGCGCGCAACAGCCATCGGCCTCATGGCCGGGCTGTCGGTCGCCAATGCTTCGGCGGATGAGGCCTGCGGCCTGTGCGCCAAGCAGATCATCACCAATTCCGAGCTGGCGAGCTGCTTTCTCGACCAGTACGACCAGATCGCCAAAACCGGCAACGGCGCCGTCGTGGTCGATTTGAGCAACTGTGCCTCGCGCGGCGTGGTCGAGCCCTTGCCATCACCGAACAAGGCGCCGGCAGAGCCGGACGTGCAGTTCATGATTTCACGCACGCAGCTCGATTGCCTGAAGAAGAAACTCGAGGCGCCCGGCGTCGTGCTGGACCCGACCGCCACCATCGAACTGGACAGCTGCGGATGAAAAAGCCGGGGGGCAACGCAACACAACAGGCGCTGGCGGCGCAAGCGCCGGCAGCGAACAAGAAGCCGGAGACTTTGCCGGAAACCACCGAAGGCTTTCCGTGGCCGAGCGCCCACGAGATCAAGAAGGAGGCGAACCCCTTCACCGATCGCGACTGGCGCATGCTCGTCTATGCCTGGGCGGGGCTGGCCGTGCGTCTGGCGATCATCTTCACCCTGGCCTTTTCGGTCTATCAGTTTCTCGCCAACCAGGACCAGAAGCGCGTCGAGCAGACGATGTCGCTGGTCGAGCTTTGGGAAAGCAAGGACTTCCATGAGGCGCAGCGGGCGCTCAAGGAGCGGCTGGCGGCGCTGAATGCCAAATACGACAATCTGCTCAGCGCCAACCCGACGCCGACCGAGGAGCAGGTGTTCAGGCAGCGCATCGGCATCGAGGCAATGACGGCAACTGGCGGCACCATGCCGCTTGCCGATTTCAGCGATAATTTTGATCGCGTCGTCTATTTCCTCAACCGCCTCTCCATCTGCGTCGACGGCAAATTGTGCTCGCGCGAAGTGGCCGACGCCTATTTCCGCGACTATGCGGTTTCCTTCTGGAGCTATTTTGCCGGCTATATCGACAAGGAACGCAAGGCCGGTTCTTCCAACTTTGCCTCGGCGATCGAGACCTATGTGCACGAAGGGCCGCCTCCGGCTCAGTCCAAATAGCGGCCGCACCTCATGCCGGGCCGCTCACCCCTTATGCGCGCTCTCCGCTGGCTGGCCGTAGCCGGCGCCTTTGTCATGGCGTCAGCCGTCCACGCCGAAGACGCGCTGGATTTCCATCTCGATCTCAACACCGGCGGCCACAGCGCGCAGGTGAACGACCTTGCCTTCACGCCGGACGGCCAGGAACTGGTCTCCGCATCGAACGACAAGACCATCCGCATCTGGGACTGGCAAAGCGGGGTGAGCCTGCGCACCATTCGCGGCTATCTCGGGCAAGGCAGCGACGGCAAGATCTTTGCGGTCGCGGTGTCGCCGGACGGCAAGACCATCGCCGCCGGCGGCTATTTCGGCGCCAGCCTCGGCGACAAGCCGCCCTATGGCGATATCAGGCTGTTCGATTTCTCGACCGGCAAGATCAAGGCGGTGCTGAAGGCTGCCGACTATGCGATCTATGACCTTACCTTCTCTGCCGATGGAAGGACCCTGGCAGCCGGCGGCGCTGACGGCTTCGTCTATCTGTGGCGGCCGGATGAGGCATCAGCGACCGGCTGGACACTGGGCAGCAAACTCGACGCCGATTCCTGGCATATCGACAAGCTCGCCTTCGCCGCCTCGGGAACCCGTCTGGCAGCGACAACCACCGACAACGGCATCCGGCTCTGGGATGTCGCCAAGGGCGAGGAGATCGCTCTGCCCGCCGAGGCCGAGGCGTTGCGGGACGTCAGCGTCGCCGCGCTCGCCGTGTCGCAGGACGGCAGCCTGTTTGCCACTGGCGACAAGGACGGGCTGGTGCAGCTCTGGCGCGCCGCGGACGGCAGGCTCGTTCGCGCCATGCCGAAGCAGGATTTCTTCATCGGTTCGCTGACCTTTGCTTCGGGGGCGCGGCTGGTCGCGTCCTGCGGCTATCGTTGTGCCGACAAGCATCGCTCCATCGTCTGGAACACCGACAGCGGCGCGGTCGAGCGCGACTACGGCGGCCATGACGGCACCGTCTTTGCCAGCGCCGCCAATGCCGACGGCTCGCTGGTGGCGACCGCCGGCGGCACCCGCAACGCCATCCAGGTCTGGGACCCCGCCACCGGCGAGCGCAAGGCGCTGCTGCAGGGCGCCGGCGAACCGGTGACCGCGGTCGGCATCGACGCGGCGAACGGCGTCGTCGCCTGGGGCAATGCCAATCCCTGCCCTGAACGCGTCTCCTGTCCGGAACGGCAAGGCGGGCTCGACAAGATGCTGGCATTGCCGACGGCGGAGCGTTTCTTCGACAACCCGCAGCCGGCGGCCGAACAGGGCGCCTATGCGCGGGCGGCTCTGGATGACGGCCAATGGTCGCTTCGTACCGCACCGGGCGGCAAGGACGCACTCGAAAACGCCGTGCTGGAAATCGTCAATGGCGGCAAGGTGGTGCGCAGCATCGAAAACGACGCTACCAACGGCTTCGTCCATTCGGCCTACACGCTGATCGACAATGGGCTTGGCCTGATCACCGGCGGCAATGACGGAACGCTGCTTGAATACAGAACCGCGACCGCCAAGATCTCCGGCGAATTCACCGGCCATACCGGCGAGATCAACGCCATGGCCGTCTCGGAGGACGCCGGCCTGCTGGTCACCGGCAGCGCCGACCAGACCTTGCGGCTGTGGAACCTGAAGACGCACAGGCTGATCGTGTCGATGTTCTTTGCCGGCTCAGAGTGGATCGCCTGGATGCCGCAGGGTTATTACTATTCGTCGGACGAGGGTGACAAGCTTGTGGGATGGCAGGTCAATCAGGGCCGCGACCATGAAGGCCGCTTCATCAGTGCCGGCCAATTGAAGAAATATCTGTGGAGCCCGGAAATGGTGCGCCGCGCGATCATCCTGCGCAGCGCCGAACAGGCGGCCGAGGAGATGCGGCCGGGCGTCGATCACGAGCTGCAGAAGCTGCTGCAGCGCAAGCCGCCGGAATTTGGCCTCAAGCTCGCCGCCGATCAGAGCAACGTCCGCGACGGCTATGTCGCTGTCGAGATCACCGGCGCCAGTGAAGCCGGCGCAAATGTCGCCGGTTTCTCGATCCTGTCGAACAGCCGCAATGTTGGCGACGTCACCGCGCGTTCGGTCGACGGCGGCAAAAACACCATCATCGAAGTGCCGGTCGAGAACGGCGAAAACACCATTCGCATCACCGGCACCAACGAATTCGGCTACCTCACGGAGCGCAGCGTGACGGCGCTGGCCAAGAAGACCGAGAAGATTGCCAACAAGGGCAAGCTCTATGTGGCCGTGATCGGCGTCGACAAATATCCTTTCCTCACCGAGGCCTGTGCCGGCCACGCATGCGATCTGCGCTACCCCGTCGACGACGCGACGGAATTCCTCAACGTGATCGCGCAGAAATCGGCGCCTTTGTTTTCGTCGATGGAGACGCTGGTGCTGGTCAACCGCGAAGCCCTGGACGAGACGCCCGACGGCGGCACGGAAGTGTTCAGGGTCGCAAGCGCCGACAGCGTCCTGGAGCCCGACGCGGACACGATCGACGACCAGCTCGCCGATTTCCTCGACAAGCCAGGCGAGAACGACACCACCATCATCTTCGTCGCCGGCCACGGCATCAACATCGACGAGGACTACTATTTCATCCCGACCGACGGCCGCAAACAGGACGCCGAGCGCTGGAAGCGGTCTTCCCTGGTCGACTGGTCGGACATCCAGAAGTCGGTCGAGCGGGCTAAGGGCATGCGCTTCATGCTGCTCGACACCTGCCATGCCGCCAATGCCTTCAACCCGCGCCTGGAAAAGGACGCGCAGGACGCGCGCATCGTCGTCTTCTCGGCCACCGCCGCCAACAACACCGCCGCCGAACTGCCCGAGCTCGGCCACGGCGTCTTCACCTATTCGGTTCTCGAAGGCCTGCGCGGCAAAGCCAAAACTTCCGACGGCGGCGTGACGCTATTCGGCCTCGCCGACTACATCTCGCGCGAGGTGGTGCGGCTGACCGCCTCGCGGCAGAAGCCGTTCTATTATGTCGGCGGCGTGGAGAACATCATCCTGGCCGAGCCATGACGGTTCGCCTGCTGGCGCTGGCCATCCTGTCCCTGACTACGCTTGCAGCGGCCTTGGCCGCACCAGTCGCCTGCCCGCCGGGCAACGAAAACTTTTCTCGCTTCTACGACGACCCCACACTCTTCACGGACGCCATCGCCAAGGTCGCCGATTTCGAACCCTCCAACCAGCGGCTGACCGGTATCACCGTGCCGCATCATCTCCTGACCGCCGATCTTGTCGCCCTCGGATTCCGCGCAGCGTCCGGCTTCCGCTACAAGCGCATCGTCATCCTGTCGCCGGACCATTTCCACAAGACGCGGAAACTGTTTGCCACCACGACGCGCGGCTTCGACACCGTGCTTGGCGAGGTCACCACCGATGCCGATGCAGCGCGTCGGCTGGAGACCAATAGCGACATGGTGGAGGACTCCTGCCTGTTCGCCCAGGAGCATGGAGTGCTGGCCATGCTGCCCTTCCTGCATCACTATTTTCCCGAAGCGAAAATTGTTCCGGTGGCAATGTCGGTCAAGGCGCACCGTGGCGACTGGGATCGGCTGGCGGAAGCTCTGAAAGCGATCGTCGATGACGATACGCTGATCGTCGAATCGACCGACTTCTCCCATTATTTGCCGCAGCACGACGCCCGCCGCTTCGACCAGCAGACGCTGAACATCCTGGCCGCCGGCTCGCTCGACGGCATCGCGGCCCTGCGCCAGCCGGATCACGCCGATTCCGTCGGTGCGCTCTATATCCAGACCAAGCTGCAGCGGACGCTGTTCGGCGCCGGGCCGCTGGTCATCGCCAATGAGAATTCGCAAGCGCACACGAGCGACTATGTCGAGCGAACCACCAGCTATGTCGTGGCGCTGTTCGGCGCCTTCGGCCCCGGTTTCAACAACCCGGCCCGGGCGAAAGACAAGATCTTTTACTTTGCCGGCGACGTGAATTTCGGCCGCGCCATGCGCAAGATCTTGGTCCGCGACGGCGTCACTGAGCGGATCGTTGACAACGTCCTGGCATTGACCAGGTCGCGGCCGCTCATCGTCAACCTCGAAGGCGTCGTGCTGCCCAATGTGCCGGAGGCCATCGACGACATGACGCTGGCGATGCCCGAGGGGCTGGTTGTCGACATGTTGAAGAGATTGCATGTCGCCGCTGTCGGCCTCGCCAACAACCACGCCTTCGATCTTGGCCCGTCCGGCTATGCCGAGACGCTGCGCGCGCTCGATGCAGCGGGCATTGCGCATTTCGGCCAGGGCGAGACGCAGGCGCTTGCCGATCTCGATCTCGTCGGCCTGACCGATATCGACACCAACGGCTCGAAGAACACCGATCTGCTGACGCCCGCCCTGCTCGACCGCCTGCTGCACGAGAATGCCGAGCGGCCGGTGATCGCCTTCGTGCATTGGGGCCGCGAATACAAGACAGAGCCGTCGACGCGCGAGGACATGCTGGCCGACCAGATGCGGCTGCGTGGTGTCTCGGCCATCATCGGCGGCCATCCGCATGTGTCGAGCGAAGCGATCCTGCCGCTCGGTGGCGGCGATGTGGCGGAGGTCTACTCGCTCGGCAATTTCCTGTTCGACCAGAGCGCCGAGCGCTCGTCAGGCTCGATGCTGGAATTGCGCGTTTTCGACCAGGGCACGATCTTTGCCCGGCTCATTCCGCTGCCCAACTATTTCGAGATGGGGCGCAAATAGGCGCCTTTCCGAAAGTCCGCGCGAATCGCTCAACCACATCCCGCCATCTCGCGTGGCAGATAGCAGGCCGCCGGTTCGGTCTTGGTTAGGAACAGCGCCTCCTTCGGCCGGAAATAGAAGAAGGTGACCGGCTTGCTTTCGCGGATGCTGCCGTCGGCGAAGTGGGCGGCGATGCTGAAGCGATGGATCGATGACATCGACGACCACATCTTCAGCCGCGCTGTGTAGGCGCTGAGGTTCTTGTTGCCGCGCACCGGCATGGAGATGGCGTAGTCGTGCTTGCCGATCGGGAATTCGATGTTCTGATAGCGCATCGCTTCCGGCGTACCGCCGCCGCCGTCGCCGCATTCGGCCAACGATTCCGGAATCTCGAACACGACCAGGGTCATCGATACGCGAAACGGCTCACTCTGCTGCGTGACGTTGCCCTGATCGTCCGACCAGGAATAGTCGAACTTGCCAATCGCATTGACTGTCATTGCCTGGTTGAGGCTGCCGAGATAGTCGGCCACTTCGCCGAACTTGATCTTGTTGGTGAGCTGGCTGCGGCAGACGTTGAGGGCATCGGCCGACTGGCAGGAGAAGCGTCCGGTTTCGAGGCTCGCCGTATCCACCCCCGCCTCGGCGAGCACGTTCTTGATCGACACATCGGCGCCCTCGCCGACAGTGCCGATATCCTTGGTGAACGTGCGGCTGGGCTCGCCGGTCGGGTTGTCCTCCTCATCAACAGTGGTGAACTGCAGCGACATCTTCATGTCCTTGGCTTCGCCCCAGCCATTGTTGAGGATCGAGAAATCCGGCCGGAAGCCGACACAGCCGAAATGCTCGACCAGCGACAGCATCGGCTTGCGATAGGCGTCGCTGGCGGCGACCTTCATTTCCAGACTGGCGAGCTTGACCTTCGACCGGTCGGTCGTCTTGAGATCGACCTCGGCAAAGGCCGGCGCATTCTCCCAGTCCATGCCCTCGTAGACATTGCTGGTGGTGATCTGGCCGGTGCCGTTCCAGCCGTTGTTGTATTCGTCCGAGCTCGGGTAGATCGCGATGTCCTCGTCGCGCACCAGATGCTGGTACTGCATGTCCGACTGCTGGGTCATGCGCTGGTCGACGGCAACGCCGATCTCGACCTTGTCGGCATCGCCGCCGCCGGCTTGCGCCTTGAGCAGTCCGCCCACCCTGGCGTCGGCCAGCACATCGGGACGCGAGCCGCCGATCTCCTTGCCCATTACCCACTGCGACTCATAGACAGTGCCGCCCGGCAGACGGGTTCGACCCTTGCCATTCTTCAGGCCGTCGGCAAATGAACCGGCAAAGATTTCGCCGGTCTTCGACAGCAAACGTCCCGCGCCATTCGGCACGCCGGCGACGAAATCGCCCTCATAGCGATTGCCGTCGGCATCGACATGGATGCCGCGGCCATCGAGTTCACCGGCAACCCAATGACCCTCGAGAATTTCGCCCGAGCGGAGCTCAAATCGGCCTTGCCCATCGGGCCGGCCGTTTTTGATGTCGCCGAAGTAGCTGGAGTAGACGGTCCTGGGGTCGTAGCTCGCCGAGCCGCGCACCCGCCAGACCAGCCTGCCCTTGCCGTTGACGGTGCCGTCGGCGGCGATCGTCCGGTCGGGCGACTGGCCGGCCGCCGGCTCCCAGACGAAGTCGAGATCCAGCTCCGGATGGAAGTCCCACACGCGCACTGTTTTGCGCAGCACCGAACGCGTCTCGCTCTGGTAGAGGATCTGCACCCGATCGGCCCAGGCGCCAGCCTGCGGCGTACCGCCTTGGTTGGCCAAAGCTGGAAAACATGTCAGCGCAGCCAGCATCGATGCGGCCGTCATCGCCCTGATCGCTGAGATCGTCCCTGCCCGCACCATGACCCCCAACCCCTTGGAGCGTTGAGCGTAAGCGCCGACGCAAGCCGGCGCAAGGGAGCCGCGCCGGTACAAAAAAAACCGGCGGCGGGAACGTCCCCCCGCCGGTTTTCTGGATTGCTGGTTTCTCGTCTTTCGGCGCGACAACCGTCAGGCTTATTTGTACAAGCTGTTGATCCACTGCACATTGACGGCGCTGAGGCGCACGGCAGTGTTGGCATCCGGGCTTTCAGCCACGTTCACACCGGTGATGACGCGCTGCTTGGCGCCGTTGTCATAAGCATAGACCGAGCTGCCGCTCGACCCCGGATAGGTATCGCAGTCGTACTGGAAATACTCCGGGCCGATGTTTTCGGCATGCACTTCGCAGGTCGCCTTCCACATCGTGCCCATCGGCTTGTCGCCGGGATAGCCGACGATGTTGGCGGTGAAATCACCAAGATCGTCATAGTTGGCATAGCCGAGCCAGCCGAGATTGGTACCGACATCCTGCTTCAGCGTGACGATGCCGAGATCCCACGGGATAACCGAACCGTAGTAACCCTGGTAGTTGTCGATGAAGCCCTGGACGATGTAGGCGCTTTCATAGGTGAAGGCGCCGAACGGTGCGTCGTCGGCTGTGCTGCCATTGAGAGCCGGCACGAACAGGAGGTCGTCGAGCCAGGCCTTGTCTTCGTGGCTGTACAGGCAGTGCGCCGCGGTGAGCACCGTGCGCGGGCCGATCAGCGTCGCCGAGCAGCTGCCATAGCTGCCGCTCTTCGATTTGCCTTCGAGATAGCCGATCGCGGTGAACGGGTAGGTCTTGGTGTTCTTGATCTGCTCGCGATCGTCGGTTCCAAAAACCTGACGGCCGGCTTCTTCACCCCCCGTCAGCCCGGAATTGTCGGACTTCTGCCCGTCGGCCGGCGCATTAAGTTCCTTGATGACAAGATCCCTCAGCGTCTCGCTGGCGTCGATCTTGATGTCCTTGCCATCGGCGGAATGTCCGACGATGCCGTAGGATTTGACCGCCGTTGCCTCGTCGGTCAGCGGCGCTGCACGGCTGGCTTCGTCTTCGGTCAGTTTCGGCGGCGCGATCGGCTTCGCCCGGCCAGGCTGGTAGTCGCCCGTCCCGACATCGCGCATGCTTTCGCCGTTGCCGGCATTCGCGGAGCCAGGATCGGAGGCGAAGGCGGGCAGCGCCCACATTGCAGTGGAAAGCAATGCGGATACTAGGATGGTGTTTGTCAGTTTTGTCATGGTGAGACTCTCCCAAAAGTCAGCAAGGAGTGGATCAAAATAGAGAAATATTGTCGAGATCGTGGTGGCGCCGAAAAATGATATTGGTTAATCGCAACTGTACCGGATTGTTGCTCAGAGCCGCCGGTTCAAGGCCCCCGCCAAAAACCGCCGCGACGGCATATTGCCTAAAATAATCCAACATTGGCAATGACAAATCACTTCCACGTAGCCCGTGGGGGGCTATAGGGTTTTGAGCGGGTTCTGCTCGCGGGCACGATTAGCAAAAGTGGCAGTCGGTTTTATGACCGTTCGCGCACCGATCTGTTTTGGTGCATGGTTCGGCCGCCGGTCCACCTCAGCCGATCATGTGCCGGGCTGGCTTGTTCGGGAACGTTCGTCTCAGGAGGTCCAGGTGAAAATAGTCCATCGGTCCAGGCCGATCGCAGCAGCAATGTTGCTTGGCGTCGCGGCCATCTTTCCGGTCGTCAACGCAACCCGTGCGGCCGACGACGCCGTCAGGCCGGAAGCGGCGGTCTCGCCGATGAAACGCGTGGCGGACGCCAGGGCAAAGGCCCTGGCTGAGAACCCCGATGGCGCCGACCGCGTCTATGGCGGCAATCAGGCCGAGAAAGGCGCCTATCCGTTCCAGGTGGCGCTGCTGACCACCGACAGGCTGGACCCGAGCCCCGCCTCGCAGCCGAACGCGCAGTTCTGCGGCGGCAGCCTGATCGCGCCGCAATGGGTGCTAACGGCGGCCCACTGCCTCAACGACAAGGGCCGGCCGATCTCGCCGGATGTGGTCACCGTACTGACCGGCGCCACCGATCTGACCGAGGGCAAGCGCTACAAGGTGGCGGAGGTCATCGTCAACGAGGGCTACAGCGAGCAGACGTTGGACAACGACCTTGGCCTGCTGCGGCTGGCCGAACCGGCCGACGCGCCGACCATCAAGATCACCCATGACGCCACGCCCGACACCGGCAAGACGACGGTCATCGGCTGGGGCAAGATGCAGGACGGAACGTTCCCCACGGCACTGATGGTGGCCGATCTCGATCTCGAGCCGAATGCCGTCTGCAACAGCGGCATCAAGGACATCTATGCGCGTGACTTGAAGGCGGCACTCGACGATCTCTCCCATCGCATGCGCTATTCGGAAAAGGGCGTCGACGCCGCCGCCAACGCCATTGCTGCCGACATGTCCGATCCGTTGACCAACAACATGATCTGCGCCGGCACAGCCAGCGGCGAGCGCGATGCCTGCAACGGCGACAGCGGCGGGCCGCTGTTCGTCACCGGCGCCGACGGCCCGGTTCAGGTTGGCATCGTCAGCTGGGGCGAAGGTCCGTCGGACGGCACCGCCGCCTGCGGCCACAAGAACGCCTACGGCATCTACACGCGGCTGGCCAACTACACCGGCTGGATCGAGGAAAAAATGAAGACGCCGGCTCCGCCACCCGCAGCGCCCAAGCCCGGC
This sequence comes from Mesorhizobium sp. P2_H9, assembly GCF_056403215.1. NCBI lineage: Bacteria > Pseudomonadati > Pseudomonadota > Alphaproteobacteria > Hyphomicrobiales > Phyllobacteriaceae > Mesorhizobium > Mesorhizobium sp. P2_H9. The sequence continues at coordinate 107,449 of NZ_JBFUFX010000012.1, read as the reverse complement.
CTCGGCACCGCCAAGAAGCCCTGAGAATAGGGCAAAGGCCTGAAACGCAGACGGCGGGAAAACCCGCCGTCGCATTGACCATAATTTGCCGGCTGCTGTTTCGCTTACTTCCTCGGCGGACCTTTGCGCTCCGCCGAAGCCGCCCACAGATTGATGTCGGACTCGCGCGCGTAAGTGTCGATCTCGGCGAGCTCGGCATCGCTGAACTCGCGCGCCTTCAGCGCCCCTACACAATCCTCGACCTGTTCGGGGCGGCTGGCGCCGATCAGCGCCGAGGTCACCCGGCCCTTGCGCAGCACCCAGGCCAGCGCCATCTGCGCCAGCGTCTGGCCGCGCTTGCCGGCAATCGCGTTAAGCGCCTGGATGTTGGCGATGGTCTTGTCGTTGATGAAGGCGGGACGCAACGACTTGCCCTGGCTGGCGCGGCTACCTTGCGGGATGCCGCCGAGATATTTGTCGGTCAGCATGCCTTGCGCCAGCGGCGAGAACACGATCGAGCCGACGCCGAGCCCTTCCAGCGTATCGAGCAGTCCGTCTTCCTCGACCCAGCGGTTGAGCATCGAATAGCTCGGCTGGTGGATGACGCAAGGCGTGCCGAGCTGCTTCAGGATGTCGGCGGCCTCGCGCGTGCGCTGCGAATTGTAGGACGAGATGCCGGCATAGAGCGCCTTGCCCGAGCGCACCGCATGGTCGAGCGCGGCCATCGTTTCTTCCAGCGGCGTATCGGGATCAAAGCGGTGCGAATAGAAGATATCGACATAGTCGAGCCCCATCCGCTTCAGGCTCTGGTCGAGGCTGGCCAGCACATATTTGCGGCTGCCCCATTCGCCATAGGGTCCGGCCCACATTTCGTAGCCGGCCTTGGTCGAGATGATCAGCTCGTCGCGATAGCCGGCAAAGTCCGTGCGCAGGATCTCGCCGAACGCCGTCTCCGACGAGCCGGGCGGCGGACCGTAATTGTTGGCGAGGTCGAAGTGGGTGATGCCGAGATCGAAGGCCTTGCGTGCGATCGCCTGCTTGGTCTTGTGCGGCGTGTCGTCGCCGAAATTGTGCCAGAGCCCGAGCGAGATCGCCGGCAGCTTCAGGCCGGAGCGCCCACAGCGATTGTAGATCATTTTCTCGTAGCGGTTTTCGGCGGGGATGTAGGGCATGGGGATTCCTCTAGAAATCGAAACGGGCCGACAACTGTCACCGCGACAGTGCGGCGAGTCGACCCTGCCCCTCACCCTTTACCCTCTCCCCAACAGAACGGGGAGAGGGGTATCGTCAAAAATTATCGATAATCGCCGCGGCTACTTTTTCTTCGCCAGCAGCCCTTCAGCATCCTTGACGCCAAGGGCGGCCGGCCGCTCGCAGGTGGTCTGCATGGCTACGAACTTGCCCGTCTCGCCTGAGCGCAACAGGCCGGTCATCACCTCAACGGCATGCAGCGCCAGCTCCATCGAACAGCGATGCGGCCGGCCCTCGGCGATCGCCTGCGCCATATCGGCGAGACCTGATGTGCGGTAGTTGGCCATCATGCCTTGTCCATGCATCTCATTGGGCACACCAAACGGATGCTTCCATTTCGGCAGTTTCTTGACCGGCTTGGCGGCCTCGGTGAAGCGCACCTCGCCACCGAAGAAATTCGGATCGGGAACGAACACCGTGCCCGCCTCGCCATAGAGCTCCATTGGCGCGTGGCCATGGGCCCAGACGTCCCAGCTGGCATTGAGCGTCACCACGGCGCCGTTTTCGAATTCCATGACGCCGTGGATGGTGGTCGGTGTGTCCACAGGGATTTTTTCACCCGCGCGCGGTTTGGACGAGATCGTCCGTTCCTTGGCCGGGATCGAAGCGAAGGCTGCAACCTGCTTCACCGGTCCGATCAGTTGGATCAGATTGGTGATGTAGTAGGGTCCGACATCGAGCACCGGCCCGGCCCCCGGCTGGAAGAAGAAATCCGGATTGGGGTGCCAGTGTTCCATGCCATGGCTCATCACGTAGCAGGTGCCGCTGGTGATCTTGCCGAGCTTGCCGGTGTCGATCAGGTCGCGGACCAGTTGATGCGCGCCGCCGAGGAAAGTGTCGGGGGCCGAGCCGACGCGCAGCCCCTTTTTTTCCGCCCGCGCCTTCAGGTCGAGCCCTTCCTTGACCGACAGCACGAACGGCTTTTCCGAATAGACGTGCTTGCCGGCGTCGAGGATCTGCTTCGACACCTCGTAGTGCACCGCCGGAATGGTCAGGTTGACGATGATGTCGATATCGTCGGCCTTGAGCAGTCCTTCGACGGTCTCGGCGCGCAGCTTGAATTCCTTCGCCCGTGCCTTCGCCGCATCCATGTTGATGTCGGCGCAGGCGCGCATCTCAATGCCGCGAAACAGCGGCGCCAGCGAGAAATACGCCTTCGAGATGTTGCCGCAGCCGATGACGCCTATACCAAGTTTCTTTGCCATGCTGATTGCTCCTAGTAGGTCTTGGCGGCAGCGATCGAACGGCGGGCGAAACGCTCGATGTCGTTGGGATTGTCCTGTTCCATGACATAATATTTGGCAGCGCTCTTGGCGCGCAGCGCCTTGATCAGGCCGGCCCAGTCGATCGTGCCATGGCCGACATCCGACCAGCCGTCCTCATCCAGCCCCTCGCCCGGCTTGGCAATGTCCTTGACGTGGACGGCGCTGATGCGCTTGCCATGCTTTTCGATCCACGGCAGCGGATCGACGCCGCCGCGCACCACCCAGGCCACATCCATCTCCCAGCCGATATCGGGCGCGGAAGACAGGATATGGTCCTGCGGCACCGAGCCGTCGGCGAGTTTCTTGAACTCGAAATCATGGTTGTGCCAGGCAAAGCCGTAGCCGGCTTTTTTTGCGGTCTCGCCCACCTTGGCCAGACGTTCGCCAAAACCGCGCCAGCCGGCAGCATCGGCCGGCCGCTGGTCGGGCATCAAAAAAGGACAGATCAGCAGCGTGACGCCGAGCGCGTCGGCAATCTTGCGCACGCCGTCAAAGTCCTTTTCGAGCGCATCGATCGAAAAATGCCCGGTCGGCATGGCGAGCCCGTTCTTGTCGAGTTCGGCGCGGAACGCCTTCGGGTCGTCATAGACGCCGCCGAACCCCTCGACCTGCGTGTAGCCGAGCTCGCCCAGCGTCTTGAGCACGCCTTCCCAAGGCTGGAAATTGCGGGCGCTGTAAAGTTGGAATGACCAGTTCATCGTCTCTGTCCGTTTCTTGGGGGATGGGGTCTTGGGTGTTAAATACGGTTGCCGGTCGCGGCGTCGAACAGCGAGGCGCGAGCCGGATCGAAGCCGATCCGGATCGGCTCACCGTTGCGCAGCATCCGCTCCGCCTCGACGCGGAAGGAAAAATTATGGCCGCCGAGCTTGGTCCACACCAGCGTGTCCGAGCCCATCGGTTCGACGATCTCGACAGCCGCGTCGGTGGAGAAGGGCATCGACCTCGCCGGTTCGCCAAAGGCGATGTGTTCGGGCCTGATGCCGAACACGCATGGCCCGGTGCGAATGCCGACGCTGTCGTCAAAAATGTAATGGTCGAGCGGCACCGAAACGTCGCCGGCCTTGAACACCGGGCTGGCGCCGGCCTCCAACTGCCCGTCGAGGAAATTCATCGCCGGCGAGCCCAGAAAGCCGGCGACGAAGCGGTTGACGGGACGGTTGTAGATGGTTTGCGGCGCGTCGAGCTGCTGGATGACGCCGCCGCGCATGACCGCGATCCGGTCGGCCAGCGTCATCGCCTCGATCTGGTCGTGGGTGACGTAGATCATGGTGTTCTGCAGCTTGCGATGCAGCAGCTTTATTTCGACGCGCAGTTCGGCACGAAGTTTGGCGTCGAGATTGGACAGCGGTTCGTCGAACAGGAAGACATCGACATCGCGCACCAGCGCCCGCCCGATCGCCACGCGCTGGCGCTGGCCGCCGGAAAGGGCGGCCGGCTTGCGCTGCAGCAGCGGCTCGATCTGCAGGATTTCGGCGGCCCGCGCGATGCGTTTGGCAATCTCGTCCTTGGGCGTGCCGGCAACCCGCAGCCCGAAGGACAGGTTCTTCTCCACCGTCATCTGCGGATAGAGCGCATAGGACTGGAACACCATGCCGATGCCACGGTCCTTGGGCTCCTCCCAGGTGACGTTCTTGCCCTTGATGAAGATGCGGCCTTCCGAAATGTCGAGCAGGCCGGCAATGCAGTTGAGCAAGGTCGACTTGCCGCAGCCCGACGGGCCGAGCAGCACGATGAACTCGCCTTCGGCGACATCGAGATTGAGCGCCTGCAGCACCGTCACCGCGCCGAAATTCAGCGACAGATCCTCGATCGAAACGCTGGTACCGTTCTGCGCCATATCCACTAGCCTTTCACCGCGCCAGCGGCGATGCCGCGCACGAACCATCGTCCGGAGACGAAGTAGATGATCAGAGGCACCGCCGCCGTCAGGATGGTTGCCGCCATGTTGACATTGTACTCCCTCACGCCGGTGGTGGTGTTGACGATGTTGTTGAGCTGCACCGTCATCGGCCAGTTGGACCGCCCGGCAAACACGACGCCGAACAGGAAGTCGTTCCAGATGCCGGTCACTTGCAGGATGACGGCGACGACCGTGATCGGCACCGACATCGGCAGCATGATGAAGAAAAAGATGCGCCAGAAACCCGCCCCGTCGACGCGCGCCGCCTTGAACAGCTCGACCGGTATTGCCGCGTAGAAATTGCGGAACAGCAGCGTCAGGATGGGCATGCCGAAGATCGTGTGCACGATGATGATACCGGGCAGCGACGCGAACAGCCCGACCGAGCTCAGTCCGATGATCAAGGGATAGATCACGACCTGATAGGGCACGAAGGCGCCAAACACGAGCAAGCCGAAGAGAAAGTTGGCGCCCTTGTATGGCCAGAAGGTCAGCGCGTAACCGTTGATCGACGCGCAGACGATCGAGATGGCCACGCTGGGCAGGGTGATCTTCACCGAATTGTAGAAGCCTGGGCTGAGGCCGTTGCAGTCGCGGCCGGTGCAGGCATGCAGCCAGGCGTCGGCCCAGGACTGAAAGGTCGGCTCGGCCGGAAGGTTGAAAAGATGTCCGAGCCTGATCTCCGGCATCCCCTTCAGCGAGGTGACGATCATGATGTAGACCGGGATGAGGAAGAAGAGAGCCGCAACGACCAGGAAAACATAGATGCCGATGCGGCCGGCCGATATCCGTCGCGGTTTCGGCCCGGAGGCCCCCACGCCAGCCTGATCCGGCGCTTCCAGGACAGGTTGACCTGCAGTGATCTGGCCGGCGGTCATATGCGCACTTCCCGATTTCGCCGCCATAGGAGAATTCCGCCGAAAGCCAGCACGATCAGGACCGGCAGCAGCATCGTCGTTGCCGCAGCCATGCCTTGGCCGACGTTCTGGCGCACTGTGATGAGCTGGATGACGTAGACTGCCGGCATGGACGTGGCGATGCCAGGACCGCCGCCGGTCATGGCGATCACCAAATCGTAGACGCGCACCACGCTAACACACTGGAGAACGAAGGCGGTGGCGAAGGCACCCTTCATCATCGGCGCCACGATGGAAAGGTGCGTGCGCCACGTCGGGATGCCGTCGACCTTCGCCGCTTTCCAGATCTCCTCGTCAACGCCGCGCAGGCCGGCAAGCAGGATTGCCATCGTCACGCCCGAACCCTGCCAGATGCCCGCCACGACCAGCGCGTATATCGCGGTCTCGGCATTGACCAGCGGCGCGAAGCTGAAGCTTGACCAGCCCCAGTTGCGGAGCGCCTCCTGCAAGCCGAGGTTGGGGTCGAGTACCCATTGCCACACCAGTCCGGTGACGATCAGCGACATGGCGAACGGATAGAGGAAGATCGAGCGGAACAGGTCCTCCTGGCGGATGCGCTGGTCCATGAAAACGGCGAGCAGGTAGCCGAACACCATGTTGCAGGTGATGGACATCAGGCCGAAGAACCAGATGTTGTTGACCGAGACGAGCCAGCGGTTGTCGGCCCAAAGGCGCCTGTACTGCGCCAGGCCGACGAAATCGTAGGTGGGAAAGAGCTTGGAACTGGTGAAGGACCATAGCACCGAGAAGCCGATGCCGATCACGAACACGCCGACCGCAACGAGGATCATCGGGATCGTCCCGATGACGGCGGGCAGGTGAAATCTGTGCCTCCAGCTCTTCTGCATCGTCCGTCTTTCTTCGCTTCCACCGACACGAAAGTCAGCGTTATCCGAACCACCGGCTCCGGACCGCCGCAGCTTCCCGTCCTGAGATCGTCAGCCCGTCGCCGAAAGAAGGCCTCTCGGGTCGGGGGCGCGAGCGAGGCGCCGCAAAGGCGGCGCCTCGGGATATTGATCGGGCTCCTAGTCGGAACTGCCGATGATGGTAGCGAACTTCGCAGTGGCGTCTTCAGCCGTCATGGTGTCATCCGCGAAGTACTGCGCGACGAGCTCATTGATCTGCTGGTTGGTGTTCTCGGTGATGAACCGGTTCGTCGCAGTGACGATGTTGGCCGGGTCTTCCACTGCCTTCAGGGACTTCTGCATGCACGGGTCGGCCGTCGACATGTCGACATCGGCCCGCACGGGCATGGAACCCTTGGCGTTGTTGAAGGCGACCTGAACCTCCGGGCTGATGAGGAGTGCTGCAAGACGCTTCTGCGCTGCCTCGACATCCGCATTGCCCTGCTTGAAGAACAGGATGATGTCGCCGTCGGTGCTGACCACCGGCTTGGCCTCGTTCAGGCCGATCATGCAGCCGAAATCCTTGACCCCGGTCATGCCGGCGGCCGCGAACTCACCGCGCGCCCAGTCACCCATCACCTGAAGTCCGGCCTTGCCGGTGATGACCAGATTGGTGGTGTCGTTCCAGTTGCGGTTGGCATAGCCGTTGTCGGTGAACTGCTTCAGAGCCCTCAACTGCGTGAAGACGCCCTTCATCTCGGGTCCGCCGGCAATTTCGGCGCTCTTCTTGGTATACATCTCGTCGCGCTTGGCGACACCGAGAGCCTCGGTAACCATGTCCTGGAAGAGCAACTGGATCTGCCAGCCGTTTCCGTCGCCGCCAATGGCGAAGGGAATGAAGCCCGCCTCCTTGATCTTCGGCGCGGCCGCGATGAAATCGGCCATGCTCTTCGGCTCTGGCACGCCCGCTTTCTCGAACACCGGCTTGGAGTACCAGGCCCAGTAGTTCGAATGAATGTTGACCGGAACGCACCACCAGTGGCCGTCAACGAGGCAGGCGCTGCCGATCGCCTTCGGGCGAATGATATCAGCCCACTTGCCGGCGGTGGCGACGTCCGTGAGGTCGAGCAGCTTGCCGCCCGAAATCAGTTCCTCGTACTGCCGACCGGGATTGAACTGAGCCGCACCGGGCGGATCGTTGCCGAGCACGCGCTGCATGACGGTCGAGCGGGCGGTTTCGCCGAGAGCGATGGCGCTGTCCACCCAGTGGTCGCCCTTGCCATCATTGTCGAAGGCCTTTGCGAACTGCGAGACCGCCGCCGACTCGCCCTTCGACGTCCACCAGTGAATCACTTCCAGATCGGTCGCGGCCGCCGGACCGGCGAACTGCAGCGCAACTGTCGCTGCCAGCGCAGCAGTCATAGTTTGATATCGCATTTCGGTTCCTCCCAGAATCTGAAACGTTACAGATTTTCGATACGGCAATTGCGCCGGGTGTGCAACCCCTCGGACAAAGGCAGTTTGATATTTTTTCGAGTCGCGAACAAATTCGCTCGACCTCGCTGAGCCTTGCTGCATCGCAATATGCGCAACTGCACTGCAAAAAACCCATGCTGCAATGCATGAAAGTTGACAAAAGGCCGGTAGAGACGTCGCCTCCGCTGCTTTTCAGCGGCTTTTCCACAGCGCCTTCGAGGCCCCTGACATCGCTTTGGAGCAACGACAGTGGCAACCTGTAACGTTTCAGTATATTGAGGCTCCCATCGTGCGGAGAGTGGTAATGCGCCGCGATGCCGGTGATTGCCGGCATCCCCGGCGACTGCTATGCGCCTGACGGGGCGGGATGATGGACAGGGATCAGACAGGCAAGGACGACGAGGCGTCGGCGCAAGAGCGGCCGACGTTGAAGACGCTTGCCTTCATGACCGGGCTGGGCGTCACAACAGTGTCGCGCGCGCTCAAGGACGCACCCGAGATCGGCGCCGAGACCAGGCGGCGCGTCCAGCTCGTCGCCAGGCAGATCGGCTACCGACCGAACCGTGCCGGTGTGCGCCTGCGGACCGGCAAGACCAATGTCATCAGTCTCGTGCTCAACACCGAGCGGGAGATCATGAGCTTTGTCTCCGATATCATCTATGGCGTCTCGGAAGTCATCGCCGACACGCCCTACCACCTGATCGTCACGCCCTATTCGCGCTCGCAGGATCCGCTGGATCCCATACGCTACCTGGTGGAAACCGGTTCCGCCGACGGCATCATCATTTCGCGCACGCAGCCGAACGATCCGAGAGCCCGCTACCTGCTGGAACGCGGCGTTCCCTTCGCCACGCACGGCCGCACCGACATGGGGTTGAACCACCCCTATCACGACTTCGACAATTACGCTTTCGCGGCCGAGGCGGTGCGCCATCTCGCGGGCATCGGCCGCCGCAGGCTGGCTTTGCTGGCACCGCCGGTTGGGCTGACCTACCACGGTCATACGCTGAACGGCTTTACCGATGCGCTGAGCGAGGTCGGCGCCAGCGAAATCGCCTTCAACACCGTTTCAATCGACCATTCGATCGAGCAGATCAGAATGAGGACCGCCCAAATCATGCGTCGCGATATCAGACCGGACGGTTTCGTCAGCAGCGCTGCCGCCGCGACGCTGGCCATCGTCGCCGGCATCGAGGATGCCGGCCTCAAGCTCGGCCGCGACGTCGACGTGGTGTCCAAGCAGTCGTCGGACCTGCTGCACCTGTTCCGCCCGGAATTGCTGGTCGTCAACGAGAACTTTCGCCTGGCCGGCGCCGAACTCGCCCGCTCCGTGCTGGGCTGGATCGGCGGTGCCGAACCTGGCGCCTTGCAAAGCCTGAGCGTGCCGAGCGAGGTTCTGGCCTCCAGCCGTTCCGTCGATTAGGAGGCGCTCGTCAGCCGGCAGCTCCACTTCCCCACGGGCCGTGGAACGCGCCTGGACCATCGATACGCTCAAAACCATGCGCACCGAAGAAATCGCGTTGCGCCTGGATCAGGTTCGAGGTGCCGCGGCCCTGGCGATAGCTGTCGAAATAGGCGAGCGCCGATGACAGCGCCGGCACCGGCGCGCCGGCCTCCGAAGCCCTTGCCACGATGCGCCGCAGCGACGGATGCGCCTCCTGCATCAACGCGATAAAGGCCGGCGCCATCAAGAGATTGGTGGCAGCGCCGCCCGTGCTGAAGGCGTCCGCCATGGTGTCCAGCATTTGCGAGCGGATGATGCAGCCGGCTCGCCAGATCTTGGCGATGGTCGGCATCGGCAGGTTCCAGCTGAATTCCTTCGACGCGCCACTCATCACCGCAAAGCCTTGCGCATAGGCGGCGATCTTGCCGGCAAACAGCGCCAGCTCGAGGTCCTTGAGCAGCGCTGCCTTGTCTCCGGAGATCTTCGTCACGCCGCTGCTGCCATAGGCCTTTTCGGCGGCCAGCCGCTCGTCCTTGATCGACGACAGCACGCGTGCGGCAACCGCCGCTTCGATCGCGGTGGCCGGAATGCCGAGCTGCTGCGCCTCGATGACCGACCATTTGCCGGTGCCCTTCTGGCCGGCGCGGTCGACGATGATGTCGACCACCGGCTTGCCCGTCTTCGGATCGTCGGCGGCCAGCACCTTGGCGGTGATCTCGATCAGGTAAGAGTTGAGCCGGCCCTTGTTCCAATCGGAAAACACGTTGCCGATCTCCTTCGGCCCCATGCCGAGGCCGTCGCGCAGGATGCCGTAGATCTCGGCAATCATCTGCATGTCGGCATATTCGATGCCGTTGTGGATGGTCTTGACGAAATGCCCGGCGCCGTCGGTGCCGAGCCAGGCAGCACAAGGCTCGTCCTTGAATTTTGCCGAGATCGCAGTCAGGACGCTTTCAACGCGCTTCCAGGAGTCTTCGGTGCCGCCGACCATGATCGACGGCCCGTGGCGCGCACCTTCCTCGCCGCCGGACACGCCCATGCCGATGAAGGTGAGGCCGGAGCCGGACAGTTCGGAAAAACGCCGCATCGTATCGCGGAAATTGGCGTTGCCGGCGTCGATGACGATGTCATTGGCCGACAGCACGCCGCGCAAAGCCGCGATCTGCTCGTCGACCGGCTTGCCGGCCAGCACCATGATGATGATCGGCCGCGGCGGCCGGATGGCGGCGGCGAGTTCCTCCAGGCTGTAGCAAGGCACAACCATGTTCTTCAGCGCGCCGGCATTCTCGACAAAGGCGTCGGTGCGCGCCCTGGTGCGGTTGAAGACGGCGATGCGGTGCCCGTGCTCGGCAATGTTGAGCGCCAGGTTGGAGCCCATCGTGCCAAGGCCGATCAGGCCGATTTCGGCTTTTTCCATCGTTTCTTCCCTGTTTTCGGATTTTGTTGAGGCCGCGTTTTGCCGGGATGATTGACGGGCCTTTCGCGCCGCGTCAACCGCCTCGCCGAATTGTGTTGCGGCCACGGCGTGTGGGATTCAGGTCAGGCCGAGCCGAGAATGGTGGTCTTCGAGAACCGGAGCGGAGCGTACTTTTGGGTACGCGAGCACCGGAAGCGCAGAAGACTGCCGTTCGCAGGCCGGCATCGCCTGAATATCACTCGGCGCGGATGTCGATCGGCGCCTCGATCTTCACCATGTCGAAGTCCGAGACGAGGATATCGAGCCGTGCCGTCCAGCGGCCGGGAAGCGGAATGACGAGATTGTCGACCCGCCAGGTGCCGTCGCCGGGTTTGGTCGCCGCGCGCTTCAGCGGCTCGATGCCAGAATCGGGCTTTGACAGCACCAAAGTCACCTGCTTGGCGTCGAGCGGGCCGAAATCGCCGGTCATGATGACGATCGAAGCGGTGACCGGCCCGGTATGGCCGGGGGTGATATCGAGGTCGGCCATCGCCTGCAGCGTATGGATGTGGATCGACGCTGGCTGTGCCGCGGCGATTGCCAGCGCGCGCGGCGGCGGCGTGAAGCGCCAGCCGGCGGCAACGCCGAAGATGGCCAGCACGATCAGCACCTCGATGCAGATCGAACGGACCAGCCTTCGCTGGACTTCCGTCTCCCCCGCTTCGGCCGGTGCGGTAAGCCGCCAGCGGTTGACGGCGGCGAGCGTGAACAGAAAAAGCAGCAGCGCCAGCTTGATCAGCAGCAACTCCCCATAGGCGGTATCGACCAACGCCGCTGGCGTCTGCACCTGGATGACGGCTAGCACGATGCCGGCTGCCGCAAGCACCGCCACGACATAGGGAATCGCGCGCGAGAACCCGCGCAGGAACGGCCCGGCCGCGGCCGGCTGCTGCCGCAGCGCAAGACCGAGCGGCAGCAGCGCTCCGGCCCAGAAAGCGATGCCGGCGCCGTGCAAAGCCACCATCGGCCTGGTCAGCCATTGCGGTTCGGCGGCACTGGCATGGCCGCTGGCGGCAAGGGCGGCACCGACACAGGCCAGTCCGGCAAGGGCAAACAGTTTTGCATCGGCGCGCGGCACGACCAGCGACAGCAGGCCGAGCCCGAGCGCCATCAATGCGATCAGCACCGTCCAGCCAAAACTGGTGGCGAGCGCGGTCTGCCAGATGATCGGCTGCATAAGCCGGACGAGCGGCGCGCCGAGCGCATCCAGTCCTTGCAAACCAAGCGACAGCGGCGCTGCGACAAGCCCGCACAGGATTGCAGCGATGACAAAACGCTGCCCGGAGCGCCCGCCTTGCGCCAGCCAGGCCAGCGCAAAGGCGCCACCGACGCCGAGGAACAGACCTATGTAGAGAAAAACCTTGCCGATCCAGATTGCCGCCCTCAGCCCCCAGTCGATGGGCTCGGCGACAGGCGGCGCTTCGCTGGGTGCGCCGAGGGAAAACAGTAGCGAGCCGCCGACCGGATGGCCGTCGGCGGAAATCACCCGCCAGCTCAGCACATGCGTGCCGGACTTCAGCACCTGCGGATTGTCGATGGCGACGGTCTGGTCGCTGAGGCGGAAGGTTGTCAGCGGAACCGCTGTGCCGTCAGGCCGGATCAAGGTCAGCACCAGCGGCGACACCGGCTCGCTGAAGGTCAGCGAGAACTGCGTTGGGCTCTGTGCCAGCACCGCGCCGTCAGCCGGATCGGCCTTGATCAGCGCCGCATGGGCGAAAGCACGATCCGGCAAAGCAATGGCGGCCAACAGCACGAGCGCCGCGAGCAAGCCGAAAGCCAGCCGGCTGACGCATCTGCCGGCTGTCAGTTCCATCCGCTGGAAATAGGCTACGTTCATGCCATCCACCAAAACGGCGGGGCGCCGCTTCGAAACAGCGCGCCGCCAGTGCATCACTTCTTCGGCAGCAGCTTGAGGCCGGGCGCCGGATCTTCCAGCGCATCCTCATCCTGACCAGCCGCTGGAATCTCTATCCAACGCGTGGTGGCGCCGTCGCATTCCTGCACCACTGGAAAATAGAGTTTTTGCCCGGCCGGCAAGTCGGCCGCCAGCGTGCCGCGGAAGACGAACTCGTCGTAGAATTCGTCCGGCAGGCTGCCGCCGCTCCAGTCGACTTCCTTGACGCCATCGGTCACCGCCTGGCCGTAAAGCTGGTAGGACTTGTCGTACTTGCCCTTCTTGGTCTGAAGCGTCCAGCCGGGCTTGGGCATCGGCTTCACCCCAATCACCCCTTCCGGGATCTGCACGCGCACGGCGGTCGTTGCCTTACCGTCGCAGCCATGCGGCACGCGCAGGATTGCCTTGAAGGTCGAGTCGACCGGCGCCTCCTGGGTTTCGAGCGTGATGTGAGCAAAGGCCGCGCCCGTGCCCAGAAAGAGAAACGCAGAGGCAGACAAAAGATACCTGTTCATGATGGTCTCACTTGAAAACTTGATTGGCAAAATGATTTGGTCAGTCGTTGTCTTCTTGCGGCGCCGGGCTGCCGATGGCTTGCACGGCGAATTTGACCGTCACCGTCCCGGCCTTCTCGAAGGTCAGCGTCGCGGCAAACATCTCGCCTTCCCTGGGCGGCTGCTTCAAATCCATGAACATCACATGATAGCTGCCCGGCCCCAGGGTGACCTTGCCGCCGGCTGGAATTTCAAGCCCACCGGTGACCGGCCGCATGGTCATGACACCGTCCTTCACGCCCATCTCATGCAGTTCGGCCTTGGCCGAAATGTCCGACGAGATCGATAGCAGACGGTCCGGCGAACTGCCGGTGTTGGTGATGGTCAAATAGCCGCCGGCCACTTTGGCACCCGCCGGCGTCGCGCGCGACCAGGGATGCCCGATCTCGATATCGCCGACCTTGAACTCATGCGCGAAGGCGGATTGGGCGCTGGCGAACAACAGGGCGAGAACGAAACCGACAATGCCGAGGCGCGCTTCGAAGCTGCGTAGCAACCGCGCGTGGAATGAATGAGACATGATGGCTCCATGAATTGAATTAGGAGATCGCGCCGTTGCCGGTCGCGAACAATTCTGATGTTGGATGAATGTGCCCGCGAAAGGTTCCGCGAGGCGAACGGTTCAGGCCGTCGCCGGCGGTGCGCGCGGGTTCGACGGAGAGCGGTCGCGGGCAAAGTCGAGATGCCGGAATGCCGGCAGCACAAAGGCGACGGCTTCGAAGGAAAGGCTGGCGGACACTGTACCGGCAGCGGGCGGCGGCGCGTGGGCAGCCGACACCTTGCTGCAGCCAAGCATGCAGCACGCCGGCATGTGCTGCTGGTGCGGGTCGCCACCGGGAATCTGGGCCGCACCCTCATGGGTGCAGATGACGTTGCCGAAGGCATCGATTTGCGAAGCATCCGGGCCGGCGCCGAAGGCGAAGGCGCCAAACATCGACTGGAGCAGCAGCAGATAGGCCGCGGCGAATGCGACCGGTATGCCCCATCGTCTCCGCCGGATCTTCAAAAACGGCCTCTCCACGCAACAGCGCAGATACCTAGCACGCGATCAACGGCCGGAAAATCGCCAAATCACAGCTGCGGCAACGCAGCGCGATCAGAAGCGCTGCGGCTGCCGGCTTCGGGGATCGAGGTCAGCAGCGTGTGGCGCGCCGATTTCAGGTGTTTGCGGCAGGCAGCGTCGACCTTGCCGAGATCGCGCGATTTCAGCGCCGCGATATAGGCCAGGTGCTCGGCGACAGCCACTTCGTTGCGCTCGCGCTCCTGCGCCTTGTTCCACTGATAATGGTAGTGGAAGATCATCGCGATCACATCGTAGAAATCGACGATGAAGCGGTTGAGCGATGCGCGGTGGATCAGCCGGTGAAAGCGCTCGTCCAACTCCGAGAATTCGTTGAAGCGGGTGGCGATCTCGCGCGCCAGCAGCCGATGCTCGTCTTCAAGCCGGTCGAGGTCGGCCCAGACCGGGCTGTCTTCCGGCAACGCGGCAAAGGCGGCGGCCGAGCGCAGTTCGAACATCTCGCGGATTTCGGTCAGCTCCAGCGCGAAAGCGCGGGTAAAGCCCTTCAGCACCCAGTGGCTGTTGCGCCGCTTCTCGATCAGGCCGAAGCGGGAAAAACGGATCAGGAACTCGCGCACGCTGGTGGTGCCGACGCCGATCTCGCGCGCCAGTTCGAGCTCGTTGATCTGCATGCCGGCCTCGGCGCCGCCGGCCAGCAGCCGCCGCATGAACGAGCGCTCGATGATCTGCGCCAGCGTGTCGGTTTCTTCCTCGGGGAAAAAGTCGTCCGGCAGCGGCTCGCGCAAAACCGTCTTGGCGCGCTTGTTCCAGGCGATCAGCCCGGTCTCTTCCATGCGCGCCAGGATGGTGCGGACGGTCGTGCGGCTGACCCCAAGCAGCGTGCCTAGCTCCGGTTCCGACGGCAGGCTCTTCGTTTCATCGAGCAGCCGCAGGCAGCGGTTGTAGGCGTCCTTGTAGACGTTGTTGCTCTTCGACATCCCCTGCCCCGTTGCGCGCCGGCGCTTGCGGCCAGCTTGAAGCGCGATATGACAGATATTTCCTAGCGCATGACCCCGAAAATCGGAATCGCTTTCGAAAAAGCATCATGCGCGATTCCAGCGGCAGTTGCAGCGCCGTTTGCGCCCAAGGAACGCGCGACACCCCAGCGAAAAAACAATTGACGTAAAAATGTTTTTTCACGATAAAAGACATTATCTGTTAACAGGCGCGTGTCAATCGGCTCGCGCATCCCAGGAACACCCAGGAAACTGCCCGTGAACGCGTCAAACAGCATTCTTCTGTCTCCCGCCGACAATGTCGCGGTCGCCAATGGCCGTATCGAGATCGGCACGGTACTGCCCGGCGGCGCTGTCGCCACCGCGCTGATCGAGCCCGGCCACAAGGTGGCGATCAAGCCGATTGCTGCCGGTCAGGCGGTGGTGAAATACGCGCAGGCGATCGGTCGCGCCACGCAGGACATCGCACCGGGCGAGCATGTTCATTCGCACAATCTGGTCTTTGAAGCCGGGCGTTTGCCGGTGGTGCCGCCGAGCGAGGCCGTGCACGAGACGGAGGCGGACCGCGCCCGCACGTTCATGGGCTACCGTCGCGCCGACGGCCGTGCCGGCACCCGCAACTTCATCGGCATCGTTGCCAGCGTCAATTGCTCGGCCACCGTTTGCCACGCCATCGCCGACCAGGCCAACCGCGAGCTGCTGCCGAAATATCCGGGGATCGACGGCTTCGTGCCGATCGTCCATGGCCAGGGCTGCGGCATGAGCGGCACCGGCGACGGCATGATGGTGCTGCACCGCACGCTGGCCGGCTATGCCCGTCATCCGAATTTCGGCGGCGTGCTGATGGTCGGGCTCGGCTGCGAGGTCAACCAGCTTACCCTTTACGGCCAGAAGGGTGTCGCCGCGGGAAAACGTCATTTCAACATCCAGGACGCCGGCGGCTCGCGCAAATCGGTCGAGAAGGCGATGCTGGTGCTGGCCGAAATCGCCGAGGAGGTCGGCAAGCTCGAGCGTGAGCCGATCCCGGTCAGCGAGATCGTCGTCGGCCTGCAATGCGGCGGCTCCGACGGCATGTCCGGCATCACAGCCAACCCGGCGCTGGGCGCCGCTGTCGACATCCTCGCCGGCGTCGGCGGCATCGGCATCCTCTCCGAGACGACAGAAATCTACGGCGCCGAGCATCTGCTCGCCTATCGCGCCGCAACCCCGGAGATCGCCGCCAAGCTCGATGGCTTCGTGAAGTGGTGGGAAGAGCATGTCGCCAAGCATGGCGCCTCGATCGACAACAACCCGTCGCCCGGCAACAAGCGTGGCGGCCTGACCACGATTCTCGAGAAGTCTTTGGGCGCGGTGGCCAAGGGTGGCCAGACGCCGCTCAACGGTGTCTTCGGCTATGCCGAGAAGGTCACCGGCCACGGTCTCGTGTTCATGGATACGCCCGGCTACGACCCGGTCTCGGCCACCGGTCAGGTTGCCGGCGGCGCCAACGTCATCGTCTTCACCACGGGTCGCGGCTCCTGCTTCGGCTGCCGACCGACGCCGTCGATCAAGGTCGCCAGCAACTCGACCATGTATCACGCGATGGAAGAGGACATGGACGTCAACTGCGGCGTCATCGCCTCCGGTGAGAAGACCATCGCCGGCATGGGCCGCGAGATCTTCGAACTGATCGTCGAGACGGCTTCGGGCCGCAAGACCAAGAGCGAGGCGTTCGGCTACGGCGACAACGAGTTCGTGCCCTGGCACCTCGGAGCGACCCTCTAGGCCAACAGTACTGACCAGGACAATTGCGAACCGGCAGACAGCCGGCAGGGGAGGGTTTGCATGAAGAAACGCCGCATCGGTACAACTGCCCTTGAGGTCACCGAGGTGAGCTTCGGCGGCGCGGCACTTGGCGGCCTCTACCGGGCCTGTCCGCGCGAGGCAGCGATGGACACGCTGCAGGTCGCCTGGGACGCCGGGCTGCGCTATTTTGACACCGCGCCCTTCTACGGCTTCGGCCTTTCGGAACGGCGCGTCGGCGATTTCCTGCGCGACAAGCCGCGCTCGTCCTACGTGCTGTCTACCAAGGTCGGGCGGCTGTTTCGACCGGTGCCGGAAGACCAGGTCCCCGATCACTCCTATGTAGATCCGCTGCCTTTCGCGCTCGACTACGACTATTCCTATGATGGCATCATGCGCTCGGTCGAGTTCTCCTATGCGCGGCTCGGCCTAAACAGGATAGACATCCTGTTTGTGCACGACATCGGCACCTACACGCACGGCGTCGAGAAGACCAAGCTGCACTTCCGCCAATTTATGGAGGGTGGGCTGAAGGCGCTGGAGGAGCTGAAATCGTCCGGCGTCATTTCTGCCTATGGTCTCGGCGTCAACGAGGTGCAGATCTGTCTTGATGTGCTGCAACAGGCGCCGCTCGACTGCATCCTGCTGGCCAGCCGCTACTCGTTGCTCGACCGCTCGGCCGAAGCCGAACTGCTGCCGCTTTGCCGCAAACAGCAGACCTCGCTGATCATCGGCGGCGTCTTCAACTCCGGCATCCTGGCGACCGGCCCGGTGCCGGGTGCGCATTTCGACTATGCTCCGGCCACAACGGACATTCTCGACCGTGTCGATGCGATGGAAAAGATCGCCGCCAAAGGCGGCTATCCCCTGGCGGCGGCCGCGTTCCAGTTTCCGTTGCACGAACCCGTGGTGGCCAGCGTGCTGACCGGCACGGCCAAACCGGCCAATCTGACGCGCAACCTCGAACTGCTCGGCATCGAGGTGCCGGAAACGGAATTCGCCCGATACGTGCCCTATACGATCGTGCAGAAACTTGGCTGACGCTCGAGGTCAATCAAGAGAGAATAAACATTCCATGTTGACATGATAATGGAATTATTGTTCCATATTGCTCGGAGGAGATCGGAAGCATCGGAACGTGACATTGGGCATCGGCCGGGAGGCCTGCTTATCTCAGGACCTCACGCAACGGCACCAAACACCGCTTGCATCGACCGAACCGATGCACTATCAAAATCTGGTAAATGTTTTTTATTGATAAAGTTCTGTTTGGGCCCCGCCTATCCGAATGGAGCTTCCGTAACCTTCACCGGGCGTCCTAGGGAGGAATCCGCATGAAATTCGTAACCAGCATTCTCAACCGCCGCGCCTTTGTGGCACTCGCAGCCGCCTCGATGCTTGCCGGCGTGATGCATTCGGCGCCGGCTTCGGCGGCGGACGTGACCATTCCGATCATCGTCAAGGACACCACGTCCTTCTACTGGCAGATCGTTCTGGCCGGCGCCCGCAAGGCCGGCAAGGACCTCGGCGTCAACGTGCCGGAACTCGGCGCCCAGGCTGAGACGGACGTCAACGGCCAGATCTCGATCCTCGAGAACGCCGTTGCCGGCAATCCGGCTGCCGTCGTCATCGCCCCGACCGAGGCCAAGGCGCTCGGCAAGCCGATCGACGAGGCCGCCACCAAGGTCAAGGTCATTGGCATCGACTCCGGCGCCGACTCCAAGGCCTTCACCTCGTTCCTGACCACCGACAACGTCCAGGGCGGCCGCGTCGCCGCTGACGGTCTTGCCGCTGCCATCGGCGCCGCCAATGGTGGCAAGGTCGAGGGCAAGGTTGCGCTGATCACCGCACTGCCCGGCGCCGGCTCGCTCGAGCAGCGCGCGCAGGGCTTCAAGGAACAGCTCAAGGCCAAATATCCAGGCCTTGAACTGGTCGCCGACAAGTATGCCGACGGCCAGGCCACCACCGGCCTCAACATCGCCACCGACCTGATCACCGCCAATCCGGACCTCAAGGGCATCTTCGCGTCCAACCTGATCATGGCGCAGGGCGTCGGCCAGGCGATCGCCGAGAACAACCTTGCCGGTAAGGTCGGGCTGATCGGCTTCGACAGCGACGAGAAGCTGATCAAGTTCCTCAATGACGGCGTCATCTCCGGCCTCGTCGTCCAGGACCCCTACCGGATGGGCTATGACGGCATCAAGACCGCTCTCGCCGCCTCCAAGGGCGAAAAGGTCGAAGCCAATGTCGACACCGGCGCCAATCTGGTCACCAAGGCCAATATGAAAGAGCCGAAGATCGACGCGCTGCTCAACCCGAAGCTCGACTAGGCATCGGCATAGGCGCACTGTTTCCGGGGCCTCAACGCCCCGGAAACATCCAATGCCCGCTTGGATATCCGCCGGTTTGAATTACCTTGGCGATGCGGCGGAGCCGCATCGCCAAGTGCCAATTGCAAGGCCGATCTGGGAGGATTGTCATGACGTCGACGGCGCAGGAACTGCACCCGCACCCAACGCTGGAACCCGGCAGGACGATTCTCGAACTGCATGGGCTGGAAAAGCGCTATCCCGGCACGCATGCGCTGAAGCCGGTCCACCTCGCCTTCAAGGCTGGCGAAATCCACGCCATCGTCGGCGAGAACGGCGCCGGCAAATCGACTTTGATCAAGCTTCTGACCGGCGTCATGCCGCGCACCTCCGGCGACGTCATCTGGGAAGGCAAGCCGGCAGCTCTGGCGACACCGCACGAAGCGATGGCGCTCGGCATCAATGCGGTGCACCAGGAAGTGGTGTTGTGCCGCCATCTCACCGTTGCCGCCAACATGTTCCTCGGCGAGGAGGACTCGCGCTACGGCATCCTGCAGCAGCGCGCCATGGTCAGGGAAGCCCAGAAGATCATCGACGGTCTCGGCTTCGACCTGCCGGCGCATGTCACCCTCGGCGACCTCACCATCGGCCAGCAGCAGCTGATCGCCGCCGCCCGCGCCACCGTGCGCGGCACCAAATTCCTGATCTTCGACGAACCGACCGCCTATCTCACTCGCAAGGAGGCTGACCAGCTGTTCACGCTGATCCGCCGGCTGAAGGGCGAAGGCGTCACCATCATCTACATCAGCCACCGCATGGAAGAGGTGTTCGAGCTCGCCGACCGCGTCTCTGTGCTGCGCGACGGCACGCTGGTCGGCACAAGGAACATCAGCGAGACCAACGATGCCGAACTGGTCAAGATGATGATCAACCGCTCGATCGAGCAGGTCTACCACAAGGAGCATTTCACTCCGGGCGCGATGATCGTCGAAGCCCGGAACCTGTCGGGCAAGGGTTTTGAAGACGTTTCCATGTCGGTTCGGGCCGGCGAGATCGTCGGCCTCTACGGCCTGATCGGCGCCGGCCGCAGCGAGTTCGTCACCACGCTCTACGGCCGTCATCGCAAGTCGGCCGGCCAGATCCTGTGGGAAGGCAAGCCGGTCCAGGTCAACTCCGAGCACGATGCGATCAGGCTTGGCATGGCACTGGCGCCGGAAAGCCGCCGCGATCAGGGCCTTTGCCTCAATTTGCCTGTCGGCCTCAACCTCAATCTGCCGATCTACAAACGCATCTCCAAGAACATGCTGATCTCCGGCGCGAAGGAGAAGGCCGAGGCCGATCGCCAGATTGCCGATCTCAGGATCAAGACGCCGACGCGCAGCGCGCTCGCCTCCAGCCTATCCGGCGGCAACCAGCAGAAGATCGTCATCGGCAAATGGCTGGCGCACGGCGCCAAGCTGTTCATCTTCGACGAGCCGACGGTCGGCGTCGATGTCGGCACCAAGGCGGAGATTTACCGCCTGTTCGGTGCACTGTTGTCCAGGGGTGCCGGCATCATCCTGATCTCGTCCTATTTGCCGGAGGTCTATGAACTCTCCGACACGCTGCACGTCTTCCGGCGTGGCAAGCTGGTCGCCACGCACGGGTTCCGCACCGCCGACCACGAAGAAATTCTCACGCAGGCGCTCGCCGAGAAACAAGAAAAGCTGGGAGGACAGACATGAGCACGGAAGCAGCAGCCGTCGAAAAACCGAAACGCAATTACAATGCCCTGTTCGGGCTGACGCTGCTGGCGCTGCTGGTCCTGTTGTGGGTCATACTGTCGGTGTCGACGCAGAGCTTTGCCTCGGGCAACAACATCTCGAACCTTCTGCGCCAGGGCTCGATGATCGCCATCCTTGCGGTGGGTCAGACCTTCGTCATCATCACCGGCGGCATCGACCTGTCCGTTGGCGCCGTGGTCGGCTTTGCAACCGTCATCGCCGCCATGCTGATCAATGCCGGCGTGCCGGTCATCCTCGCCATTCTCATCACCTTGCTGGTCGGCGTCGGCATCGGCCTGTTCCACGGCTTCGGCATCGTCAAGATGGGACTGCCGCCCTTCATCATCACGCTGGCGACGCTCACCTCATTGCGCGGCATCGGCCTGTTGATGACCAACGGCAACTCGATCTCGATCAACAACGACGCCTTCCAGGAGTTCTCGCGCAACTCCTTCCTCGGTGTCCCCAATCTGTTCTGGATGGTGATCATGGTCGGCATCCCGGCCTATATCTTCCTCCACCACAGCCGCTGGGGCCGCTATCTCTTTTCGGTCGGTTCCAACGCCGAGGCCTCGCGTCTGTCGGGCGTCAATGTCCAGCGCACGATCTACATGGCCTACACGCTGTCGGGCCTCTGCGCCGCCTTTGTCGGCGTGCTGCTGGCCTCGCGCATTGGTATCGGCAACCCGACCCAGGCCGAGGGCTGGGAACTGCAGGCGATCGCCTCCTCGGTGATCGGCGGCACCTCGCTGTTCGGCGCCGTCGGCTCCGTGCACGGGCCGCTGCTTGGCGCCTTCATCCTAGCCACCATCAACAACGGCGCCAACCTCTTGAACGTCAACGCCTTCTGGCAGCGCATCATCACCGGCGTGCTGATCATTGTCATCGTCTACTTCGACGGCCTGCGCCGCCGCGGCGGCAAATAGTCCCACCGAAATTGATCGCCGGCCCGGCCTGGCCGAAGGCCGGCGATTTCATCAGTTCTAGGAAAAGTGAGAAGCGGTTCTCCCTAGGAATTGCGTCAAACAAAGAACCCGACTGGATTGAAGCATGAAAGCCGTTGTCTGCCGCTCGCCCGGCGACCTTGTTGTGGAAGATCGCCCCGCATCTGGCGCGCCGCCCTCCGGCTGGGCGCTGGTCGCGGTCAGCCATGTCGGCATCTGCGGCACCGATTTTCACATCTTCGAAGGCAAGCACCCGTTCCTCGCCTATCCGCGCATCATGGGCCATGAGGTCTCCGGCACGGTGATCGCCACCGGCGACGGCGTCGAACTCGGCATCGGCGAACCGGTGATCATCAACCCCTATCTCGCCTGCGGAAAATGCATCGCCTGCCGCCAAGGCAAGCCGAATTGCTGCGTCAGCATCGAGGTGCTCGGCGTGCATCGCGACGGCGCTATGGCCGAGCAGATCCTGGTGCCGGCGCAAAATCTTTATCCGGCAAACGGCCTGTCCCTGGCCGATGCCGCCGCCGTCGAGTTCCTGGCCATCGGCGCTCATGCCGTGCGCCGCGCGCGGGCTGTACCAGGCGCCCGCGCGCTGGTCATCGGCGCCGGGCCGATCGGGCTCGGCACGGCGCTGTTTGCCCGCATTGCCGGGCTTGACGTGACCCTGCTCGACATGAGCACTGAGCGGCTCAGCTTTGCCGCAAGCGAACTCGGCTTTTCGACACTTGACGCTTCACAGGCGACAGCGGCCGATCTGGTGCGAGAGGCGACCGGCGGCGAAGGGTTCGACGCGGTCTTCGACGCCACCGGCAACACCGCCTCGGTGCAGTCGGCCTTCGCCCATGTCGCGCATGGCGGGACGCTGGTGCTGGTCAGCGTGGTCAAGGACGACATCACCTTTTCCGACCCTGAATTCCACAAGCGCGAGATGACCCTGATCGGCAGCCGCAATGCGCTGCGCGCCGACTTCGACCATGTCGCCGCCTCGATCCGCAACGGCGCGGTGCCGCTGGCAAAGCTGGTCACCCATCGCACGACGCTCGGCGATACGCCGCGCGATCTTGCCCGCTGGGCGCACGAGAAATCCGGCCTGATCAAGGCTGTCATTCAGGTCGGATAGACGTCCGCTCCGACACGAAATTCGGCGGATCGTTGAGTGCAGACTTTGGCAGATCGCATCCCTCAACAATTTGCCGAAACGCCCATCACTTCGTCATCCACGGGCGGAGCAAGGAGCGTTGCGACGCGGCGCAGACCCGAGGATCCATGCCGTGATTTCAAAACGTTGCCGCGGTGCAGAATTCTGCTCCGTAGCGCTCCTCGGCTAAGCTCACGGCATGGATCCTTGGGTCTCCGCGACGGAGCTGCGCTCCTGCTTCGCCCAACGATGACGACGTTGACTACAGCGCCGACAGCTTCAGCTCCACCCGCTCGGCTGGAAAGCGAGACTCGGAAAATTGGATCGGCTTTCCGTTGGGCGTGACGTTGACGGCCACCGTGACCAGCACGATGGCGCCCGGCTGCAGGTCGAGGTCGGCAAGATCGGCCGCATCGGCGTGGCGCGCCGACAGAACGGTCGATTGCCGGAGATAGTCGTCTATGCCGAAGCGAGCCAGCGACGCGGTGATCGAACCGGTCTCCGCCATCGCGGCATCGATGCCGGCAAAGCGTTTGGCGTCAAACCAGGTGGTCGCGCGTGACACCGGCCGGCCATCGGCTTCGCCGCGTGTCTCCAACCTGATCACCTGGGCGCCCTTGGCCAGCCCAAGCCCCTCGGCGACACGCTGGCTCGCCGGCTCGACCGATGAGGCGAGCAGCACGATATGCCGCTCCGATGCCTGCCCCTGCAGGCCTTCCGAAAAGCGTGTGCGCGCGCCGATCGGATAGGACAGCCGCTTGCGCGACAGCACGAAGGTGCCACGCCCCTGCTCGGCCCTGAGCACGCCGTCCTGCACCAGGGCTGATATGGCGCTGCGCACCGTATGGCGGTTGACGCCGTAGCGTTCGGCCAGCGCCACTTCCGGCGGCAGCGCGGCATTCTCGGCAAAATCGCCCAAAGCGATCGAATGCAGGATCTGGTCGGCGATCTGCCGCCACAACGAGACGCCACTGCGTCGCTCGATGCTATCAGCAATTTGCTGCCCGACCATTTGCGCCCCGATCTTTCGCCCTGTCATCCACCCGTCATGGACAGGCGTTAGATAATAGATATAATTTGTATAGATGTCTATATCACTAGACAAATATACGCAAACAGGAGCAGCGGCCATGCGAGGACAGGAAGCGCGCGATCAGGCTGAGCGCAAGGCCGTCATGGCGACGCTGGCGCAGGCCAGCGGCGATGACATCGTCCGCCTCTGGAACGCGGCCGGCCTGCCCTCGGAAGCCGAACTTCTGCGCGGTCCCGAAACCGGCCTGGTCACCGTGCGCGGCCGCATCGGCGGCGGCGGCGCGCCCTTCAATGTCGGTGAAGCCACCGTCACCCGCGCCACGGTGCGGCTTGCATCCGGACAGGTCGGCCATTGTTACGCGCTCGGCCGCGACAAGCAGAAGGCGAGGCTCGCAGCGATCGCCGATGCGCTCTGGCAGGATTCTGCCCACCGCGACGAGGTTCAGACCAAACTCATCGCCCCGTTGCAGGCGGCATTGGCCCAGGCGCGCGAAACGCGCCACGCCGAGACGGCGGCAACGAAGGTGGATTTCTTCACCATGGTGCGCGGAGAAGACTGATGAACATCGCAAGCCAGTCGATCGATGGCGGCTTCGCCGATCCGGTGTTCAATGCCCAGACCGTCTTCCGCGCCGTGATGGATGCGATGGCGCGGCCAGGCACCGTGCAGCCTTTGCCGATTTTTGCCCGCCCGCCGGCGCCGCTGATGGCCACCGCCAGCGCCATCGCGCTGGCGCTGTGCGACAACGACACGCCGCTCTGGCTCGATCCTTCTTTGCAGGCCGCAGCGGCGGTCAAATCCTGGCTCGGCTTCCACTCAGGCGCGCCCGTGGCCAACACGCCGGCCGATGCGCATTTCGCGTTGATTTCGGCACCGGCCGAGATGATGTCGCTGGACGGCTTTTCGCAAGGCACTCAGGACTATCCCGACCGCTCCACCACGCTGATCCTGCAGGTCAGCGATCTCGTCTCGGGCACTTCGCTTCTGCTCGCGGGCCCCGGCATCGAGACGACGGCGACCATCGCGCCAGCGCAGATGCCACGCCATTTCGTCGAACAGTGGAAGCAGAACAACCAGCGCTTTCCACGCGGCGTCGACCTCATCCTTGCCGCACCGGGCGGCATTGCCTGCCTGCCGCGCACGACGCGCATCAAGACGATGGAGGCCTAGCATGTATGTCGCGGTAAAGGGCGGCGAAGCGGCCATCGCCAATGCCCATCGCCTGCTTGCCGATCGCCGGCGTGGCGATCGGTCGGTGCCGGCACTGCGCCTCGACCAGATCGTCGAGCAACTGGCGCTCGGCGTCGACCGGGTGATGAGCGAAGGCTCGCTCTACGACCGGGAATTGGCGGCGCTTGCCATCGTCCAGGCGCGTGGTGACATGATCGAGGCGATCTTCCTGGTGCGCGCCTATCGCACCACGCTGCCGCGCTTCGGCTACACCAGGGCCATCGACACCGCCACCATGCTGGTCGAGCGGCGCGTGTCGGCGACGTACAAGGACCTGCCCGGCGGCCAGCTGCTCGGACCCACCTTCGACTACACCCACCGGCTGCTCGATCCCGAGCTGGCCGCCGGTGCCGATGTCGATGAGCCGCTGCAGCGCGACGGCGAAGCGGAAGCCATGCCGCGCGTCTCGGCGATCCTCGCCCGCGAAGGCCTGATCGAACCCGATGGCGACATGCCGCAGGACCATGTTCCCGGCGACATCACCCGCGAGCCGCTGGAATTCCCGATGGCGCGCGACATACGCCTGCAGGCGCTGTCACGCGGCGACGAGGGTTTCCTGCTGGCGCTCGGCTATTCCACCCAGCGTGGCTACGCCCGCAACCATCCCTTTGTCGGCGAGATCCGCATCGGCGAGGTCGAACTGGAGCTCGACGTGCCGGAACTGCCCTTCGCGGTGCCGCTCGGCAGTGTCCGCGTCACCGAGTGCCAGATGGTCAACCAATTCAAAGGCTCGGCCAAGGCGCCGCCGCAATTCACCCGCGGCTATGGCCTCGTCTTCGGCCAGAGCGAGCGCAAGGCGATGGCCATGGCGCTCTGCGACCGCGCGCTTCGCGCAACCGAACTCGGCGAGGATGTCGTCGCGGCAGCCCAGGACGAAGAGTTCGTTATCTCGCATTCCGACAATGTTCAGGCGACCGGCTTCGTCGAGCATCTGAAGCTGCCGCACTATGTCGACTTCCAGGCCGAACTCGACCTCGTGCGCCGCATGCGCGCCGAGCACGACGCGCGCGAAAATGCCGGCACGATCGAGGAGAAACGGGAGGCCGCGGAATGACCGCTCAACAAGCCGACATCGCCACCTACAACTTCGCCTATCTCGACGAACAGACCAAACGGATGATCCGCCGGGCGATCCTCAAGGGCATCGCCATCCCCGGCTATCAGGTGCCGTTCGCCTCGCGCGAGATGCCGATGCCTTATGGCTGGGGCACCGGGGGCGTCCAGGTCACCGCTTCGATCATCGGGCCGGACGACGTGCTGAAGGTCATCGACCAGGGTGCCGACGACACCACCAATGCCGTCTCCATCCGCGCCTTTTTCAAGAAGGTCGCCAATGTCGCTGTCACCACCGATACCGCCAGCGCCACCATCATCCAGACCCGCCATCGCATCCCCGAACATCCGCTGAGTGCCGGCCAGGTGCTGGTCTACCAGGTGCCGATCCCCGAGCCGCTGCGTTTCCTCGAACCGCGCGAGACCGAAACGCGCAAAATGCATGCGCTGGAGGAATACGGCCTCATGCATGTGAAGCTTTATGAGGACATCGCCAGGCACGGCCGCATCGCCACCACCTATGCCTACCCGGTCAAGGTCGAGGGCCGCTATGTCATGGACCCCTCCCCGACGCCGAAATTCGACAATCCAAAGATGCACCAGTCGCCGGCTTTGCAATTGTTCGGCGCCGGCCGCGAAAAGCGCATCTATGCGCTGCCGCCGTTCACCGATGTGGTCAGCCTCGACTTCGAGGATCACCCTTTCGAAGTGCAGACCTTCGATCAGCCCTGCGCGCTGTGCGCCGCCGAAAACGTCTATCTCGACGAGGTCATCCTCGACGACCATGGCGGCCACATGTTCGTCTGCTCCGACACCGACCATTGCGAGAAACGCCGCGAAGAAGGCCATCGCGGCCATCTCGCACCCGAGATGATGGAGCCGGCGCAATGACGGACGAACCGCTGCTGCGCGTTTCCGCGCTGTCCAAATTCTACGGCTCGCGCGTCGGCTGCGAGAACGTCACCTTCGACCTGTGGCCGGGCGAGGTGCTCGCGGTGGTCGGCGAATCCGGCTCCGGCAAGACGACACTGCTCAACTGCCTGTCGACGCGGCTGCTGCCCTCTTCCGGCACCGCCAGCTACCGCATGCGCGACGGCCAGTTCCGCGAACTCTACCGGATGAGCGAGGCGGAGCGCCGTTTCCTGATGCGCACCGACTGGGGTTTTGTCCACCAGAACCCGGCGGATGGCCTGCGCATGACGGTTTCGGCCGGCGCCAATGTCGGCGAGCGGCTGATGGCGGTCGGCGACCGCCACTATGGCAAGATCCGCGCCACGGCCGTCGACTGGCTGTCGCGCGTCGAGATCGACGAGGATCGCATCGACGACGAACCGCGCGCCTTTTCCGGCGGCATGCGCCAACGCCTGCAGATCGCCCGCAACCTAGTCACCGGACCGCGCCTTGTGTTCATGGACGAGCCGACCGGCGGCCTCGACGTTTCGGTGCAGGCGCGCCTGCTCGATCTCTTGCGCGGCCTGGTCACCGATCTCGGTCTCGCCGCCATCGTCGTCACCCACGACCTCGCCGTGGCGCGGCTTTTGTCGCAGCGCATGATGGTGATGAAGGACGGGCGCGTCGTCGAAAGCGGCCTCACCGACCGTGTCCTCGACGATCCGCGCGCGCCCTACACCCAGTTGCTCGTTTCCTCGATCTTGCAGGTGTGACGATGCCGACCCCTCTCGTTGTCTCCGATGTCGCCAAAAGCTTCACCATGCATCTGCGAGACGGCATCAAACTGCCTGTTGTCGCCGGCGTCTCGTTTTCGATCCGGGCCGGCGAATGCGCCGTGCTCGGCGGCCCCTCCGGCGCCGGCAAGAGCTCGATCCTGAAAATGCTTTACGGCAACTATGCCGTCGACGAGGGCCAGATCATCGTCCAGCACGATGCCGGACTCATCGATCTCGCCACCGCCAGCCCGCGCACCGTGCTTGCGGTGCGCCGGCAAACGATCGGCTATGTCAGCCAGTTCCTGCGCACCGTGCCGCGCGTCTCCGCCCTCGATGTCGTCGCCGAACCGCTGGTTGAGCGCGGCGAGGAGCGCGAGGCAGCGAGAGGCAAGGCACGCGCGCTGCTGGCGCAGCTCAACCTGCCCGAAAAACTCTGGGCACTGCCGCCGGCGACGTTTTCCGGCGGAGAGCAGCAGCGCGTCAACATCGCGCGCGGCTTCATCACCGAACATCCGATCCTGCTGCTCGATGAGCCGACCGCTTCGCTCGACGCCAGGAACCGCGACGTCGTGATCGAACTCATCGCCGCCAAGAAGGCGGCGGGCGTCGCTCTGCTCGGCATTTTCCATGACCACGACGTGCGCGAAGCGGTGGCCGACCGCATCATCGACGTGACCAGTTTCGCTACCGGAAAAATCGCCGCATGACTAGGAAATTGTCGGAAGCGCCGCTGGTCCACGCGACGGCGCAAGTCGAGAATTCGACCCTCGGCCGCTGGACCGAGATCGCCGACCGCAGCCGGGTTTCGGAAAGTATCCTTGGCGACTATTCCTACATGATGCAGGACTGCGCCGTCTGGTGCACGACAATCGGCAAATTCTCCAATATCGCGGCCAGCGTGCGCATCAACGCCACCAACCATCCGACCTGGCGGCCGACGCTGCATCACTTCACCTACCGCGCCTCCGACTATTGGGACGACGCTGAGCATGAGAGCGAATTCTTCGCCCAGCGGCGTGCCAAGCGCGTCACCATCGGCCACGACACCTGGCTCGGTCACGGCTCGACCATCCTTCCCGGCGTCACCGTTGGCGACGGTGCGGCGGTCGGCGCCGGCGCCGTGGTGTCGAAGGATGTCGCGCCCTACACCATCGTCGGCGGCGTGCCGGCAAAGCCGATCCGCGAACGCTTCGACCGCCGCACCGCCGAGCGCTACCAGGCGCTCGCCTGGTGGGACTGGGATCATGCAAGGCTGCGTGCCGCCCTCGACGATTTCCGTGAGCTCTCGGCGGAAGCGTTTCTAGAAAAATACGGCTGACCTGGCCCTCTTCACATATGTGTCATCGCCACCGACGGGCACGCCGGTTTCATACCCTTGACACATGACTCGGACAGGAGGCGATCCTCCCAGGAGATCGCAATGCTCGACACCGTCAAACCCTCGCTCGCCGGATTTTTCGAAGGCACCAACCCGAACCCTCCGGTGCATCTCGGCACGCGCTACGACATAGCGGGCAATTTCCTGTTCGAGCCCGGCAACACCGTGGTCAGCCATCTCGAAAACGGTTCGCCTTCCGAAGCCGTGGTCGTCGAGGTGCGGGAACGGATGCGCGCGATGCCGGATGCCGACCGGTTGGCCTTCACGCCCATCTCCAGCCTGCATATGACGCTGTTCCAGGGCATCATCGAACATCGCCGCCGGCTTCCCTACTGGCCTGAGAATGTGCCCCTCGACACCAGCATCGACGACATGACCCGCTTCTATCTGGAACGTCTGAACGGCTTCCATGGCCAAGGCGCGTTCAAGGTCAAGGTCGTTGAGGTCGTGCCAACCGGCTTGACCGTTGCCGGCGCAACGGACGAAGACAAGGCCATCATGAGTGCATGGCGCGATGCGCTGTCGGTGCCGTTCGGATACCGCCACCCCGATCACGACGCTTACGTCTTCCACATCACCTTTGCCTACCAGATCCGGCGTCTCGCCGACGACAGGGCGGCTGCATGGCAGGACCTTTTCGACGACTGCCTCTCGCTCTTCACCCGGCAGGCGCCGGTGATCGCGCTCAGGCCGCCGGCATTCTGCAGCTTCAGCGACATGAAACATTTCGAAGAGCTGCTGATCCTCGGTTGACCGATCCGGATCGATAACCTGACGCTGCGCCTGTGGGCGGTAACAAAACTGACATCAATCCGACACCGCAGGTTCATGACGCTGCGCTAGCGAGGGTTAACAGACTTTCAAACTGCGACTGGACCGGAACCTGCTCATGTCAGCGACGTCAGCCACGCTTGAAATCCGCGGCGTTACCCGCCGATTTGGCAAGAACACCGCCGTCAGCGCGGTCGACCTGTCGATCCCGCAGGGTCAGATGGTCGGCATTATCGGTCGCTCGGGCGCCGGCAAATCGACCCTTCTTCGCATGATCAATCGTCTCATCGACCCCAGCCAGGGGTCGATTTTTTTTGACGGCGCCGAAGTTTCCAGCCTGCGCGGTTCGCCGCTGCGGCGCTGGCAGCGCGACTGCGCCATGATCTTCCAGCAGTTCAACCTGGTGCCGCGCCTCGACGTGCTGACCAATGTTCTGCTCGGCAAGCTCAATCACCGCTCGACCCTGACCAACCTGTTCGGTGTCTTCTCGCGCAGCGAGTGCGCCGAGGCGGTCGCCGCCCTCGAGCGCCTCGACATCGCCCGCACCGCGCTGCAGCCGGCCGGCACGCTTTCCGGCGGCCAGCAGCAGCGCGTCGCCATCGCCCGCGCCATGATGCAGCAGCCGAAGGTGATCCTGGCCGACGAGCCGATCGCCTCGCTCGACCCGCTCAACGCCAAGGTGGTGATGGATTCGCTGCAGGACATCAATCTGCGTGAAGGCATCACCGTCGTTACTAATCTGCACACGCTGGATACCGCGCGCAGCTACTGCAACCGCATCATCGGCATGGCCGCCGGTAAGATCGTGTTCGACGGCCCGCCCGAAGACCTCAACCGCGAAGCCGTGCGCCTTGTCTACGGCGCTGACGCAAACGGCGCCGAGATCTCCGAGGCCATCACCTCCACCAGCATCGCCTACAAGCAAAAGATCGCCGCATCCGCCAGCCCGCTCGAGCCCGCATTCCCTGGCTACTGAATCCATGATCCCGAAAAGTGGACACCGGTTTTCTCGGACAAACGGGAACCGTTTTGTCCAAGAGATCATGGACAAGCAAACGAGCGGCTTGGATCGCCAGCCTGCGTCAAAGGCACCTGTCAAAATTCGAACGCACCCGGCGCGACGCCGGGACCAACAGGAGAGACAACAGATGTTTAGGAAGATGGTTTTTGGCGCCGTTTCATTGTTCGCCATCGCGGCCAGCGCCGCTCACGCCGCCGATATCAAGGAATTCCGCGTCGGCATCCTTGGCGGCGAGAACGAAACCGACCGGCTGCGCAACTACCAGTGCCTCGCCGATCATCTGAAGACCGAATTCGGCTTCGAAAAAGTGTCGCTGTTCCCGGCCGCCGATTATGACGGCGTCATCCAGGGCCTACTTGGCGGCACGCTCGATTTCGCCGAGCTTGGTGCTTCCGGCTACGCCAGTATCGCTCTCAAGGACCCGAAGGCGGTCACGCCGATCCTTACCACCCAGCAGACCGATGGCGCCACCGGCTATTATTCGATCGGCCTGGCGCTCAAGACGTCCGGCATCACCGACATCAAGTCGGCCAAGGGCAAGAAGCTCGGCTACGCCGATCCGGACTCGACCTCGGGCTACCTGATCCCGCTGACCCAGATCCCGAAGGACACCGGCGCCTCGAACGAAGCCTTCTTCGCCTCCACGCAGTTCAATGGCGGCCATGAGAACAACATCCTCGCCGTCCGCGACGGCAAGGTCGACGTGGCGGTCGACGATTCCTCGGGCATCGGCGACTTCAAGAACGGCTACACCTCCGGCACCTTCCACAAGGAAGTCGCCAAGGGCGCCGTCGACCCCAACGACTTCGTCGAAGTCTGGCGCTCCGGCCTGATCCCGAACGGCCCGCTGGTTGTTCGCACCGAACTCGGCACTGAGATGACCGCCAAACTCGCCAACTTCTTCACGGAGCTGCCCAAGAAGGACAAGGCTTGCTTCGAAGGCGTCGAAGGCGGCGATTTCACCGGCTACGTGCCGGTGAAGCCGGACTTCTACAACGTCATCGTCGAAGCCCGCAAAGCCGCGATCGGCGGCTGACGGCATCAGGAAAAAGGGCGGCGTCCTCCAGCGCCGCCCTTTTTGCATGTTCCGGTCATGACCATCTCAGCAACAATCCATTCAGACGCGACCCGCCGGACCGCTGACGCCTGGCGGCGCCAGACGTCGTTGCGCCGGCTTTACACCGCCATCGGCATCGGCCTGCTGCTGGTCGCCATGCTCGGCACCATGTGGTTCGCCGATGAAGCCAATGCCGGCCACTTCTTCGACCGGCTGCCGCACATACTGGACTTCCTCAGCTGGCTCATCCCCAAGGACTGGTACGATGTCTGGCGGGCGCTGTTCGATGTCGCCTCGCCGCATGATACCGGCACCCAGGAATTCAATTTTCCGCTCGGACGCGTCTATGTCTGGGGCGGCTTCTACATCCCCGAATATTTCGAGCTGATGCTGACCACGGTCAACACGGCATTGGTCGCGACCTTCATCGGCTTCATCTTTGCCGTGCCGTTCTCCTTCATCGCGGCGCGCAATCTGACGCCAAGCCCGGCGCTCAGGCTCGTCGTCAAGCGCTTCATGGAACTGCTGCGCGCCTTCCCGGAGATCGTCATTGCCGGCCTGTTCGCGGCCATCGTCTCGGTCGGCCCGGTCGCCGCCATCATCGCCATCGGCCTGCATTCGATCGGCGCGCTGGGCAAGCTGTTCTACGAGATCAATGAGAACGTCGACATGCGCGCCGAAGAGGGCCTGAGGGCGGTCGGCGCCAACTGGTTCGAGCGCGTGCGTTTCGCCGCGCTGCCGCAGGTGCTGCCCAACTTCATGTCCTACACATTGCTCCGGATCGAGATCAACGTCCGCATTTCGACCATCATCGGCGCCGTCGGCGGTGGCGGCATCGGCGAGGAGCTGAAGCTCTCGATCTCGCGCGGCTTCGGCGCCAAGACGCTGGCGCTGGTGCTGCTGCTGTTCACCACCATCTTCATCGTCGACCAGTTCTCCGCCTGGCTGCGCCGCAAGCTGGTCGGCGAGCAGGCCTTCATGGTGGGGGCTTAGCCATGGCTGCACTCACCGCTGACGAGATACTGTCGATCGAGCAACGCTTCCCGCAAGTGTTCCAGCGGCCCTTGTACAAGCGCTTCGGTCCGCTGTTCCTGTTCGTCGGTATCCTGCTCTATCTCGCCTATGCCTTGTGGTTCTTCAGCCTGC
Source organism: Mesorhizobium sp. P2_H9 (assembly GCF_056403215.1). Lineage (NCBI taxonomy): Bacteria > Pseudomonadati > Pseudomonadota > Alphaproteobacteria > Hyphomicrobiales > Phyllobacteriaceae > Mesorhizobium > Mesorhizobium sp. P2_H9. Next base: position 74,157 of record NZ_JBFUFX010000012.1, on the reverse strand, counting down.
CGCAAGTGCTGAAGGAATCGCACTGGGAGCGCCTGCCGCTGTTCCTGACGCAGTGGATCAGCTACGACCTGCAGCCGGAATTCCGTCTTGACCAGCCTCAGATCACGCCAAAGTACCCGCGCTTCTCCGCCCTTGGCGAGAATCCCAACCCGGACTGGGTGGTCACCAACGCGGATGGCTCCTTCACCGTCCTGATCGACGGCGCGGCGAAGTCCGTCACCTTCGACAAGACCCAAGCCACGATCGTTGCCAATGGCCAGACGGTCCCGGTGTCGCTGACTGGCGGCAAGCCGGTGATTTCTGGCGAGGTGCCCGACTGGATCACCGCGCATGACGACGAGGTCGTCGCCAAGATGGGCTTTGCCGGCGAGGTGCGCGTGACCGTCGATCGCGTCAAGGTTCGCAAACGCTTCCTTGGCTGGGCGAACTTCGTCTTCGACACCCGCTCGCCCTTCTTCGGTAAACCGGCCGGTGAAGTGATCTCGCTAATCTGGTCCGGACCTGAACTCAAGCCGGGCACCTCGAACTTCGCGCTGGCCGGCGACAACATCTGGAACAATGCCCAGTGGCAGCATGGCGACGTGTGGACGAAGCTGTTCCAGACCATCGTCATGGCCTTTCTCGGCACGCTTCTGGGCGGCATCGTCGCCTTCCCGCTCGCCTTCTTCGCCGCCCGCAACATCACACCGAGCGGACTGCTCAGTCAGATGCTCAAGCGCTTCTTCGATTTCATGCGCTCGGTCGACATGCTGATCTGGGCGCTGTTTTTCACCCGCGCCTTCGGCCCCGGCCCGTTGGCCGGCAGCGCCGCGATCTTCTTCACCGAGATCGGCACGCTGGGAAAAACTTATTCGGAAGCACTCGAGAACATCGACGACAAGCCGCGCGAGGGTATCCAGTCGACCGGCGCCAACGGCTTGCTGGTGCAACGCTACGGCGTGCTGCCGGAAGTGATCCCCGTCTTCATCAGCCAGACGCTCTACCAGTGGGAATCCAACACCAGGGGCGCGACCATCATCGGCGCCGTCGGCGCCGGCGGCATCGGCCTGAAACTCTGGGAAGCGATGCGCACCAACTCCAACTGGGCCAATGTCTTCTACATGGTGCTGTTGATCCTGCTCGTCGTCTTCGTCTTCGACAACATTTCCAACTTCCTGCGGCGAAGGTTGAGCAGGACGATCCATGACTACAACAGGATCCAGGCTGAGCAGGGTTGATAAACTGGACATGAGCGGCCATCCCCGCGCCTTCGTCATCCACGGGCGAAGCAAGGAGCGAAGCGACGCGGCGCAGACCCGAGGATCCATGCCGTGGCTTCTGCGCTAGAATGCAGCGATGCAAAAAGAGACGTCCATTCGCATCCCCTGTCGGCACCGCGGCGGCGCTCGAATGTTACGGCATGGATCCTCGGGTCTCCGCGTCCGCTTCGCTTCCGCTCCGCCCGTGGATGACGAAGGGAGGGCCTAAGCCGCCCTCTTCCACCCATCCCTGATATGCTTGTACCCCTCCCGATAAACCGCCTCCGGCGTCTCAGCAAAATCGCGCCACACCTTGGTTGCCGCGGCCAAATCCTTGAGTGATCGCCCAAACGCCTCGATCGTCAGCCAGTCGTCATAGCCGCTCTTGCGGATCGCCGCGAAAGTATCCTTCCAAGGAATATTGCCGCGCCCCGGCGCGCCGCGGTCATTCTCCGAAATATGGATATGCACGACATTCCGGCGATGCTTCGTATAGGCGCCGATCGGGTCGGCCTCCTCGATATTGGCGTGGAACGTGTCGTACATCGCCTTGATGTGCGGCCGGTCGATCGCATCGATATGCTCCGACAGGTCGGCCATCGTGTTGAGGAGATAGCATTCGAAACGGTTGAGCGCCTCCAGCCCGATGATGACGTTCTTCTTGCCGGCATGGTCGCCGATGGCGCGCTGCGAGGCGACCGAGCGCTTCTTCTCGGCCGCCGTCGGCCCCGACCCGGAGAAGGCGCCGAGCGTCGAATGCAGCGGGCCGCTCAGTTTGTTAGCGCCGAGCGCCTGGGCGCAGTCGATCGCCCATTTCATGTACGTGATGCCGGCCTTACGGGTCGCCCCATCCGTCGAGATCAGGTTCATCGCCGGATCGCCCATGGCTGACACGGCGGTGCGTTGCAGCCCGATACGGTCGAGCAGCTCGCCGAGCCTTCTGTAGTCGTCCGGCGTACCTGAGAAGATCGGTATCTCGACGCCGTCAAAGCCGGTCGCCTTGATGTCGCGCAGCAACGGCTCGTGTTTCTTCGACACCGCCGTCGTCCACAAGAACATGCACATGCCGATTTTCATCGACGCCCCCTCCCCATGTGACGGCGCGCCGGCTGTCCCGCCGGCTGCGCGATGTCCCCTTCCGGCCGCGTGTTTAGAGTTTGGTCCACGCCCCATTCTTCTTCGACGACTTCACGCAGGCTTCGATGAAGGCCATGCCTTCGACGCCGTCCTGGATGGTCGGGAAGACGACATCCTTGCCCGGTTTGCCGCCCTTCTTGCGTGCTGCCCGAATCGCCCGCGCGGCCTCCTGGTAGATGTTGGCGAAGCCTTCGAGATAGCCCTCGGGGTGGCCTGACGGCACGCGGCTGACGCGGCCTGCCACCGGCAGCGCACCGGCGCCGTTGCGGGTGAGCAGCTGCTTCGGCTGGCCGAACGGCGTGTACCAGAGATAGTTCGGGTCGGCCTGCACCCACTCCAGCCCGCCCTTGGAACCATAGATGCGCAGCTTCAGCCCGTTCTCATGGCCGGGCGCCACCTGGCTGGCCCAGATCATGCCCTTGGCGGCGTGCGCCTTGCCGACCGGCTTGAAGCGCAGCAGCGCGTTGACGTTGTCGTCGAGCTGCCGCCCCGGCACGAAGGCGTCGAGATCGGCCGACAGCGAATCGAGCTCCAGCCCGGAGACGAAGCGCGCCAGATTGTAGGCATGCGTGCCGATGTCGCCCAGCGCACCGCCGGCGCCGGCCTGCTTGGGATCGGAGCGCCAGGCCGCCTGCTTCTGGCCGGTGGCGGCAAGGTCCTCGGTCAGCCAGTCCTGCGGATATTCCGACTGCACGATGCGGATGTCGCCGAGCACACCCTTGGCCACCATCTCGCGCGCCTGGCGGATCATCGGATAGGCGGTGTAGTTGTGCGTCAGCACGAACACCTTGCCGGTCTTTTCGACCACTGCCGCCAGTCTCTTCGCTTCGGCAAGGGTGGTTGCCAACGGCTTGTCGCAGATGACGTGAATGCCGGCTTCGAGAAACGCCTTGGCCGCCGGCACATGCACATTGTTTGGCGTGACGATGGCCACCGCTTCGATGCCGTCGGGACGCTTGGCTTCGGCCTTGGCCATCTCGGCATAAGAGCCGTAGCTGCGAGCGGGATCGAGCCCGAGTTCGGCGGCCGAGGCCTTGGCACGCTCCGGGTTCGCCGACAGCGCGCCGGCGACCAGCACGAAGTCATTGTCCATGCGCGCCGCGATCCGGTGCACAGCGCCGATGAAAGCGCCTTGCCCGCCTCCGACCATGCCGTAGCGGATCGGGCCGCCGCCTCCCGTTTCCGATTTCGATGCGCCGACCATGTTTGTCTCCCTCGTCTCGTGCGTTCTGCTTTTGGCGTTTGCTGCTGCCGGCGAAGCCGGTCAGATCCCCATCATCGCGCGCAGCAGCTTCTTGTCCGTGGTGCCGCTGGCAAAATCATCGAATGCCCTTTCCGTCACGCGGATGATGTGATGCTGGATGAAAGGCGCCCCTTCGGCCGCACCGTCTTCAGGATGCTTCAGGCAGCACTCCCATTCCAGCACTGCCCAGGAATCATAATCGTACTGCGTCAGCTTGGAGAAGATGCCGCCGAAATCCACCTGCCCGTCGCCGAGCGAGCGGAACCGCCCGGCCCGGTTGGTCCAGCTCTGATAGCCGGAATAGACGCCTTGCCGTCCCGTCGGATTGAACTCGGCGTCCTTGACGTGAAACGCCTTGATGCGCTCGTGATAGATGTCGATGAATTCGAGATAGTCGAGCTGCTGCAGCAGGAAGTGCGACGGGTCGTAGTTGATGTTGCAGCGCTTGTGGCCGCCGACCGCGTCGAGGAACATCTCGAAGGTGGCGCCGTCGAACACGTCCTCAGAGGGGTGAATTTCGTAGCCGACATCGACGCCATTGTCCTCATAGACATCGAGGATCGGCTTCCAGCGTTTGCCGAGCTCGCCAAAGGCCTCCTCGATCAGTCCGGCGGGCCGCTGCGGGAAGGGATAGAGGTAAGGGAAAGCCAGCGAGCCGGTGAACGACACCGAAGCATTCAGTCCGAGGTTGCGCGATGCCTTGGCACCGAACTTCATCTGCTCGACCGCCCATTTCTGCCGTGCCTTCGGATTGTTGTGCACCGAGGCCGGCGCGAAGCCATCCATCTGCGCGTCATAAGCAGGGTGCACCGCCACCAGCTGTCCCTGCAGATGCGTCGACAGTTCGGTGATCTCGACGCCGGCGTCAGCGCAGATGCCCTTCACCTCGTCGCAATAGGCCTTGGAAGAGGCTGCCTTTTTGAGGTCGAACAGCCGCGCGTCCCAGGTCGGGATCTGCACACCCTTGTAGCCGAGCCCGGCTGCCCATTTGGTGATCGAGGCCAGCGAATTGAACGGCGCGGCGTCGCCCGCGAACTGCGCCAGAAACAGCCCAGGGCCCTTCATTGTCGTCGGCATCGGCATCCTCCCAAATCATTTTCCAGGGACCAAGCATAGCGCCTGACGAAAGCAGGGCCAGCCTCTTTGGTCTTTTCGCACCATGCGCTTGTGCATTGCCATTCTGGTATTACCAAATGCCAAATTCTGGTCAAGCTGTTTGATGCACGATTGCGACCATTTACATAGGCCGCACCGACGCACATACTTCAATATAATCAATACAGTAGATCGGAAGACGGCGGGTGCGATGGCGCTCCTTGCCGTCTGCAGGAAATTGCTGTAGACCTCCACTCAGGCCCAATTGGTCGAACCAGTTTGCGAAAAATGCTGGAGCGCCTTGGGGAGGAATCATGCGGCACGCTCCGATGGAATGCGTCGCAGGCGAACTGGTACAGGCGAATCTGGGAAGGACAGACCATGCATCTTTCGACGCACAACTGGATGCGGGCGGAACCGTTGGAAACAACGCTGAAGCGCATCAAGAAATTCGGCTACGAGTCGATCGAGATTTCCGGCGAACCCGAACAGTACAAGACCAAGGAGACGCGCGCGCTGCTGAAAGAGCACGGCATCCGCTGCTGGGGCGCGGTGACGCTGATGCTGGGCGAGCGCAATCTTGCCGCCAAGAACCAGGGCCAGCGCGAGCGCTCGGTGCAATACGTCAAGGACGTGCTGACCATGATCAGCGAGCTCGACGGCGAGATCATCACCCTGGTTCCCGCGACCGTCGGCAAGGTGGTGCCGGACGGTACCGAGGAAGAGGAATGGAAATGGGTGGTCGACGCCACCCGGGAATGCTTCACCCACGCCAAGAAGGTCGGGGTCAAGATCGCAGTCGAGCCGCTCAACCGCTTCGAAACCTATCTGTTCAACCGCGGCGCCCAGGCGCTGGCGCTGGCCGATGCGGTCAGCCCGGAATGCGGTGTCTGCCTTGACGCCTATCATATCCACATGGAAGAATTTAACGTCCATGACGCCATCCGCCAGGTCGGCAAACGCCTGTTCGACTTCCATGTCGCCGACAACAACCGCTTTGCTGCCGGCCTTGGTCAAATCGACTGGCCGAAGATCGTCGCGACGCTGAAAGAAGTCGGCTATGACGGCGCGCTGACCAACGAGTTCGTCGCGCCCGTCGACCGCACGCCGGCCGCCCCCTATCCCGATATGGTCGAGCGCCATCCGGTCGACATCTCGCCCGAACAGCTGAAGTTCATCCAGGATCACGGCTCCAGCGTGCTGACGGAGAAATTCTACACCGACCAGATGCGCATCACCGCCGAAACGCTGCTGCCGCTGATCAAGTAGCCAATCCGGATGCGCATCAGAAACGTCCAGGCCTGGTGGGTCCGCATACCGATCGAAGCCGCGAAGCAGCATCGCAGCGACTTCGGCCAGGTGGCGACGTTCGACGCCGCCATCCTGCGCATCGAGACCGATGACGGGCTGGTCGGCTGGGGCGAAGGCAAGAATGCCGCCGGCAGCGCAGGCAGCTATGGCGCCCTGGTCCATATGCTGAACCATGAGGTCGGCCCGCAATTGATCGGCCGCGACCCGGCCGACATCGGCGTGATCTGGGAGATGCTCTACAACGGCGTGCGCCACGACAGTGCGGCGCGTGCCGGCCACGCTATGCCGCAACTGGCACGCCGCGGCATGAGCGTTGCCGCCATCAGCGCCGTCGACATCGCGCTCTGGGACATCCTGGGCAAATCGCTCGGGGTTCCGGTGTGGCGGCTGCTCGGCGGCCGCAAGCTTGATCGCATGCAGGCCTACGCCTCCGGCGGCTGGGCCGCCGCCGACGCCATCGGCGAGCAATTGAAATCCTATATCGCCAGGGGCGGCTTCAAGGCGCTGAAGATGCGGATCGGCGCCATGGACGGCGCCCCGCATGTTTCCGCCGCCCGTGTGCGTGCGGCGAGACAGGCGCTCGGTCCCGATGTCGACCTGATGGTCGATGCGCATGGTACGTACACGGTGGCCGAAGCCAAGCGCTTCATTCATCTCGCCGGCGACCTCGATCTCGCCTGGTTCGAGGAGCCGGTCATTGCCGACGACAAATCGGGCATGGCCGAAGTGCGCTCCTGCGGCTCTGTTCCCATCGCCACCGGCGAGAGCGAGGCGACGCGCTATGCCTTCCGCGATCTCGCCGTGCTCAAGGCCGCCGACATCTTCCAGCCGGATCCGGCCTTTTGCGGCGGCATCAGCGAAGCCATGAAGATCGGCACCATTGCCAGTGCCTTCAATCTGCGTTTTGCGCCGCATCTATGGGCCGGCGCGCCTTGCTTCTTTGCCGGACTGCATGTCTGCGCGGCTTCGCCGGCCAGCTTCACCGTCGAATATTCGCTCGGCGCCAACCCGATGATCCATGATCTTATCGAAGAGACTGTCGAAGCAAAGGACGGTATGATAGCGATCCCCGAGAAGCCCGGACTGGGGTTCACCATTTCGGAGCGGTTTCTGGAGGCGCACGCGCAACGCAGTTGACGATGAAAGAAAAGAACCTTCTCGCCGAACTCGCCGCCTATCTCTTCTCCCACTCGGACAAGGAGACGGGCCGCACGCCGTCGGAACGCGAACTGGCGGAGCACTTTGGCGTCAGCCGCGGCCAGATCCGCGAGGCGCTGGCCATTCTCGAAGCCATGCGCATCGTCGAGCGCCGTGCCAAATCCGGCATCTACATCGACACCAAGCAGGCCAGCGTGGAAGCCATGGCGCTTTTCGCCCGCGCGGGCCTGCCGCTTGACCCGATCCAGATCTACGAGACCGTTGAGCTGCGCAAGATCCACGAGATCAAGGCCGCCGAACTGGCCTGTTCGCGCGCCACCGAGGAGAATTTCGAGCGGCTGCGCGAAATCCTGAAGGCCTCGGAAGATCGCATCGCCGCCGGCGAAGGCCTTGCCAAGGAAGACCGCGAGTTTCATCTCGAGATCGTGCGGGCGACCAAGAACAGCGTTTTCCACAATGTCTGCAGCGTCTACTACATGATGGGCGAACAGCGCCTGCCGATCTATTTCAACGACCCCGAGCGCTCAGTGCGCTCGCATGCCGAGCACATCCAGATTTTCGAGGCGCTGCTGCGCCGCGACGGCAACCTCGCCCAGGCGCTGATGAGCGCCCATCTGCAAGGCGCGGAGAGCTACTGGAAGGGCCTGATCGAAGGCCGCGAGGCCGTGCCGCAAAGCCCGGCGCTCGAGAAGGCCTGACATGCCCAAAATCCTGTCGACTCACACGCTGCATCCGCGCGCCGCTGCCATGCTGACCGGCGCCGGCGAACTCGTCATCGCCTCCAATGTCGATGCGGCCATGCTGGCCGCCGAGGCGAGGGACGCCGACATCGTCATCGTCCGCGCGCACCTGCCGCCGGCCCTTTTCGAAACTGCAACGAAGCTGAGGGCGGCCATCCGCCACGGCGCCGGGCTCGACATGATCCCGATGGAGGCAGCCGCTGCCGCCGGCGTCCTGGTGGCCAACGTGCCGGCGGTCAATGCGCGCTCGGTTGCCGAGCACGTGATGTTCGCGGCGCTGGCGCTTTGCCGCCGCTTCCGCATGGTCGACCGCGACCTGCGCGCAAAAGGCTGGCTCGCCGGCCGCGAGCACGCCAATTCCAACAGCGAACTCGCCGGCAAGACCATCGGCATTGTCGGCCTTGGCGCGGTCGGCCACGCAGTCGGCCATATCGCCGCGCACGGCTTCGACCTCAATGTGGTGGCGACGACGCGCAGCCTGCAGCCGGCGCCCGAAAGGGTCGGCTTCCTGTCGATCGACGCGCTGGTCGAGCAGAGCGACATCATCGTTTTGTGCTGCCCGTTGACGCCCGAGACACGTGGCCTGATCAGCCGCGAGCGCATCGCCCGCATGAAACCACATGCGCTGCTGATCAACGTCTCGCGCGGGCCGGTAATCGACGACGACGCGCTGATCGAGGCCTTGCAACAGGGTCGCATCGGCGGCGCGGCGCTCGATGTCTTTGCGACGCAACCGCTGCCTCCAGGGCATCCCTATTTCGGCTTCGACAATGTCATCATCACTCCGCACATGGCTGGAATTACCGAGGAATCGATGATGCGCATGGGGATTGGTGCTGCCGGCGAGACCTTGCTGGTGCTGGCCAACCGGCTGCCGGTCAATCTGCGCAATCCCGAAGTGGTCGAGCACTACCGCAAACGGTTTCCGGCTAACTGAAGTTTCTGCAGGTCGCCTCAATTTTCCCGGATTTGGCGACGACCTTCGCCGCCATGGTCAAGAGCGTCGCAAGAATTATTGTTCTGATTGGCGGCGCCTGCGTGGCAGTAGCCGAGGCTCAGGCCGATGGGCAAGGCAGCTACGTGCCCTGCGACAACGGCCTGCTTTGCGTGGTGGCGCCTTGCCCTTCCTCCAGCGCGCTCAACCTCGCCACCGGCAAGGTCGTCATGGGCGTTTGGATCGATATCGACGGCCTGCCGCAGCAGGACAGGGCGCCTGACCTGTCCGACGAGCTCTATCCCGGCAAACTCGTTGTCACAGGTGCGATCGAGAAGCGGCCGTGGAGCTTCAACGGCAAGCAGTACAGCCTGCCGACATTGGTCGCCACCGGCATCAAACGCACCGCCAAGGACAGCGAACGCAAGCATTGCTCGTCACACTGATATTTGACGCCGGTCAGCGGCCAAGCAGCCGCTCGACCTCGGCCGCAATGCGCAGCAGGTGATGGTCATGGCCGTTGCGCGCCACCAGCATCAGCCCCGCAGGCAACTTCATATCAGGCATCGGCAGCGAGATCGCGCAGAGGTCGAACTGGTTGGCGACCTGTGTGTTGCGCAACAGCAAGCCTTCGGTGCGGTCGCGCAGTTCGGCATCCCTAGTCATCGAAACGATGGTCGGCGCCGTCACCGGCGTGGTTGGCAGCACCAGCACGTCGACCGACGACATCCGCTCATCCATGGCGGCAGCCAACGCGGTGCGGCGCCGCATTGCCCTGATGTAGACCGGGGTCGGCAGCATTGCTGCCCGCGACAAAGGCCCGCTGACGTGCGGGTCGACCGGCACCGATGCCCATGTCGCCAGCCAATCGGCATGGATTTCGGCCCCCTCCATCGCCGCGATCGAACCCCGCTTGGTGGCCGCGCGCAGATCGGTGAGAAGGTCGTCGATCGAAAAATCCGTTAGCCGCGCGCCCGCCTGCTCGATGCTGGCCAAGCTGCGATCGAACGCGGCGGTGACCTCGCTTTCGGTGTCTACGAAAAGCAGGCCACGCGGGATGCCGACGCGAAGCCCGGCGAGCGGCAGCGGCAGGTGCAGTGGCGGCAGGCCCTCGCCTGACATCGCTGCGTCGGCGACCGCGCAGGCAGCGACACTCAGCGCCAGCGGCCCTATCGAATCCAGTGTCGCCGACAGGGGATAGGCGCCGGTCAGCGGCACCCGCCGCGCCGTCGGCTTGAAGCCGACGACGCCGTTCAGCGATGCTGGTATGCGCACCGAGCCGCCGGTGTCGGAGCCGATGGCGATGTCGCAAGTGCCCTCGCCGACCGAGACACCGGCGCCCGAGGACGAGCCACCCGGAATGCGGCTAGCATCCGTCGCATTGCCGGGCGTGCCGTAGTGCTGGTTGTCACCGATGGCGGTGAAGGCGAATTCGGTCATGTTGGTCTTGCCGAGGATCACCGCCCCCGCCTGCCGTAGCCGACTGACGATGGCGGCGTCGCGCAAAGCAGGCGTGGCATTCCTCAGCATCAGCGAACCCGCGGTGGTCGCCTCGCCGGCGACATCGAACAGATCCTTGATCGAGACGATGGTGCCGTCGAGCGGTCCGAGCGTCACACCAACCTTGCGCCGAGTATCAGCGGCATCAGCGGCGGCCCGTGCAGCTTCGGTATAGAGCTTGGTGAACACGCGTTCGTCACCGGCGCGGGCAGCGAGGCGGGCGAGGATGATTTCGAGGTGATCACGGACAGATTGCATTTCGGTGTCGGACTCCTGACGCCCTGAACGTCATAACGGGGTGCGGCAGTTCATGGCTTGCCGAGACTTAACCCGGTGCAGGCGGTTTTGCACCCTGTCGAATACGAGGAAGAATCCGATGCACTACAAAGGCAGCTGTCATTGCGGCAAGGTCGGCTTCGAGTTCAAAGCCGAACTGCGTGGGGCCGTGCGGCGCAATTGCTCGATCTGCTCACGCAAGGGCGCCCTGCTGTGCGCCATCCCGCATGAGAGCCTGACGCTCCTGGCCTGGGGTGACGACCTAGGCATCTACACATTCGGCAATCATGCCATCGCGCACCGCTTCTGCCGCAACTGCGGCATCCATCCCTTTGCCGAGGATGTCGGCGAGGGCGGTGAACGCAGTGCCTATATCAACATCAACTGCGTCGCCGATCTCGACCCTTCCAAATTGTCGATTTTCGACTTCGACGGGCGTGCCGTCTGAGCCGAGGTCGCTGCCTATGTCGAGACAAGCCTCAGCCGCTGCCATCACAGCCGCGGCGACCCGAAAACCATGATGGTTCTCGGGCCGCTGCTTACGTCAGGGATGGTTGTTGGGAGTGACTACTCCGCCTGCTTCGGGCCGCGCAGGAACACAAGGATCGCCGCTAGCAATGTGGCCGCGCCGCAATAGGCGAAGGCGCTGGCCACGCCTGCATGGTCGACCAGCAGGCCCCCGAACACAGCACCCAGGGCGATGGCCACCTGGAAGGTCGAGACCATCAGCCCACCGGCGCTCTCGGCCTGGTCGGGCGCGGCGCGCACCAGCCAGGTCTGCAGCCCGACTGGCACCGCGCCGAAGGCAAAGCCCCAGACCGCAACAGCAGCGGCGGCGATCGTCGGCGAGGCGCCGAACACCAGCATCGAGGCGGCGGCCAGTGCAATCAGCAGGGGCGCCAGCGCAACGGCTGCCTTGAGGTTGCGTTCGGCCACGATGCCGCCGGCGACATTGCCGAAGAAGCCGCCAATGCCGTAGGCCAGCAGCACCAGCGAGATCGTCTCGATGTCGAGCACGGGAACCTTCTCGAGGAAGGGGCGAACGTAGGTGAAGCCGGCAAAGTGCCCCGAAGCCACCAGCAGCACGACGAGCAGCGCCACCCTGATCGTCGGACGTTCCAGCACAGCAAGCAAGGTGCGGAAGCTTGCCACGCCCATCGGTGGCAGCTTCGGGATGGTGGCCACTTGCACCAACAACGCCAGCGCGCCGACGATGGTCGCAATCATGAACGCCGTGCGCCATCCCCAGATTTCACCGACATAGGCGCCAACAGGGGCGGCGGTGACCGTGGCCAGCGAAACACCGGTCAGGATGATCGACATGGCACGCGGCATCAATCGCATCGGCACCAGCCGCAGCGCCATGGCCGCCGACATCGCCCAGAAGCCGCCCAAGGCGACGCCGAGCACGACGCGGGCAAGCAGGAGCACAGGAAGCGACGAGGCAAACGAGGCCAGAAGGTTCGAGACGATCAAAAGCACCGTCAGGCCCCACATCACCAGCCTGCGGTCCAGGCGCCTTGTAATGATGGCCATGGTCGGTGCCGCAATGGCGCCGACGACGGCGGTCGCCGTCACCGCTTGTCCTGCGACGCCCTCGGTGACGCCGAGATCACGCGCCATCGGCGTCAGCAGGCTGGCGGGCAGGAATTCCGCTGTGACGAGGCCGAAAACACAAAGCGCCAGCGAGACCACGGCACCCCATGCCGGCTCGGTTCGCTCGTCCTGATCTGACGGGTTCAAAAGTGTGGCGTCGACGACGCCTGTCGCGGGTTCGGCCATGGTCAGTCTCCGGTTGTTTGCAACGCCACATAGGAAATGGCCGACTGAGGGCTCCACCCGTTTCATGCTCGACCGTTGCCGGTTTGAACACGTTCAGTCTTCGATTTTTCGTTGCGGCGTAACATCTGGCTGCACTGCAACATAGGGAGTGACCACCTGGAGTTTCCATGCTAGAAACACCATTATGTTTGACCATTCGTCCAAAATTCCGATCACTGGCGATCCGCTGACGGACATTTTGCGCGGGCTTCGCCTCGACGGCGCCGAGTATGGCCGCTGCGAAATGAAGGAGCCCTGGGGCATCCAGTTTCCGGCCCAACCGGCGGCGCGGTTTCATTTCATCGGCCGCAAAGGCTGCTGGCTCAAGCAGCCGTCGGGCGAATGGGTGGAGCTCAAGGCCGGCGACGCGGTGCTACTGCCGCGCGGTGCAGCACATGTTCTGGCGAGCGAACCCGGTGCAAGAACCTGGCCGATCCACAGCTACGAAGTCGAGGAGGTCTGCAAGGACGTCTACTGCATGTCGAATGAGGAGATGTGCGGCAAGGATTGCCGGCCGGGAACGCTGCTGTTTTGTGCTAGCATGTATTTCAATCTCGACGGCCTGCACCCTTTGCTCGGCATGATGCCGGATGTGATGCGCTCCCATGAACTGGAAGCCTACGAGCCGGGCATTCCGCATCTGCTGGAGGCGATGGCGCGCGAAGTGACTATGGAGCGCGTTGGCTCCGGCGGCATTCTGGCGCGGCTGGCTGACGTGCTTGCCGCCACCGTCATCCGCTCATGGGTCGAGCGCGGCTGTGGCGACTCCTCGGGGTGGATCGCGGCGGTACGGGATCGCGAGATCGGCCGCGTGCTGGCCGCCATTCATCTCGAACCGGACCGCGACTGGACGGTGGAGACGCTGGCCAGGATGATGGGCGCCTCGCGATCGGGTTTCGCAGAGCGCTTTGCGACAATCGTCGGCGAAACGCCGGCGAAATATGTCACCCAGGTCAGAATGCATCAGGCGCGACAATGGCTGGTCCGCGACCGGCTCAAGATTTCCGTTGTTGCCGCACGGCTGGGTTACGAATCCGACGCATCCTTCAGCCGCGCTTTCAAACGCGTAATTGGCACGGCGCCCAGCCATTTCCGGGCCGAGGAACAGGCAGAACTCCGCCAGGCTAGTTAGAGCCCGCGCGGCTTAGCTCGCGTGCCGCAAGCTGACGCCGCTGCCCTTGTCGAACAGCACCACCTTGTCCTGATTCCAGGCAAAGCGCACCGGCTGCTCGATCGCGACATCGGTCCTGGCCGGCACTGTGGCGCGCAGCGTGGTGTCGCCGACCCTGAGCGTCAGGATCTTCTCGACGCCATGGTTCTCGACATCGTGGACCCGCGCCTCCACCGGTGCACCGCTCTCGAGATAGACATCTTCCGGGCGAATACCGAAGACGAGCGGGCGACCGTCGGTCGCCACGCCCGCCTTGGCACCCCCAGAGAAAGGCAGTTCGAAGTTCAGCGGCGCCATCACCGCACGGCCGTTGACCAGCCTGCCGTCGATCAGGTTCATCGGCGGCGAGCCGACGAAGCTCGCCACATAGGTGTCGCGCGGATTGTTGTAGATCTCGTACGGCGTGCCGGTCTGGATGATGCGGCCATGGTTGAGCACGCCGACCTTGTCGCCCATCGACATCGCCTCGATCTGGTCGTGGGTGACGAACAGGAAGGTGGCGCCAAGCTGCATCTGCAGGTTCTTCAGCTCGGTGCGCAGCGCCTCGCGCAATTTGGCATCGAGCGCCGACAGCGGTTCGTCCATCAGGAACACGCGCGGCTTGCGCACGATGGCGCGGCCGATGGAGACGCGCTGCATCTCGCCGCCTGAGAGACGGTCGGTCTTGCGGTCGAGCAGATGCTCGATGCGCAGCGTTCTGGCGGCGCGGTCGACGCGGTCCTTGATCTCGGCGTCGGGTCCTCCGGTCAAGCCGGAGGATGACGGCGTGAGCGTTGAGAGGGCGACGCACACCGACCGGCGCGGACCGGCGCGAGCGCGACCTGCCGGATAGCGTCAGCTGCTGATCATCGCGCTGTCTTGTTGAGAGCGGTGACGACCAGCGCGAGAACCACCGCCGCGGCGGCGATTTCCCACACGAAAGCCTGCTTGTAGAAAGGCGGCGTGGCGAGCTGCGCCTTGCCGGCGAGAGTGTTGGGGTCCGGTGGATTGAGGAAGAAGACGCCGTAGAGATGCGCCGCCGTGATCGAAACCAGCAGCACAATGCAGAAGACCAGCGCCACGACCAGCGCTACGGTCACCACACTGCGCACCTTGACGCCCGGCTGGGCCAACGGCAGCAGGTTGTTGATGAGTCCGGCAAGCACCACGAGACCGCTGCCGACCGCGTACAGGCCGATGGAAAAGGGTTGGAAGATCAGCACCAGCGCCATGACGCCGAGGCCAATGATGAAGACCTCGAGGCAGAACGCGCCGGCGCGGCTCATGCCGGAAGAACTGTCGCTCATGACCGCACCGCCTTTCCGGCGCCATCGAAGACATGGGTTTGCCTGGGATCGGGGCGTAGATTCAGCGCCTCGCCGACCTTGACTCGCTGGCTTCTCGTCACCACGACGCGGATGTCGGCGCCTGCCGCCGTGCGGGCATGAATAAGGGTTTCGGCGCCCATGGGCTCGATGAGCTCGGCCCGGGCGGAGATGGTGCCACGGTCCCCCGTATCGGTCGCGGTGAAGGCGCGGGGGCGGACACCGATCGTCACCTTGCCGGGCTGCAGGCGCGCGACCGCCGCGTCCGTGCGGATCGCCAGACTAGTGCCGGCCACGGTCATGTCCGCCGTGCCATCGGCGAAGGTCTTGAGGTCGGCCTCGAGAAGATTCATCTGCGGCGTGCCGATGAAGCTCGCCACGAAAGCATTGGCGGGCTTGGCAAATACCTCGTGCGGTGAGCCGACTTGCTCGATCAGGCCGTCCTTCATGATGGCGATGCGGTTGGCCATGGTGAGCGCTTCGAGCTGGTCATGGGTCACGATCACGGTCGCTTTGGAGAGGCCCTGCAGCACTTCCTTGATCTGGCCACGCATGGTCTGGCGCAGTTCGACATCGAGACGCGACAAGGGCTCGTCGAAGAGGAAGCAATTGGGGTCGCGGACGATGGCGCGGGCCATGGCGGCGCGCTGCTTTTCGCCCTCGGATATCTGGTTCGGCAGCCGGTCGAGAACGTGCTCCAAGTGGAGGATCGCAGCGACGCGGTTGACGCGGGCAGTCCGCTCAGCCCCGGAAATGCCGTCATGATAGAGCGGGAAGGCGATGTTCTCGCCGACCGATGCCGACGGGTAGAGCGCGTAGAACTGGAACACCATGGCGATGTCGCGCTTTTCGGGCGGCAGGTTGTTCATCACCTTGCCGGCGATGACGACCTCGCCGTCAGTGACGCTTTCCAGCCCGGCGATGACGCGCAAGGTCGTCGTCTTGCCACAGCCGGACGGGCCGAGAAGGCAGACGACCTCACCGGCGGCCACCGACAGGTCAACGTCCTTGACCGCGGTGAAGGAGCCGAAGCGCTTGGTGACTTTGCGGAGTTCGATGGTTGACATCTCAGCGCTTCACTGTGCCGAAGGTAACGCCGCGCAATAGATGGTTTTGCAAGAAGAAGGTGACCAGGAAGACTGGGACGAGGAACAGGGTTTCGATGGCGGCAAGCAAAGTCCAGTCGGTGCCGCGTCCACCCGACGACACGGCCTGGTTCATGGCGACCGGGACCGTCCTCGTGTCGGGCCCCGAGAGCAACAGGGCGAAGAGGAACTCGTTCCAGGTGAGGATCAGGCCGAACACGAACGTGGCGGCGAGCCCGGCAATGACCTGGGGCAGGCAAATCTTGAAGAACACCCGCATTCCGGACGATCCGTCGATGCGGGCGGCATCCTCGACGTCTGGCGACAATTCATCGAAGAAGCTCTTCATCATCCAGATGGTGAAGGCCAGGTTGAAGGCAGTGTAGAGCATGATGATGCCGAGATACGAACCCGACAGGCCCACTACGCGGAACATCAGGATCACCGGAATGATCACCACGATCGCCGGCAGCATACGCGTGGTGAGGATGATGAACAGGTAGGTGTCATTGCCTTTCAGCGGATAGCGCGAGAAGCCGAAGGCCGCCAGGGTGCCGATGACCAGCGCCAGCAGCACCGACGCCGAGGCGATGAAGATCGAGTTGAAGAAATAACGGTCGAATCCTGTCGCTTCCGGGGCACCGTCCGGCGTCATCGAGCGGGAAAAGACGGACCCAAAATTTTCGAGCGTGGGCTTGAACACAAAATGGTCCGGAATCAAGCCGAACAGCGACGTGGGCGACAGCGTCGGAGGCACCAGGAGCGCGTCGCCCTGCGGTTTGAAGGCGGTGAATATGATGAACAGCACCGGCAGAAAATAGATAAAGGCGACCACGGCCACGGCGAGCGTCCGCCCCCAGCCGGCCTCGTCTACTCCGCTGGCCCTGCGGAAGCCGAGCTTTCCCAATATCGATTCGGCCACGGGTTAGGCTCCCTTCGTACGGCGGTTTGCGAGGTACAGGTAGAGGTTGGTGAGAACGATCACCATGAACAGCATCAGATAGGAGATCGCCGCGCCCTCACTCGTCTTGTTCTGCTCGTTGGCGATGCGGATCAAGTGATAGGAGATCGTCAGTGTGTCGTTGCCGCCCTTGGTGAGGAGGATGACGAGATCCGCCAGCTTGAATGCCTCGATGGTGCGGAAGAGAAGGGCCAACATCAGAAGGCCGCGGATGTAGGGGAAGGTGATCATCCAGAATTGCCGCCAGCCGGAAATACGGTCGATGGCAGCGGCCTCGTAAAGGTATTTCGGCACCGAGACGAGGCCCGCCAGCACAAGGAGCATGACGAAGGGCGACCACATCCATGCGTCGGCGAAAACGATTCCCGCCACGGCACCGACTTTGTTGCTCATCAGGATGAACTGGTTGCCGGAGATGGAATTGATGACGTAGCTGAGAATCCCGAATGTCGGGTCATAGTAGTAGGTGAAGAACACGCCAGAGGCGACAACCGAAAGCATCATCGGTGTCAGCACCAGGATCAACAAATACTTGCGCAGCGGAAATTGCTTGGCGAACAGGATGGCCAGCAGAAAGCCGACGATCATCTGCGCGGAGACGGTGAACACGACGAACATGGCGGTATTGATCAGCGCGCCCCAAGTCGCGTGAGCAGCGAGATCGTTGGTAAGGATCCGGACGTAGTTCCCGAGTCCGACGAAGCGGATCGTCTGCTGGTTTGCCTGGTAGGCGAAGAACGAAAGGCCCAGCGACCACAGCAGGGGGAAGATATTCATCACAAACAGAACGGCGATTGCCGGAGCGACCAGCAAGGCGCCGAAGTAGTGGCGGCGATACGCGTTGACGGTAAATGCGGCCGCGACCAACGCCGCCATGGCGCCCACCACCCAGAAGGAGACAGCCGCCGGCAAGCCCGCCATTGATATGGCCGACACGACGACAGCGACAGCGATGGCGAGTTTCCAGTTGTGGGCAACAACCGCGGTAAGGCGTGGTGTCTGCAGCGTGCTTGAAACAGCGGTCATGGGAGTCCGAAATATGGAGCGCCTGACGTGGCAATGACGGGGAGCGGCTTTTGCCCGCTCCCCGCAGCTATGTCGGAAGGTTACTGGATAAGACCATCGTTCTTCAGGAGGTCCTCCTGGAACTTGGCGATGTTATCCAGAGTGGTCTTGGCGTCCTGCTTGCCAGTGATGGCTAGGTCGTACTGGTCCTGCTGCTGGGTGAGCAGTTCGAAGAACTGCGGCACGTGCCACATGTCCTTCTGCCAGTCGAGCGAATTCGCCCAGGCGCGGTCCCACGGGCGATAGGTCGCATACTTCGGATCGCTGTAGACAGACTTGATCGCGGACTGGCCGCCGGCGGCGGCGAACTGGTGCTGGATATCAGGCGAGAGCCACCACTTCACGAAGCCCACCGCTTCCTTGATTTGCTCAGGCGTCGTCCAGGTGGTGAGAACGAAAGGCTGTCCGCCGATCTGTGACGTACGATTCACCTTGCCGTCGGCGCCGCGCAGGCCTGGCGCCAATCCGAACACCAGCTTGTCGGAAACCTTCGACGTCTTGGGATCGAGCGAGGCTTCGGCGAGACCGATCCAGTCGATGTTCATGGCCACCTTGCCTTCACGGAACAACTGGTCCGAGACGAAGATGTCCATGGTGCCGGTCTTGACCACCGGCGGCATGTACTTCAGCAATTTGAGGAAATGCTCCATGCCCTCGATGGACTTCGGGGAGTTTACGACGCCTTCGGCATGTCCGGTCGGGGCCTTGGTTTCATCCCAGATGCCGCCGCCATGCTCCCAGACGAACGTGTGGACCGAGCTCGTCGAGAAGTCGTAGCCTTTGCCTGCCTGATAGGCGATGCCGTAGAAATCGTCATCCAGCACCTGGCCGGCGAGCTTGTCGCCCTTCTTGCGCTGGAAGAATTCGCCAACATGCTCGAAGGTGTTCCAGTCCATGGCGTCGATTTCTTCGCCGGTGCAGGGCAGCTTCTCATTGTACTTCGCCTTGTAAGCGGCCTGCTCGTCGGCGTTGCAAAGCACGTCCTTGCGGCCGTAGGTGACCAGCACGTCCGGGAACTGCGGGAAGCCGTAGTAGTTCGGCGTGCTGTTGGGATAGGTCGAGTAGGCGTTGAGCACGGCGGGATGCATCGACTCCATCGTCGCCTTGAGTTCCGGGTCGGCATCGATGAGATCGTTGATCTTGCGGAAGTAGCCGCCTTCGACGAAGGCGCCCAGCCACTGCGAGTCCGACACGATGAAGTTGTACTTCTTTTCGCCCGAGGTCAACGAGGCGTTGACGCGGGTGTAGAAATCCGGCCACGGAATGAAGTCGACATCGAGCTTCACGGTATTGCCAGACTTGGGCTTGTACTGCTCGTCGAAGAACTTCTTCATAATGCGGGTCGGGGGCCAATCCGGCACCGCCATCGTCAACGTCACTTCTTCGGCAGAGGCATAGGTCACGCCTCCCACCAGTAGCGTGGCAGCGAAGCTTGCGGCTGTCGCTAGGCCTTTCACTTTGGTCATCGCCGTCATTCGCGTTTCCTCCCTTGGTTAACCGTATTGCTTCTCGCCGTTCGCGTCAGGTCATTGCCTGGCCGCTCGCGGCGCGGAAGACGTGGATTTTCCTGTTATCGATGGCGATCGATGCCGAATCGCCGGTCCTGATGCTGGCGGCGATCGCTTCCGGCAGCACCATGCGCAACATCTGGCCACCGGCCTCGACCGAGACGATCGTGATGTCGCCGAGCGGTTCGACCAGACGCACATTCGAGGCAACCCCGGCTTCGCCCTTGGCGGCGAGCCGAATGTCGCTCGGGCGAATGCCGATCAGCGCGGCCTCGCCGGCATCGGCAGTCTCTGGCGCCGTCGCCGGAACCAGAGTCCCGAGCGGCGTGTCGAAAGACCTGGTGTCGGCGCGCACCGAGGCCGTGAACAGATTCATGTGCGGCGAGCCGATCTTGCTGGCGACATAGGTATGGATCGGCTGCTCGTAAAGCTCGTCCGGCGTGCCGATCTGGACGATGCCGCCATCGCGCATGACGGCGATCGTCTCGCCCATCGAGAGAGCCTCGAGCTCGTCGGGCGTGGCATAGATCACGGTCATGCCGAACTGGCGGTGCAGCCGCTTCAGCTCGGCGCGCGTCTCGTGCCGAAGCTTGGCGTCGAGATTGGTGAGCGGCTCATCGAGGAGAAGAATCTTTGGCCGGCGGATCAGGGAGCGGCCGAGCGCGACGCGCTGCTGCTCCCCGCCGGACAGGGTTGCCGGCTTGGCCTTCAGGCGGTGTGTCAGCTTCAGGATCTCGGCGGTCTCTTTCACCCGCTTGTCGATCTCGGCGGGCGCGGCTTTCTCCTCGCGCAGCGGATAGGCGAGATTGTCATAGACCGTGAGGTGGGGGTAAAGCGCGAAAGACTGGAAGACCATCGAGATGCCGCGGCCGGCGATCGGCGCATGGGTCATGTCGCGGCCGCCGATCTCAAGCGTGCCGGAGTCGGCCTGGACGAGGCCGGCGATAGTGCGCAGCGTCGTTGTCTTGCCAACCGAGCTCGGCCCGAAGAGTACGAAGAAGCGGCCTTCGTCGACGGCGAAGCTCAGGTCGTTGATGGCGCGCACGGATCCATAGGCCTTGCTGAGCCCATCGAGGCGCAGCGCAATCCCCTTGCCGGCACTTGCGCGAGGCGACGTCTGCGTCACGATGCGCCACCTCGTGCGGACGGAACACGCGCCATCCGTACGATCCTCCTCGCCCTGTCGAAATGGACTGCGGCTGTCATTCCCGATCCGCCTTTTCTTTCCTAATCTGGTATTACCAATTTAAGATGCCCGTCAAGCGCTTTCTTGAAATTCGCCGTCACCAAAATAAGCTGGAAACGTCCGCTATATGTTCGTATTTCCTTCATTTTTGGCAGTTCTCCACCTTCATCCCGTTCGCAAAACGCCAATCCCCAAAATTACTGAAATCGCCGACCTTCAAATCTGGTCGAACCAGATTCGCTCCGAGCTACCGCGGCGACCGCCCCGGATTGCCCTCGACGACCCCCCAATCGGTCCGCATCGGGAGAAGTCTCATATCCTGCATCCGCCTTCGTCCAGCCCTCCTCCATGTGCCCAATTCACGCCCTGGTCAGGGTGGCGTCCGGAGTCGCGCCTGCCGCACCAGCGCTGAGGCCGCCCACTGGGCGACGGCCAGGGTCTTGCCGCTGTCCAGGCCCCAGATGTCCTTCAGCACAATCAGCAGTTCGACGCCGAAAATCAGCGACAGCGCCTGCGCCAGGCGCTCGAATTCGCGCGGCGGCAGCTCGCCCCTCAGTGGCGCAAGCGCATCCTCCAGCAGGTCCATGCGATGGCCGCGGGTAAAGGCCGGCTCGCCGCCCAGCGCGCCTGCCTGCTGGCGGGCCCACTGGTCGAGCGACAATTTCAGCGCCGCCTTGAACGTCGCCTCGAAGGCCTCGATGCGCGGCATCGCGCTGTCTATCAACTCCGCCAGGCGGCGTTCGGCATCGGACGAATCGGATCGCCACTCCAGTATCGGGCCTAGCCCCTCGTCGACGACCGCCTGCACCAGGGCTGTCTGGCTGGGGAAATAGCGGTAGGCGGTGGCGCGCGACACTTCGGCCGCTTCGGCAACCTCGCTGACCGAAGGCGTGACGCCAGCCTGCATCAACCGCGTTGCCGTCTCCAGCATCAGCCGCTTTGTGCGCGCACGGGGCCCACGCTCGGCGGCATGGTCAGCTTCGTCGTTCGCTGCGGCTTGTTGACGTGAGACATCCATGTCAATACGATACGCGCGTCTCAAAAATTTGCAATGGCCTTCGCTTGCCGACGGCTGGCAGAAGCCGATGACAAACGTCGGCCGCATGACGACCGGGGAAACGCCATGAAGCGCATCTATGTGGTGGGCACCGCCGACACCAAGGGCGAGGAACTCGCCTTCCTGGCCGACGCAATCACCGCGGCCGGTGCGGCTGTTGTCCGCGTCGATGTCGGCACGCGGGGCGCGACCGTGCTGGTCGACATTGCGGCACGCGAAGTCGCCGACCATCATCCCTCTGGCCGCAGCGCCGTGCTTGATATCGATGACCGCGGTATCGCCGTCGCGGCAATGGGCATCGCCTTCGCCCGCTTCGCGCAGTCGCGCACCGACATCGCGGCCATGATCGGCCTTGGCGGTGGCGGCGGCACCTCGATCATCACGGCAGGCATGCGCGCATTGCCGCTCGGCCTGCCCAAGATCATGATCTCGACGCTGGCCTCGGGCGACACCGCACCCTATGTCGATGTCTCCGACATCGTCATGATGCCGGCTGTGACCGACATGGCCGGCCTGAACCGGCTGTCGCGTGTCGTGCTGCATAACGCCGCCCAGGCGATATCGGGCATGGCGGCGAAACCAGCGCCGCCGCCCGACGGCAAGCCATCGATCGGCCTCACCATGTTTGGCGTCACCACGCCTTGCGTGACCGCCATCGCCGACCAGCTGCGCTCGACCTATGACTGCATGGTCTTCCACGCCACCGGCACCGGCGGCCGTTCGATGGAAAAGCTCGCCGACAGCGGCCTGCTCTCCGGCGTCATCGACATCACCACCACGGA
The DNA here is from genome assembly GCF_056403215.1 of Mesorhizobium sp. P2_H9. NCBI lineage: Bacteria > Pseudomonadati > Pseudomonadota > Alphaproteobacteria > Hyphomicrobiales > Phyllobacteriaceae > Mesorhizobium > Mesorhizobium sp. P2_H9. The sequence goes on along the minus strand of NZ_JBFUFX010000012.1, from coordinate 51,585 downwards.
AGTCTGCGACCTCCTGTTCGGCGGCGTGCTGCCGGCGACCGACGACCGTTTTGGCGCCATCGCCCGCACCGGACTGCCCTATGTCGGCTCTGTCGGCGCGCTCGACATGGTCAATTTCTGGGCGCCGCCGACCATTCCGGAAAAATATCGCGGACGCCTGTTCTACGAGCACAATCCGAACGTGACGCTGATGCGCACAAACGCCGAGGAGAGCCGAGCCATCGGCCAATGGATCGGCACGAAGCTGAGCCTTTGCGAGGGTCCAGTCCGCTTTCTCATTCCCGAAAAAGGTGTCTCGGCGCTCGACATCGAGGGCGGCGCCTTCTTCGACCCGGAAGCCGATGCCGCTCTGTTCGACGCCATCGAGCGCACGATCAACCCAAGCGACGCCCGTCGCGTGACGCGCTTGCCGTTGCACATCAACGACCCCGAATTCGCCAAGGCTGCGGTCGCTGCCTTTCTCGACATCGCCAGACAGTGAGATACGAAGACATGGCCGCGATACCGCGCAAGAAAATCCTGGAAAAGTTTCGCAAGATGATCGCCGACGGTGTGCCGATCGTCGGTGGTGGCGCCGGCACCGGCCTGTCGGCCAAGGCCGAGGAAGCCGGCGGCATCGACCTGATCATCATCTACAATTCCGGCCGCTACCGCATGGCCGGCCGCGGCTCGGCCGCCGGCCTGCTCGCCTATGGCAACGCCAACGAGATCGTCAAGGAGATGGCCTATGAGGTGCTGCCGGTGGTCAAGAGGACGCCGGTGCTGGCCGGCGTCAACGGCACCGATCCCTTCGTCATCATGCCGCTGCTTCTGGCCGAGCTGAAGACGATGGGCTTTTCCGGCGTGCAGAATTTTCCGACCATCGGCCTGTTCGACGGCCAGATGCGGCAAAGTTTTGAGGAAACCGGCATGGGTTTCGGGCTCGAGGTCGACATGATCGCCGAGGCGCACAAGCTCGACCTGTTGACCACGCCCTATGTCTTCAACCCCGACGAGGCGCGCGCCATGACCAGGGCCGGCGCCGACATTGTCGTCGCCCATATGGGGGTAACCACCGGCGGCTCGATCGGCGCCACGTCGGCCAAGTCGCTCGACGATTGCGTGCAGGAAATCGACGCCATCGCGGCTGCCGCGCGCTCGGTGCGCAAGGATGTCATCCTGCTTTGCCATGGCGGGCCGATCTCGATGCCGGACGACGCCCGCTACATTCTCGACCGCTGCAAGGGCCTGCACGGTTTTTATGGCGCCAGCTCGATGGAGCGCCTGCCGGCCGAAGCGGCAATCGCCAGACAGACCGCGGATTTCAAAGCGGTCACGCTTGGCGGCAAAACGACTGCAAAGAAAAAGAAGGGATGAGAGATGACCGACAAGAGCAAGGTATTTGTCTACCCCAAGGATGTTAGCGCCTTCGGCTTCGACTGGGGCCGGCTGGCGCTGACCGTCGCTCCCGAGGTGAACGGTGCGGAGCGCTTTTCCGGAGGGGTCGTCGACCTGCCCTCAGGCAAAGGCCATACGCGCCACAATCATCCAGGCGCGGAAGAGATCATCTTCGTCATCTCAGGCCATGGCGAGCAGATGGTCGAGGACGAGAAGGGCAATCCGGTGGTCGCCAAGGTCGGCCCCGGCTGCACCATCTATGTGCCGGAAAGCCGCTTTCATTCGACGCTGAACACCGGCGACGGGCCGATGCAGCTGTTCGTCGTCTACTCGCCGGCCGGGCCTGAACTGGTGCTGCGCGAGTTACCGGATTTCAGGCTGCTGCCGCCGGGCGGGAAATAATCAACTCCCTATCCGCTAAGCGACCCCACCGCGATTCCACCCCCGCCCCCGGTCGCCGAACATCACATAGCCGGTCTCGGTGACCGCCAGCGTGTCCTCCAGCTTGATGAAGCCGCGCGTCGGATGAAGCATGGTCGTCTCGACCGACAGCACCATGTTGGTCTCCAGCAGCTTGGCCGCATAGGTGCCTTCATAGGTCACCGGATGGTTGGTCATCAGGAACGGCGCTTCATGCGTGATCAGCCCCATGCCGTGGGCGAAGAAATCGGTATAGGGCGCCACCTTCGACGCCTTCAGCACGCCCTCGGCGTAGGAGATCATGTCGCCGCCGAGCGTGCCGGCCCTGACCTTGGAGAAGGCCGCCTGCTGCACCGTCTCGACCTCGGCCAGAAGATCCTCCAGTTCAGCGTCCGGTTCGCCGAGAATCCCCATGCGGCAGAGGTCGCCGATATAGCCGTGATAATTGCCACCGGAATCGATCGACAACACCTCGCCCTTTTTCCACGCTTGCGGTGAAGCGGCGCGGTTGTGGCTGGCGCCCAGCGTCAGCAGGCAATATTCGAAATGCGCGCCGCGATTGGTTTCTTCGCGCCGCAGCTGCTCGATGATCTCGCTCTTGGTCGTGCCTTCTCGCGCCCAGCCGATGGTCGCCAGCATGGAATCGGTGATCAGCTCGGAAGCGGTGCGCAGCTTCTCCAGCTCCGCGTCGGTCTTGATGGCGCGCATGCTCTCCAGCATCGCCGTCGCGTCGATCAGCTTGGCATCCGGCAACGCCCTGCGGATCAGCGTGTAGGCATCCGACGGCAGAAAGCTCGGCTCGATGCCGATGCGGGCTCCTGCCTTTCCGATTTTCGTCAGATGCTGGACGGCGAGATTCGCGGCGTCCAGCGTGCCCCAGCAGGCGGCATGCAGCGTCGGCGTCCAGAACGGGTTATTCTGGTGTTCCGCGCCTTCCATGCGGTTGCCGATATAGGCGGCGTGGTCCAGCCCACCCTTCTCGTAGACGACGACCGGCAGATAGCGGCTGTGGCCGATTGCATCCATGGCGGCGAAGAAGATGAATTTGTAGCCGCCGAGCAGATACTGCGTGTTGTGCTTGGAGGTCGCGAGCAGCACGTCGATGCCGGCCTCTTCCATCAATCGGTCGACCCTGGCGTGGTCGAACGGGATGTTGCTGACGGCAGTCTTGCCCGGGGCGAAGTTCATCTCTCTCTCTCCCTGAATTACCAGCCGGTCGGTCGGATCGCCGGCTGTTTGGTCCTGATCGTCTGGCTATCGGCCAAATCTGCACCAGATTGCCCGGTCTGGTCCAGCCAGAAATAGGTTGTTCTGGCTCAACCGCTCAAGCAGTCAGCTCCACCAGCCGCTTTTGGCCATATCTGGTCTTACCAGATCAGGCGCATGGAACCACTTCCCTATGACTGGTCCAGCGGATGGAATTTTCAAAGCCACATGAAGATGCGCCAATTCCGTCTCTGGCGAAACCCTCGCCAAGGCCCATAATCCCCGCCGCATGGATGCTCGCGAGCGTCCGAGGGATATTGGCGCCCCCGACCAGGTCGCGGAGAGGACGGAGTTCGATCATGTCAGATTTCACGATTTCCAGACGCACGATGCTTGCCGGATCAGCCTTGCTGCTGGCCTCCACCGCCATGCCGACGATAGGCTGGGCGCAGACGCCAAAAAAGGGCGGACGCCTGGTGCTTGCCGCCGATTCCGAGCCGCGCAACCTCAACCCGGCGATCGTCGCCTCCAACGGCGTCTTCTTCATCTCGAGCAAGATCGTCGAAACGCTGGCCGAGGCCTCCTTTGACGGCAAGGACGGGCTCGACCCGCGCCTGGCGCTCAGCTGGGAAGGCGCTGCCGACGGCCTGTCGGTGACGTTCAAATTGCGCGACGGCGTCAAATGGCATGACGGCAAACCCTTCACCTCCGCCGACGTCGCCTTCTCGGCGCTGCAGATCTGGAAGCCGCTGCAGAATCTCGGCCGCACCGTGTTCAAGGACCTGGCCGCCGTCGACACGCCGGACGAGCTGACCGCGGTGTTCAAATTCGCCAAACCGACGCCGTTCCAGCTGATCCGCAACGCCCTGCCGGCGCTGTCGAGCGTGGTGCCGAAGCATATCTACGAGACCGGCGACATCGCCACCAACCCGGCCAACAATGCCCCGGTCGGCACCGGCCCGTTCAAATTCGCCGAATACAAGGCCGGCGAATATTACCGGCTGGCCAGGAACCCCGACTACTGGGGCAAGGACGAGCCCTGGCTCGACGAGATCATCTACCAGGTTCTGCCCGACCGCACCTCTGCGGCAAGCGCGCTCGAAGCCGGAGAAATCCAGCTCGCCGCCTTTTCGGCCGTGCCGCTGGCCGACCTCGACCGCATCTCCAAGGTGGCGGGCCTCAAGGTGATCACCAAGGGCTATGAGGGGCTCACCTACCAGCTCGTCGTCGAGATCAACCATCGCCGCAAGGAGCTCGCCGACCTCAAGGTGCGCCAGGCGATTGCACACGCGATCGACAAGGACTTCGTCGTCAAGACCGTGTTCCTCGGCTATGCCGCCACCGCCACCGGCCCGGTGCCGAAGAACGACCCGCAATTCTACACCGCCGACGTGCCGACCTATGCCTTCGACGTCGCCAAGGCCAACGCGCTGCTCGACGAGGCCGGCTACAAAAAAGGCCCCGACGGCAAGCGTTTTTCGCTGAAGCTGTTGCCGGCACCCTATTTCAACGAGACCAAGCAGTTCGGCGATTATCTGCGCCAGGCGCTGGCCGCCATTGGCATCGACGCCGAGCTGGTCAACAACGACTCGCCTGCGCATATCAAGGCCGTCTACACCGACCACGCCTTCGACCTTGCCGTCGGCCCGCCGGTGTTCCGCGGCGACCCGGCGATCTCGACCACCATCCTGGTGCAAAGCGGCATCCCGGATGGCGTGCCCTTCTCCAACCAGGGCGGCTACAAGAACGACGATCTAGACGCCCTCATAGCCAAGGCCTCGGAGACGCTCGACACATCAGCCCGCACCGACCTTTACAAGGAGTTCCAGAAAAAGGTCGCCGCCGACCTGCCGCTGATCAACGTCGCCGAATGGAGTTTCATCAGCGTCGCCAAGGATACGGTGGGCAACATCGCCAACAATCCGCGCTGGGCGGTCTCGAACTGGGCGGACACGTATCTGGCGGGCTAACCTCCAGACTTGCAGATCATCTGTCCGGGTGCTCAGGTTCGACAATGAGAGTTCCTTCGCGCCCCCCTCTGTCCTGCCGGACATCTCCCCCACGAGGGGGGAGATCGGCTGTCATTGTCGCCTTCGCAAATCGCCAACGTCGCAGGATGGAGCGCCGCGCTGAAACTGCCAATCTCCCCCCAAGTGGGGGAGATGTCCGGCAGGACAGAGGGGGGCGCCGTAGAGCGCGCCCCCAAATGCCCGCCACCGGCGTCCTTACGCCATGACCCGCGCCCTCACCCTCCTCCGTCGCCGTCTCGTCGGCAGCATCTTCGTGCTGGCGATCGTCATCATCGGCACCTTCCTGCTGCTCGAACTGGCACCCGGCGACGCGGTCGACGCCTATATCGTCTCGACCGGCGGCGATGCCGGCATGATCGAACTGCTTCGTCATCGCTGGGGCCTCGACCAGTCGGAACTGACGCGTCTTGCCAACTATCTCTGGGCGCTGCTGCATCTCGATCTCGGCCAGTCCGTGACCTTCTCACGACCGATCCGCGACGTCATCCTCAAGCGCCTGCCCAACACCCTGCTTCTCATGGGCAGCGCCACCGCGCTTTCCTTCGGCCTCGGCTCGGCGCTCGGCATTTATGCCGGCGCCAGACCCGGAAGTTTTCGCGACCGTTTCCTGTCGATCGGCTCACTGGCGCTCTATGCCGTGCCGGGCTTCTGGCTCGGACTGGTGCTGATCGTCGTCTTTGCCGTCGACCTGCGCTGGTTTCCGATCGGCGGCATCGAAAGCATCGCCTCGAACAAGACCGGGCTTGCCCGCGCCGCAGACATCGCCACCCATCTCGTCCTGCCGGTGTCAGCACTCGGCTTCATCTACCTGGCGCTCTATCTGCGCATGATGCGCGCCGGCATGGCCGAGGTCTGGCGGCAGGATTTTGTCCTGGCCGCTCGCGCCAAGGGGCTGTCGCGCCGCCGCATCGTGCTCGCCCACGTCGCCCGCAACGCGCTGTTGCCACTGGTCACCATGCTGGGCCTGCAGTCGGCGCAGATGCTGGGCGGCTCAGTCGTCATCGAAAGCGTCTTTGCCGTGCCCGGCCTCGGCCGGCTGGCGCAGGAAGCGGTAGCCGCGCGCGACACCCCATTGCTGCTCGGCATCATTCTCGTCAGCGCTGTGCTGGTCATCGTCATCAACCTTCTCGTCGACATCGCCTACGCCGTCCTCGATCCGCGCGTCGGCGCCAGCGAGGCCGGCGCGTGAGCCCGCTCCGCCGCTTTCTGCGCACCCCGGAGGCCGTTGCCGGCGCCATCATCCTCGCCGCGCTGTTCGCCATAGCACTGTCGGCGTCGCTGTTTTTTCCCGGTGACCCGCAAGCCATTGCCGGACCGGCGCTGCTGCCGCCGTTCCAGGATTGGTCGCTGCCGCTCGGCACCGACCGGCTCGGCCGCGATGTGCTGGCCGAGCTTTTCCATGGCGCCCGCACCTCGCTGGCGGTCGGGCTGGCGGCGGCAGCTGCATCCCTCTTTATCGGCGCTGTTGTCGGCACGCTGGCCGGCTTTGCCGGCGGTCTCGTCGACGAGGTGCTGATGCGCATCACCGACGCTTTTCAGACCGTGCCGAGCTTCCTTTTGGCGCTGGCCTTCGTCAGTGTCGTCGGGCCGTCGCTCGGCGTCGTCGTCGTGGCCATCGCGCTCAGCGCCTGGACCGGACCGGCGCGTGTCGCGCGCGCTGAAGTGCTGTCGATCCGCGAGCGAGATTTTGTAGCCGGTGCCCGCGTCATCGGCATGCATCCACTGGAGATCGCCTTTCGCGAGGTGCTGCCCAACGCATTGCCGCCGGTGCTGGCGCTGTCCTCGGTGATCGTCGCCGCAGCCATCCTCACCGAAGCGGCACTTTCCTTCCTCGGCCTCGGCGACCCCAATCGCGTCACCTGGGGCGGCATGATCGCCGAGGGCCGCGCTGTCCTGCGCACTGCGCCCTTCCTGTCGATCATTCCGGGCATTGCGCTCGTGCTGACGGTGCTCGGCGTCTATCTCGCCGGCGAAGGCGTCGTCGAGACGACAGCGGTGCGAAGGAGCCTGTCGTGACGGCGCTGCTTTCCATCCGCGACCTGACGGTGACCTATCGGCGCGATGGCAGCGCGGTGACGGCGCTGAGAGGGATCAGCCTTGATGTTGTTGCAGGAGAGCGTCTCGCCATCATCGGCGAGAGCGGCTCGGGCAAGAGCACGCTGGCGCTGGCGATTGCGGGGTTGTTGCCAGCTTCCTCCATAATCGGAGGGCGCATCGAATGGCCGGCGATGGATTTTCAATCGTCGAAGGATCGCCAACCTAAATTCGTCCCCCTCCCCGGTCGCGATATCGGCTTCGTCTTCCAGGACCCTTCGGCCAGCCTCGATCCCGTCATGCCGATTGGCAAACAGATCGCCGAGGTCGCCCACACCCATCTCGGCCTCGGTTGGGGAGAAGCCTTCGCCAAAGCCAAAACCCTGCTCGCCCGTGTCCGCTTGCCTGATCCAGGCGCCGCCATGCGCGCCTTCCCGCATCAGCTGTCCGGCGGCCAGCAGCAGCGTGTGGCGATCGCCGCCGCGATTGCGGCAGTCCCGAAACTCCTGATCGCCGACGAGGCAACCAGCGCGCTCGACACCATCGTCCAGGCCGAGATCGCAGCACTCATCCGGCGACTGGTGGCCGAGGACGGCATGACGCTGCTGTTCATCACCCATGACATCGCGCTGGCCGCCGAGCTTGCCGAGCACATTGCGGTATTTCGGCACGGCGAACTGGTCGAGATCGGTGCAATGACGCAGATCGTCAACGCGCCGCGCCACGCCTATACGCGTTCATTGCTGGATGCCAATCTCGGCCTCGATGCCGAGCCGCTGCTTGGTCGAACAGTCAGGCTCCCGGCATGAGCCTGCTGACGGTTTCCAATCTCGCCAAACGATACCATCGCAGCGGCAAATCGATCGCCGCGGTCGATGATGTCTCCTTCCACATCGAACCCGGTGAGACCCTGGCTCTGGCCGGGCCTTCCGGCAGCGGCAAGTCGACCATCGCGCGCCTGGTGCTGCGGTTGATCGAGCCTGATACCGGTCACATCGAATTCGAGGGTAGCGATTTCCTGGCCTTGAACGGCGCAGCCTTGCGCGCGCGGCGTGCCCGTCTGCAGATGGTGTTCCAGGATCCGCTTGCCGCCTTCAATCCGCGCGCCACCGTGGCGCGTGTGCTCGACGATCCCTTGCGCATCCATGGCATCGCTCCTCGGGCCGAGCGCCCGCGCCGCATCGCCGCTCTGTTGGACCGCGTCGGCCTGACCGCCGACCTCGCCCCTCGCGCCATCCATGAGATCTCCGGCGGCCAGCGCCAGCGCGTCACCATAGCCCGCGCCATTGCGACAAAGCCGTCGCTGATCGTGCTCGATGAAGCCGTGTCGGCGCTTGATGTATCGGTGCGTGGACAGATCCTGGAGTTGCTGCTTGACCTGCAGCGTGAGGAACGCATCGCCTATCTGTTCATTTCGCATGATCTTGGCGTTATCAGAGCGATCGCCCATCGCATCGTCATCCTCGACGCCGGCCGCATTGCCGAGAGCGGCGACGCGCGTGCCGTGATCGAAGCACCGCAATCGGCGATCGGCAAAGCGCTGGTGGCGGCAGCCGCGAAATTGAAAAGAAGCCAGGACGCATCATGACCGACCTCGAAGCCAGGGCCGAGAAACTGTCGCGCGAACTTGATTCTGCCTTCCGCAACCGCGCTGACCTCTATCGCCTGTTCCTCGATGAACTGACGGAAGAACTCGGCGCCGAAAAGGCCGAGGCGATCATGATCCGCACCATCGAGCAGCGCGGCAAAGAGGTGGCGGCCGCCGCCTTCGCCGCCTTCGGTCCCAACGACGCCCGCGCCATAGGCGAGGCGTTTCTGGCCATCAGCCCGGATGGCGGCCGCATGTATCCGACCGATGTCGAACGCAGCGACGAGCGCATTGCCTTCAAGGTCAAGCGCTGCCCGCTGAAGGATGCCTGGGTCGAGGCTGGTGTCGGCGACAAGAAACTCGCCACGCTCTGCCGCATTGCCGGCGCCTTCGACCGCGGCTTGTTCGAGGCGACCAGCGTACGCTTCGACAATGTCACCTGGACGCCGGGCCATGGCTCCGGCTGCTGCCATATTGCGCTGACGAACCGGGATGTCGGCTAGAGCATGATCCCGAAAAGTGGAAGCCGGTTTTCGGAGAAGATCATGCTCAAACAAAGACTCGATCAGCTGGCCGCGAAAACGTGGATTTCCGTTCCGGCCTCTTCGCTGGCCGCACGCAATTCGGCCTGCGGTTCGCGGTCGGTGACGATGTCGGAAATGTCGCGTAGCGCGCAGACGCGCTCGAGGCTGGCGCGGCCGAACTTGTCGTTGGTCACCACCAGGACCGTCGACAGCGATCGCGACATCATCGCGCGCTTGACCGCCGCCGCACCGGAGATCATGTCGCTCGGGCCATCCGCGGTCACACCGGACGCGCCGATGATGGCGACGTCGGCATTGTAGCGGTTGACGAACTCGACCGTGTCTTCGCCCAGCACGCTGCCTTCGCGGCTGTCATAGGTGCCCGGGCACAGGATGACGCGAAAGGTCGGATTGGCGCCGGCCACCGATGCCACACCGGTCGAGTTGGTGATGATGATCAAATCCCGCTTCAACTGGGAAAGGTTGCGCGCCACCTCATAGGTGGTCGAGCCGCCGTCGATCATCACGATCTGGCCTTTCTCGACCAGGCTTGCCGCGCCGCGCCCGATCCGCGCCCGTTCCTCGACCATGGTCAGGCCACGCTCGGAAATCACCGGCTCCGACGTCACCAGAGAGATCGTCGCGCCACCATAGGTGCGGTTGAGAAGCCCGGCCTCGCCCAGTTCGATCAGATCGCGGCGGATCGTTTCGCCGGCGACGCCGATGCGTCTGGCCAGCTTTGAGATGCGGATGGAGGCGGAACGGCGCACTTCCGAGAGGATGAGCTCGTGCCGCTCCTTCTTCGTCAGTCGGCCTGGCTCCATGGCTATTCCCGTTCCTTCACTGCAATCAGCGCCTTCGCAAGTTCGGCAAATCCGTCCGCGCCGCGTCCCCCTGTGACGAAGGCGGGCGACGCCGGAAGTTCGCCGGCGAAGTCGAGAACATTAGCGACGCCGACGCTGTTGGGGAAGAAGCCGAACATCGGTGCGTCGTTTGGACTGTCGCCGACAAAAACAACACTGTCCTTGTCGCGGTCGATGTCTATACCGAAACAGTCCCGCAAGAATAGCCGGCTTGTCGACAGTTTGTCATAGCCGCCGAACCAGCCATTGACGTGGATGGACGAGATTTTTGCCGTCGCGCCATGGCGCCTGAAGATGTCGACGATCCTCAGCACCTCGGACTTGTGAAGTGGCTGCACATCCTCACGGAAATCGATCGCCAGATCGGCCTCGCGATAGGCTTGATCGGCCGCCACCGCGGCGCCTGGAATTTCCGCGAGCACCTCCCGCTCGATCTGCCGAAGCTTTGCGGCATCGGCATGCCGCTCGGTGGCATTTTTGGCGTAGTGGCGAACGATCCGCTTCCTGGCGTCGTCGTAGCGAAAGTAGAAAGCGCCGTTCTCGCCGATCACGCCGTCCACGGGCCATTGCCGTGCGATCAGGTCGCACCAGCCGGCCGGCCGGCCCGTGACCGGGGCAACGATGAAGCCCGCCTGCTTCAGCCGCTCCAGCGCCGTATAAGCTATGGCCGGCAGCCGGCCCTTGTCGGTCAGCGTGTCGTCGATGTCGGTGAGCACGACTGTGATCTTGCGCCGGTCCTCAACCGTGAAATCCGCGAGCGGGCGCAGCACCCGCTCAGGCCCCTGCCGGCACTGGCGCGAGCGACGCCGCCGCAACATCGAGCATGGTGAACCGGTCACGGATCAGCCGCGCATTGGCGACCGCCTCGTCGTAGAACGCAGGCGGTATCGCCACATCCTCGGGCGTGGTCGGTGCACCCACCGCAAGCAGGGCCTGCGCGATCTCACGCGCTGGCCGCGCCGCCTTGGTGAGCCTTTCACGATGCGACGGCCAATGCCTGGCCAGCATGGCGTTGATAACGTCCGTCCTTTCCCGGTCGAAAACCTTGGGCTTGAACGCAGCCCAGCAGGAGCGTCCGAGCGCCTCTCCAAAAATCGCAGTGAAGCGATCCGGCGTGTCGGATGTCGGCGACAGCAGCAGTTCGGGTAGGGCCAGCACCCGCTCCTGCAGCCGTGCCATGGTCAGCGTCGTCACCGCGATGTGTTCGCCGTGATGCGCCTCCGGCAATCCCTGGCCGCGCATGTCGATGTAATGCGCGATGAGATGCTCGCCCTGGCTGGCCGGATAGGAGCCGCCGCACAGCGTCATGCCGAGGCCCGACATGACGAGCGTGCGCACTAGCACTTCCATCGCTGCGAGATCGCCTGTCCTGAGATCGCCGGCCTTTGCGATGAGCGCCTTCTCATCTTCCGCCAGAAGCATGAACGGCGCCTCGCGGTACGGCGTGCCGATCAACAGATGCGCCATCAGCCAATCGGTCTGGGCGGTTGGCCGGGCCATCGAATCGCCGAAACCGGCGGCGATCAGCCGGTGCGGCGCCCGCGCCATCACGTCGAGATCGAGGAAGACGCCGACCGGCAACGTCGCTGTCAGCGACTTCTTCAGGCCGTCCTCGGTGATCGCCGCCGAGACCGATGTGTAGCCGTTCATCGACGGCGCGGTGCCAAACACCGCATAGGGTTTCTTGGAGAGATGCGCGGCATATTTGGTGATGTCGTTGATCGAGCCCGACCCGACCGCAACGAGGCCGCYGGCGTTTTGCGTGCGGGCGATGACCGATCGAACCGCCTCCATGTCGGGATGCGGATGGCGCGGCAGGATGATCTTGTCGACATCGCCCGTGCCGCGCAGTGCGATCGACACCCTTTCGCCCAGCGCCAGCCTTGTATCGGGATCCATGACGACGGCGAGCTTGCGGCCGAGCGGCAGCGGCGCCACCAGCGTGTCGGCCTCGTCGCCAAGGCCGCGGCCGATGACGATGGTTTTCAACGGCACCGACAGCATGCCGCCGCCATCCGGATCAGGCAGCGTGCCGGCGATGAGGCGATCGAGCATTAGTCTGGACATGAGGATGTCGTCCGGTCAGTCGTGGAGTGGTGCCAGCGCGTCGAACAGCGTTCGATAGCGCCGGTAGCTTCTGTCGTAGATTTCCCCGGCTACGGGGTCTGGGTCGATTGTCTCGATGCGGCCGGCCAGCCTTTCGGCGGCTTCCTGCACCGAGGTGGAGAGGCCGATGGCAGTGGCGGCCAGGATTGCCGCCCCGATCGGCGAGGCATCGACGGCGCTGGTGACTTCCACCGGCCTGCCGCTGACATCGGCGCGGATTTGCGCCCATACGCGGCTGCGTGCGCCGCCGCCGGAAAGCCTGATGCGCCGGGTCGCGATGCCGAGGTCGCTCAGCCGGTCGACCACGTCGCGCATGGCGAAGGCGCAGCCTTCGAGAACCGCGCGCGCACAAGCCGCCCTGCCATGGAAGGAGGTCAGCCCATAGAAGGCGCCTCGCGCGCCGGCGATCCAGCGCGGCGCCATGGCGCCGGACAGTGCCGGCAGGAACAGGAGATCGTCACTGCCGGCCACAACCGTCGACGCCAGTTCCGACATCGCCGCCGGCGAGCTGACGCCGAAGGTCGACAGGAACCACGTCACCGCGCCGCCGGAAAGCCATCCTGGATTGGAGACGAAATAGCGGTCGCCGAGGAAGCCGTGTGTTTCGACCAGACCGTTCGGGTCGATGCGAAGCGCATCGGATATCGCGCCGACCACTTCGGCAGTGCCGAGATTGCAGGCGACGACCCCCGGCACGACAACGCCGGCGCCGATAGCGGCGGAAAAGTCGTCGCCAGTGCCGACCGCCAGCGGTATCCCCAGGGGAAGCCCGGTCAGCTCCGCGCCGGCGCGCGTCAAAGTTCCCGCGATCGCCGACGCGTTGTCGATCTCCGGCAGCCTTGTCACATCGATGTCGAACGCGGCCAGCAGATCGCCGGCATAGGCCCGCTCCTTCAGCCCATAGAGCATGGTCGTCGAAGCCAGCGCGTGGTCGATGACGGCGCGGCCACACAAGGCTCCGACCACAAACGACACCGGCTGGTGCCAGCGCACTGCGTGGCGCGCTTCCGGCAGGTTGCGCGAGGCCCAGCGGATCTTGGCCGCCATATGCGTGGCGTCGAGGACAAGACCGGTGCGTTCGCGAATGAAGCCGGCATCGATGCCCGCGGTTTCCGCCCCTGCCCGGCGATCCATCCAGATGATGCAGGGTGCCAGCGCACGGCCGTTGCGGTYGACCGCAATACAGCCGTCGAGCTGGCCGGCGATGGCCATACCCCTAACGTCGGTAGCGTTAAGCCCGGCCTTGCCAAGCGCATCGGCAATGGCGGGCTTCAAGGCAGCGAGCCACAGCGCCGGATCCTGCTCGGCCCAGCCCGGCGCCGGGAAGACCGGGAAGTAGGGCACGCTTGCCTCGCCACGCAGCCGCAAATCGTCGTCGACGACGACTGCTTTCAGGCTCTGTGTGCCGAGATCGATGCCGACGACTGCCATGATGCCTCAAACGCGTTCGCAATCCGCGAGGACATCCCGCAGCTGCGAAAGGATAGAACCTTTCGTCGGCGAATAGGAACCGTCGAAAACCGCGGTGCCGATGGTGAAGGCATCGGCACCAGCCTGCTTGATCGCCTTGATTCGCTCGGCCGAGGCAACGGCGCCGGCAACGATGAGATGCGCGGCCTGGCCAAGCCCGCGGCGGGCGGCGCGAACCAGCTCGATCGGATCGGCCTCGGTGGCGCGGTAGGCGAGGATATCGCATCCGGCACAACCTTTTTCGGCGAAGGAACGGCAATCGGCCTCGACATCGGCGGCGGAGCCGCCGAGCTTGGTCGGGTGGCCGACCGGCTTGCCCGGAAACGGGTAGTATTGCGTGTCGCTGCCATTGAGCAGCTGCATGATCTCGTCGACCTGCGTGCCGCCCAGCAACCGTTGGATGCCGAGATCACGGGCGATGCGCGCCGAGTTCAGGCAGGCCTCGGGCGTCGTCGAAACGACTTCCATGTAAGAGGTCGCGCCGGTCCGGTGGATGGCGCCGGCCAGCGTCTTCAGCACCTCCGGCGCAACGCCGATATCCTTGAAGCCGACATGCTTCAGGCCGACCGGCTCGATCAACTCGACGAGATCGAGACAGTCCTCGACCGTGCGATCGTTGCGCGTCAGCATGAAGATGAAGTCCATTCCAAAATCCCTTGCCGCAGGTGGAGAGCCGGCTAGCATCACCCATCCAATTGTTGCAAGGTGCCACATTTTGATTTGCAGTACTACACATTTTGTGACAGAACGGGCGCCAGCTTCGCCAGGCACGCTCCGAGGAGAGAGAAGAATGCTCAAGTTGCTGACACGCGGGAGTACCGCATCCGGACTGCTCGTTGCCGCCGCCCTTTTGTGGCAAGTCCCACAAGCGGCGGCGTGGAGTTTGGAAGAGGCGTCAAAGCCTTACAGCGGGCAGACCATCCGCATGGTCGGCGAGTCGCTGCCGCCGCTTGAAGCGCTGAAGAAGATGGCGCCGCAATTCGAGAAACAGACCGGCATCCATGTCGAAGTGGAGATGTACGAGCATTCGGAGGCCGTCAACAAGGTCCAGCTCGATCTCAATTCACATCGCGGCCGCTACGATGTCATCATCCAGCCGCACCGCGAACTCGGCAAATTCGCCACCAACAACCATCTCATTGAAATCTCCAAGATGATGGCCGATCCGGTGCTGCGCGATCCGACCTTCGAGCCGGAAAAGCAACTCTACCAGACCGCCTGGCACGAAATCTCCTGGTATGACGGCAAGGAGTACGGCTTCCCCTTCACCGTGCTCAACATGTTCATGTGGTATCGCTCGGACCTGCTGGCCGATCCCAAGGAACAGGCCGGCTTCAAGGCCAAATACGGCTATGACCTCGCCCCTGCCCAGGACTGGAAGCAATACCGCGACATCGCCGAATGGTTCTATCGCCCCGACCAGGGCTTCTACGGCACCGCCTTGCAGGGCAAGCGCCACGAGGCGCTGTGGTACGAGTGGCTCAACTTCCTCTATTCCTTCGGCGGCGACGTGCTCGACGTGAAGAGCGGCTCGGCCTGCGGCCCGGTTATCGTCAACAGCCCGAAGGCCGTCGCCTCGCTCGAATACTACAAAAGCCTGCTGCAGTTCTCGCCGCCGGACAGCCTCAACTATTTCTGGGACGACGTCATGGCGCTGATGCAGCAGGCCAAGGTCGCCGAGCTGATCATGTGGAACGACGCCACCTATGCCGTGTCGGTCGACACAACGGCCTCGACCGTCGTCGGCAAGGTCGGCTTCGACCTCGTGCCGCAAGGCGATGGCGGCAAGATCGGCCAGGTCGAGGGCTGGACCTACCTCATCCCGGTCTATTCGAAGAACCCGCAGGCGGCCTTCCTCTTCGTCCAGTGGATGATGGGCTACGACCGCCAGCTCGAACAGCATCTCAATGGCGGCGCTTCGGGCCGGCCCGATGTTTATGCCTCGCCGGAGGTGCAGAAGCTGCCCTACGCCAAGGCCTCGATGGCGGCCAACGAACATGCCGTGCCAAAGGCGACGCTGCCGCAATCGGCCGAGATGACCGACATTCTGGTGCGCGAACTCTCGTCCTACCTCGCCGGTGAAAAGGAAGCCCAGGCGGCACTCGACACGGCGGCGACCGACATCTCGACGCTGCTCGGTTCTTGCGCACCAATGACCTATCCGGCACGATAGGCCCCAAGCGTCGCGCAGAGGCTACCCGCAGCAGCGGGTAGCCGTTCTTGTACCCAGGAATTGYCCGTGACCAACCGCACTCCATCGTCCCGCGGAATGCCACTCCTTGACCGTGGTGTGGGGCCGCTGCTGATGCTGCCGGCGGCGCTGCTGGTCGTCGTCTTCCTGGTCGGCCCGTTCTATTACATGGTCTATACGGCGCTGACCGATCTCAGCTTCGCCGATGCGAGCCATTCCGGCGCCTTCATCGGCTTCGACAATTTCCGCAAGCTGATGCGCAACGATCCGTTCTTCTGGGCGTCGTTCCTGCTGACGCTGAAATTCGTCGTCATCGCCGTGCTGCTCGAATTCCTGATCGGCTTCGCGCTCGCCTTCCTGATCTTTCGCTTCGTCGCCAGCCAGCGGCTTTTGACCACGCTGCTGCTCATCCCGATGATGATCGCGCCGGTTGCCGTCGGGCTGATCTGGCGCCTGCTCTTGCAGGGCGATTTCGGCATGCTGACTTTCTATATGCGCAAGATCGGCCTGTTGGCGCAGAACGCGGCGGTGCTTTCGGCCCCGGATCTGGTCTTCCCGACCATCGTCGCCATCGATGTCTGGCAGTGGACGCCCTTCGTCACGCTGATCATGCTGGCCGGCATGATGAGCCTGCCGCGAGCACCGTTCGAGGCGGCGATGATGGACGGCGCCAAACCGTTCCAGATCTTTCGCGATGTCATGCTGCCGCTGCTGCGGCCCGTCATCGCCCTGGTGCTGCTGCTGCGCGGCATCGACGCCTTCAAGGAATTCGACAAGGTGTTTTTGATGACCGGCGGCGGTCCAGGAACGTTGACCGAACTGGTGTCGATCTACGCCTACCGCGTCAACTTCCGCAACTGGGACCTCGGCTACGGCGCCGCTGTCGCCTTCATGATCTATCTGGTGGTGCTGATCCTGTGCTCGGTCTTCTACAAGGCCGTCTACTGGACGGGCAGCAAGCCGGCGGCTGCGTTTTGAGGGCGCGTCGATGATCGATCAATCCACCAGCCGCGCCTGGAAGAGCTTTGCCTGGGCGGTGCTGCTGGTTGCCGTGGTGGTGGCGCTCACGCCTTACGTCTGGATGGTGCTGGCCTCGTTCAAGAACCGCGTCGACCTATTGTCGTCGGTGCCGAAATGGATCTTTTCGCCGACGCTCTCCAACTATCCGGCCGTCTTCATCGACAAGGAATACTGGCCGCTGGCCATCAACTCGGTGCTGATCTCGGTGTCATCGACCGTGCTCTGCATCCTCATCGGCGCGCCGGCCGCCTATGGCTTTGCCCGTTCCGACTTTCCCGGCAAGGAAGACCTGTTCTTCTTCTTCCTGACCACGCGCATGGCGCCGCCGATCTCGATCGCCGTGCCGCTGTTCCTGTTCTTCACCTCGCTTGGCCTGATCGACACCATCTATGCCGTGGTGATCGCCCACACGTCCTTCAACCTCTCTCTGGTCGTCTGGATGATGCGTGGCTTCTTCGCCGAAATTCCCAAGGAGATCGACGAGGCGGCGATGATGGACGGCCGCTCGCGGCTCGGCGCTTTCTTCTTCGTCGTCGCGCCCCTGGCCGCACCCGGCATCGGCGCCACAGCAGTGCTCTGCTTCATCCTGTCGTGGAACGAGTTCCTCTATGCCTTCATCCTCGTCGCCTTCGATGGCCGTCCGCTGACCGTCGGCATACCGGGACTGGTGACGCCGCACGGCACGCTTTGGGGCCAGGTCGCGGCGGTTGCCATCGTGGCGACGCTGCCAATCGTCCTCTTCACTTTCCTTGTCCAGAAACAGCTCGTGCGCGGTCTCACCTTCGGCGCGGTCAAGGGCTGAACGGAGTTTGCATGGCGATTGTTTTCGATGGCGTCACCAAGGCCTTCCCGGACGGGACGGTGGCGCTGCAGGCGCTGGACCTCGCTTTCGAGCCGGGCGAATTCCTTGTCCTGCTCGGCCCCTCGGGATCCGGCAAGACGACGGCCTGCCGGCTGCTCGCCGGCCTCGAACGTCCGACAGCCGGCCGCATCATGGTCGAGGGCCGTGATGTCACCGACCTGCCGCCACGCCTGCGCGGCATGGGCATGGTGTTCCAGAACTACGCGCTCTACAGCCACAAGAGCGTCTACGAGAACATCGCCTATCCCTTGCGCATAAGGAAAATGCCGGCCGCCGAGCTCGACCGCAGCGTGCGCGCCATGGCTGAGCTGCTCGAAATCACCCGTTACCTCGACCGTCGCCCGTCGCAACTGTCAGGCGGACAGGCGCAGCGCGTTGCGGTTGCCCGTGCGCTGGTCTGGCAGCCCAGCCTGTGCCTGATGGACGAGCCGCTTTCCAACCTCGACGCGTTGCTGCGCCTTCACATGCGCACCGAGCTGAAGCGGCTGCATCGCGAGTTGAAGAAAACCTTCGTCTTCGTCACCCACGACCAGGAAGAGGCGATGACCTTGGCGACAAGGGTCGCGGTGCTGCGCGAGGGCGCGCTGATCCAGTTCGACGATCCGCGCGAAATCTATCGTCGGCCTGCCAATCGCTTTATCGCCGAATTCATCGGCCGCCCGGCGATGAACACCTTTGACGGCCATGTGCGTGGCGGCATCTTTCACGCCGACGGTTTTTCCTGCCCCTTGCCAGGTCGGCCGGATGGTCCGATGGTGCTTGGCATCCGTCCGGAGCAGATTCAGCTCGTCGACGCCTCGGTAAGCGACGCCATCAACTTCGCCGTCGATGTCGTCGAACTGGTCGAGCCGGATGTGCTGATCTTCGCCAAGAGCAAGGCCGACTCCCTGATCGTCAGGACCGTCAACGACGATCGCGCCTACGATCCCGGCCAGACGCTGCATCTGCGCTTTCCCGCGGCGGCGCTGCACGTCTTCGACGCAGCGTCGGGAGCGCGCCTGCCGTGAGCACGCTGCTTGCGTTTGTCCCACTGGTTGCCGCAGCTTCCGTCTGGTGGCTGTTCTACCGCTTCAACAATTCGAGGCGCTGGTTCTCGACAGGCGAGCTGATTTTCTGGGACGCCATCGCGCTGGTCATCCTGCAACTCGTCTGGCTGATCTGGTTCTAAATCTACGCCTTGTCAGTAGCCCAGCGCGCAGCCGTCCTTGCGCGGATCGGAGGCGCCGGTGAGCGTTCCCTTGTCCCAGTCGATCAGCACCAATTGGCCGCCGCCATGCGGCTCTTCCGCAATCGATACCTGATGGCCCCGCTGGCGCAAGCCGGCGATCGCGTCAGTCGGAATGCCACGCTCCGCCAGCACTGCATTGTCTTTGTAAAACACCCGTGGTGCATCGAGTGCCTGCTGCGGATCCATGCCGAAATCGAATATGTTGGTGAGCAAGTGAACATGGCCGAACGGCTGGTAGCCGCCGCCCATCACCCCGAACGGCATCACCGCCCGGCCGTTTTTTGTCACCATGCCCGGCATGATGGTGTGCATGGGACGTTTTCCCGGCGCGATGCGGTTCGGGTGGTCCGCTGCCAGCTGGAAGCTCTTGCCGCGATTCTGCAGCACCACCCCGGTCTTCGGCCCGACCACGCCGCTGCCGAACGAGCCGAAAGTCGAGTTAATGAAGCTGACCGCATTGCGATCGCGATCGACCACGGAGATGTAGACCGTATCGCTCGGCTGCAGTTCAAGCCGGGGCAGATGCGTCATCGCGCGCACCGGATCGATGGCGGCGCGCAGCCGGTCGGCACGAGCGCTCGACAGCAACTGCTCCACCGGGACATGGACGAAATTCTGGTCGCCTATGAAATTGTCGCGGTCCTGATAGGCGAGCCGGCCGGCTTCGATCTCAAGATGCAGCCGCTCGGCGCCGTTCGACTCCAGCGAGCCGAGCGCAAAGCCGGAAAGCACATTGAGCATGATCAGCGCCGTCATGCCCTGATTGTTCGGCGGCATCTGATGGATGTCGTAGCCACGATAGGACGTGCTCACAGCCTTGACATAGTCACCTTTGGTTGCCGCGAAATCCTCAAGTGCGTGCAGCCCGCCAAGCGCGCCAAGACGCGCCACCAAGTCATCCGCGACCGCGCCTTCATAGAAACCGGCGCGTCCCTGCCTCGAGACGATACGCAAGGTTTCCGCCAGCTCGGGTTGTCGGTGCAGGTCACCGGCCTGCGGAGCCCGGCCGTTCGGCAGGAAGATCCGCGCGGCATGTTCGTCGGCGGCGAGCAGGGCGACCTCGTCAGCCCAATCGACGGCGACGCGGTCGTGAACGATATAGCCCTGTTCGGCATAGCGTATGGCGGGCGCCAACGCGGCGTCGATGCCCTTCCTGCCATGATCGTCGAGCAGCCGGCACCAGGCGTCGATGGCGCCGGGCACGGTGACCGCATGCGGGCCGGTCTCGGGCAATCCATCATACCCCTTGCCCAAATACCATTCGGCCGTCGCCGCAGCGGGTGCGCGGCCCGAACCGTTGAAGGCCAGAACCTCACCCTCGCCTTTCGGGCAATAAAGGACAAAGCAGTCGCCACCGATGCCTGTCGATTGCGGCTCGACGACCGCTTGTACCGCTGCCGCGCAGACAGCCGCATCCATCGCGTTGCCGCCGGAGCGCAGCATGTCGATCGCCGCCAGTGTCGCCAGCGGATGCGATGTCGCCGCCATCGCTTCCGTCGCGCGCACCGGCGACCGTCCGGGGAATTGAAAATCACGCATGCAATCGCCTCCGATGGTCCCCGCCCGCCAACAGTAACGTCAATGCTTGATACGGTCGCGCATCGCGTACCACAGCATGCCGAGCACATAGAGCGGACCGCGCAGCGCCGTGCCGCCGGGGAACGGCATGGGCGTGAGCGTCGAGAACAGGTCGAGCCGCGACGCATCGCCGGTGATCGCTTCGGCCAGCAGCTTGCCCGACAGCGTCGACAGGATGACGCCCTTGCCGGAATAGCCATGCGCGAAATAGACCTCGCCATAGTGCCCAACATGCGGCAGCCGCGACGTCGTCACCGAAACCAGCCCACCCCAGGCGTGGTCGATGCGACAGCCCTTCAGTTGCGGAAATGTGGCTTCCATATGCGGCCGCACGAAGCCGGCAATGTCGGCCGGCGGCGACGGCGTGTAGCGTTCGCCGCCACCGAACAGCAGGCGCCCATCCGCCGACATCCGGTAGTAGTTGACGACGAAGCGTGTGTCGGACACCGCGACATTGGCCGGAATAACGTTGCGTTTGCCCTCGAGCGGCTCGGTGGCGACGATGTAGTTGCCAACCGGCATGATGCGGCTGTTGACGCGCGGCTCCAGTCCGTTGAGCAGCGCATCGCCCGCCAGCACGACATGTTTTGCGCGGACCGAACCCTTTGCCGTCGAGACCCGGATCGAAGGTTCGCGCTCCAGCTTCACTGCCACCGAATTCTCGTGGATGACGACACCAGCGGCCACGGCCGCGCGGGCAAGCCCAAGCGTGTAGTTCAGCGGATGCATATGGCCGCCAAGCGGCTCATACATGGCGCCATGATAGGGCGTGTCGACCTTGCTGCGTGCCTGCGCTGCCGACAGGATCTCGACGTCACGGAATTTCATCACGCTCTCGAGGCACCTGGCCTCGTCCTCCAAGTCTTTGAGGTCAGAACCGTTGACCGCACCGACCAGATGTCCGGTCGGCCTGAGATCGCAATCGATGCCATGGCGCTCGATGACGTCGAGCACCAGCCCGCGTGCCTCGAAGGCGAGATCGAACAGCGCCTTTGCACGCTCCGAGCCATAGAGCTTGACCAGCCCCTTGGCGCCCTTGCGCAGGCCGGGGATCATCTGACCGCCATTGCGGCCCGACGCCCCCCAGCCGATCTTGCCGCCTTCGAGCAGCACCACTTTCAGGCCGCGCTCGGCGGCGTGAAGGGCGGCGGACAGGCCGGTGCAGCCGCCGCCGACCACCACCAGGTCAGCGTCGACATCTCCCACCAGCGCCGGATGGTCCGGCGCCGGATTGGCTGTCGCGACATAGTAGGATTTGCCGATATCGAGACCAGAATTGAAACCCGTTGAACTGGAGGCCATGATCACACCTTCAGCAGCAGGTGGTCGCGTTCCCAGCTCGTCACCACGCTCTGGAACAGGTCGAGTTCGACGCTCTTGACGCGCAGATAGGACTGGAAGAAATCCTCGCCGAGCAGCGCCCGCACCGGGTCGCAAGCGGTGAACCGATCGAGCGCCTCCTCCATGGTTTTCGGCAGTGTGCTTTTGATCTTGTAGGCATTGCCCGACGCCTCGGCCGACCGCGCCAGCTTCTGTTCCACGCCGAGATAACCCGCGAGCAGCGAGCCGGCGATGGCCAGATAGGGATTGGAATCCGCACCGGGCAGCCGGTTCTCAATTCGCCGCGCCGCCCGACCGCCGGCCGGCACGCGCAAACCACAAGAACGATTGTCATGCGACCATTCGATGTTGGCCGGCGCGCTGTGGTTCGGCCTTATCCGGCGGAACGAGTTCACGTTCGGCGCAAACAGCGGCATGATTTCCGGGACATATTTCTGCAGCCCGCCGATGAAATGCCCAAACATCTCGGTATCCGCATCATCGCTGCCGGCAAACAGCGTATTGCCGGCCTCGTCGATGACCGACATGTGCAGATGCATCGAGCTGCCGGCCTGCGCGGCGATGGGCTTCGCCATGAAGGTCGCATGCATGCCGCTCTGCTGCGCGGCCTGGCGCGTCAATCGCTTGAACAGCAGCACCTTGTCGGCCAGCGGTAGCGCGTCGCCATGCAGGAAGTTGATTTCCAGCTGCGCCGTGCCCGATTCATGGATCAGCGTGTCGAGCGGCAGGCCGGCGGCAGCGGCATAGTCATAGATTCGCCGGATCACCGGCTCGAACTCCTCGAGTGCGGCCATGTCATAGGGATGCTGCACAGTCTCCGTGCGGCCATTGCCCCCGATCGGTGCGGTCAACGGCCGGTCGGGATCGGGATTGGGCGCGGTGAGATAGAATTCGAGCTCCGGCGCCACCACTGCCCGCCAGCCGCGCTGGCGGTAGAGATCGAGCACGGCCCGCAGCACATGACGCGGCGAGGCCATCCACCGCCGGTCGTCCATGTGGAATGCATCGGCAAAGACGTAGGCCTTGCCAGCACCGCCGCCGGGCGCCAGGCAGAGCGTCGACACATCAGGCGCCATGCGCATGTCCGGATCCGCATAAGCAAAACCTTCGTCGATCGAACCGGAATAGCGGCCATCGATGCTGACCAGAAAGGCGCTGCTCGGCAGATAGAGCGCGCGGTCTTCCAGCGCCTTGAGGAATTTGGCAGCCGGCAAGGCTTTGCCGCGCAAAACGCCATTCAAGTCGGGCACCAGGCACTCGACTTCGCTGATCGCATGCGCGGCCAGCCAGCTTTTCGGGTCGATAGTACCGCCCATAGGCGGAAAATTGATTGTGTGGTCTTCAGGCATTTTGGTCATGTCCGTACAAGAGAAAGAATGGCTTCAGCGGCCACATCCGTTCCGGGTTTCAGCGCCATCTCGGCTGCATTCTCCTTCAGGCGGGCGCGCATCGCATCGTCGGCCAGCAGGCCGAGAATGGCTCTCTCCAATCCTCCTTCGGTCCAGGCGTCACGGCCGATATGGTCGCCTACGCCGGTCTCTCGCGCGCGGCGCGCATTGTCGTGCCCGTCCCAGCAATAGGGCATGATCAGTGACGGCACGCCGAAGCGCAGCGCTTCGCAAAAACTGTTGTTGCCGCCGTGATGGATGAACAGGTCGGATTTCGCCACCACCGAGGGCTGCGGAAACCAGGCATCGAGATAGACATTGTCGGGAACCGCGCGATAGGCGTCGCGCAGGCCACCGACATTGACGATGAAGCGCGCCGGCAGCCTGTCGAAAACGGCAAGCATCCGCTCGATCAGCCCGACATCCATGGCGCCCAGGCTGCCGAAGCTGACATAGACCAGCGGCCCACCCTTGCGCGGAAACACCGGCACCTCGAATGGCCCTTCCGAACGCACGCAGCCCTCGAGATAGATGAAGCGGGAGGGGTCGAGCGGTTCGGCGCGCTGGCGGCGCACGATCGTCGGTGTCAGCAGCAGATTGAGGTCGGGCGAGGTTTCGAGGAACAATCCCTTCGGCAGCGGCGCAAGGCCGGAATCGACCCGGAAGCGGTTGAAGCGGTCATGTGCTGGTGCCGAGGCCGAAAGATACCGAGCCTCGAACGCCGCGCGTTGCGGGTCGTCAGTGCCAAGTCCCGAGAGATACGGAGGGACTTTTGCGTCGGGAAGTTCGGTCTCGGCGCAGGAGACGACACGCACCCACGGACAGCCGGCGGCGGCCAAGGCCGGAAACATGATGACGTTGTCGAGCACCACCGCGTCCGGCTTCAGCCGCGCCAGCAGCTGTCGCAGCGGCACCTCGGCACTGACCGCGGTGTCGACGATCGCCTCCCAGGTCGGCGCGACATAGGTTTCAAGCTGGTCGATCGGGCTCAGCCTGAAATGCGGCAAATGCCGGCGCACGAAGGCTTGCCAATAGCTCTGCCGCTCGCTGTCGCTCAGCGGATCGTCGGTCGGCAACTGGTATTCCTGAAAACCGTAATCGGCAAAGACGCCGGAGAAGCCGGCATGGCAGATGAAAACCGGCCGCGCGCCGCGGGCGCGCAAGGCTTGCGCGATGCCA
The DNA here is from genome assembly GCF_056403215.1 of Mesorhizobium sp. P2_H9. Classification (NCBI taxonomy): domain Bacteria; kingdom Pseudomonadati; phylum Pseudomonadota; class Alphaproteobacteria; order Hyphomicrobiales; family Phyllobacteriaceae; genus Mesorhizobium; species Mesorhizobium sp. P2_H9. The sequence goes on along the minus strand of NZ_JBFUFX010000012.1, from coordinate 27,180 downwards.
ACGCAATTCAACGCCGCGCCAAAACTCGCTTCGGGAAACAGCGCGATGGTCGGGCTGGCTTTGCGCGTCAACTCGTCCTCATCAATCCGGCCGGCTGATCATGCCGAACAATGCGGGAGCCCCGCGACTGGCCGCCTGCGGGCGCTGGCTGCGCGACAAGCGCAGATGCACGCGAAGCAGATCGGCGGCAACCTCATACTGCCGGCTTTCGAGATGGTCGAGTATCGTCAGGTGCTCGCGCAGCGACTGCTTCAGCCGGAAGACGTTGACGCCGGCATAGGTGCCCGGCAGCCGGCGCAGCCTGAGATGATCGGACAGCGCATCGGTGACGAAGCGGTTGCCGGCGCCATCGGCGATCATGCCGTGAAATTCGATGTCCAGCCGCTGGAACTCTCTGCCGTCGAACGCCGCATCAGGCAGTGCCGCCAGCGCTTCCATGCCCTGCCGCAGCGCTGCCGCACGCGCACCATCCAGCCGAAAGCCGGGCGCCACAATGGCGGCAGGCTCCAGCAGCAGACGGAACTCGTAGCTTTCGCCTTGCGCCTCGGGATCGTCCGGTGCCCGCCGGAAAAGCCAGGATTGCCCCGGCGCGCGGTCCAGAAGATTCTCCTCCGTCAGTCTCTGAAGCGCTTTTAGTACCGTCTTGCGTTCGGAGTTGTACCGCTTCATCAGCCCGCCGACGGTCACCGTCTGATCGAGCCGTCGTGCTGACCGGTCGCGCAGGATCGCTTCGGTAAGCTCATCCTCCTCGGTAACAGGCAATTCCCTTGCGATCGCCGCCTGCGCGGCAAGATCGACGGCCAGGCGGTAGCCGGTTTCGGCCTCCCAGCGCACCACGCCCTGTTCGGTGAGCAGGCGCAACGCCGCTCGCACGGGCGTCCGCGAGACATTGCAGAGCGAGGCGATCTGCTGTTCCGGCAAATGCGCACCAGGCCCAAAGCCGCGCTGCCGGGCGACATCCAGGATGCGCTGTGCCAGATCGAGATGGTTGGTGCGGGGGCGTCGGGCTGCGGCTTGCATGACTGGTCTCGGGGAACGGACGTGACGGCCAAGGTTTGGACGATCGCCGTCGCCGACGCAATCAGCCAGATTCCTTGGTCGTTTGTCAGATTATGGATTGACGTACTTTTTTCTGCAATAGTACTGTCAGCTCAATCGGCGATAAAGACCGGGGAACTGGATCGAGGCAGCGGCACGGGCCGCAAACGCCGGTCCGACGAAAGAAATTCGACGATCAACCGGAATGGGAGTCTGTCATGACCGCCACTTTTCTGCGGCACCGTTCGCTGAAGATGTCTTCAATCGCGCTTGGCCTTGGCCTGGCGCTGTCGGCGCCAGCCACTGCGGCCGACCTCGTCATCTCCAACTGGGATGGCTATATGGCGCCCGATGCCATGGCCGCCTTCAAGACCGCCACCGGTGTTTCCGGCGAAGTCGTGGTGCACGCCACCAACGAAGAGATCATGGGCAAGCTCATTGCCGCCGGCGGCAAGGGCTATGACGTCGTCTTCGTCTCCTCGCCCTTCGCCGAGGTGCTGAACAAGCTCGGCCTGACCGAGCCGATCGACCACGCCAAGGTCCCCAACCTTGCCAACCTCTATCCGGAGGCGACCAAGCTGCCGCACGATGTCGGCAATGCTTTTTCGGTGCCCTACACCTGGGGCACCACCGGCCTCTGTTACCGCTCGGATCTGGTGAAGGTGGCGCCAACCAGCTGGAGCGATCTGCTGGCTCCCTCCGACGACCTCAAGGGCAAGACCACCATGCTGGCGACCGATCGCTGGCTGCTGGCCGCCGGCCAGCTCGACAAGGGCTATTCGGTCAACGAGACCGATCCGGCCAAGATGGCCGAGGTCAAGGACCTGCTGATCTCCGCCAAGAAGACCTTGCTCGCCTATGACGACACCACCTTCTATTCGAAGCTGGTGTCAGGCGAAGCGTTGATGGTGCAGGCCTGGGACGGCTGGTGCAACTACGGCATCGCCGACAAGCCCGAGATCAAATATGTGATTCCGAAGGAAGGCTCGGACCTGTGGGTCGACACGATGGTGGTGATGAAGGCTTCCGAGCACAAGGACGCCGCCTTCCAGTTCATCAACTTCATGCTCGACGCCAAGAACCACGCCTGGGCTGCGCAGAACATCGACTACAAGGTGCCGAACAAGCCGGCGATGGAAAGCCTGCCGGCCGATTTCCTGGCCAAGTTCCCCAACATGGCGATGCCGGTGGCCGACCTCGTCAAGTTCGAACAATTGCGTGACGTCGGCGAAGCCCAGCGCGACTATTCCAAGATCGTCAGCGAGATCAAGGCCGCGCAGTAAGCCGCGGCAAATCAGAGATCACAACCGACGGCGGATTTCCGCCGTCGGCTGCTGAATGCGGTACCCCAATCGTGTCCTCAACCAGACTTCGCTCCTCCTTGCTGATGGCGCCGGCACTGGCCTGGCTGACCGCCTTGATGGTGGTGCCATGCGCGCTGGTGCTGGCGCTCGCCTTCTTCCGGCGCGGCATCTATGGCGGCATCGAATACACCTTCACGCTGGAGAATTTCGGGCTGGTCTTCGACCCGCTCTATGCCGGCATCTTCTTGAACTCGGCGCGCATTGCCGGCACCGCAACCCTGATCGCGGTGGTGATCGGTTACGCCGCGGCTTATGCCATCGCGGCTGCGCCCCGCCGGCTGCAGCCGGTGTTCCTGTTCTTCGCCGTGCTGCCCTTCTGGTCCAACTATCTGATCCGCACCTATGCCTGGATCGTGCTGCTCAACCGCGAGGGCCTGATCACCCAGCTCTTGCGCTGGTTTGGCTACACCGGCGAGCCGCCGTCGATGCTCTATACCGAAGGCGCTGTCATCGCCGGCCTCGTCTACAACTATCTGCCCTTCGTCATCCTCGCCTGCTACGCGCCGCTGTCGCGGCTCAACCCGGAATTGGCCGAAGCCTCGCGCGACCTCGGCGCCTCGGCCACAACCACATTTCGCCGTGTCATCCTGCCGCTGACCGTGCCCGGCATCGCCGCCGGCGCCGTCTTCGTCTTCGTACTGTCGATCGGCAATTTCGTCACCCCGGCGCTGCTCGGCGGCGGCCGCTTCCAGATGATCGGCAACCTCGTCTACGACCAGTTCCTCACCGCCAATGACTGGCCTTTCGGCGCCGCACTCGCCATGGCGCTGATCGCCATCATGCTGCTGGTGCTGATGGCGCAGGCGCTGGCCGCCAATCGCGCCTCGGGCCAAACCGCGCAAGCCGGGGGCGACGCCGATGGCTGAGCGCTCCCCCGCTACGCGGCGCACGCTCTGGCTGGTGCTCGGCCTCGTCTTCGCCTTCCTCTACATCCCGATCGCCGTGCTGGTGGCGCTGTCGTTCAACGAGGGCGGGCTGCCGACCGCATGGTCCGGGTTTTCGCTGAAATGGTATGTCTCGCTCGCCGGCAATTCCGCGATCCTCTCCGCTGCACTGAACACGCTGATCGTGGCGCTGGTCTCGACCGCCATCGCCACCTTGCTCGGCACGCTGCTGGCGATCGGCGTCGAGATGCGCCGGCAGTACGGCAAAGGACTGGAAGCACTGATCTTCGCGCCGATGATCATTCCCGACATCGTGCTGGCGATCGCGCTGCTCTCGTTCTTCTCGATGCTCAACATCACCATGGGCCTGCACACCATCATCCTCGCGCATGTCGTCTTCAACCTCGCCTTCGTCTGCTCGGTGGTGCGCGCGCGGCTGAAGAGTTTCGACTGGTCGATCGTCGAGGCCTCCGCCGATCTCGGCGCCTCCGCCATCACCACCTTTAGGCGCGTCACCTTGCCGGTCATCCTGCCGGCGGTGATCGCCGGCGCGCTGCTCGCCTTCACGCTGTCGGTCGACGAGTTCATCATCGCTTTCTTCACCGCCGGCGCCGGGCGCACCTCGACCACGCTGCCGATGCAGATCTACGCGATGATCCGCTTCGGCATCACGCCGGAGATCAACGCGCTGGCGACCATCGTCATGGCTGTCTCGATCACCGCGCTGACCCTGTCGCAGCGGCTCAACCGTGGGATCATCGGCCAATGAGCGAACCGCGTACGCTGCTGGCCATCGATCATGTGTCGAAGAATTTCGGCCGCGTCACCGCGGTCGACGGCATTTCGCTCGACATCCGCGAGAACGAGTTCTTCGCGCTGCTCGGTCCGTCCGGCTGCGGCAAGACCACGCTGTTGCGCATGCTGGCCGGCTTCGAGACGCCCAATGACGGGCGCATCCTGCTCGATGGCAGGGACATCGCGAAAATCCCGCCCAACAAGCGGCCGGTCAATCTGATGTTCCAATCCTACGCGCTGTTTCCGCATATGAGCGTCAGGGCCAATGTGTCCTACGGCCTCGAAATGGAGCGCTTGCCGACCAGCGAAATCCGCTCCCGTGTCGACGCCATCCTGGCGACCACCGAACTCGTCGCCTTCGCCGATCGCAAGCCGGAGCAATTGTCGGGCGGCCAGAAGCAGCGCGTTGCGCTCGCCCGGGCCTTGGTCAAGCGGCCGCGGCTGCTGCTGCTCGACGAGCCGCTCGGCGCGCTCGACAAGAAACTACGCGGCGCCATGCAGCTTGAGTTGAAGCGCCTGCAGCACGAGGTCGGCATCACCTTCGTCATCGTCACCCATGACCAGGAGGAGTCGCTCGTCATGGCCGACCGCATGGCGGTGTTGAAAGACGGCAGACTGCTGCAATGCGATACGCCACACGCGATCTACGAACATCCGGCAGACCGTTTCGTTGCCGACTTCATCGGCGTGATGAATTTTGTTCCGGGCAAGGCCACGGCTGACGGCGTGGTGGCGGCCAACGGTGCACGGATCGCTGGCAAACTTCCCGCCACGCTTTCGCCGGGCGCCGCTGCGGTCGCGTCGGTGCGGCCCGAACGTATCCGGCTGTTTCCGTCAGTTGAGACAGTCAACCGTGTTGCCGGCACCGTTGAGGCGCTCGCCTACCACGGGCTCGACCTGCAACTGCATGTCCGCACCGCTTTGTCGCCAAAACCATTCCTGGTGCGCGTCACCGCTGACGCCGCCGACCGCCGGCCGGTTTCATCAGGCGACGCTGTCGAACTCGGCTGGGACGCCGCCGACGTCAGAATTTTCGCAGAGTGATTGAAGGAGAGCTTGATGGCGCAGAAGACGATCGCGTTTTTCCCCGAAGCGGCCTTTGGCCCGGCGCTCAATTCCGTCGGCATCGCCCAGGCGGTCGAGGCGCGCGGCCACAGGGCGGTGTTCCTGTCCGATCCCGGCTTCGTCGATGTCTACAAGGGTTACGGCTTCGAGGCCCATCCGGTGAACCTGTCCGAGCCGATGCCGCCCGAACAGATGGCCAAGTTCTGGGAAGACTTCATCAACGGCCACATCCCGAATTTCCGCAAATCGCCCTACGACCAGGTCGACAACTACGTCAAGGATTGCTGGACGGCGATCGTCGACAGCGCCAAATGGGCGCAGAAGGATCTGCCGCGGGTTCTCAACGCCATCAAGCCAGACGTGATCTGCGTCGACAACGTCATCCTGTTTCCGGCGATCAAGCAGTATGGCAAACCCTGGGTGCGCGTCATCTCCTGCTCGGAAAACGAGATCGAGGACGAGGATATCCCGCCGCATCTGTCCGGCTGCGGCGAGAACGACCATGCCGGACACCAGCGCTACCGCGATCATTTCAACGCCGTGATCAAGCCGATCCATGACGACTTCAACGCGTTCCTCAACGCCAACAACGAGGCGCCCTATCCGATCGGCCAGTTCTTCGAGGCTTCGCCCTACCTGAACCTGCTGCTTTATCCAGAGGCAGCAAAATTCAAGCGCCGCCATCCGCTCGATCCGGCAAAATTCCAGTACCTGGAAGGCTGCGTGCGGCAGGAGAAGCCCTACACTGTGCCGACTTTTGCTGAGTATAATGACGGGCCGCTGCTCTATGTCTCCTTCGGCAGCTTAGGGGCCGGCGATGTCGAGCTGTTGAAGCGCATCATCACGACGCTCGGCAAGACCCGCTACCGCGCACTGGTCAATGTCGGCGGCTACAAGGACCAGTACACCGACGTGCCCGGCAACGTCATCGTCGACAGCTGGTTCCCGCAGCCCTCGGTCATCCCGCAGGTCGATGCGGTGATCCACCATGGCGGCAACAACTCGTTCACCGAGTGCCTCTATTTCGGCAAGCCGGCCATCATCATGCCCTATGTCTGGGATGGCCACGATAACGCCACGCGCGTCGAGGAAACCGGCCACGGCTTCGGCATGCCGCGCTACGACTGGACCGATGCCGAGCTGGTCGCAAAGCTGGAAGCTTGCCTGACCGACCCGAGAATGAAGGCGAAGCTGGGGAAGACCTCGGCGCAGATGCAATCGCAGAATGGACCGGAGAAAGCCGCCTGCCTGCTGGAGAAGCTGCTGTGACCTCCTCCGTGCCACACCTCTACCAAGCCTCCACCCGCACCGACCTCGTCGACTGGGGCGCGCAGCCGGATGCGCTGGAAGGCGCTTCGCACTCGACCGGCAGGCTGGTGCACAAGGGGCCGAACAACCAGCCGGAATCCGGTATCTGGGTCTGCACCCCCGGCCGCTGGCGGCTGGCGATCCCGCGCGACGAATTATGCCATTTCGTCGCCGGCCGTGCGACCTACCGATCTGATGTCGGCGAGGTGATAGAAGTCGCCGCGCAAACCGTGGTCATGTTCCCTGCCGGCTGGGCCGGCGAATGCACCGTCCACGAGACCATCCGCAACATCTACATGCTGGCCTGAAACATGATCCCGAAAAGTGGGAACCGGTTTTCGGACAAGATCATGCTCAAGCAAGAATCAGCGACTGGAGCTTCATGACATGCCGACACCTTATTGGCCGAACGTCGCCTCGGTAGCGCTGGACGATTGGGGCGCAAGCTCGTCGCCGCTCGCCGGTTCGCCACACGCATCGGGCAAGATCCTGTCCCAGAACTCGGACGGATCGAGCGAATGCGGCCTGTGGTCATGCACGCCGGGCACGCGCCACATAATCTTCGCAGCCGATGAGTTCTGCCATTTCCTGTCTGGGCGCGGCAGCTATATCAGGGAGAATGGCGAACAGGTCCCGGTCGAGGCCGGCACGCTGGTGTTCTTCCCCGCCGGCTGGACCGGCATCTCCATCATCACCGAAACGCTGACCAAGGCCTTCATGTGCCGGTGAGCACCCAGTAACAGTTTCAAGGAATATTTGTATGACCACGCCGATCATGAAATCGCCGCTCACTATTACCGACCTCGTCGACTGGGGCGTCATCCCCACCATGATCGAAGGCGAATCCCGCACTTCGGGCAAGCTGCTGCACAAGGGGCCGGAGGGCCGTTCCGAATGCGGTCTATGGGTCTGCACGCCCGGCAAATGGCACTGCCACGTCACCCGCGACGAGTTCTGCCATTTTCTCGAGGGCCGCTGCACCTACGTCCACGAATCCGGCGAAGTGATCGAGATCGAGCCCGACACGGCGGCGTTCTTTCCACAGGATTGGAAGGGCATCTGCACCGTCCATGAGACGATCAAGAAGGTCTACATGATCCGCTGAGCGGATCTGAGAGGATGTCCATGGATTTCTCCGCTGACCGCCCAACCTTCTTCGTCAATCCGGACTACCGGCCGATGGCCGGCGCCAACAAACCGGTGATCGATCCGGCGACGCTGGAAACGGTTGGCGCCATCGCTGCGGCCAGCGATGGCGAGATCGACGCCGTGCTCACCGCCGCGACCAAGGCGCAAGCGGCGTGGAAAAGGCTCGACGCCAAGAGCCGCGCCAAACATCTGCATGCCGTCGCCAATGCCATCGAAGCCGCCGACTTCACCCGCTGTGCCGAGCTGATGGTCCGCGAGATGGGCAAGCCCTATCCGGAAGCCATCGGCGAGATCGCCAATTGTGCACCGATCTTCCGCTACTATGCCGAAATGGCGCGCGACGATGCGGGCAAGATTGCCGGCACGACGCAGGCGGGTTCCTTCCAGTATGCGCGCTACGAGCCCTATGGCGTCTCCGTCCACATCATGCCGTACAATTTCCCGATCCTCTTGATGTGCTGGACGGTCGCCGCCTCGCTTGCCGCCGGCAATGCCTGTGTGATCAAGCCGGCCGAAGCGACGACGCTGTCGACGCTCGATTACATGACGGTGTTCCGCTCCTTGCCCGAAGGCCTGGTTTCCTGCCTGCCCGGCGGGGCGTCCACGGCGCAGGCTTTGATCGCCTCCGACCGCACCCATGCCGTCGCCTTCACCGGCTCGGTGGCTGCCGGCAAGGCCGTCGCCGTGGCTTGCGCCGAACGCATGAAGCCTTGCGTCATCGAGGCCGGCGGCAGCGATCCCCTGATCATCTCCGCGCACGCCCCACTGGACATTGCCGCTGCAGGCAGCGTCACCGCCGCCTTCCACCTCACCGGCCAGGTCTGCACCTCAGCCGAACGGTTTTTTGTGGTCGATGCCGTTCATGACCGCTTCGTCGAGCTATTCGCCGAAAGGACGCTCGCGCTGCGGATCGGCAACGGGCTGGACAAATCCGAGATCGGACCGCTGGTCAGCGAGGCGGCGCGGGCGAAGGTCATGCGGCTGGTGGACGACGCGGTCGCGCACGGCGCAAAGGCGGTCATCGGCGGGCGCATTCCGCCGGCGCACACTATCGGCTGGTTCTACGAGCCGACGATCCTGACCGGCGTCACCCCCGATATGGCGATCGTGCGCGAAGAGTGTTTTGGGCCGGTCGCCGCGATCTGCCGGGTGAAAGATTTCGACGAGGCGATCAGGCTCGCCAATGACAGCCCGTTCGGGCTCGGCGCTTCCGTCTTCACCACCGACCTTGCCGAGGCGCATGAGGCGGCCGAACGGCTCGAGGCCGGCATGGTCTGGGTCAACAATCCGCTGATCGACAATGACGCGCTGCCCTTCGGCGGCTGGAAGGCCTCCGGTCTCGGCCGCGAGCTCGGTCGCCAGGGGCTCGATGCTTTCCGCCGCTCGAAGATGGTGATCATCGACCACAAGCCTGAGATCCAGGGTTGGTGGTATCCCTATCCCGACAGCTGGTTCCGCGAAGCCGGCGGCCGCAAGCATGTTTGAGATGAAGGGTGAAGGGTCGGGTTCGCTAGCGGGATAGGCCGGCCAAATCGGGGGCCGGATGCACCGGGTCAACACTGGCAAAAACGGCGCTCGCCTCACTGACGATGGAAACATGATCCCTGGCGGCTTTGCCGGCGGCAGTGCCGTCACCACGCATGATCGCGGTTACGATCGCGTCATGCTCCTTCCAGGATTTGGCGAGGCGGCCCGGCAGCATGAATTGAGCACGGCGGAAGGGCGCCAGGCGGCTGCGTGTCATCACCGTCATTTCGTAGATATGCGTGTTGTGGGCGCCGCGATAAAGCCGGCTGTGGAACTCGGTGTTGAAGTATTCATAGTCCTCCTCGGCGCCCAGCTGCACCAGCCGCGCCGAGCCCTGATGTTCGATCTCGAGCGTGCGCCGCTCGCCGCCGGTCATCCGCTCGGCGGAGAAGCGAGCACAGATCGCTTCCAGTTCGGCCATGCTTTCGAACATCGAGGCGAGGTGCTCCTGCGTCACCACGGCGACGATGGCGCCCCGGTTGGGCCGTCTTTCGACCAAGCCCATGGCGCTGAGATGACCAAGCGCCTCGCGCACCGGCGTGCGTGAGACGTCGAAGCGGGCGGCGAGCGAAGCCTCGTCGAGCTTTTCGCCGGGGCGCAGGAAGCCGGTGACGATGCGGTCGCCGATCGCCCTCACCATCTGATCGACGGTCGTGCCCGACCTGATCAAGCTGCGCTTTCCCGACACATCTCCTCCGTCCAGTCTTTTTGCAGGGTTGGCTCGCGGGCCAGTCCCGACTCGGGTCGCCTCAGTCTATGCCTCAATTTTAATCTACATGTCAAACTGGCTATTTTCAAGGCAAAAAGTGTATGCAATTGCCTTTCGCTTGTGCAGTCACCATCCGAGTTTTCACTGATTTTGTTGGATAAATTACGATTTTGGAACTGGCACGCTGATTGCATGCACTTTCCTGACAAGGCGTTAACCGACCCGGAAAAGGGTCCTACAGGGGAGCATAAGAGATGACCGACAGATTCATGCTTAGCCGCCGCCAGTTGCTCAAGACCTCCGCCGCCGGAGCAGCCCTTGGTCTTGCCTCGGCAGCCTTTCCCATCAACAGGGCCTTCGCCGCGGCCGCCACCGTCGGCTTCATCTATGTCGGGCCGAAGGACGACTACGGCTACAACCAGGCGCATGCCGAGGGTGCGGCGGCGCTGAAGGGCATCGAGGGCATCTCCATCGTCGAGGAGGAGAACGTCCCCGAGACGGTCGACGTCCAGAAGACTATGGAATCGATGATCAACCTCGATGGCGCCTCGCTGATCTTCCCGACCTCCTTCGGCTATTTCGATCCGCATATGCTGGCCATGTGCGCGAAATTCCCCGACGTGCAGTTCCGCCATTGCGGCGGCATGTGGAACAAGGACAAGCATCCGATGAATGCCGGCTCCTATTTCGGCTATATCGGCATGGGCCAGTATCTCAATGGCGTCGTCGCGGGCCACACGTCGAAGACCAAGAAGCTCGGCTTCGTCGCCGCCAAGCCGATCCCGCAGGTGCTGCTCAACATCAATTCGTTCCTGCTCGGCGCGCGCTCGGTCGACCCGACCATCACCTGCCAGGTGATCTTCACCGGCGAATGGTCGCTGGCGGTCAAGGAAGCGGAAGCCACCAACGCGCTGGTCGATCAGGGCGCCGACGTCATCACTTGTCATGTCGACAGCCCGAAAGTGGTGGTCGAGACGGCGGCCGGGCGCGGCGCCTTCATCTGCGGCTATCATGCCAACCAGAGCCCGCTGGCGCCGGAAAAATACCTGACCGGCGCCGAATGGAACTGGGCCAAGGTCTACAAGATGTTCGTCGACGACCTCGTCGCCGGCACGCCGCTGCCCAATTTCACCCGCGGCGGACTGGCCGATGGTTTCGTCAAGATGAGCCCGCTTGGTCCCGCCGTAGGCGAGCCGGCGCACAAGCAGTTCGACGCCACGCTGGCTGAAATGATGAAGGGTGGCTTCTCCGTCATCAAGGGTCCGTTGAAGAGCAACAAGGGCATCGTCGTCGCCACCGAAGGCCAGGCCTTCGTCGAGACCGCCATCGAGCTCGAAAGCATGGACTATCTCGTCGAGGGTGTCGTCGGTTCGACCGCCTGAAGCTGAACGCGCGCACGGAGACGGGCCATGGCAGATACGGTCAGCAGCGCGGATGCACCGGCGGTGTTCGGCGCCAGGGGATATTCGGCGGCGCTGGAATGGATCGCCAGGCGGGCGGAAGCGTTCGTCATTCCGCTCGCGGCGCTGATCGTCGGCATGGTGTTGTTCAGCCTGTTCATTGCGCTGGTCGGCAAGTCGCCCGTCCAGCTCTATGAAACCATGTGGCGCGGCGGTTTCGGCTCGTGGTTCTCGATCCAGAACTCGCTGTCGCGCGGAGCGCCGCTCTTGCTGGCGGCGCTCTGTGTGGCGCTGCCAGCCCGGCTCGGCCTCGTTGTCATCGGTGGCGAAGGCGCCATCGTCCTCGGCGGCGTCGCTGCCGCTGCCACAGGCGTGGCGCTGGGCGGCACGCCATCATCAATCGTCATTCTTGCCATGGGCGTGGCGGGCATGGCCGCCGGCGGCATCTGGATCGGTGCCGTCGGCGCGCTTCGCCACTACCGCGCTGTCAACGAAACCATCTCCAGCCTGCTGATGGCCTATATCGCCATCGCCCTGATGAACCATCTGGTGGAAGGGCCGCTGCGCGATCCTGCCTCGCTCAACAAACCCTCGACCCAGCCGCTGGCCGATATCTATCGCATCGGCAACATTCCCGGCATGGAGGTGCATTGGGGCCTCGTCGTCGGCATCGTCGCCTGCATCCTGTCCTGGCTGCTGATCGAAAAGACCCGCTGGGGCTTTGCCGCCCGCATCGCCGGCGGCAATGTCAGGGCAGCCCAGGTGCAGGGGCTGGCCGTCGGACCGCTGATCGTCGGCTTCACCGCGCTTGCCGGTGGCTTCGCCGGCCTTGCCGGCATGCTGGAAGTCGGCGCCGTGCAAGGCAGCGCCAATGCCTCGCTCGCCGCCGGCTACGGCTATACCGGCATTCTTGTCGCCTTCCTTGCCCGCCACAACCCGTTGGCGATCATCCCCGTCGCCATCCTGCTTGGCGGCATCAACGCGTCCGGCGGCCTCATCCAGCGCCGCATGGACCTGCCCGACGCCACCGTGCTGGTGCTGCAAGGCATGCTCTTCGTCGTCATCCTATTCAGCGAAACCTTCTACGGCCGCTTCAAGGCCTTCAATCCCGACCTCTGGAAGCGAGGCGCCTGATGGACGCGACCGAGATCGGCCTCTGGGGCGTTCCGCTCGCCATCCTCGGCGGCGCCATCCGGGTTTCGACACCCTTCATCTTCGTATCGCTTGGCGAAGCCATCACCGAGCGCTCCGGCCGCATCAATCTCGGCCTGGAAGGCACGCTGGTCTTCGGCGCCATGACCGCCTATGCGGTGGCGGTGATGACCGGCTCGCCCTGGCTCGGCCTGCTGGCGGCCGCCGCGGCCGGCCTCTGCTTCGGCCTGTTCCACGGCTGGATCTGCAAATTTCCTGGCGTTAACGACATTGCCATCGGCATCGCCCTGATGCTGCTCGGCTCGGGTCTTGCCTTCTTCTTCGGCAAGCCGTTCATCCAGCCCTCGGCGCCCGACCTGCCGGCCATCCCTTTCGGCGGCTGGTCGGATATTCCGCAGGTTCAGGCGGCACTCAACGTCAATGTGCTGTTCCTGATCGGCGCGGCACTGGCGGTGATCCTGTGGTGGGCTTTCCGCAACACCCGCGCCGGCCTGATCCTGCGCGTCGTCGGCGACAGTTCCGATGCGGCGCGCGCCATGGGCCTCAACCCCAACACCGTGCGCCTCATCGCCACCGGGATCGGTGGCGCGCTCGCCGGCATCGGCGGCGCCTATCTCTCCCTCTACTATCCCGGCAGCTGGACCGAACGCATCTCGTCGGGTCAGGGGTTGATGGCGGTGGCGCTGGTCATCTTCGCGCGCTGGAATCCGCTCGGTTGCTTTGCCGCCGCCTTGCTGTTCGGCGGCGCCGGCGCGCTCGGCCCGGCGCTGCAGTCTGTTGGCGTCACGCAAGGCTACTATCTGTTCTACGCCGCTCCCTACATCCTCACCCTGATCATCATGATCGCCACTTCGTCGCCGAGCCGCTCGCTTGCCGGCGCGCCGGGCGAATTGTCGATCACCAAGTAACTGGAGTTTTTGCCATGAACGCCAGAGCCGAGATCACCCAGCGCTACATCGACGCCGACCCCTATCCATGGCCCTACAATGGCGAACTTCGGCCCGACAATACGGCGCTGATCATCATCGACATGCAGACCGATTTCTGTGGACCGGGCGGCTATGTCGACCATATGGGCTACGACCTCTCACTGGTGCGGGCACCGATCGAGCCGATCAAGTCGGTGCTGTCGGCGATGCGGGCGAAGGGCTACACCGTCATCCACACACGCGAAGGCCATCGGCCCGACCTCGCCGACCTACCGGCCAACAAGCGCTGGCGCTCGCGCCGCATCAATGCCGGCATCGGCGATCCCGGCCCTTGCGGGCGCATCCTGGTGCGTGGCGAACCAGGCTGGGAAATCATCCCCGACCTCTATCCGATCGAGGGCGAGCCGATCATCGACAAGCCGGGCAAGGGCTCGTTCTGCGCCACCGATCTGGAACTGATCCTCAACCAGCGCGGCATCGAAAACATCGTGCTCACCGGCATCACCACCGATGTCTGCGTGCACACCACCATGCGCGAGGCCAACGACCGCGGCTTCGAATGCGTCATGCTGGAGGATTGCTGCGGCGCGACCGACTACGGCAACCACCTCGCCGCGATCAAGATGATCAAGATGCAAGGCGGCGTGTTCGGCGCGGTGTCGAATTCGGTATCCTTCGTCGCCCAACTGCCATGAGGTTCGACCATGAGTGAAGGCGGCAGGAAAGCAGTCGGTGTCGAGACCATCGGCATGACCATGCGCTTCGGCGCCTTCACCGCGCTCAGCGACGTCTCGATCAAGGTGCCAGCCGGATCCTTCCATGCGCTGCTGGGCGAAAACGGCGCCGGCAAGTCGACGCTGGTCAAATGCATGATGGGTTTTTACCACCCGACCTCCGGCGACATCCTGGTCGACGGCCGCGAGGTGGCGATCGCCAGTCCCCGCGATGCCTCGGCACTCGGACTCGGCATGGTCTACCAGCACTTCACCCTGGTCCCGTCGCTAACCGGCGCGGAAAACCTGGTTATCTCGCGCGAAAAGGTGCCTGGTATCATCGACTGGCGCAAGGAGCGCGCCGACCTTGCTGCCTTCATGGAACGGATGCCGTTCAAGCTGCCGCTCGACGTCAAGGTGGCCGAACTCGCGGCCGGCGAAAAACAGAAGCTGGAGATCATCAAGCAGCTTTATCTCGGCCGCAGCTTCCTGGTGCTGGACGAGCCGACTTCCGTGCTCACCCCCGGCGAGGCGCAGGAAGTGCTTGGCCTCGTGCGCGACATGACCAGAGCGGGCGGTCTCACCGTGCTGATGATCTCGCACAAATTCCATGAAGTGACGGCGTTTGCCGACGACATCACCGTGCTGCGCAAGGGCAGGCTGACCGGAACCGGAAAAGTGTCGGAGCTGTCGCACAGGGAGATGGCGGCGATGATGATCGGCGACCAGCCGATCGCCGCGCTCGACAGCCGCGCGCCGGTGCCGACCGACGCCAGGCAGATCCTGACGGTGAAGGCGCTGAAGGCGCCGGACCGGACAGGCCTGAAAACCATCAACATCGGCGAACTCGATGTGAAGTCCGGCGAAATCGTCGGCGTCGCCGGCATCTCCGGCAACGGCCAGAAGGAGTTTCTCGAAGTCCTGGCCGGCCAGCGCACGCGCGACGGTGGCGACGTTCTGGTCAAGGGATCGCCCTACGGCGCCAGCCGCAGCGAGGCGCGCACGCTCAATGTCCGCTTCATTCCCGAGGAACCGTTGCGCAACGCCTGCGCGCCGAAGATGACGGTGGCCGAAAACATGGCCTTCCGGACCTTCGATTTGAACGACGCCGGCAAGCCGATCAGCTGGATCAGGATGAGCGCCATCCGCGACTATGCGACCCGCCTGGTCGAGCAGTTCAAGGTCAAGACCGCTTCGCTCGCCTCGCCGATTTCGTCGCTGTCGGGCGGCAATGTGCAGCGCGCCGTGCTGGCGCGCGAACTCACCGGCGAGGTTGACCTGCTGATCGTCTCCAACCCCTGCTTCGGCCTCGACTTCTCGGCGGTGGCCGAAATCCGCGCCCGCATCATGAAGGCGCGCAATGCGGGTGCCGCCGTGCTTCTGATGTCGGAAGACCTCGACGAGCTGCTGGAGCTTTCCGACCGTATCTTCGTCATGTCGGATGGCGCCTTGGTCTATGAGACGCCGATTGCCCAAGCCAGCGTGCAGACGATCGGCGAGCACATGGCGGGACATCACTGATGGCGGAAATAGACGCGCTGCCGTTTTCCTTCACCTTCAAGCCGCAGACCATGGCGCTGGTCGTCATCGACATGCAGCGCGACTTCGCCGAGCCTGGCGGCTTCGGCGCCAGCCTCGGCAACGACGTCAGCCGGGTCGTGGCCATCGTGCCGACGGTGAAGCGGTTGATCGAAGGGTTCCGCGCAGCCGGCCTGCCGGTGATCCACACGATGGAGTGTCACCGGGCCGACCTTTCGGACCTGCCACCGGCCAAGCGCAATCGCGGCAATCCATCGATCCGCATCGGCGATGTCGGCCCGATGGGCCGCGTGCTCATCGTCGGCGAGCCGGGAACGGCGATCCTCGACGAGCTTGCCCCGCTGCCCGGCGAGATCGTCATCGAAAAGCCCGGCAAGGGCGCGTTCTATGCCACGAGCTTCGGTGAAGACCTCAAGCGGCTCGGTGCGCAACAACTCGTCTTCRCCGGCGTCACCACGGAGGTCTGCGTGCAGACGACGATGCGCGAGGCCAACGACCGCGGCTATGAGTGCCTGCTCGCTGAGGACGCCACGGAGAGCTATTTCCCGGAGTTCAAGGCGGCCGCATTGGCCATGATCCGGGCGCAAGGCGCCATCGTCGGCTGGACGGCGACGACCGACCAGGTGCTTCAGGGAATTGCCAATGCCTAATCTTGCTTTTGCTGGCCTCGTCAATGGCGGCTGGCGCGATCTGACATACGAGCATTTCCGCGACGGCATCTCCGTGCATTGGCTGCTCAAGGGCGGGCCTGTCGAGCCGTCGGTTGCCATCCTCAACTACCGGCCCGGCGCCGGCGTGCCGCGCCACCGCCATGTCGGGCTGGAAACCATCGTCGTGCTCGAAGGCATACAGAGCGATGAGAACGGCGACTATCCCGCGGGCAGCGTCATCCTGAACCCGGTCGGGACCGAGCATTCGGTGTGGACGAAAGACGGCTGCGTCGTGTTGATCCAGTGGGACCTGCCGGTGATCATTCTGGGGGAGGCCAAATGAGCGACATCCGCTTCGACATAGGGAGTTTGCACGCGGCCTATCAGGCCGGCGTCAGCATCAGTGAGATGATCGATACGGTCTGCGCCCGCATCGCGGCGGCGGAAGACCCCGGCATCTTCATCCATCTCGTGAGCAAGGCAGAGATGCTCGCGGAAGCAGAATGGCTCGGCCCCTTCGATCCCCAGACAAAGCCGCTGTGGGGTATTCCCTTCGCCGTCAAGGACAACATCGACGTTGCCGGCATGCCGACAACGGCCGCTTGCGCCGAATATGCCTACACACCGGGGATGGACGCCACGGTCGTGGCGCGGCTCAAGGCCGCCGGCGCGCTGGTCGTCGGCAAGACCAATCTCGACCAGTTCGCCACCGGCCTCGTCGGCGTCCGCACGCCCTGGCCGATCCCTCGCAACGCGATCGATGCAAAACTGATACCGGGTGGGTCCTCGTCCGGTTCGGCGGTGGCGACAGCCCGCGGCATCGTCTCGTTTGCGCTCGGCACCGACACTGCCGGCTCCGGGCGCATCCCGGCTGGCCTCAACAACATCGTCGGGCTGAAGCCGACCGTCGGCGCGCTGTCGACGGCAGGCGTCGTGCCGGCGTGCCGCACGCTCGACTGCGTCTCGATCTTCGCGCTGACCGTCGACGACGCCTATGCGGTCCTCGCAGTGGCTGCGGCAAAGGACGCGGCCGATCCCTATTCGCGCGCCATCGACATCCTGCCGCTTGCCACGCGCCCGCCGGGGCTGACAGTCGGCGTGCCGGCCAGGGCCGATTTGAAGTTCTTCGGCGACACCTCGATGCAGGCCGGCTTCGACGCGGCTCTAGCCGCGTTGGAGACTCAGGGCTGCAGGTTGGTCGAAATCCCCTTCGGCGATTTCTACGCCACCGCCAATCTTCTCTATGAGGGCGCGTGGGTCGCCGAGCGCTATGCAGCGATCCGGGAGTTCATGGACGCCAGCGAAGCGGCCCTGCATCCGGTGACGCGCAAGATCATCGGCGGCGCCCGCAATCTTTCGGCGGCCGACGCCTTCAAGGGCCTCTATGCCTTGCAGGCTTACAAGGCGAAACTCGCCCCTGTCGTCGCTTCGGTCGACCTGTTCTGCGTGCCGACCGCGCCGACCCACTACTCGGTCGATGCGGTGCTTGCCGATCCGATCGTTACCAACAGCCGGCTCGGCACCTACACCAATTTCGTCAACCTGCTCGACATGTGTGGCATCGCCGTGCCGACGGGACAGCGCGATGACGGCCTGCCGATGAGCGTCACCTTGCTGGCGCCTGCGGGAAGGGATGCGCTGACGGCGGCGCTTGCCCGCGACCTGCATGCAGCGAGCGGCCTCCCGCTCGGCGCGACGGGCTGGCAGCAGCCGCCCCCTCTCCCGGCTCCGTCGCCAAGCGCCGACGGCATGATCGACCTGGTGGTGGTCGGCGCGCATCTCTCGGGCATGCCGCTCAACGGCCAGCTGAAACAGCTCGACGCGCAATTCTCGAGAGCCGTGAAAACTGCGCCCGCCTACAAGCTCTATGCACTCGCCGGTCAGTCTGTACCCAAGCCGGGACTGGTGCGGGTCGCCAATGGCGGCATGGCGATCGATGTTGAGGTCTGGCGACTTGCGACAGACGCATTCGGGCGCTTCGTCGCGGCAATCCCGTCGCCACTCGGCATCGGCACAATCGACCTCGCAGACGGCACGTCGGCCAAGGGCTTCCTGGTCGAAACCGCCGGGCTGGCGGCAGCAACCGACATCTCGGCTTATGGCGGCTGGCGCAGCTTTGTTACCAGCGCCCGCGAACCGCAACAGCGCTTGGAAAGCGCTCCTGCCAATTGACCCGCTGGCCGTTGATGCGGGATGGAACGGGCCCTGGCCGGTCGATCGCAGGTTCATGGAACTACCTGATGCCTGCGCCCTTGCGGAAATCGGAAGGCGACATGCCGGCAAGCTTGCGGAACGACTTGTTGAAGGCGCTGAGCGAACCGAAGCCGGAGTCCATGGCGACCCTGAGCACATTGGCGTCCTGGTGCATCAGCATCGCCTGGGCGTAGCTGAGCCGCAACAAATTCACATATTCGTTGAGCGTCATGCCGGTCGATTTCTTGAACGTGCTCATGGCGTATTTGGGATGAATGTCGGCCGCGGCCGCGATGTTCACGCAGTCGATGTCGTAGAGAAAGTTCTCCGCGATGAAGTCGCACATCCGCCCAACATTGCGTGAAGACTGCTGATCGAAGGGACTGCCGGCTGCCTGTCCGATCGGCGTTTCCGGTACGAGCCGGTACGGCTCGAACCGCATCCGTTCCAGCCGCAGCAGCAATTCGTTCACGGCATGCTCCGCCTTTGCCGGATCGCCGGAACGGACATAGCGGTTCCAGCGCTCGAAATTGTCGTCGTCCGACCGGTCGGTCGCATTGCTCACCAGTGTCGCACCTGTCATCAGCCGATGCCGGACGTCGGTCGGCAGGTGCAGCCGGAAGAAATGCACCAGCGGCAGATGCGCGCCGGCATAGACGGCATCGTCGCTGAGATCGTCCATCTGGTGCGGTAGGCCGCCCCAAAACAGGCACATCTCACCGGCCGACAGCGAAATCTCATGGTCGCTCATGCGGTAGTGAACGCTGCCACGCACAATGAAATTGACCTCGACCTGGGCGTGCCAATGCGGCTTGAGCATAACCAGGGGCTGTGTGTGAAACATCTGCAGGAGCAGCGGCAGGCCTTCCACGCTGCTGGCGCCAGGCTGATAAAACGGCCGATCCGGCATCTTACTTTCCGCCAATTCCGTATTCCCTTTGACGGCGACAAGCCTTCCGCACCGCATAGTCTACCCACGCTCACCAAGACAGAGCAAATGAAATGGGAGGATTTCAATGCGCACCCTACTGACCTGCGCCGCGCTCGCGCTTGCTCTGGGCTCCGGCCCGGCCCTTGCGCAGTCTGGCGAAATCACGATCTGGAGCTGGAACATCGCCGCTTCATCGTTGAAGGCGACTGTCGCCGGCTTCAACAAGCAGTACCCCGACGTCAAGGTGACGGTCGAGGATCTCGGCAACCAGCCGACCTATGACAAGTCGATCGCCGGCTGTGCCGCGGGCGGCGTCGGCCTGCCCGATATCGTCTCGATCGAGAACGGCGAGGCCGAGAACTACTGGAGCCAGTTCCCCGACTGCTTCGTCGACCTGCATACGCTCGGCTACACCGCCGAGGACCAGGCAAAATTCCCCGACTTCAAGCGCACCGAACTCGAAGTGGGCGAAAAGGCCTATGCAATGCCATGGGATTCCGGCCCGGTCGCTGCCTTCTACCGGCGCGACTTCTATGAGAAGGCTGGCGTCGATCCCGCCTCGATCAAAACCTGGGACGATTTCATCGCCGCCGGCAAGAAGATCCAGGCCGCCAATCCGGGCGTGACGATGACCAATGCCGACTTCAACGGCGACTCCGAATTCTTCCGCATGATCTCGAACGAGCAGGGCTGCGCCTATTTTGCCGCCGACGGACAGTCGATCACGGTCAACCAGCCCAAATGCGTCGACTCCATGACCAAGCTCAAGGAGATGAAGGACGCCGGGATCATCTCCTCGGCCGACTGGGGCACCAAGATCACCAACAACACTGCCGGCACCGTCGCCACCCAGATCTATGGCGGCTGGTATGAGGGCACCGTTCGCACCGAATCGGCCGGCGAAAACGGCAAATGGGGTGTTTATCTCATGCCGAGCCTGACCGCCGACGGCCCGCGCGCCGCCAACCTCGGCGGCTCCTCGCTTGCCATCACATCGGCATCGAAGAACAAGGAGGCCGCCTACGCCTACTTGAAGTACACGCTCGAGACCAATGAAGGCCAGATAACGATGCTGAAGGACTTCGGCCTCGTACCCTCGCTGATCTCGGCGCTGAATGACCCCTATGTCTCCGAAGGCCTGCCCTATTGGGGTGGCCAGGCAGTGTGGAAGGACATCCTCGCCACCTTGCCCAAGGTCGTTCCCAGCCGCGGCACGCAGTTCCAGAGCGACGCCGAAATTATCGTCCGTGCCGTGCAGACGAAATATCTGGCCGGCGGCTATCCGGACGCCAAGGCAGCGCTCGACGATGCCGCCAATCAGATTGCGGCAGCGACCGGACTGCCCGTCAAGTCCTGATCTGGACGAGATGGTCCCGGGCGGCATCGATGCTGCCCGGGACCATTTCCAACGCGCTGCGTGTTTGAGCACGCGTGCTCACCCGCCAATGCGGAAAGGAGGCAACCATGCGCTATCAGAACGCCACGGCGTATCGCTTCCTTGCGCCTTATCTGCTGATCTTCGCGATCTTCTGGCTATGGCCGATCATTGACTCTTTCCTGATCTCCTTCCAGGCGACGCGCACCGTGCCATGGCGGTTCGCGCCCGGCTTCAACTGGGGCCGGCTGATCGGCGACCCCGCCTTCTTCAATGCGCTGGAGAACACGCTGCTCATCCTGGTCATCCAGGTGCCGGTGATGATCGCCCTCGCCACGGTGATGGCCGTGCTTTTGAATTCGCCGCTGCTGAAAGCCAGAGGCCTCTTCCGCTTCGCTTTCTTCGCCCCGGTGGTTGTCGGCGAAGTGGCCTACTCCGCGGTCTTCCGGCTAATGTTCAACCTCAATTTCGGCATCATCAACAAATTGCTGAACAGCGTCGGCCTGCCCAGTGTCGACTGGTTTTCCAACGTCACGCCGGCGATGGCGCTGATCATGATCGCGGTGACCTGGCGCTGGGCCGGCTACAACGCCATCATCCTGCTGGCCGGCATGCAGTCCATCCCTCAGGATGTCTACGAGGCGGCGACGCTCGACCGCGTCAGCAAGGTGAAGCAGTTCTTCTACATCACCCTGCCATTGCTGAAGCCGATCATCGTCTTCTGCTGCGTGCTGTCGATCATCGGCACCATGCAGCTGTTCACCGAACCGTTCCTGATCACCGAACGCGGCGGCCCAGGCGGCGGCACCGAAACGCTCGGGCTGCTGCTTTACCGCCAGGGTTTCAGGTCGCTGAACTTCGGCTACGCCTCGGCCGTCGCCTACACCATGGCCGGGCTGGCCATCGCCATCACGCTGGTGCAACTCTGGCTGACGAAGGAGCCGAAATGAGTTCGCGTTCGCAAGCCAAACTGGGCCGCAGCATCGCGCTGCATCTTTTCCTGACGCCGCTGGCGCTGATCTGGCTGTTTCCGCTGTGGATGATGACGATCTTCTCCACGATGCCCGACAACGGCATCTTCAGCCCCGGCATCGAGCTGCTGCCGCACGGCAATTTCATCGAGAATTTCAACAATCTGCAGCGCGACACCGATTTCATCCGCGCCATCGGCATCTCGGTTTCGGTGGCTGTGACCTACACCGGGCTGTCGGTGCTGCTCACCTCGATGGCTGGCTGGGCGCTGGCGCGCTACCAGTTCTTCGGCAAGGGGGCGGTCGTGGCAATCATCCTCGGCACCATCACACTCCCCTATGCGGTCGTGCTGATCCCGCAATTCATCATGGTGGCGCGCGACTTCAAGCTCGCCAACACGTGGGTGGCGCTGGTCGTGCCGCCGCTTTTCAATTCGCTGGGTGTCCTCTTCATGCGGCAGAGCTTTTCGATGATGCCGGCCGATCTGTTCGATGCCGCACGCGTCGAAGGGGTCAAGGAATGGCGCATCTTCCTGTTCGTGGCGCTGCCTTTGGCGCGGCCGACACTGGCGGCACTTGCCATCATCCTGTTCCTCGCCTCCTGGAACAACTATCTCTGGCCGTTGCTGATCAACAGCCAGCCCGGCTCGATGACCGCACCGGTGGCGCTGGGCACGCTGATCGGCCTCACCAAAGTGTCATGGGGCGGCATCATGGCAGGCTCGATGATGCTGACGGCGCCGATGCTGGTCGTTTTCGTGCTCTTGCAGCGTCATTTCATCGCCGGCATTGCCGCCGGCGCCATCAAGTAAGGATCGGCAATGGCGGCGGTTACACTCAGCAATGTCGTCAAGCGTTTTGGCAACTTCGAGATCGTTCATGGCGCGAACATCGATGTGAGCGACGGCGAATTCGTCGTCTTCGTCGGTCCCTCCGGTTGCGGGAAATCGACGCTGCTGCGGATGATCGCCGGCCTTGAGGACATCAGCGGCGGCGAGATCGCCATCGGCGGCAAGGTGGTCAACGATGTCGAGCCGGCCGACCGTGGCATCGCCATGGTGTTCCAGTCCTACGCGCTCTATCCGCATATGACCGTCGAGCAGAATCTGAGCTTCGGCCTCAGGATGACCGGCAATCCGAAAGCCGATACCGAGCGGCGGGTGAAGCGGGCGTCCGAGATCCTGCGCATCACCGAGTTGATGGCGCGAAGGCCGCGTCAGCTTTCCGGCGGTCAGCGCCAGCGGGTCGCCATCGGCCGCGCCATCGTGCGCGAACCCCAGGTTTTCCTCTTCGACGAGCCGCTGAGCAATCTCGATGCCGAACTGAGAGTGCAGATGCGCGTCGAGATCTCGCGCCTGCACAAGGAACTGGGCACGACGATGATCTACGTCACTCACGACCAGACCGAGGCGATGACGCTGGCCGACAGGATCGTGGTGCTGCGCGGCGGCCATGTAGAGCAGATCGGCCGGCCGCTCGATCTCTACGACAATCCCGACAACCAGTTCGTGGCCGGATTTGTCGGCTCGCCAAAGATGAACTTCATCAACGGCCGCGTTGTCGGGCGCGATACGCACGGCATCGTCGTCGAGTTGGCGGGCCAGGAAAGGACCCGCATCACGCAGCCTCTGATCGGCGCGGCACCCGAAACGGGAAGCAAGGTCATCGTCGGCGTGCGGCCCGAACATTTCGGCAATGCCGGAGAAGGCGATGCCGACCTTGTCGTTCGCATCGACGTGGTCGAGCATCTCGGCGGCACCAGCTTTCTCTATGCCAGGACGACCAACGGCGAAGATGTGGTGATCCAGCGCGACGCGGCAAAGGTTCCCGACACCACCGAGGTCACCGTTTCCATCCGCAAATCCTACCTGTTCGACGAAAACGGGCTGCGGCTGCGCTGACCGTTTTCCCTTTCCAGCTTTAAGGAGAATGACAATGACTTCAACCGCGCCCATCCGCTGGGGCATTCTCGGGCCGGGCAGCATAGCGCTCGCCTTTGCCGGTGGCGTGGCCCAGTCGCGCACCGGCAAACTGGTCGCCCTCGGCGCCCGCAACCCAGGGAAATCGGGCCTTGCCGAAAGTTTTCCCGGCGCCCGCATCCTCGACGGTTACGACGCTTTGCTCGCCGACCCGGATGTCGATGCGGTCTATATTTCGATTCCCCATCCCGGCCATGCCGAATGGGCGATCAAGGCAGCCGAAGCCGGAAAGCATGTGCTTTGCGAAAAGCCGATGGGGCTGACCGCCTTCGAGGCCGACGCGATGATCCATGCGGCGCGCAAGGCCGGCACTTTTCTCGGCGAAGCCTTCATGTACCGGTTGCATCCGCAGACGCTGAAGCTGGTGGAGTTGATCAAGTCGGGCGTCATTGGCGAGGTCCGCATGATCAAGTCCAGCTTCGGTTTCGCCATGCCGGGCTTCATGCCGGAGCACCGGCTCTATGCCAACGACCTCGCTGGCGGTGGCATTCTGGATGTCGGCGGCTATCCCGTGTCGATGGCGCGGCTGATTGCCGGCGCCGCTGCAGGAGTTCCCTTCGCCGAGCCCGACAAGGTGACCGGCGCCGCGCATCTTGGCCCCTCCGGGGTCGATGAATGGGCCTCGGCGCTGCTGCATTTTCCAGGCGGCATCGTCGCCGAAGTCTCGTGCAGCATCTCGCTCAACCAGGACAATGTGCTGCGCATCCTTGGCACCAAGGGCCGCATCGAGGTACCGGATTTCTGGTTCGCCGGCGGCAATCGCGACGTCGGTCTGGGTCAAATCGACGTGATCCTGTTTGACGGAACGCGCGACACCATCAGCGTCAATGAAACGCGCCATCTCTACTCTTTCGAGGTCGACGCCGCCGGCGAGGCCATCCTGGCCGGTAGCAAGGAATTTGCCTGGCCGGGCATGGGCTGGGCCGACAGCCTCGGCAATTTGCGCGTGCTCGACAAATGGCGCACTGCCGTCGGGCTCGAATACGAGATCGAGAAGCCAGCAAAACGCATCAACACGATTTCCGGCCGGCCGTTGCGCTCTAACGGCACCGCCATACCGAAGCGTCAGATTCCGGGCTTGCAGCGACCGGTCTCGGTGCTCGCGCTCGGCTTTGAGGATTTCCGCACGTTTTCCTCGGGCTCGATCCTGCTCGATGGTTTTTTCGAAGCGGGCGGCAATCTGTTCGACACTGGCTATGTCTATGGCGCCGGCTATACCGAGGCGCTGCTTGGCCAGTGGTTGAAGAACCGCGGCGTGCGCGAGCAATCTGTGGTCATCGGCAAGGGTGCACACTCGCCACTCTGCTATCCCGATGTGATTGGCAAGCAGCTTGCGCAGTCGCTCGACCGGCTGCAGAGCGATTATGTCGATATCTATTTCATGCACCGTGACAATCCGGATGTGCCGGTCGGCGAGTTCGTCGACGCAATGGACCAGGAGGTCAAGGCCGGGCGCATCCGTGGCCCGTTCGGCGGCTCCAACTGGACGATGGAGCGCATGGACGAGGCGATTGCCTATGCCGATCGCACCGGCAGGCAGAAGCCCGGAGCTCTTTCGAACAATTTCTCGCTGGCCGAGATGCTGGAGCCGATCTGGGCCGGTTGCGTCACCTCCTCCAGCGATGAGTGGAAAGCCTGGCTCACATCCAGGCAGATGCCGAATTTCGCCTGGTCGAGCCAGGGGCGCGGTTTCTTCACCGACCGCGCCGGCCGCGACAAGCGCGACAGTGAGGAGCTTGTCCGGGTCTGGTACTCGGAGAAGAACTTCGGCCGCCGTGACCGGGCGATCGAACTCGCCGGCAGGCTGGGCAAGAGCCCGATCCACATCGCGCTCGCCTATGTGCTGGCGCAGCCCTTTCCGTCGGTTCCGCTGATCGGCCCGCGCACGCTCGGTGAACTGGAAGACAGCCTGCAAGCGATCGATATTTCGCTCCCACCGGAGGATCTCGAGTGGCTGGACGGCGGTTCGGATCGAAACCAGCCAGCCAGAGCCCAATCATCCCGATAGGATCGGGACGAGGCTCACTTTGCTGTTCGACCATGATCCCAACCCGAGGGGTGGGGTCATGGTCTATGTCTGCAGCGTTTCCAGACGCGGGGTCCCGGCAAGATGGGCCGCGTGCAAATTGCCAACGTCCGCCATGCATTTCGCACGCAGCGCATTTGCATAGAGCCGGGCAATGCCCTTGTGTCGCCGCCGCAAATAATCCGATTGATCGAGCCGCCAGTGCCGCTCGATATCCGCCATAATCGCCGGATTGCTCCAGACGGAGTAGCCGCCCCCCGTATAAACGGTGACCTCGCCGGCGAACAGCCGCTCGTCGGTGACCAGAAAATCGACACGGACATAATCGAGATCGCCCGCGATGCGCGGTGCGATGGCGACTGCCTGACGAATGAATTCGACCAGGCGCCTCGTCACAGGCAGCGCCTGGTCCTCGCGCGGATAGTCGACATCTCGGCCGGGCAAGGGATTGCCCTCAGGGTCGAACAGCCGCGACATGCCCACCTTCTTGTCCTCGGCCCTGACATGGCAAACGACACCGCTGCACATCTGAACCTTGATCTCGGTGGCGATCTCGCCGCCGCTGAGCGGCAGCCGTTGTTCGACGAAGGCCGTCGGCGTAATCGACCAATAGGCCCATTCGCCGTTGTGCCGTCCTTGACGTTTCCTGAGCCAGCGTTTCGTCTGGCTTACGATGGTTGCGCGCTCCGGCTGGCCGCCGGAAACGAATATGTTCATGTCGCAGCCATGGTTCGTCTTGACCACCACGTCTTTGGCCAGCAGGTCGAGCGGGATGTCATCGGGATCGTGGCCCGACCACAGCGTCTCCGGCACCATCAATTCCGGGCAAACCTCGCGGATGTAATCCTTCACAGCGAGCTTGTCCGACAACGTCACGAACAATGGATTGTGGTCGACGATTCTTCGCCACAACATCCGCTCGTGATAGCTCTCCGGCGCCGCAGGGTTGGGCAGATAGCCAAACCTCCTGGCAAGTCGCATGACGAGCATCGGGTGTCGAACAGTCAGCAGCAGCCGCGCGATTGCCAGAATAAGGCGGTGTTTCGCAGGAATATTGGCTCTCGACTTCATTGAAAGGATTCAATCACCCTGAGCAGAGCGCTTCTGCTGCCAAGCAGATTGCTGGGCCACGGTTTGCCTCGCCCTTTGGTCATGCAGCTAGCATCGACGGAGCGTGCCTACAAGCGCACCGGCCAAAGCCCTATCGGTTCGAACGGCCATAGCCGCATAGCAAAACGGCCCGCACAAGGCGGGCCGTTTTGGATTTGGTTGCGGGGACAGGATTTGAACCTGTGACCTTCAGGTTATGAGCCTGACGAGCTACCGGGCTGCTCCACCCCGCGTCAACCTTAGAGGTAAGTTTTACCTTACCGGAATCAAGAGCCACCAAATGAAAGGGCCGCTTGCGCGGCCCGTGTTCCCGTTGGCGGGCCTGTTCGTAAGGAGAAGATTTCACTGACATCCGATTGGATGTGAGTTCAAC
>NZ_JBFUFX010000011.1:0-225209 GCF_056403215.1 Mesorhizobium sp. P2_H9 | reverse complement strand
CATCCTGACCAAGGACGAAGGTGGCCGTCACACGCCGTTCTTCACCAACTACCGTCCGCAGTTCTATTTCCGCACGACGGACGTGACCGGTATCGTGTCGCTGCCGGAAGGCACCGAGATGGTGATGCCGGGCGACAACATCACGGTCGATGTCGAGCTGATCGTGCCGATCGCCATGGAAGAGAAGCTGCGCTTCGCCATCCGTGAAGGCGGCCGCACCGTCGGTGCCGGCATCGTCGTCACCATCAAAGAGTAACTTGGACTTAAACCGATCTGTCGCGGGCGCAGGATATGCCCGCGCCGCGCCAGAACAAGGAAGTGACGCATGAACGGACAGAATATCCGCATCCGCCTGAAGGCGTTTGATCACCGCGTGCTCGACGCCTCGACGAAGGAAATCGTGTCGACGGCCAAGCGCACCGGTGCCAACGTCCGCGGCCCCATTCCGCTGCCGACGCGGATCGAAAAGTTCACGGTCAACCGGTCGCCTCACGTCGACAAGAAGAGCCGCGAGCAGTTCGAGATGCGCACGCACAAGCGTCTGCTCGACATCGTCGATCCGACCCCGCAGACGGTCGATGCTTTGATGAAGCTCGATCTGGCCGCCGGTGTCGACGTCGAGATCAAGCTCTAAGGAACGAGAGCGAGCGAGGAAGGGGCGGTGCCCCTGGCCCGGAACTCTAAAGGAATTGAACCGATGCGTTCAGGTGTGATTGCAAAGAAGGTGGGAATGACCCGCATCTACAACGATGCCGGGGAACATGTTCCCGTCACCGTTCTCCAGATGGAGAACTGCCAGGTCGTGGCGCAGCGCACGCAGGAGAAGAACGGCTATACCGCCGTCCAGCTCGGCGTTGGCCTTGCCAAGGTGAAGAACACGTCGAAGGCGATGCGCGGCCATTTCGCGACCGCTTCCGTCGAGCCCAAGGCCAAGGTTGCCGAGTTTCGCGTCTCGGCCGACAACATGATCGATGTCGGCGCCGAGATCACCGTCGAGCATTACGTTGCCGGCCAGAAGGTCGATGTGACGGGCACGACGATCGGCAAGGGTTTCCAGGGCGTCATCAAACGCCACCACATGGGTGGTGGCCGCGCGACGCACGGTAACTCGGTTTCTCACCGTACGCACGGTTCGACTGGCCAGCGCCAGGATCCGGGCAAGGTGTTCAAGGGCAAGCATATGGCTGGCCACATGGGCGACACCCGCGTCACCACGCAGAATGTCGAGATCGTTTCGACCGATGCCGATCGCGGCCTGATCCTGATCCGCGGTGCGGTTCCCGGTTCGAAGGGCGCCTGGATCCTGGTCCGCGACGCCGCCAAGGTGGCGTTGCCGGCCAATGCGCCGAAGCCTGCCGCAATCCGTGCTGTCGCCAAGAACGATGCCCCGGCCACAGAGGGAGCGGAATAATGGACATCAAGATCACAACGCTGGGCGGCAAGGACGCCGGCAAGGTGAAACTCTCCGAGGAGATTTTCGGCCTTGATCCGCGCGAAGACATCCTGCAGCGCGTCGTGCGCTGGCAGCTCGCCAAGAAGCAGCAGGGCACGCACAAGGCCAAGGGTCGCGCCGAGATCGCGCGCACCGGCGCCAAGATGTACAAGCAGAAGGGTACGGGCCGCGCCCGTCACCATTCGGCACGCGCTCCGCAGTTCCGCGGCGGCGGCAAGGCTCACGGCCCGGTCGTTCGCAGCCACGAGCACGATCTGCCGAAGAAGGTCCGCGCACTCGGCCTCAAGCATGCTCTCTCGGCCAAGGCCAAGAGCGCGTCGATCATCATCATCGACGAGCTGAAGCTGACCGAGGCCAAGACGAAGGCGCTGATCGCGAATTTCGCGACGCTGGGCCTGACCAACGCTTTGCTGATCGGCGGTGCCGAGCTTGACAAGAACTTCAAGCTGGCAGCGACGAACATCCCGAACATCGACGTGCTGCCCATCCAGGGCATCAACGTCTACGACATTCTGCGCCGCGGCACGCTGGTCCTTTCGAAGGCCGCCGTCGAGGCTCTCGAGGAGCGCTTCAAATGACCGACCTTCGTCACTACGACGTGATCGTCTCGCCGGCGATCACCGAAAAGTCGACCATGGCCTCCGAGCAGAACCAGGTCGTCTTCAACGTCGCCAAGAAGGCGTCGAAGCCGGAAATCAAGGCCGCCGTCGAAGCGCTGTTCGGCGTCAAGGTGATGGCCGTGAACACGCTTGTCCGCAAGGGCAAGATCAAGCGCTTCCGTGGCACGGTTGGCCGCCAGAGCGACGTCAAGAAGGCGATTGTGACGCTGGCCGATGGCCAGTCGATCGACGTCGCGACGGGTCTCTGAGCAAGGCCGCGAGGACAGAAACATGGCACTGAAAAAATTCAACCCGGTAACGCCGAGCACCCGCCAGTTGGTCATCGTCGACCGCTCGGGCCTCTACAAGGGCAAGCCCGTCAAGGGCCTGACCGAAGGCCTGACCAAGTCGGGCGGCCGCAACAATTACGGTCGCATCACGGCTCGCTTCATCGGCGGCGGTCACAAGCGTTCGTACCGCATCATCGACTTCAAGCGCCGCAAGTTCGACGTCGTCGGCACGGTCGAGCGCATTGAATACGATCCGAACCGCACCGCTTTCATCGCGCTGATCAAGTATGACGATGGCGAGCTGTCCTACATCATCGCTCCGCAGCGTCTGGCTCCCGGCGACAAGATCATTGCCGGTGAATCGGTCGACGTGAAGCCGGGCAATGCGATGCCGCTGGCCTCGATGCCGGTCGGCACGATCGTCCACAACATCGAGCTGAAGCCCGGTAAGGGCGCTCAGGTCGCTCGTTCGGCCGGCGGCTACGGCCAGCTGGTCGGTCGCGACCAGGGCATGGCGATCCTTCGTCTCAACTCGGGCGAACAGCGTGTCGTGCACGGTTCGTGCATGGCCACTGTCGGCGCCGTGTCCAATCCGGACCACGGCAACATCAATGACGGCAAGGCCGGTCGCACCGTCTGGCGTGGCAAGCGCCCGCACAATCGCGGCGTGACCATGAACCCGGTCGACCATCCGCATGGCGGCGGCGAAGGCCGCACTTCGGGTGGCCGCCATCCGGTTTCGCCCTGGGGCAAGCCGACCAAGGGCAAGAAGACGCGGTCCAACAAGGCGACCGACAAGTTCATCCTGCGCTCGCGCCATCAGCGCAAGAGCTAAGAAGAGGTAACGCCAAGTGACTCGTTCGATTTGGAAAGGCCCCTTCATTGACGGCTACCTTCTCAAGAAGGTGGACAAGGTTCGTGAAGGTGGTCGCAATGAGGTGATCAAGATGTGGAGCCGTCGCTCCACCATCCTGCCGCAGTTCGTCGGCTTCACCTTCGGTGTCTACAACGGCCAGAAGCATGTTCCCGTTTCGGTGAACGAGGACATGGTCGGTCACAAGTTCGGTGAATTCGCTCCGACCCGGACCTATTACGGTCACGGCGCGGATAAGAAGGCGAAGAGGAAATAATCATGGGCAAGGCCAAAGCTCCGCGCAGGCTTGCTGACAACGAAGCGCGCGCCGTATTGCGCACGATCCGTATCAGCCCGCAGAAGCTGAACCTCGTTGCCGCGCTGATCCGCGGCAAGAAGGTCGCGACAGCGCTTTCCGATCTCGAATTCTCGGCCAAGCGGATTTCCGGCACGGTCAAGAAGACGCTGGAATCGGCGATCGCCAACGCGGAAAACAACCACGACCTCGACGTCGATGCACTGATCGTGGCGGAAGCCTATGTCGGCAAGTCGATCGTCATGAAGCGGTTCCATGCCCGTGGCCGTGGTCGCGCCAGCCGTATCGAGAAGCCGTTCTCGCACCTCACGATCGTCGTTCGTGAAGTCGAAGAAAAAGGGGAGGCCGCATAATGGGCCAGAAAGTCAATCCGATCGGTCTGCGCCTCGGCATCAACCGCACCTGGGATTCGCGCTGGTTCGCGAACACCGGCGAGTACGGCAAGCTGCTGCATGAGGACATCAAGATCCGCAAGTATCTCGAGAAGGAGCTCAAGCAGGCTGCCATCTCGAAGGTCGTGATCGAGCGTCCGCACAAGAAGTGCCGCGTCACCATCCATGCGGCGCGCCCGGGTCTGATCATCGGCAAGAAGGGCGCCGACATCGAGAAGCTTCGCAAGAAGCTGATGGAGATGACGAAGTCCGAGACGCACCTCAACATCGTTGAAGTGCGCAAGCCCGAGATCGACGCGACCCTCGTCGCCCAGTCGATCGCCCAGCAGCTCGAGCGCCGTATCGCGTTCCGTCGTGCCATGAAGCGTGCCGTTCAGTCGGCGATGCGTCTCGGTGCCGAAGGCATCCGCATCAACTGCGCCGGCCGTCTCGGCGGCGCCGAGATTGCGCGCATGGAATGGTACCGCGAAGGCCGCGTGCCGCTGCATACGCTGCGCGCCGATGTCGACTACGGCACGGCCGAGGCGCACACGGCTTACGGCATCTGCGGCGTCAAGGTC
Organism: Mesorhizobium sp. P2_H9; assembly: GCF_056403215.1. Classification (NCBI taxonomy): domain Bacteria; kingdom Pseudomonadati; phylum Pseudomonadota; class Alphaproteobacteria; order Hyphomicrobiales; family Phyllobacteriaceae; genus Mesorhizobium; species Mesorhizobium sp. P2_H9. Next base: position 220,746 of record NZ_JBFUFX010000011.1, on the reverse strand, counting down.
TGGGTGTTCAAGGGCGAAATCCTCGAGCACGACCCGATGGCTTCGGAACGTCGCGCGACCGAGGGCGATCATGCGCATGGCGGTGGTGGTGGTGAGCGCGAACGCGGTCGCCGTCGCGAAAACGCCTAAGACAGTTGAGAATTTGGAGTTAGAACGATGCTGCAGCCAAAGCGCACAAAGTTCCGCAAGCAGTTCAAGGGCCGCATCCACGGTACCGCCAAGGGCGGCACCAACCTGGATTTCGGCGGTTTCGGGCTGAAGGCGCTTGAGCCGAACCGCGTCACCGCGCGCGAGATCGAGGCGGCCCGCCGCGCGATCACTCGTGAGATGAAGCGTGCCGGCCGCGTGTGGATCCGTATTTTCCCGGATGTGCCGGTGACCTCGAAGCCGACCGAAGTCCGCATGGGCAAGGGCAAGGGCGCGGTCGATTACTGGGCAGCTCGCGTCAAGCCGGGCCGCATCATGTTCGAGATCGACGGCGTCAACGAAGAAACCGCCCGTGAGGCGCTGCGTCTCGGCGCGGCCAAGCTCTCGGTCAGGACGCGCTTCGTACAGCGCATCGCAGAATAAGGACGGGCTGATCATGAAAGCCGAAGATATCCGGACCAAGACCCAGGACCAGCTGACCGACGACCTGGCCAGCCTGAAGAAGGAGCAGTTCAACCTGCGCTTCCAGAAGGCCACCGGCCAGCTCGAGAAGACCGCGCGCGTGAGACAGGTCCGTAAGGACATTGCGCGTATCAAGACCATCGCTGCGGAAAAGTCCGCGGCTAAGAAGGCTTAAGGACGAAAACCATGCCAAAGCGCATTCTGCAGGGCACCGTCGTCAGCGACAAGAACGAGAAGACGGTTGTCGTCAAGGTCGAACGGCGCTTCACGCATCCCGTGATGAAGAAGACCGTGCGCATGACCAAGAAGTACAAGGCGCACGACGAGAACAACGCCCACAAGGTTGGCGATCAGGTGTTCATCCAGGAATCGAAGCCGATTTCCAAGGACAAGCGCTGGATCGTCGTATCTTCGGATCAGGCGTAAACAAACGAATTTTGGACAGACCGGGGAGGGGCTTTGAGCCCATCCCGTTAGAAGAGAAGAAGGCGGCCAGTCATGATTCAGATGCAAACAAACCTCGACGTCGCGGATAATTCCGGCGCCCGTCGTGTCATGTGCATCAAGGTGCTGGGCGGCTCGAAGCGGAAATACGCTTCCGTAGGCGACATCATCGTGGTGTCAATCAAGGAAGCCATTCCGCGCGGCCGCGTCAAGAAGGGCGATGTGATGAAGGCGGTCGTGGTTCGCACGGCCAAGGACATCCGCCGCCCGGACGGCAGCGTGATCCGTTTCGACAAGAACGCAGCCGTTCTCGTCGACAACAAGAAAGAGCCGATCGGCACGCGTATCTTCGGACCGGTTCCGCGCGAACTCCGCGCCAAGAACCACATGAAGATCATCTCGCTCGCGCCTGAAGTGCTGTAAGGAGCCGGACCAATGCAGAAGATTAGAAAAGGCGACAAGGTCGTCGTGCTGGCCGGCAAGGACAAGGGCCGTTCGGGCGAAGTCCTCTCGGTACAGCCGAAGGAAGACACCGCGCTGGTGCGCGGCGTCAACATGATCCGTCGTCACCAGAAGCAGTCCCAGTCCCAAGAGGGCGGGATCATCACCAAGGAAGCGCCGATCCAGCTGTCGAACATCGCGCTGGCCGACCCCAAGGATGGCAAGCCGACCCGCGTCGGCTTCATCTTCCAGAAGGACGGCAAGAAGGTGCGCGTCGCCAAGCGCTCGGGAGAAGTCATCAATGGCTAAGGCTCAAACCACGAAGCCCAAGGCTGAAAGCAAGCAGTCCAAGGCCCAGAACACGCCGCGTCTCAAGCAAGTCTACAACGAGACCATCCGCAAGGCGCTGCAGGAGCAGTTCGGCTACGAGAACGAGATGCAGGTTCCGCGCATCGACAAGATCGTGCTGAACATGGGCGTCGGCGAAGCGACCGGCGATTCGAAGAAGCCTTCGATCGCTGCCGAAGACCTGGCGATGATCGCCGGCCAGAAGGCCGTCGTCACCCGGGCCCGCAATTCGATCGCCGGCTTCAAGGTCCGCGAAAAGATGCCGATCGGCGCCAAGGTCACGCTGCGCAAGGAACGCATGTACGAGTTCCTCGACCGTCTCGTGAACATCGCGCTGCCGCGCGTCCGCGATTTTCGCGGACTGAATCCGAAGAGCTTCGATGGCCGTGGCAACTATGCCATGGGCATCAAGGAACACATCGTGTTTCCGGAGATCAACTACGACAAGGTTGATCAGATCTGGGGCATGGACGTCATCGTTTGTACGACTGCGAAGACGGACGACGAAGCCAGGGCATTGCTCAAGGCCTTCAACTTCCCCTTCCGCCAGTAACGGCAGCGAGAAAAGGAAAAATCTGAAATGGCAAAAACCAGCTCAGTCGAGAAGAACAACAGGCGCCGCAAGCTTGCCGACCAGTACGGTCCCAAGCGCGCTGCCCTCAAGGCGATCATCATGGATCAGTCCAAGCCGATGGAAGAGCGTTTTCGCGCTCAGCTCAAGCTTGCTGCCTTGCCGCGCAACTCGGCCAAGATCCGCATCCGCAACCGCTGCGAAGTTACCGGCCGTCCGCGCGCCTACTATCGCAAGCTCAAAGTATCGCGCATCGCGCTCCGTGATCTCGGCAATAACGGCCAGATTCCGGGCCTGGTCAAGTCGAGCTGGTAAGGAGGACATAACATGTCATTGAGCGATCCTCTCGGCGATATGCTGACCCGCATCCGCAACGCCTATGGCCGCAAGAAGTCGAGCGTTTCGACGCCGGCCTCGCGCCTGCGTACCCGCGTCCTCGACGTGCTGAAGGCTGAAGGCTATATCCGCGATTACAGCCAGACCGACTTCGACAACGGCAAGTCCGAGATCGAAATCGAGCTGAAGTATTTCGACGGTGCGCCGGTCGTGCGCGAAATCTCGCGTGTCTCGAAGCCGGGCCGCCGCGTTTACGTTTCGGCCAAGTCGATCCCGCACGTCGCCAACGGCCTCGGCATCGCCATCCTTTCGACACCGAAGGGCGTGATGGCCGACCACGAAGCGCGCGAACAGAATGTCGGCGGCGAGATCCTCTGCCAGATCTTCTGATCTGGCAGCTGACCGCAAAGTGGAATCCGGTCTTCGGATCGTTTCCGAAGACAGAGACCTGAAACAAGAGAAGTGACGAGGACAACAAAATGTCTCGTATTGGTAAGAAACCCGTTTCGCTGCCGCAGGGCGTGACCGCGACCGTCAACGGCCAGACCGTGACGGCGAAGGGCCCCAAGGGCGAGCTGAAGTTCGTGGTGAACGACGAAGTGCTGGTCAAGATGGAAGGCAGCGAAATCGCTGTGCAGCCGCGCGACCAGACCAAGACCGCCCGCTCCAAGTGGGGCATGTCGCGCACGCAGATCGTCAACATCCTGCAGGGCGTCAAGGACGGTTTCGAGAAGAAGCTCGAGATCACCGGCGTTGGCTATCGCGCAGCGCTTCAGGGCAAGAACCTGCAGTTGGCGCTCGGCTTCAGCCATGACGTCATCTACCAGACGCCGCAGGGCATCACGATCACCGTGCCTAAGCCGACCGAAATCACCGTGGCCGGCATCGACAAGCAGCAGGTCGGCCAGGTTGCCGCCGAGATCCGCGAATACCGCGGTCCCGAGCCTTACAAGGGCAAGGGCGTCCGTTACGCTGGCGAGAAGATCGTCCGCAAGGAAGGCAAGAAGAAGTAATTGTAACGCCGCGGGGAGCGGTCGCGGGAGGCGCTTTCGCCTACCGCATATGGCGGTCCCCGTTTTTTGAAGGCAGGGAAGACTATCATGGCTAACAAAGAATCCATCCAGCGCCGCGCGCAGCGCGTCCGCCGTCAGATCAAGAAGGTCGCCGGCGACCGTCCGCGCCTGTCGGTCCATCGCACGTCGAAGAACATCTACGTGCAGGTCATCGACGACGCCAAGGGCCACACCATCGTTGCCGCCTCGACGCTCGAGAAGGACCTCAAGGGTTCACTCAAGACCGGCGCCGACACCGCGGCTGCCGCTGCGATTGGCAAGCTGATCGCCGAGCGGGCTGCGAAGGCCGGCGTCAAGGAAGTCGTTTTCGACCGCGGCGCCTATATCTATCACGGCCGCGTCAAGGCGCTGGCCGAGGCTGCCCGTGAAGGTGGCCTGAGCTTCTAATTTTCGCCCCCGGCGACCCATAGAGGCGCGCCGGATCTTATCATCAACCGTGCTTCCGGAAAAAAACAAGGAACAGGATATGGCACAGGAACGTAGGGATGGCGGCCGCGGCCGTGATCGCGAAGAGCGCGACGATGGCATGGTGGACAAGCTCGTCCACATCAACCGCGTCGCCAAGGTCGTCAAGGGCGGCCGTCGCTTTGGTTTTGCAGCACTCGTCGTCGTCGGCGACCAGAAGGGCCGCGTCGGCTTTGGTCACGGCAAGGCGCGCGAAGTGCCTGAGGCGATCCGCAAGGCAACTGAATCGGCCAAGCGCGACATGATTTTCGTGCCGCTGCGTTCGGGCCGCACGCTGCACCACGACGTCGAAGGACGCTGGGGCGCCGGACGCGTGCTGCTGCGCGCTGCCAAGCAGGGTACCGGCATCATCGCCGGCGGCCCGATGCGCGCTGTCTTCGAGACGCTCGGCATGCATGACGTGGTCGCCAAGTCGATGGGTTCGTCGAACCCGTACAACATGGTTCGCGCCACTTTCGACGCGCTGAAGAGCCAGATGCATCCCAAGGATGTGGCTGCTGCGCGCGGCATCAAGTACTCGACCCTTCAGGCCCGCCGCGGCACCGCCGTTGCGGCTGAAGAATAGTCGACGCTGACCAGGGATTTTGACCATGGCCAAGAAAGCAACCAAGACCGTCACCGTTGAGCAGATCGGTTCGCCGATCCGCCGGCCGAAGGAGCAGCGCGCAACGCTGGTCGGCCTCGGCCTCAACAAGATGCACAAGCAGCGCACGCTGGAGGATACTCCTTCCGTGCGCGGCATGATCGCTGCCGTCCAGCATCTCGTCCGCGTCGTGGACGAGGGCTGAACAGAAGCGCAGGAGAACCCAGATGAAACTCAACGATCTGCGTGACAAGGACGGCGCGACGCACTCCAAGAAGCGTCTCGGCCGCGGCATCGGTTCCGGCTCGGGGAAGACCGCCGGTCGCGGCGTCAAGGGCCAGAAGGCGCGCTCCGGCGTTGCCATCAACGGCTTCGAGGGTGGCCAGATGCCGCTCTACAGGCGTCTGCCGAAGCGTGGCTTCAACAACATCTTTGCGAAGAGCTTCACGGTCGTGTCGCTGGCTCGCATCCAGGTTGCGCTCGACGCCAACAAGCTCGATGCCAAGGCGACCGTGACGGCTGAAGCGCTGGTCGCTGCCGGCGTTATCCGCCGCGTCAAGGACGGCGTGCGCATCCTCTCCGACGGCGAGATCAAGGCGAAGCTCGCCTTCGACGTTGCCGGCGCCTCCAAGGCCGCGATCGAGAAGATCGAAAAGGCTGGCGGTTCGGTGAAGCTGCCGGAAAAGGCAGCCGCCGAGTAACGACAATTTGAAGCGCGATCAGCAAGGATGTTTATCGTTTTTGCCTTCGATCGCACTTTGATCCAAGCAATATGGCGGCCGCGTCAACGCGGCCGCTTGCATGTTTACAGTCCGGAGCTTATCTCGTGAGCTTCGGTGACACGCGCCGCCTGAGCTGCGGGCATCGAGCGTGACCAAGCGGAGAATCAGGCATGGCTTCGGCTGCTGAACAACTAGCCTCGAATCTGAATTTCTCGGCCTTCGCCAAGGCGGAGGACCTGAAGAAGCGCATCTGGTTCACCATCGGCGCGCTGCTCGTCTATCGTCTCGGCACCTATATTCCGCTGCCCGGCATCAATCCCGACGCTTTTGCCCAGGCCTTCTCGTCGCAGAGCAAGGGCGTGCTTGGCATGTTCAACATGTTCGCCGGCGGCGCCGTGCAGCGCATGGCGATCTTTGCGCTCGGCATCATGCCCTACATCTCCGCCTCCATCATCATGCAGCTGATGACTTCGGTCATCCCGTCGCTGGAAGCGCTGAAGAAGGAAGGCGAGCAGGGCCGCAAGATCATCAACCAGTACACGCGCTACGGCACCGTGCTGCTGGCGCTGGTGCAGGCCTATGGCATTTCGGTCGGTCTGGAAGGCGGCAACGGCATCGTCAACGATCCCGGCGTGTTCTTCCGCATTTCGACCGTCGTGACGCTGGTTGGCGGCACCATGTTCCTGATGTGGCTGGGCGAGCAGATCACCGCGCGCGGCATCGGCAACGGCATTTCGCTGATCATCTTCTCCGGCATCGTCGCCGGCCTGCCGCGGGCTATCTCCGGCACGCTGGAGCTTGGTCGCACCGGCGCGCTGTCGACGGGCCTGATTCTCGCGATCATCGTGCTGGCGATCGTCGTTATCGCGCTCATCGTGTTCTTCGAGCGCGCCCAGCGCCGCCTGCTGATCCAGTATCCGAAGCGCCAGGTCGGCAACCGCATGTTCCAGGGCGATACCTCGCATCTGCCGCTGAAGCTCAACACCTCGGGCGTCATTCCGCCGATCTTCGCCTCGTCGCTGCTGTTGCTGCCGGCAACCGTCGCCGGCTTCTCGCAGACGACAAACATGCCGGCCTGGGCAAGCACCATCCTGGCTTCGCTCGGCCATGGCCAGCCGCTCTACATGGCGTTCTATGCGGCGATGATCGTGTTCTTCGCCTTCTTCTACACGGCAATCGTCTTCAACCCGAAGGACACGGCAGATCAGCTCAAGAAGCATTCCGGCTTCATCCCGGGCTACCGGCCGGGCGAGCGCACCGCGGACTACATCGATTACGTTCTCACCCGCATCACTGTCGTCGGCGCCGTCTATCTGGTGCTGGTGTGTCTGTTGCCCGAGTTCCTGATTTCAGCGACTGGCGTACCATTCTACCTTGGTGGCACTTCGCTTCTGATCGTGGTCAGTGTAACGCTCGATACGGTGGCGCAGATTCAGGGTCACCTGATCGCCCATCAGTATGAGGGCCTGATCAAGAAGTCGAAGCTGCGCGGGGGGAAGAAAGCCAGATGAGGTTGATATTGCTTGGGCCGCCGGGGGCGGGCAAGGGGACGCAAGCACAGAGACTGGTAGATAAACACGGCATACCCCAGCTTTCCACGGGTGACATGCTGCGTGCTGCCGTCCAGGCCGGCACGGAAGTCGGCAGGCGCGCCAAAGCGGTGATGGATGCCGGCGAACTGGTCTCCGACGCCATCGTCAACGCCATCGTGGCCGAGCGTATCGACCAGGCCGATTGCACAAAAGGTTTCATCCTTGACGGGTACCCGCGCACCCTGGTGCAGGCGGATGCGGTTGAATCGATGCTCGCGGATCGTGGTCAGGCTCTCGACGTCGTCATCGAGCTTGTCGTCGATGACAAGGCGCTGGTTGGTCGTATCGTCAAGCGCGCCGAAGAGGCAAACGCCGCGGGCCAGCCCGTGCGCAAGGACGACAATCCGGTGGTGTTCGAAGAGCGCCTGCGCGAGTATTACAAGAAAACGTCGCCGTTGATCGGCTACTACTACGCCAAGGGCAAGCTCCAGGGCGTGGACGGCATGGCGGACATCGATGCGGTGACCGGGCAGATCGAAGCGGTGCTGACGGCGGCCACACACGGAAAATAAACGATTGCGCTTGACTGGAGCGGTTCGCTGGGGTATGGCGGCCCGTCTTCCTATCAGGCATGAGGCTTGCTTGTCCGCAAGGGCAAGGCAGCCGCTTTGAACTGGAAACTCCCGCATGGGCCGGCCTCCACCGGACGCGGGGCAACTCAGACAGCGCCGGGCCTGCCTTTTTTCAAGGTTGGCCGGCCCACATGGAGAAGAGAAGAATATGGCTCGTATAGCCGGCGTCAACATTCCGACCAACAAGCGCGTCGTCATTGCGCTTCAGTACATTCACGGCATTGGCAAAAAGTTCGCCCAGGAGATCGTCGACAAGGTCGGCATCCCGGCCGAGCGTCGCGTCAACCAGTTGACCGACGCGGAAGTGCTGCAGATCCGCGAGACGATCGACCGCGATTACCAGGTCGAGGGCGACCTGCGCCGCGAAGTGTCGATGAACATCAAGCGGCTCATGGACCTCGGCTGCTACCGCGGCCTGCGTCACCGCCGCTCGCTGCCGGTTCGCGGCCAGCGCACGCATACCAATGCGCGCACCCGCAAGGGCCCGGCCAAGTCGATCGCCGGCAAGAAGAAGTAAGTCAGCGAATAGCGAGTAGCCATTAGCGAGTAGGGGTCCTATTCGCTAATCCCTACTCACTACTCGCTTTCAAAGGTGGAGCCGCTGGCATTACGGCGGTGTAGAGATCAACTGAAAGGACTATCATGGCCAAGGAAGCCGCTCGTGTTCGCCGTCGCGAACGCAAGAACATCTCGTCGGGCGTTGCCCACGTCAATTCGACCTTCAACAACACGATGATCACCATCACCGACGCGCAGGGCAATTCGATTGCCTGGTCGTCGGCCGGTGCCCAGGGCTTCAAGGGTTCGCGCAAGTCGACCCCGTTCGCTGCCCAGATGGCTGCCGAGGACGTTGCCAAGAAGGCCCAGGAACACGGCATGCGCATGCTGGAAGTCGAGGTCTGCGGACCTGGCTCCGGTCGTGAATCGGCGTTGCGCGCCCTGCAGGCGGCCGGCTTCACCATCACCTCGATCCGTGATGTGACGCCGATCCCGCACAATGGCTGCCGCCCGCGCAAGAAGCGCCGCGTCTAAAAAGAATTACCGAACGCCGCGCGAGCGCCCCATGGGCGCTCCTCCACGGCATTCCAGGTCGCCCGCCACGATTGGATGGTGGCGGGTAAACGGAAGGAAAGCATCATGATCCAGAAAAATTGGCAGGAACTGATCAAGCCAAACAAGATCGAATTCTCGTCGAAGAAGAAGACGCTGACCACGCTGGTCGCCGAGCCGCTCGAGCGCGGCTTTGGCCTGACGCTCGGCAACGCGCTGCGCCGCGTGCTCCTGTCTTCGCTGCGTGGCGCGGCTGTGACCGCCGTGCAGATCGACGGCGTCCTGCATGAATTCTCGTCCATCGCCGGCGTGCGCGAGGACGTGACCGACATCGTGCTCAACATCAAGGAAATCGCCATCCGCATGGAAGGCGACGGCCCCAAGCGCATGGTCGTGCGCAAACAGGGACCAGGTGCGGTTCTCGCCGGCGACATCCAGACGGTTGGCGACGTCGAGATTCTCAATCCCGACCACGTCATCTGCACGCTGGATGAAGGCGCTGAAATCCGCATGGAATTCACCGTCGACACCGGCAAGGGCTACGTGCCGGCTGACCGCAACCGCGCCGAAGACGCGCCGATCGGCCTGATTCCGGTCGACAGCCTCTACTCCCCGGTCAAGAAGGTCTCCTACAAGGTCGAGAACACCCGCGAGGGCCAGGTTCTCGACTATGACAAGCTGACCATGACGATCGAGACCGATGGTTCGATCACCGGCGAAGACGCGGTGGCTTTCGCCGCCCGCATCCTGCAGGACCAGCTTGGTCTGTTCGTCAACTTCGACGAGCCGCAGAAGGAAGTCGCTGCCGAGGCCGTCACCGAGCTCGCCTTCAACCCGGCGCTGCTCAAGAAGGTCGACGAGCTCGAGCTTTCGGTGCGTTCGGCCAACTGCCTGAAGAACGACAACATCGTCTATATCGGCGACCTGATCCAGAAGACCGAAGCCGAGATGCTGCGCACCCCGAACTTCGGCCGCAAGTCGCTGAACGAGATCAAGGAAGTTCTCGCGGCGATGGGCCTGCACCTCGGCATGGAAGTGCCGGATTGGCCGCCGGAAAACATCGAAGACCTCGCCAAGCGTTACGAAGACCAATATTGAGCATGAATTCCAAGGATCGGCGGCGTGGGCCGCTCGATCCGACGGTCATGCGGAAAACCATCAGAGGCTTTGGCCTCTTGAGCAACTGAAGAAGGAAAAGAGCCATGCGCCACGGTTTCAAAGGCCGCCGCTTCGCCCGAAGCATTAGCCATCGCAAGTCGATGTTCGCCAACCTCGCCGTGTCGCTGCTCGAGCACGAGCAGATCGTCACCACCCTGCCGAAGGCGAAGGATTTGCGTCCGATCGTCGAGAAGCTGGTGACGCTCGGCAAGCGTGGCGACCTGCACGCCCGCCGCCAGGTCATTGCCCAGATCGGCAATGAAGGCGTCGTCAAGCGTCTGTTCGACACCATCGCGCCGCGCTACGCCAACCGCAACGGCGGCTACCTGCGCATCATGAAGGCGGGCTTCCGCCACGGTGATAATGCAGCCATGGCTGTCATCGAGTTCGTCGACCGCGACACCTCGGCCAAGGGCGCCGGCGACCGCGCTCGCATTGAGGCCGAAGGCGCCGACGAGGAAGCCGCAGCTGCATAAGCTCGTCTATCCCAAGTGTTTCAAAAAGGGGCCTGCGGGCCCCTTTTCCTATTCTGGAAGCAGCAATGGGCGGCCGTGCCGAATTCGCGGTCCAAACCGTAGAGTTTTAGCCAAAATAATCGGATTTCAGCGGCTTAGCCTTTTATTTTGCACAATCGTCGGGACAGATGGCGCCCGACTTGGAGGATTCGGAATGCGCTTCAAACGGTTGTCCCTTGTTCTGCTCTGCGCCGTGATGGCGCTGGTGCCGGCGGCGAGGCAGGCGTTGGCCGAAGACGCCGCCAAGACGGATCCGGGCCTCTCCGATGTGCTGACCGACCTGCTGCACGGCGTCGAGGGCGAAAATTCCACCTCCGGTCCCGACAAGCGCGTGCCGTTCGGCCGCGAAGAGGTGCAGCTGTCCTTCGCGCCGCTGGTCAAGCAGACGGCACCGGCGGTGGTCAATGTCTATGCCTCGCAGACGGCCAAAGTGACGTCGCCTTTCGAAGGCGATCCTTTCTTCGAGGAGTTCTTCGGCCGGGCGCAGCCACGCGCACAGTCCTCACTGGGCTCTGGCGTGCTGGTCGATCCCAGTGGTGTCATCGTCACCAACTACCACGTCATCAAGGACGCCGACGAGGTCAAGGTGGCGACCGCGGACGGACGCGAATTCACCTCGAAGGTCATGCTCAAGGACGAGACGCTCGATCTTGCCGTGCTCAAGATCACCTCGGACAAGCCGTTTCCGGTGATAGCCATCGGTGATTCCGACGCGCTCGAGGTTGGCGATCTATTGCTGGCCATCGGCAATCCGTTCGGCGTCGGCCAGACCACCACCAGCGGCATCGTTTCAGCACTTGCCCGCAGCCATATCGGCGTTTCGGATTCGGGCTACTTCATCCAGACAGACGCCGCCATCAATCCCGGCAATTCCGGCGGCGCGCTGATCAACATGGGCGGCCAGCTGGTCGGCATCAACACGGCGATCTATAGCCGCAGCGGCGGCTCGATCGGCATCGGCTTTGCCATTCCTTCCAACATGGTGCGCGCCTTCGCCGACGCGGCCAAGGCCGGGCTCGATTTCTTCGAGCGGCCCTATATCGGCGCGGAATTCGAGGCAGTGACGCCGCAGATCGCCGAATCGCTCGCCATGGAGAAGCCGACCGGCGCGCTGGTTTCTTCGGTTGAAGAGGCCGGGCCGGCGGCCAAGGCAGGGCTGAAGCCCGGCGACGTCGTGCTGCAGCTCAACGGCACGCCTGTCGAGAGCATCGAGGCGCTGGATTACCGGATGGCGACGCTGTCGATCGGCACCAAGGCCAGCTTCGCGGTGCTGAGCAAGGGCCAGCAGGCGACGATGGACATCGCGCTGGAGCGCGCGCCGGAAGGCGCCAAGGCCTCGGAAGTGACGCTGCATGGCCGCAGCCCGTTCTCCGGCGCCAAGGTCGCGGAATTGTCGCCCCGGCTTGCCCAGCGGCTTGGCCTGCGCACGGACCTCAAGGGCGTCACCGTGGTCGACATCAACCGCGATTCGCCCGCCGCCGATTTTGGCTTCCAGCCAGGCGACATCGTGCGTGAAGTGAACGGCACCACCGTCGACACGGCAGCAACGCTGGCGCAGCTCGCCCAGCAGGATACGCGCTGGTGGCGCTTTACCGTCGAGCGCGGCGGGCAGATACTGCGCCAGGTGTTGCGTTACTGAGTTCGATCTCCGGCATTTCCGAAGAGGTCGCGCTCCAACCAAAAGAACTGCATGGCCGATCTGTTCAGCGTCGATGAACCGGAAAAGGCGCCGCCCGGGCGGCCGCTGGCCGACCGGCTGCGCCCGAAAAACCTTGGCGAGGTCGTCGGCCAGGAGCATCTGACCGGACCCGACGGTGCGCTGACACGGTTGATCGGGTCTGGCTCGCTCGGCTCGATGATTTTCTGGGGCCCGCCCGGCACCGGCAAGACCACGGTCGCCCGGCTGCTTGCCGGTGAGACCAGCCTTGCTTTTGAGCAGATATCGGCGGTTTTTTCCGGCGTTGCCGACCTGAAGAAGGTGTTCGAGGCGGCAAAGCTGCGCCGCTCCAATGGCCGCCAGACGCTGCTGTTCGTCGACGAGATCCATCGCTTCAACCGCGCCCAGCAGGATTCTTTTCTCCCCGTCATGGAGGACGGGACCGTCGTGCTGGTTGGCGCGACAACGGAAAACCCGTCCTTTGAGCTGAACGCCGCTCTGCTGTCTCGGGCGCGGGTGCTGGTCTTCCATTCGCTTGGCGAGGAGAGCATCGCAAAGCTCCTGGCGCGGGCTGAAGAGACCGAGGGCAGGGCGCTGCCGCTCGACGACGAGGCGAGGGCGATGCTGGTCCGCATGAGCGACGGCGACGGCCGTGCATCGCTGACGCTGGCCGAGGAAGTCTGGCGCGCCGCCAAGCCCGGCGAGGTGTTCGGTGCCGAGGGGCTGCAGCGCATCGTCCAGCGCCGCGCGCCGATCTACGACAAGGGCCAGGACGGCCACTACAATCTGATCTCGGCGCTGCACAAATCGGTGCGCGGTTCCGACCCCGACGCAGCGCTTTACTACCTGGCACGCATGTTCGATGCCGGCGAGGATCCGCTCTATCTCGGCCGCCGGCTGGTGCGCATGGCGATGGAGGATATCGGCCTCGCCGATCCGCAGGCGCTGGTCATCGCCAACGCCGCCAAGGACGCCTATGACTATCTGGGTTCGCCCGAGGGCGAACTGGCCTTCGCCGAGGCCACCGTCTATCTCGCCACGGCGCCGAAATCCAACGCCGTCTACACTGCCTTCAAGGCAGCCACGCAGGCTGCCAAGGAATTCGGCTCGCTGCTGCCGCCGAAGCACATCCTCAACGCGCCGACCAAGCTGATGAAAGAGGAAGATTACGGCTCGGGCTACCGCTATGACCATGACGAGCCCGACGCGTTTTCCGGGCAGGACTACTTTCCGGAAAAGATGGGACGGCAGACCTTCTACGATCCGCCGGAGCGCGGTTTTGAGCGCGATATCAGGAAGCGGCTGGACTATTGGGCAAAGCTGCGCGCCGAGCGAGCAAGGTAGGCTGCTTAGCTAGGCCGGGTCGGCAAACGGGGTATCCGCATCGCTGACGTAGAACAGAACCATGCGTGCCACCTGCCGCGCGTCCAGATTCCGCCCAGTCATCTTGACCAGGGGTGGTTCGACAAAAATCTCGCCAGCCTTGACCGTAACCGCTTCTTGCCCATCCAGTTCCAAGGTGAACGCTCCCTCCAGCATGTAGACCGTCACCGGAAATCGATGTGAATGATAAGGTGTGCGATCACCGGGTTCGAGCGTTGCCAGAAGCACGCGGATTTCCTGGTCGCGTGCGGTGGGTAGTGCCGCCGTTACCTGGCGGTGCAGCACTCTCAGCTTGGCGGCGCCGGTTTCCTGCGCCGAAGTGGTTATGCCGACCGTCAGGCCGGAGATCGCCGAGCTGACGTCCATGATCTTGTGCATTGTCGTTCTCCATTTCACCAGACGGCCGAGTTTAATCTGGGCCCTGCGCGTGCGGCAGCGGCAAGGTTGCGGAGCGAGCGTGCAAGGATGCATAACAGGCGATGTTCGATTGGAGCGACCTTCGCTATTTTCTGGCCGTGGCGCGCCATGGCAGCACGCTTGCCGCATCAAGGGCGCTCGGCGTGAACCAGTCGACGGTGCATCGGCGTATTGCCGAACTCGAGCGGCGCATTGGCGGTACGCTTATGTTGCGCCACCCCAGCGGTTACCGATTGACAGAGTTCGGCGAGGTGCTGCTTCCAACGGCCGAGGCCGTGGAGGCGTCCGTCATTGCACTCGAACGCCGGATCCTTGCCTATCGCAGCGATCTGGTCGGAACCATTCGGCTGACGGTACCCGAACCGCTTGTTTCACGCATCATGGGTTCGCCGCTGCTCGACCTGTTTCATGCGCGCTATCCAGCGTTGCGCATCGAATTCGTGATGAGCGACCGCTATCTTGACCTGTCGAAGGGCGAGGCCGATATCGCGCTCAGGTCCGGCGAGGCCGACGACGAAACCCTGGTCGGCCGAAAGATCGCCGACTCCGTCTGGGCCGTCTATGGAAGCCGCAACTATGTCCAGCAGCACGGTGCGCCGCAACGCATCGAGGATATCGGCCGTCACGCGATCGTCGGATTTGATGGCATGTTGGCCAATCACCGGGCGGCAAAATGGCTCGCAACCATAGCGCCAGGCGCCAATGTCGCGGCGAGCAACAACAGCGTGCTCGGTGTCCTGCATGCCGTCAAGTCGGGTATCGGTATTGCTCCGTTGCCGACGACCATCGCCGATATGCATGAGGATCTGGTTCGTATCCTGCCGCCGGTGCCGGAACTTGCAAGGGGCTGGTACCTACTGACCCATCCAGAGCTTCGGCAAACGCCACGCATCCGCGCTTTCTTCGATTTCGTCGTCGAGAAGCTGGACGTGGTCCGTCCAATCCTGATGGGCTGACGGACGAACTGGTCTGCCGGCGGTTAGCCGAGGCAGCACGATCAGCGTTGTGCGAGGAACCAAAAAATCTTATCAAGGCGCACGACCGGGCGGTGGTCGCTGCCAAGACCTCTGGCGAATCATTCGGAACAGGAATCGCGCCCGGCGCGAACAAAAAATGACAAAAACGCTTCGCAAATCCCTTCGCCAGCTGGTCATAGCGGTGCCGCTGCTGGCGCTCGGCTTCTACTTCATTCCGATCCTGACCACGATCTGGATCGTCTGTGGCCTAATCGACGTGCTGCGAAACGCCAACAAGGATTTGTCGCTGTTTCGCGGCTATTTCCTTGGCAACGGTATCTTCACCTGGCTGCTATCGCCCTTCAACCTTCTGGTCGACCTGCTTTGCTACAGGAACCCGGGCGTGTGGAAGCTGGAGCAGTTTCCTGAGGGCTACCAGCGCGAGGTCAACGAGGTTCTCGACGTCTTCAAGGCGCGCAAGGACGAGATCATTGCCGATATCGACGCCAATTTCGGCACCGGCCGGCGCGGCATGTATGTCTATCAATGGTACGGCAAGCACCAGATCGACAATGTCGCCGAGTTCAACAAGGATTTCAAATACATCAAGACGATTGCCGTATCGGTTTTCAGGGGACAGGAATCGACCTCCTGGCATTTCGGGCCGCTGCGGCTCAGCCTGCGCATTCTCTACAATCTGATCCCGGTGAAGGCCGAGGTTTTCGTCGAGTGCAACAACGTCAAGAACTACTGGCACGACAATCCACTGTACATTTTCGACGACACGCTGCTGCACCGCTCGGTCAACGAATATGATGGACGCCGTTATTGCGTGTTCATGGACATCATCCGGCCGTCGCCATTTCCGGGCCTGATCTCAGCCCTTCTGGCCATCGTTTCGGTCAGCGTCGAGCGCATCAATTCCATGTTCTACAAGAACTGGAAGATGATCGGCTCAAGCAAGGCGAAGAAGGTCGAGACGACCTGAACCTGACTGCAGGCGACATTGCTCTGAAGGCGAATAGGCTGCACTGCGCATCTCGGTTGCCCTTGAACCATTGTCTTATAGCGACATCGGCCACCGATCCCGTAGAACGCGGTGATGCGAGCACGGCGCCAGGGGATTGAAGCGCCATGCTCCGGGAGGATGAGGTGAGCGGACAGCCGGCCCATCATGCCGATGTCGTGCAGGCAGCGATCGCCACCAGCGATGCCGCCCGCTCGGCATTGATCGCTTCCTGGAGGCGCTCGCTTACATTGCATCGGCTCGACCCAGCCGAGCGCAAGGCGCCGAGACGTCTGACCGAAAGCGAGCTCAGGCAGGCGCGGCAGCGCATGGAGCCACTGCTGCGCGCCGCGGATGCAAGCCTCGATCGGCTCTATCTGGCGGTTGGAGGCATCGGCTGCTGCGTGATGCTTGCCGATCGCGAAGGCATTCCGCTAGAGCGCCGGGGTGCTTCCGCGGATGACGATACGTTCGACGAATGGGGTCTTTGGACCGGCACGGTGTGGAGTGAGGACAGCGAAGGCACCAACGGGATCGGTACCTGCCTTGCCGATCAGCGCGCCCTCACCATTCACCGCGACCAGCACTTCTTCTCGCGCAACACGCTGCTGAGCTGCACGACGGCGCCGATCTATGATCACGAGGGCAATCTGGCGGCTGCGCTCGATGTGTCATCTTGCCGGTCGGATTTGACCGAAGACTTCGTCAACCTGATCGCCATGGCGGTGGGTGAGGCCGCTCGCCGCATCGAGGCGGAGAATTTTCGCCTGGCTTTTTCAAGCGCCCGCATCCTGCTGGCACCGGTGGGCGAGCGCAGCGCCAGCGCGCTGATCGCCGTCGATGCCGACGATCTCGTGGTCGGTGCGACCCGCTCGGCGCGACAGGCTCTCGGCATCACGCAACAAACGCTGACCAGGGGATTGCCGGCCGCCGATGTCCTCGGCGACTGCGCGAAAGCCACCGAAGAGCTGGACGAGGCAGAGCGCGGTGTGGTCCAGCGCGCGCTCGCCCGCGCCGAAGGCAACGTCTCGGCCGCCGCACACAATCTCGGTATTTCCCGCGCCACGCTGCATCGAAAACTGGCGCGATTCGGCATTCGCCGCACGCATTGAGTTTTCGAACCCGAACCTGTCGCAGAACTGCGACAGTCGGCGCCGGCGACTGCCTGGCCGGGGCTGACAAGCGAGCCGCCATCCGCCAACTCTTCCTCATCACGTGCCGCATCCCGCGGCCGTTTCATGGGAGGAAGACAATGAACAAGGTTGAATTTTCTCGCACCGCCAAGATCCCCTTCGCCAAGCGCTACGACAACTTCATCGGCGGCAAATGGGTCGCGCCGAAATCCGGCAAGTACTTCGAGAACATCTCGCCGGTAAACGGCCAGCCGCTGGGCGAAATTGCCCGCTCCGACGCCAGCGATATCGAGGCTGCACTCGACGCTGCGCACAAGGCCAAGGATGCCTGGGGCAAGACAAGTGCCGCCGCCCGCGCGCTGATCCTCAACCGGATCGCCGATCGCATGGAGGACAATCTCGACCTCCTGGCGCTGGCCGAAACCTGGGACAATGGCAAGCCGATCCGCGAAACGACTGCTGCCGATCTGCCGCTCGCCATCGATCATTTCCGCTATTTCGCCGGGGCGGTGCGCGCCCAGGAGGGCGGCATTTCGGAAATCGACCACGACACCGTCGCCTACCACTTCCATGAGCCGCTCGGCGTCGTTGGCCTGATCATCCCGTGGAATTTCCCACTGCTGATGGCGGTGTGGAAGCTGGCTCCGGCGCTCGCCGCCGGCAACTGCGTCGTCCTGAAGCCGGCCGAACAGACGCCGGCGACCATCATGCTGTGGGCGGACCTGGTCGGTGACCTGTTGCCGGATGGCGTGCTCAACATCGTCAACGGCTTCGGCCTCGAAGCCGGCAAGCCGCTGGCCTCGTCGAACCGTATCGCCAAGATCGCCTTCACCGGCGAGACCACGACCGGCCGGCTGATCTCGCAATATGCCAGCCAGAATCTCATCCCGGTGACGCTCGAACTCGGCGGCAAGTCGCCCAACATCTTCTTCCAGGACGTGACATCGGAAGACGACGATTTCTTCGACAAGGCGATCGAGGGTTTTGTGATGTTCGCGCTCAACCAGGGCGAGGTCTGCACCTGTCCCAGCCGGGCGCTGGTGCATGAGAAGATCTACGACAAGTTCATGGAAAAGGCACTGAAGCGCGTCGAAGCGATCGTCCAGGGCGATCCGCTGGATCCGGCAACGATGATCGGTGCGCAGGCGTCGAGCGAACAGCTGGAGAAGATACTGAGCTACTTCGACATCGGCCGGAAAGAGGGGGCCGAGGTGCTGATCGGCGGCGAGCAGAACCATCTGCCGGGTGACCTTGCCGGCGGCTACTACGTCAAGCCGACCGTGTTCAAGGGCCACAACAAGATGCGTGTCTTCCAGGAGGAGATTTTTGGGCCGGTGGTTTCGGTGACGACCTTCAAGGACGACGACGAGGCTCTGTCGATCGCCAACGACACTCTCTACGGCCTCGGTGCCGGCATCTGGAGCCGTGACGCCAATCGCTGCTACCGCTTCGGCCGCGCCATCCAGGCCGGCCGCGTGTGGACCAACTGCTATCACGCCTATCCCGCGCATGCGGCATTTGGCGGCTACAAGCAGTCGGGCATCGGCCGCGAGACCCACAAGATGATGCTCGACCACTATCAGCAGACCAAGAACATGCTGGTCAGCTACAGCCCGAAGAAGCTCGGCTTCTTCTGATCGCCCGCAAAGGCGCACGATCAGGCGGTGCGGCCCACAGGCCGCGCCGCCGTACCGGCTTCCCGGGAGGATTTTTTGATGCTCGACAAGGTGTCCAAGGAAAAGGTTTCCGCAACGCCCGAAGCAGTGGCGTTTTTGGCCGAGATCATCGCCGATCACGGTCCGGTGCTGTTTCACCAGTCCGGTGGCTGTTGCGACGGCTCGTCGCCCATGTGCTATCCGCAAGGCGACTTCATCGTCGGCGACAATGACGTCATGCTGGGCGAGATCGGTGAGACGCCGGTCTATATCAGCGGCTCGCAATACGAAGTGTGGAAGCACACGGATCTCATCATCGACGTCGTGCCGGGCAGGGGTGGCATGTTCTCGCTCGACAATGGGCGCGAGAGACGGTTTTTGACGCGTTCCACGGTCTGTGTTGTCCCGGCAAACAATCGGGATTGACCGAACCGCCCTTGTGAGGGCAGTAAACTTCCATGTTCAATCTGCTTCTCGTTGTCGTCGGCGGTGGTATCGGCGCCGGCATTCGCCATCTCACCAACATGGGCGCACTGCGCCTTGCCGGGCCGAACTTCCCGTGGGGCACGATGGCGATCAATATTGTCGGCTCCTTTGCGATGGGCCTGTTCATCGCAGTGCTGGCGCGGCGCGGCGGATCGAATGAACTCAGGCTGTTCGTGGCCACCGGCATTCTTGGCGGCTTCACCACCTTCTCGGCCTTTTCGCTCGATTTCGCGACGCTGTGGGAGCGCGGCGCCACGCTGCCGGCATTCGGATATGCCCTTGCCAGTGTTATTGGCGCCATTATCGCCCTGTTTCTGGGACTTTGGCTCGCAAGAACCGTTTCATAGTGCTATTGCCGCGCTTCGAAATGGATAAGCGAAAAAAACATGGCAGGCGTTGAACAGATCACGGTGGAGGCCGGCGAGGCGGGCATGCGGCTCGATCGCTGGTTCAAGACCCATTTCCCGGGCCTTGGCTTCGGCCATCTGCAGAAGCTCTTGCGCTCCGGCCAGATCCGCGTCGATGGCGGCCGGGTGAAGGCCGATACGCGTGTCGAGCCGGGCCAGATGGTTCGTGTGCCGCCGCTGGAAGTGGACAAGAAAGGCGAGAGCGCGCTCACCGGTCACTCGATCCGCAACCAGGGCGACGCCGATGTGCTCGCCAAGATGCTGATCCATGAGGATCCAAAAGTCTTCGTCTTCAACAAGCCGGCGGGTCTGGCCGTGCAGGGCGGCTCCGGCGTTACCCGCAATGTCGACGACATGCTGGAGGCCTGGCGCAACCAGAAGGGCGAGAAGCCGCGCCTGGTGCACCGGCTCGACCGCGACACGTCAGGCGTGCTGGTCGTCGCCCGCACAAGACTGGCCGCCATGAAGCTTGCCGAAGCGTTCCGCGCCCGCGAGACCAAGAAGACCTACTGGGCGCTGGTCAAGGGCGTGCCGCCGAAGCGCGAGGACAAGATCTCGACCTGGCTGATCAAGGAGCCGACGCCGGACGGCGACCGGGTGCGCGTCGCCAAGCATGGCGAAAAGGGCGCTGATCACGCCGTGTCCTACTACCGTGTCATCGAGCAGGCTGCCCAGACGATGACCTGGCTGGAGATGGAGCCCTACACCGGCCGTACTCACCAGCTTCGTGTCCATGCCGCCTACATCGGCTGCCCGATCATCGGCGACCCCAAATATTTCGAGGCCGACACCAATTGGGACTTTCCGGGCGGCATGCAGAACCGCCTGCACCTGCATGCGCGCCGCATCATCATTCCGCACCCGGACAAGGGTGTCATCGATGTCACCGCGCCGATGCCGCCGCATATGCGCCAGAGCTGGAACCTGATCGGCTTCGACGACGCCAGTGCTGAGGATTAGGCGGCGCTACAGCAACACAACAGGACGTCAGCATGCGCGATATCCTCAACGACCTCGAAGCGGGAAAGCAGCTTTCCGACCCGGATCCGGTGCGCCGTGCCCAGATCCAGATGAAGACGCATCTGCCGAAACGCTTCTACAAAGCAGTGTCGATCGCACCGGTTGAGGATGGATTTGCCGTTCATCTCGACGGCAAGCCGGTACGCACGCCAGGCAAGGCGCTGCTGGCGCTGCCGACCGAAAAGGCGGCCAGCCTGGTCGCCGAGGAATTCGCCGCGCAAGGCGAAACCATCAACCCGGTGACGATGCCTGTGCTGCGGCTGGTCAATACGGCCATCGACGGCGTCGCCAGCGACCCGCAGGCGGTGCTGGAGGACATATTGCGCTTCGCCTCATCCGACCTTCTCTGCTACCGGGCCGACGCGCCGCAAGGGCTCGTCGACCGGCAGAACCAGCATTGGGACCCGCTGATCGACTGGGCGCGCGGCACGCTTGGCGCCCGCTTCAACCTCGCCGAGGGAATCATCCATGTCGAACAGCCGCGCGAGAGCATCGCCGTGCTCGGTATTCATCTTGCCCAGCGTGCCGAGCCGCTGCGGCTGGCCGCCATCCATGTCATGACCTCGCTGACAGGTTCGGCACTGCTGGCGCTGGCCGTCGATTTCGGCGAGCTCGACGGCGATGCGGCCTGGGCGGCCGGCCATGTCGACGAGGACTGGCAGATCGAGCAGTGGGGCCAGGATGCCGAGGCTATGGCGCGCCGCTCGGCCCGCAACCGCGACATGATGGCCGCCGTGAGCCTTCTCGAAGCGCTCAAAGGCTGACACCAATTCTCCATCGATTTCGCACTGCACATTAGACCAAAGTCATAATCCCAAAGGCTCTCTGCCTTTCCCGGGTGCTTTCTGTCATTTCTTGCGCCGATGGCAGCACCTGAGTCCGCGCTCGGAGGAGAACGCGGACGAGGACGTGCAGCCTCGAAGAGGACGGGATCTCACGGGAGGACATATCAATGGCAATGGCATCGACCGCCGGCAGAGCAAGCGGCGGCATGACGCGGGAAGAGAAGAAAGTCATCTTCGCTTCCTCGCTCGGCACCGTTTTCGAATGGTACGATTTCTATCTCTACGGTTCGCTGGCCGCCTTCATCGGCGCCACTTTCTTCAGCCAGTATCCGGAAGCGACGCGCAACATCTTCGCGCTGCTGGCTTTCGCCGCAGGCTTCCTGGTGCGCCCGTTCGGCGCGCTGGTGTTCGGCCGTATCGGCGATCTCGTCGGCCGCAAATACACCTTTCTTGTCACCATCCTGATCATGGGCAGTTCGACGTTCCTGGTCGGCCTGCTTCCCGGTTCGGCGAGCTGGGGCATCGCGGCGCCCATCATCCTGGTTGGGCTTCGCATGCTGCAGGGCCTGGCTCTCGGCGGCGAATATGGCGGTGCGGCAACCTATGTCGCCGAGCACGCGCCCGACGACCGCCGTGGCTTCTACACCTCGTGGATTCAGACGACGGCAACGCTCGGACTGTTCCTGTCACTGCTGATCATCCTCGGCGTTCAGGCGATGTTGAGCAAGGAAGACTTCGCCGCCTGGGGCTGGCGCATTCCGTTCCTCGTCTCGGTTATCCTGCTCGGCATATCGGTCTGGATTCGGCTGACGCTGAGTGAATCGCCAACCTTCCAGCGCATGAAAGACGAGGGCAAGGGTTCCAAGGCTCCGCTGACGGAAGCCTTCGGGCAGTGGAAGAATGCCAAGATTGCCATCCTGGCCCTTCTTGGCCTGACCGCCGGCCAGGCCGTGGTCTGGTATTCCGGCCAGTTCTACGCACTGTTCTTCCTGCAGAACGTGCTCAAGGTCGACCTGCAGACGGTCAACATCCTGATTGCCATCGCCTTAGGGCTCGGTTCCATCTTCTTTGTCGTCTTCGGCTGGCTCTCCGACAAGATCGGCCGCAAGCCGATCATCATGGCGGGGCTGGCTCTGGCGATCTTCACCTACTTCCCACTGTTCAAGGCATTGACCTGGGCGGCCAATCCGACGCTGGCAGCCGCGCAGCAGAACACGCGTGCGACGGTTACCGTGGCGCCCGGCGACTGCAAGTTCCAGTTCAATCCGGTCGGCACGGCCAAGTTCACCACGTCGTGTGACATCGCCACGTCGTTCCTGGCCAAGAGCTCGGTGCCGTATGACATCGTCACCAGCGCGGCGCCTGGGACCGCGGCAACGGTGAAGGTCGGCAATGAGACGGTCGAATCCTACGACGCCATCGCCGCCGGCGATCAGGCCAAGGCCAAGGACGGCGCCTTCACCAAGGCGGTCAACATGGCACTCAAGGATGGCGGCTATCCGCTGAAGCGCGCCGCTTCAAAGGTCGCCGATCAGAAGCTTGACGCCTTCGTCGCGGCCAATCCTGAACTGAAGCTCGATGCTGTCGCTATTCGCGCCGGCGAGAAGGCGACGGTTCCGGTCGCCCAGGCGGTCAAGGACAAGGTGCTGACGGCCGATGAAGCCGCTGGCGCCACCGACGTGACCGTCTACAGCATTCCAGCGTCCGGCGCGTTCGCCATGTTTGCCGACCCCGCGCAGGTCAACTGGACAAAGGTCGTCGGCATTCTGTTCATCCTGATCCTCTACGTGACCATGGTTTACGGACCGATCGCGGCGATCCTGGTCGAGATGTTCCCGACCCGCATCCGCTATACCGGCATGTCGCTGCCCTATCACATCGGCAATGGCTGGTTCGGCGGCCTGCTCCCGGCGACAGTCTTCGCCCTGAGCGCGGCCAAGGGCGACATCTACTATGGTCTCTGGTACCCGATCGTGATCGCGGCGATGACGCTGATCATCGGCATGATCTTCGTCAAAGATACGCTGGGAACCGACCTGCACGCCAAGCAGTAGTCGACAGCTCCAGAGACAAAGAAAAAGCCCGGCGCGAGCGATCGCGCCGGGCTTTCCGATTCATCGGAATCGAAGGAAGAGTTCAGCTCTTCCGATCGTGTTGCGCTTCCTCGATGGCGGCCTCGTGGTACCAGCCGCTGCCGAAATCTGAGAGATGATCGCGCATGGAGGCAAGCTCTGCCGCGAACTTAGCCTTTCCGCTTAAATTTGAGGCAGAAGGACGGGCTGCCACCGGGAACATCAGGATTTTGGCCGACGGACGGGCAGAAACGATTTCCATGGTCGGGCTCCTTTCTTTTGCCGAAGCTTGTCGATTCAGCTTTCCAGCAAGATAGGGCCTGCAATCCGTTTAGGCAAGATGCCTAAAGAAAGATCAGTATTTGCCTGTTATTTAAGCAGATTTGGCTTTTGATCGATCCCGGCGCATTGCTTAGACGGCTTGGCCGCATCGCCGGGATGAATGGGCACTTTTGACGCACCCCGCGCAGCGGAAATGGCACATGACTTGCATTTTATGGACCGGCAGCCGGCCTGCCGGATGGCTCGGCATGCGCCGGCGCTATCCAGCTTCGGTGATCAAGCAACGAGAGGCTCTAGAATGACGAAATACAAGCTCGAGTACATCTGGCTCGATGGATACACCCCGGTCCCCAATCTGCGCGGCAAGACCCAGATCAAGGAATTCGCCGAATTCCCGACGCTCGAGCAGCTGCCTCTGTGGGGCTTCGACGGCTCCTCGACCCAGCAGGCCGAAGGCCACAGCTCCGACTGCGTGCTGAAGCCGGTCGCGGTGTATCCGGACCCGGCCCGCACCAATGGCGTGCTGGTGATGTGCGAAGTCATGATGCCCGATGGCGTCACGCCGCATGCGTCCAACAAGCGCGCCACCATCCTCGATGACGAGGGCGCCTGGTTCGGCTTCGAACAGGAATATTTCTTCTACAAGGACGGCCGCCCGCTCGGCTTCCCCGAGAGCGGCTACCCCGCGCCCCAGGGTCCGTACTACACCGGCGTCGGCTACTCGAATGTCGGCTCCGTCGCCCGCCAGATCGTCGAGGAGCATCTCGACCAGTGCCTTGCGGCCGGCATCAACCACGAAGGCATCAACGCCGAAGTGGCCAAGGGCCAGTGGGAATTCCAGATTTTCGGCAAAGGCTCCAAGAAGGCCGCCGACCAGATGTGGATGGCCCGCTATCTGATGCAGCGCCTGACCGAGAAGTACGAAATCGACATCGAATACCACTGCAAGCCGCTCGGCGACACCGACTGGAACGGTTCGGGCATGCACGCCAACTTCTCGACCGCCTATATGCGCGAAGTCGGCGGCAAGGGGTATTTCGAAGCGCTGATGGCTGCCTTCGACAAGAACCTGATGGATCACATCGCCGTCTACGGCCCGGACAACGACAAGCGTCTGACCGGCAAGCACGAGACCGCGCCGTGGAACAAGTTCAGCTACGGCATCGCCGACCGCGGCGCCTCGATCCGCGTCCCGCACTCCTTCGTCAAGAACGACTACAAGGGCTATCTGGAAGACCGCCGTCCAAACTCGCAGGGTGACCCCTACCAGATCGCCTCGCAGATCCTGAAGACGATCGCCTCGGTGCCGGCCAGCGCGCAGGTTTCGGCGGCCGCGTAAGCATTCGACGCGGCGTAGATCTGAGTGTCTACGCCGTGGCCCGTTCTTCCCCCTATCAGCGGCTGATCAAAGAAAAACCCCGGCGTCTCCGCCGGGGTTTTTCTTTGTCGCTTAGGCGGTCCGCTCAGACCGAATAGTACATGTCGTATTCGACCGGATGCGGGGTCATTTCGAAGCGCATCACTTCGGCCATCTTGAGCTCGATATAGCTGTCGATCTGGTCGTCGTCGAAGACGCCGCCGGCTTTCAGGAAGCCGCGGTCCTTGTCGAGGCTCTGCAGGGCTTCGCGCAGCGAGCCGCAGACGGTCGGGATCTTCTTCAGCTCCTTCGGCGGCAGGTCGTAGAGATCCTTGTCCATCGGCTGTCCCGGGTGGATCTTGTTCTTGATGCCGTCGAGGCCGGCCATCAGCATGGCTGCAAAGGCGAGGTAGGGGTTCGCGCCCGGATCGGGGAAGCGGACCTCGACGCGCTTGGCCTTCGGCGACGAGCCGAACGGAATACGGCACGAGGCCGAGCGGTTGCGCGCGGAATAAGCCAGCAGCACCGGCGCTTCATAGCCTGGCACCAGGCGCTTGTAGGAGTTGGTCAGCGGGTTGGTGAAGGCATTGATCGCCTTGGCATGCTTGATGATACCGCCGATGTAGAACAGGCAGCTCTCCGACAGGCCGGCATATTCGTTGCCGGCGAAGGTCGGCTTGCCATTCTTCCAGATCGACTGGTGGACGTGCATGCCCGAGCCGTTGTCGCCGAAGATCGGCTTTGGCATGAAGGTGGCCGTCTTGCCATAGGCATTGGCAACCTGGTGGACGACGTATTTGTAGATCAGCATCTTGTCGGCGTTGCGCACCAGCGTGTCGAACTTGATGCCGAGCTCGTGCTGAGCGGCGGCGACTTCGTGATGGTGCTTTTCGACCCGCACGCCCATTTCGGCGAGCACGGTCAGCATCTCCGAGCGCATGTCCTGGGCGCTGTCGATCGGCGGCACCGGGAAATAGCCGCCCTTGATGCGCGGGCGGTGGCCAAGGTTGCCGGTCTCATAGTCGGTGTCGTCGTTGGACGGCAATTCGGTGGAGTCGAGCTTGAAGCCGGTGTTGTAGGGATCGGCCTTGTACTTGACGTCGTCGAAGACGAAGAACTCGGCTTCCGGGCCGACATAGATGGTGTCGCCGATGCCTTCAGCCTTCATGTAGGCCTCGGCCTTCTTGGCGGTGCCGCGCGGGTCGCGGTTGTAGGATTCGCCGGAAACCGGATCAAGGATGTCGCACAGGATGACCATGGTCGACTGCGCGAAGAACGGGTCCATGTGCACGGTATCAGGATCGGGCATCAGCACCATGTCGGACTCGTTGATCGCCTTCCAGCCGGCGATGGACGAGCCGTCGAACATCACGCCATCGGCGAACATGTCTTCCTCGACCTCGATGACATCCATCGTCACGTGCTGCAGCTTGCCCTTCGGATCGGTGAAGCGCAGATCGACGAACTTCACGTCGTTGTCCTTGATCTGCTTCATGATGTCTTTGGCTGTCGTCATGTCATTTCTTCCCTGTCTGATGACGTTTCGAGGAGTTATCGGAAATCAGATACCGAGATATCTGAAATCAGAAACCTCAGACGGCGTCCATCCCCGTTTCGCCAGTACGGATACGAACGACTTCCTCGATGTTGGAAACGAAGATCTTGCCGTCGCCGATGCGGCCGGTCTGGGCCGCCTTGCGGATGGCCTCGATCGCGCCTTCGACCGCGTCGTCGCCGAGCACGACTTCGATCTTCACCTTGGGCAGAAAGT
The DNA here is from genome assembly GCF_056403215.1 of Mesorhizobium sp. P2_H9. Lineage (NCBI taxonomy): Bacteria > Pseudomonadati > Pseudomonadota > Alphaproteobacteria > Hyphomicrobiales > Phyllobacteriaceae > Mesorhizobium > Mesorhizobium sp. P2_H9. The sequence goes on along the minus strand of NZ_JBFUFX010000011.1, from coordinate 193,880 downwards.
CGACGACATATTCGGCGCCGCGATAGAGTTCGGTGTGGCCCTTCTGGCGACCGAAGCCCTTGGCCTCGGTCACGGTGATGCCCTGCAGTCCGGCCTCCTGAAGCGCTTCCTTCACTTCGTCGAGCTTGAACGGCTTGATGATCGCTTCGATCTTTTTCATGTAAAAAGTGGCCTCCACTGCCAGAAAGACGGGTTGTGCGCCCCGCTTGCGCCTCCATCAAGCACGAACTGTGCCAATTTCAGCTGAAACGAGGCGCTGTCACGCGATTTCAACGCCATACCACCCTGGGATGCACATTCACGTCATCCACTGCTTTGGATGCGGCACGGGTGTTTTGAGCCTACACATTGCCGGTCCTTGCGTCCGCACAAAAATTGGGCAGACCGCGCATTTTGCGGGCAGTTGCGGACTGCCCTGAAAGGATTGGCGGCTAACTGTACTGTTGTTCTCGCCGTTTGCTTCGAACCGAAAACTGGACAATGCTCGCCTGGGATGAGGGGAGACTGACCGAGATGCGGATCGGCAATCCATGAGCAACGAACTTCTGTCTCCGGCCGAAATGGCCGAGGCCGACCGGCTGGCAATTGCCACTGGGCCGCTCGATGGCATCGGCCTGATGCGGCGCGCCGGCGAGGCGGTCGCTGCCGTAGTGCTCGCGCATTATCCCCAGGCGAGCCGCGTGCATGTGCTGTGCGGCCCCGGCAACAATGGCGGCGACGGCTATGTCATTGCTCGCATCCTGGCAGCCAGTGGCGTCGACACGGCCATCTGGGCATCCGGTGCGCCAAGGCCGGGAACAGATGCCGCGCTTGCCGCGGCCGAATGTCCGATCAAACCTCGGCCCCTGTCGGAATTTGCCGCCGAGGTCGGCTCGATCGTGGTCGACGCGCTTTACGGAGCAGGGTTGTCCAAACCGCTGTCCGGCGAGGACGCCAGGGCGGTTGAAGTTGCGACAGAGCTAGGCCTGCCTGTCGTCGCCGTCGATTTGCCTTCAGGTGTTTCCGGCGAAAGCGGTGACATTCTTGGCCGGGCATTCCGGGCTCAGGTCACGGTGACGTTTGCGCGAAGAAAGCCGGGCCATCTGCTGTTGCCGGGACGCGAACGCTGCGGCCAAATCGTGCTCGCCGACATCGGCATTGGCGACGGGGTCATCGCGCAGCTCAAGTCGCAGACTTTCGAGAACAGGCCGGCGGTGTGGTTGAAGGAATTCCCGGTTCCGGCCATCGATGCCCACAAATACAAGCGTGGCCATGTCGGCGTCTTTTCCGGTGGACCGAGCGCGACGGGCGCTGCACGATTGTCGGCGATGGCCGCCGCCAGAAGCGGGGCAGGGGCGGTGACGGTGCTGTCGCCAGCCAATGCCATGCAGGTCAACGCCATGCATCTGACCTCGATCATGTTGCGCGAGGCCGATGCTATCGAGGACGTGCACGACTTTCTTGGCGATCGCCGGTCGTCTAGCTTCGTGCTTGGCCCGGGCTTTGGTGTCGGCGACAAAGCGCGCGATTTCGCCCTCGCCGTGCTTGCCCGAACACGGCGGGACGGCGGTGTCGAAGGGCTGGTGCTCGATGCCGACGGCATCACGTCCTTCCGCAACGCGAGCTCTACACTGTTCGAGGCAGCCAGCAGGCCGGATGCGCCAGCACTGATCATGACGCCGCATGAGGGTGAGTTCGGCCGACTGTTCCCCGAGATCACGGATGACAAAAGCCTGTCAAAACTCGCCAAGGCCCGCTCGGCAGCGGCGCGCGCCAATGCCACTGTCGTTTACAAGGGCGCCGACACGGTGATCGCGGCGCCAGACGGTCGAGCCGCGATCAACAGCAACGGCGCGCCCTGGCTCGCCACCGCCGGATCGGGGGACGTGCTGGCGGGCATTATTGCCGGGCTCCTGGCGCAAGGCATGCCAGCGTTCGAAGCGGCCTGCGCGGCGGTGTGGATCCATGCCGAGGCCGGCAGCCGGTTCGGGCCAGGCTTGATCGCCGAGGATCTGACGCTGGCGCTGCTGCCGGTGCTGCGCGAGCTTGTCGGCGGTGACGGTGGAGCTGTCGAATGAACCGCTGGCTCGCGCTGCTTGTCGCGCTCTTCGCTGCCGTCTTCATGGCGCATGCCGCTCGCGCCGAAGGCCCGGTGACCATCGTCGACGATCCCGCCGTTCTCACAGCACTGGACGCCAAGGGTTTTGGCTTCGCCGGCATTTTCGGCGTCGATGGCACCGGCGACCTGAAAACGCTCTACGACAAGGCGCCGGCCTATCATGCGATCACCGAAATGGTGGGCGCCGATATTGCCGCGCTGCGGGCTGAGATGAAGGCCGGCGGGCGGACGCGCTATGAGGTCACCGACGGCAATGTCGGCCGCATCATGGACATGCGCTGGCTGAAGACGGATGCCGCGCGCTTTCGTTTGGTCGGCGTCGTCAACCGGCTCGACCGGCGCGATTTCGCCGCGCTGAAGGGCGACAAGAGTTGCGGCGAGGTGCGTTTCATCTACCGCCTTGCCTACAGCTTCAAGAAAAGCGGCAAGGTTCTGGCCTCACGCCTGCCGTTCAATTTCAACGCCGTCTACAGTGTTGCACCCGATGCCGATGGCGGCTGCGTCGGCGTTGCCGGACGCTGGACACCGCAGCTCGACGAAAACGTCGATGCCGGCTGGCTGGCCGGTGGTCCGCTGGAACCGGAGGAACTCACCTTCAAGCAGCTTGAGCTTAACGCGCAAGTGGTGCGCTTTCCCTCGGGACAGGAGACCGAGTTCGGCGGGCAGGCGGCCTATCTCATGCGTATCTTCGGCATCGACGGCGAGACGGTCAGCGAGAAGCCGCTGGAAAACACGCCCGATGTGGCACGGCTTTCGGAAGATGCGGCGCTGAAGGCAAAGCTCGCCGCCTATGTCAGCGCCGATGTCGCGGCGGTCGATCTCGGCGTCTACGAAATCCCCGACGAATTTTTGGCGAAGAAGGTGATCTCTTGGTCGACCTTCGGCAGCGCCAGGCAGGCCAATCACCCCTTCACGCCGCTCTATCAGCCCGCGGATTTCGCCGGGCTCGACTATTCCACCTTGAAGCTGGTGCGCACACCGGAGGCATTGGTCGAGCGGCTGGACAATGGCGCCTGCCAGGGTTGCCATCAGGCCGGCTCCACCGCCGGCTTTCATTTCATCGGCCGCGACGACAAGACGACCTCGCCGCTCAACCGCATCGAGGTCGGCATCTCGCCGCATCTGCATGCTGAGATTCCGCGGCGCGAAGCCTGGCTGCGTGCCACGATCGACGGCAAGGAGCCGAACCGTTTTCGCCCACTGTCGTTTGCGCCACCGGCCGCATGGAAGGACGCCAGCGAGGTCGATTACGCGCCGGCCGGTATGGCGATGCCGTGCCTGATGCCGGAGGACGCAAAGCGCTTTGGCGCAACCTGGCAATGCGGCGGCGGCACCGTCTGCACGCCGCTGGCCACCGCGTCAGGCGTGCGGACCAAGCTGGCGCAATGCCTGCTGCCCAAGGACAGCAAGCAGATGTTTTCCGGCCATCCTTGCCTGACCGGCTCGATCGCCAGCGATGAGACGCAGCCTTTCAACGACCGCTACAAAATCACCGGTCAATTCGCGGCCTTCGCACCGGACGTTTCGCGCACCGCCTATACCTGCCGACCGCCGAAGATCGGCGTGCCGGCCGGCATCGCCTATCGCGGCTGCGACGACAAGGACCGCAGCTTCGCCGCCTTCAAGGCCGGCAAGCCGATGCCGAACGAGATTTGCGGGCTGGTCGGCGGCAAGAAGTTCGACACTTGCGTGGCGACCAACAATTTCGACCAGTGCCTCGGCGGTGCGGTCAATCGCGGCAACCGGCCGGCCTGCGATGCCGAGCATTTCTGCCGCGAGGATTATATGTGCCAGTCACTGCCGCCCGACACGCCCGGCATTTCAAAAGTGAAAGGCATCGGCTTCTGTTCGCCAACCTATTTCATTTTTCAGATGCGCATCGACAACCACGCGACACCGTGGGGCAGTGTCCGCCCGACCATGGGGGCAGGGTTCGGGGCGGCGGAAGAGGAATGAGTGTTCGATAGCTACCGCTGATTGACCGCCTCACAATGGGATGTTGTCGTGCTTCTTCCAGGGGTTCTGCATGTCCTTGTTGCGCAGCATGCGCAGCGCCCGCGCGATGCGGCGGCGGGTCGAGTGCGGCATGATCACCTCGTCGACATAGCCGCGCTCGGCGGCGACGAAGGGCGACAGGAAGCGATCCTCGTAAGCCTTTGTATGGGCTGCGATCTTTTCGGCGTCGCCAATGTCCTTGCGGTAGATGATCTCGACCGCGCCCCTGGCGCCCATCACTGCGATCTGTGCTGTCGGCCAGGCGTAGTTCATGTCGCCGCGCAGGTGCTTTGAGGCCATCACGTCATAGGCGCCGCCATAGGCCTTTCTGGTGATGACCGTGATCTTCGGCACGGTCGCCTCGGCATAGGCAAACAAGAGCTTGGCGCCGTGCTTGATCAGGCCGCCATATTCCTGCGCGGTGCCGGGCAGGAAGCCGGGGACGTCGACGAAGGTGACGAGGGGAATCGAAAAACAGTCGCAGAAGCGTACGAAGCGTGCGGCCTTGCGGCTGGCATCGGAATCGAGCACGCCGGCCAGCACCATCGGCTGGTTGGCGACGAAGCCGACGGTGCGGCCCTCGATGCGGCCAAAACCGGTGACGATGTTTTTGGCAAAGTTTTGCTGGATCTCGAAGAAGTCGCCTTCGTCGGCGACCTTCAGGATCAGCTCCTTGATGTCGTAGGGTTTGTTGGCGTTGTCGGGGATCAGCCGGTCGAGCGACAGGTCGTGATCGGTGACCGACTGGTAGCACTCGATCTCGGGCAGTTCAGACGTGTTGGAGGCTGGCAGCAGGTCGACCAGCCGGCGCATCTGCAGCAGCGCCTCGACATCGTTGTCATAGGCGCCGTCGGCGATCGAGGATTTGGTCGTGTGCACGGAAGCGCCGCCGAGGCTCTCGGCGGTCACCGTCTCGTTGGTGACGGTCTTCACCACATCCGGCCCGGTGACGAACATGTAGGAGGTGTCGCGGACCATGAAGATGAAGTCGGTCATGGCAGGTGAATAGACGTCACCGCCGGCGCAAGGGCCCATTATGAGCGAGATCTGCGGGATGACGCCGGACGCCAGAACATTGCGCTGAAAAATCTCGGCGTAGCCGCCAAGCGCCGCCACGCCTTCCTGGATGCGGGCGCCGCCGGCGTCGTAAAGGCCGATGATCGGCGCGCGGTTGCGCAGCGCCATCTCCTGCACCTTGATGACCTTTTCGGCGTGGGCCTCGGAGAGCGAGCCGCCGAACACGGTAAAGTCCTTGGCGAAGAGGTAGACTGGGCGGCCGTTGACCGTGCCCCAGCCGGTGACGACGCCATCGCCGGCGATCTTGGTCTTCTCCATGCCGAAATCGGTCGAGCGATGTTCGACATACATATCGAACTCCTCGAACGAGCCCTCGTCGAGAAACACTTCGATGCGTTCACGGGCGGTGAGCTTGCCCTTGCTGTGCTGGGCGTCGATGCGAGCCTGGCCGCCGCCCATCCGGGCGATCTCGCGGCGGCGCTCGAGTTCCTTCAGCACGTCCTTCATGGTCGGTCCCCCCAAACGGAAAGCTTGTGTTTTGTGGTAATGATGCCCGCAAGCGAGCGCAAGCGCCGCTTTCGCGGTCGATTTGCTGCGCTGCAGCATGACGCCCCTTGCATTCCGGGGCGAACTCAGCCATATGCAGCCCATAGGCGCTTGGGCCGGGAGATTCCGGCCTTCTCGACAAATGAGACTGGTTGCGTCTGTTTTCCCTCTTTCCGGTTGTTCGGCAAGGTGGCGGAAAAGCCCCGTGGCATGATGCCTGCGGGCACGACAGCGCAGCCGAGTGGACGTTAGCGTCCGCCCGCCTTGTCGTTTCATATCAATTTTTTCGACGGCAGGTTGCGCCCTGCCGCCATTGATGTTTGCGGCCAGGAGCCGCGTGAAAGAAGACTATTTTGACCAACGAAAACACTTTGGCCGGTAACACCGCTTTGACCGGCAACACTTCGGAACTCACCGGTTTCGCAGCACTTGGAATCACGGGCGCGCTGCTCAAGGCCACCCACGCCGCCGGCTTCACCGAACCGAAGCCGATCCAGACCCAGGCGATCCCGCCGCAGCTCGAAGGCCGCGACATTTTCGGTATCGCCCAGACCGGCTCCGGCAAGACCGCGGCGTTCGCGCTGCCGATCCTGTCGAAGATCATTGCGCTCGGCACCAAGCGCCGGCCGAAGACGGCGCGTGCGCTGATCCTGGCGCCGACCCGCGAACTCGCCGTACAGATCGAAGACATGATCAAGCTGCTCGCCAAGGGCGCGCATGTCTCGACCGCACTCGTGCTTGGCGGCGTCTCGCGCTTCAGCCAGGTGAAGAAGGTTGCGCCCGGCGTCGACATCCTGATCGCCACACCCGGCCGCCTGACCGACCTGGTGCGCGAAGGCGATCTCATTCTCTCCGACACCAAATGGCTGGTGCTGGACGAGGGCGACCGCATGCTCGACATGGGCTTCATCAATGACGTCAAGCGCATCGCCAAGGCGACCGCGCCGGACCGTCAGACGGTGCTGTTCTCGGCGACGATGCCGGCCGAAATCGCCGAACTGGCGAAAGGCCTGTTGAAGAACCCGATCCGCGTCGAAGTCGCCCCGCACAGCACTGCAGCGGCCGAGATCGTTCAGGGCGTTGTCTTTGCCCGCACCAAGCAGAAGCGCCAGGTGCTGTCGACAATGCTCGCCGACGAGGCAATGAAATCCGTCATCATCTTTTCGCGCACCAAGCATGGTGCCGACCGGGTGACCAAGGACCTCGAGCGCGACGGCTTCAAGGCCGCCGTCATCCACGGCAACAAGTCGCAGAATGCCCGCCAGAAGGCGCTCAACGATTTCCGCGAGGGCTCGGTGCGCATTCTGGTGGCGACCGATATCGCGGCGCGCGGCATCGATGTGCCCGGCATCAGCCATGTGGTGAATTTCGACCTGCCGGATGAAGCGGAAAGCTATGTCCACCGCATCGGCCGCACCGGCCGTAACGGCATGGACGGCATCGCGATCACGCTTTGCGATCCGTCCGAAAACAGCAAATTGCGCCAGGTCGAGCGCATCATCCGCACCAAGCTGCCGATCGTTGCCGACCATCTCGGCAACCCCGATCCGCAGCGCAATCCGGCTGAAAAGAACGAGCGCTTCGAGCCGGCCAATGATCGCAACGACCGCAACGGCCGTCGCGACGGCAGGCGACCCGGTGGCCACAGCAACGGCAAGCCGCGCTTTGGCGACAAGCCGGCCTTTGCCGGCGAGCGCAAGCCGGAAGGCGCCAAGCCCTTCAAGGGCAACAACAAGCGCCGCTTCGGCGGCAAGCGGCCCGCCGCGCGGGCTGCGTAAGCAGATTTGGGCTGCGTCCGAGCATCTGGTCTCGGCTTGCAGTCAAATTGAAATGAGGGCGACCGGAGCGATGCTTCGGTCGCCCTTTTCGTTTGGCGGGACGGGCATCATTCGACGTGTCGGATCGCTATTGCGTGATCGCCTCGACCCAAACGACGATCCGCTGCGCCAGGAAGGCCGTGGTCGATGGCGACAGCGCGTCGCCGGCAATGACGTGGTCGTCGGGGTCGCCGTTGTCGTCGACCGGCACCAGTTCGTGGGCGCCGCCCCAGCGCCCGGCGATTTCGCGGGTACGGTCTTCGCGCACCACCTTGTCGGAATCCGAAAAAATGAACAAAGCCGGGATGGCCGCCTTCTCCACCGGCGCGCTATAGGCAAGTTCGGTCAGCGCCTGCATCGGCAAGGTCGCTTCGATCGGGTAGCGGTAGGTCCAGAATTTTTCATGCAGCGCGTTTCGCGGCACGAAGGCGTGCTCCTTGCCGGCGACCAGCCGGGCGATCTGTTTCCCCCACGGCATAGTCAGGAGCTCGGCGCCCGACGCCTTGACGCCGAAGTTCGGTGAAATGAACGCAATCGCAGCAACGCCGTCAGACGCGCCTGGCTGCGTTGCAGCCCACACCGCCAGCGAGCCGCCGGTCGAGGTGCAGATGACGATCACCTTGTCGCCGATCGCCCGGCCGATGGCGAGCGCTTCCTCATAGTCGTTGATCCAGGCGTTGACACTGCCTTGCGTCATCGCGGCTCCGTCCTGTCCGTGACCGGTGAGGCGGGTGTAGAAAAGGTTGGCGTCGAGCTGGTCGGCGACGTCGTCGGGCAGCGGACGAACCTCGCCCTTCGACGCCGAAAAGCCGTGGATATAGACGATCGCCAGCGGCGTTTTGGCGTGAACCATCGGATTGGCCCAGATGATCTCTTTCTCCAGCCCGTCGCGAATTCCCGGCACGGCGGCCTCTTCGCGCGCCAGATACGCCTGCGGATCGTCGCCGATCCCCTTGGGATCGAAGCGGATCGTTGTGTCGACAGGGACGCGCGGGCCAAGCACGAAGGCCAAAGCGAGGACGACCAGCAGGCCCAGTACCGCAAGCACGATCCGTCGCCCCATCGCAGACTCCACGCAAGACTTGCCAACCTATGGCTGTGATTGCAAACAGACAATTGGCATCCCGCCGATGATGGGATCGCCAAATTTTACGAACGGCTCTATTCGCTCGGCGGCTTGCGGTCGTAATTGAGCGGTCGCGCCTGCCAGTGGGTCGCGGTGCTGATGAACCATCGGCAGAACGGCCTCGGCAGGATGCTGAGCAACTTCAGACCCCAGCTCAGCCGGCGCGGAAACGTGACTTCGAAGCCGCCGGATCTGATGCCTTTGGCCATACGCCGCGAAGCACGGTTCACCGGCATCAGGCCGGGCATCGGCAGCATGTTCTTTTCCGTCAGCGGCGTGTCGATGAAGCCCGGATTCATCACCTGGATGCGGACATTCATCTTGTCGAAATCGTATTTCAGCGATTCGGCCAGGATGTTGATCGCTGCCTTGGTGCCGCCATAGGCGGCCGTGGTCGGCCAGCCGAAATAGGCGGTGACGGAACCGACCAAGACGACATGGCCGCGGGCGCGGACGCGCATGCGTTCGATGACCGGCACCAGGCCGTTGATGATGCCGAAATAATTGACGTCGAAAGACCGGTGGAAATCGCGGATGGCGAGGTCTTCGCCGGGGGTCGCGATATAATTTCCGGCGTTGAACACGGCTAGCACGATTGGGCCGAGATCTTTCTCGATCGCCGCGACCGTCCTGGCCATGCGCTTCTCGTCGGTGACGTCGCAGGGGTAGGCCGTGACGCGACCCGGCATCTGCGCCGTCTCGACAACAAGTGTGTCGATCGGGTCGTCATCAAGCGCCGTCACCGCGACGGCGTAACCTTGCGCCGCGAGATCCTTGGCCAGGGAACGGCCGATGCCGCTGCTGCCGCCGGTGATCCAGGCGACGCCGTGTTTCGGGTTGGCCCGATAGAGTGTCATGCTGCGCCCTGCGAAACTGTTGCTAGTGCTCTAGCGGCGAAGGAATTGAATGAAAAGAGCGCTTTTCTGCACATGGTTGAAATGAATGCCGGGGCGCAGCCGCCGTTTCAGAAAATTGCAGTGCCCGAAATGCGACTGTGCCAGTCGATTCTTGCCTTGAAACCGAAGCTTCGGGTTTCTAGGGTTCCGCCGCACGCTACACAAGGAATCCTTGATGCCCCGTTCTGTGATCGACGCGATCGGCAACACACCCCTGATCCGCCTCAACAAGGCCTCGGAAGAGACCGGCTGCGAGATACTGGGCAAGGCCGAGTTCATGAACCCGGGCCAGTCGGTCAAGGACCGTGCCGGCCTGTTCATCATCCGCGATGCCGAACAGCGCGGGCTGCTGAAGCCGGGTGGCGTCATCGTCGAGGGAACCGCCGGCAATACCGGCATCGGCTTGACGCTGGTCGCCAAGGCACTCGGATATCGCACCGTCATCGTCATTCCCGATACACAGAGCCAGGAGAAGAAGGACACGATCAAACTGCTCGGCGCCGAGCTGATCGAAGTGCCCGCCGTGCCCTACAAGAACCCGAACAACTACGTGAAACTGTCGGGCCGCCTGGCCGAGCAGATGGCGCGGTCGGAGCCGAAGGGTGCGATCTGGGCCAACCAGTTCGACAATGTCGCCAATCGCGATGGCCATATCCGCACCACGGCGCAGGAGATCTGGAACCAGACTGGCGGCAAGGTCGATGGTTTCGTCTCGGCAGTCGGCTCCGGCGGTACGCTGGCCGGCGTCGCTTCCGGGCTCAAGGCCAAAAGCAAGAACGTCAAGATTGCGCTCGCCGATCCGCTCGGCGCCGCGCTCTACTCCTTCTACACCAGCGGCGAATTGAAGTCCGACGGCAGCTCGATCACCGAAGGCATAGGGCAGGGGCGCATCACGGCCAATCTCGAAGGGTTCACGCCTGACTTCTCGTTCCAGGTTCCGGATGAGGAAGCGCTGCCGATCGTCTTCGACCTGATCCAGGAAGAGGGCCTGTGTGTCGGCGGTTCAACCGGTATCAACATTGCCGGCGCGATCCGGCTGGCGCGCGAGCTTGGCCCGGGCCACACCATCGTGACCATCCTGGCCGACTACGGCACGCGTTATCAGTCGAAGCTGTTCAACCCGGACTTCCTGCGCGAGAAGAACCTGCCGGTGCCGGGCTGGATGGACGAGCGCAGCACGATTTCGGTGCCGTTCGAGAAGGACGTGTGATGGCGCACAAGACCGAAGCGCTGTTTCGCGACGACGCCTATCTCAGGACGGCTGAGGCAATGGTCGTCGCCGTCAACGACCGCGGCGGCATTATTTTGGACCATACGATCTTCTACGCCACGTCGGGTGGCCAGCCGGGTGACACCGGTACGCTGGAGCGCGCCGACGGCAGCCGCATCGCCATCGCCGCCACCATCACCGGCGAGACCAAGGACGAAATCATCCATGTGCCGGCGCCGGAGCAGACGGTTCCTGCCGTTGGCGAGCGGCTGAAACTCGTCATCGACTGGGAGCGGCGGCACCTCTTGATGCGCATGCATGCCGCCTGCCATTTGCTCACCGTCGTCTGCCCGTTCCCGATCACCGGCGCTTCGGTTTCCGAGGATGACAGCCGTGTCGACTTCGACGCTCCGGATGCCGGTTTCACCAAAGAGGATGTGACCGCAGGCCTGATGGAACTGGTGCGGGCCGATCATCCGATCTTTGTCAGGCTGATCACCGACGAAGAACTGGCAGCCAATCCCGGGCTGGTGAAATCCAAGAATGTCCGCCCGCCTGTCGGTACCGGCAAGATCCGCCTGGTCTGTATTGGCGAGAATGCTTCGATCGACAGCCAGCCTTGCGGCGGCACGCATGTGACAAGCACTGGCGAAGTCGGCGAGATCCATATCGGCAAGATCGAAAAGAAGGGCCGCGAGAACCGGCGCTTCCGCATACGCTTTGGACCGATGCCGGCGGGTTAAGGCAGGCTACAGCGGGCCTTTCGCAAACACCTCGTCTATAGTTCCACCCCAATGGAATCGGGATGGGGCTCTATCTTCTTGTTTGAGCATGATCTTTCCCGAAAACCGGATTCCGCTTTTCGGGATCATGCTCGATCAGGCAAGATGGCGGAAACTGGAAGGCGGTCGCGCCACCCACGCTTCGATCTGCTCTGTGACGAACTTGGCTGCCTGATGGTGGATGAAATGACCGGCGCCGGGCAACGCTATCAGTGAGCTCACGTTGTCGACCTCGCGGAACGTGCCGTCAAAGGCGCTGGCTGGAACATAGGGATCGTCGGTGCCGAACAGGACCAGGGTTGGCGCCTTTACGAGAGGCAGTTGCCCGATATCGGGCACTCTGCCAAGCGGTATGTTTGCCCTGTAGTAGCCCAGCATTGCTTCCGGATCGGATCGCCTGAGCGCGTCTATCAAGGCCTGCCTGTCCTGCGGATCGTTAACCCATGTGGCGAGTTCGTCTATGTTCAGCATCTGGGCCGCGCCGGGGACCTGGAAACGGCGTATGTACCCCGTGATCTCGGCATTGGCCGGATCGGCAATGGCACGCAGATGGTTGCGCGGGTGCGGCGTCGACAGCAGGATGAGATGGCGCACGACCTGCGGCACGCGTATGGCCAGCCACCACGCGATGATGCCGCCCCAGTCATGGCCGACAATCGCGGCCTGGGTCAGCTTTTCCGCTGCAAGAACGGCGAGCACGTCGTTGACCAGGTGTGTCAGCACATAGTTGCCGTGGCCCTGCGGCGCATCGCTTTGTCCGAAACCCCGCAGGTCCGGCGCGATCACGCGATAGCGGCCGCAAAGCGCTTGCATCTGCCGACGCCAGCCCATTCCGTGATCCGGGAAGCCGTGCAGAAAAACGATCGGCGGGCCAGAGCCCGCCGCCGTATAGTGCAATTTGACCCCGCCGTTGATCGCGATCCTGGCTTCGAACTCCGCCCCCAAGCTCACCGGATGCCGGCCGCCGCCGTCACATCTTGACTTCGAGGCGAAGGAACGGCCCGTGGAAGGTCTGGGTGCTGCTGTCCGCATTGATAAGCAGATTATGCCACTGCTCGATCTTGTACCCGGCCGTAAAGGTGGCGCCCTGGAGGGGCGTCCAGCTCAAGCCGGCAGAGGCGTCGACATTGGTGACCGTCTGGTTGGCGGACTCGCTCCCCAACGTGACAGAGCCATGTTCACCTGTTGTGAAGTCGTATCTGAATCCAGCGCCGTTTTCGCGGCGGCCCCACATGACGGAGCCGGAAACCGCGCCTGTCAGCCCCCAGCTTTCGCCCAGCGGGTAGTATGCCTCGGCGCCTACACGCGGGCCAATGCCCCAATATTCCGACGATCCAATCTTGTCGAAGGTACCGCCCTTGTCGGCCGGATCGTCCGGGGCGAAGCTTTCGGAAAGAACACCTCTTTCATCCGAATGCACCAGTCGCAGACCGCCAAAGAAGCGGATATCGGCAGACTGAACCTTGACGTGCTTGCCGACATCGAAATCGAACGCCTGGAAGCTGTAGTCGTCGCCGTAGCCTACCGTCAAAAACCCAGGATCGTTACCCGTTATCTGGCCACCCACGTCCCAGGAACGGTTCTTGCCCAGGTGAAACGCGCCTGCAAGGCGCCAGTCCATGTCCGAAGAAATCTGCTTGGTCAGCGCGATCGAACCTGAGAAGTCACCATTGCTGTTTCCAAGCTTGTCGGTGCCGCCGGTCTTGTCGTCCTGGTGGACGTTGTTTTGATAAAACGCTCCCTCGAAGGCGATCTTGACGCGTGAATCGATCACCGACGGGTCTGTGACCTTCGCATCCTCCGCGTGCGCGGCAACCACGCCTGCGGAAGTCACCGAAGCAGCGGATGCCGCGACAGTCGCCAACAATTTACCAGGTGCCCGAGCTCGCATACTTACCCCCGCCTAGAATCCTGCCCCAGATCCAACATTGCAGACATAACCTAACGGGACATTGCAGCAAGTCCGGCCAGCAACTTTGCGGCGTGGTGTTGCGGCCTTGCAACGGTGCCTCGGTAGCGCCGGTGGACAGATGTGGTAAGCGTCGCGCCAGGGCTGACCGAGCCTCGGCTGACAGGGGGTTTGGTGGACAATCCAGCGCAAATCGAAAGCGTGCTCAACAATCTTGTCTATGCGCTTTTCGCCCAGAGCGGGGAGGTGGGGCCGAATGGCAAGGTCCGAGATCTCGGCAATCTGACTGTCTTCGACAATCCGGAGGCCGTCGACGGCATCGTCAAGGCGCCGGAGCTCTTCCGAAAGAACTTCTCCCTGATCTCGGCCCTCGGGTTTAGCCGCTTCAACACCAACGACGAGGACTGGTCTGTCCGGCGCGCCATCACCCAAGATGTTTACCTGGCGGCCGCCAGGCCGGCGCAGCAGCATCCCGTGGCGGAAATCTTTGCTGCCAGTCTTTCCGGCGCCGACGCTACGCTACCTGCGATTCAGCAAGCCCTGTTCGCTGCGTCGATGACGATATTTTACCGGGCTTTCGGTCTTGTTCCCGACATGGCGGCTACACTCTTGCTGCTCGACAGGGTGCGCGATGTGTTGAGGCGTCTCCAATATTATTCCTGGGTGACCCCGACGACCGCCGAGCGCGCGAATGCTATCCAGGATGCCCGCGCGGTGATTGCCGATTTCGCATCGCTGCTGATGGCGGATTCCCGGGCGGCGGCCGAGATGGACCGCTTTAGAAGCGAGGCCCGCGACCTTGAAGGCTTTTCGCCAGTGGAGGAGTTCGTCATGAATTTCTTCGCCGGCGTCGAGACGACTGTAACGACCGTACTTTGGGTAATCGATCGGCTGGGGGCCAACCAGCAGGTGCAGGAGCGCATCCATGCCGAGGTTGCCGCGAACGCGGCCGAGACGCCCTATACCGACTGCTTCATCAACGAGACGATGCGCTATTTCCCTCCGATACCGTTTCTGACCCGCGAAGTCGGCGCCGACACGGCGCTCGACGGCCGCGACTTACGCGCCGGGCAGCTCATCATGGTGTCGATCATAGGCGTGCACCAGCATCCAGCCTTCTGGGAAAACCCACGCACCTTCGACGCCAGCAGGAAGGAATTCATCGAGAACAGCTTCGACCGACGGGCTTTTATTCCGTTTCTAACCGGGCCGCGCATGTGTGGTGGCGCGCGTCTTGGCCGGCTGGAAGTCAAAGAGGCTGTCCTCGCGGCAATCCGCCAGTTCGCGTTCAGCCGTGCCGACGATGTGATCCGGTTCGATTATGCGCTGGCACTGCGCCCGGCGGAGGGGAGTTCGGTCAGTGTTTCGCGTCGATGACGCGCAAGGTCAGGCATGTTCCTGCCAGAACCGCCGGATACAACCCCCGAATTGCCTTCCGATCATGGTCTTGAACTCGACATCATGCGCATAGCGCTTGCTTGTCGATATGGCTTTTGACTTCAGCGCCAAGCCCGGGAACCATGTGCTCATTGTGGCGGATGCGTTTTCCTGCTGGTCCGCGATAAAGTCCTCGTAGAAGACATGAGCCACCCTGCGGCGATCAACAGTGTTCAGGTAATTTTTCCACCTGATTTCGCTATCGAAAATATACTGCGCGGTGTCTCGAACAACTTTCTCGCTCAAAATTGTCACCATGGGAATCCCAGGCAGCTTCTCCTGACTGTCGAACGGCTGGCCCGTGTGGAGCACCGAGAGCAGGCTGATGGTCTGATCTATTTTGTTTCTTCTCGAGAGGAAAACGTAGAACGAGCTGTGGTCGTCATCGCCGATTGAACTGCGTGCGAATGGCAGGTTCTCATAGAAGATCTTGGCGCTGAAAACGCCGTTCTCAGCCCTTTTCTCCAGGAGATGGCGGCCGTAGGCCGGCGCCTGCTGATTGAGTTTTTCAAGGTCCATTGTACCGTCGATCGACCACCGTCTCATCAGCGGCAAGGCATACTGCCACTGAAAATACTCGGTGGGTATTCCCAGACCGAACTGCTGCAGTACCCGACAATAGGAATGGCCGGCGGTTCGCGGAGTCGTGCAAACCAGGATCTTGGCGGGATTTTCGACCAAGCTTTGGCGGTCGTAGGTCTCGGCGATGAACTTGCTGTATAAATCGTCGAATTGCATTTCCGGAATCATCCCCGCCACGACAGATCCAGTTTCAGACGGCAGACAGGAAACCCAGGATGAGCAGAGCCTGGTCCAGTGTCATCAGCGACGGCGGATTGCCCGCATCGATATTGTCGACAAGTCCCAGATCTGGCCGTATCGCCCGCGTGCGGTCAATGGCCGGCCTGTCAATGAAATGGCTGTCCCGGCCGTACATCAGCAGAATGCGGGCGTCGATCTTTGCCGCGATCGGAAAAAGGTCATATTCGCGTCCGGTCATGGCTCCGAAATTTCCAGTTGTGGCAGGGTCGTAAGCCAACCGGAAACCATCCTGACTGGCCGCGATCCTGTTCTCGACATAGCGGTTAAATACCGCTTCCTCGACCGGACCCATGACGGCCTTGGTGGCGCTCAGATAATCCTTCGCCACCGCGCGGGTCTCGAACGCAAGCGTACTTTCCTTCATGACTTCGTCTCTCATCGCGTCGACCTTCGGTCCGCCGAGCATTGGCACGTCGTTGAGAACGATCTTCGCGGCCTTGGAGCGCGTCATGTGCAGAAACAGAAGTAAGATCGTGCCGCCCCACGAAGTACCGATGAAGTGGTTCTCCGTACCAGCGAACTCACCGAGTGCACGCAGGCATTTGGAGTAGACGTTGATGTCGTATCCTGAACCCAGATAGGCGCTGCGCCCGCGTCCCAACAGGTCCGGGCAGATCACCAGGAAGCCGTTACGGCACAGGAAAGCGGCAAGGTAGTCAAAGTCGGCCCCGTTGCCGGTGAAGCCGTGCAGGCAGAAGACTGTCGCACGCGGTGTGCCGGCAGGCCGCCAGATGCGCACGAACATTGCGGCATAGCGGTCATCCAGCCGGATGAGAATCTCTTGCGTCAGCGCCTCGGCGGATTCGACCGATTGCATCAGACGTCGCGCTTGCGGACGGCTCGCTTGACCGAGCCGCGGTTGTCGATGAAGTCGCGTTTCCAGAATACTGATTTGTCGAGGTTGATGAGTTTGGCTTTTTTGATCAGCGGCAGGATATGGGACGAGGATCGCGTCGCCAGCACCGTCACCGCTGTAGCATCGCCGTCGGGGAAGGGATTAAGCGGCCCGCCATTTATCGCCCAGGCCTCGGCTATCTCGCGGCTGGTTTGGATCCAACCGACATAAGCGACGATGGCATCGTCGATCGAGCCGATCATGTGCGTCTGCTGATCCAGCTGGTAACGAAGCGTCTTCACCATCAGGCCGAACTCGTAGCCGTCGAAAGGCGGATAGTGCGCAACGAAGTTGCAGACAAGTCCGAGCGAAAGCGGATTGCTGGGAATACGGGAAAACAGAAGATTGCTCATGCCGAGATTATTGACCCCGCCCACCCCAGATCATAACGATCAATCCGTACTCGCCACGAAACACGAAAACAATCGGTATCAACGGACTGCGGCGACTGACTGTGTCGCGTATCCAAACCGAATGTCGCGCGCTCGGAACGCATCCAGGTTGTCAAGCCAAACAAGTTTTGCCGAGGGTGGAGCAGGAGAAAAAGAATGGCCGAAGACAGTCCCTTCACCGTCGACGCGGATTGGTTGCAGAAGCGTCTCGGCGAGCCGGGCCTGACGATCATCGATGCATCCTGGTATTTGCCGGCGCAGAAGCGCGACGCGCGCGCAGAATATGAGGCGGCGCACATTCCGGGCGCACGGTTCCTCGATCAGGACGCGATCTCGGACCCGGATTCGCCGCTGCCGCACACGCTGCCGTCGCCGCAGCATTTTGCCCAATATGTCGGCGCGATGGGTATTTCTGCCGACGACACCATCGTCATCTATGACGGTCCGGGGTTTTTCTCCGCGCCGCGGGGGTGGTGGATGTTCAGGGTGATGGGCGTCTTCCAGGTCTATATTCTGGATGGCGGTTTCGACCGCTGGAAAGCAGAAGGTCGGCCGGTGACGGCCGAGCCGACGAAAATGGCGCCAAACGTGTTTCATGCCGATTTCGATGCCGCACGTGTCGCCAGCCTTGCCGACATGCGCCGTATCGTCGAGACGAAAGAAAGCCAGATCGCCGACGCCCGCGGAGCGGGCCGCTTTACTGGCGCGGAGCCCGAGCCTCGCGCCGGCATCCGTTCCGGTCATATGCCGGGTGCGCGCAACGTGCCGGCGTCGGCGCTTTCCGAAAATGGCGAGTTTCTGTCCAAGGACCGGTTGCGCAAGGTGGTGGAGGACGCCGGCATCGACCTGTCGAAGCCTGTCGTCACCTCTTGCGGTTCAGGTATCACGGCCGCGGTGATCACGCTGGCGCTGGAAACGCTTGGCCATACCGACAACAGGCTCTACGACGGCTCATGGACGGAATGGGGCGGGCTTGGCGATACGCCGGTGGCGACGGGCAAGGAATGACTGTGATGGAAAACGGCGCGCTGGACGACATTGAGGTGACGGTGACGTTTCTCGAAATGCATGTGCCACCGGCCTATTCGCCGCCGGTGCCCTACAACAGGCAGATCGCGCTGTTGAAGACCAAGGACATTCCGCTGCACTTCTATCGCTATCTGATGGATCGGGTGGGGCGCAAATGGCACTGGGTCAACGTGCTCAGGCTGGACGATGACGAACTTGCGGCCGGCATCCATCGCGAGGACCGCGACATCAGGGTGCTTTATGTCGACGGTGCACCGGCCGGTTTCTTCGACCTCAAGCCGCATTTGCCGGAGGAAGTCGAGCTCGCCTATTTCGGCATGATGGAACACGCGACCGGGCAAGGCATCGGCCGCTGGTTCCTGGGCGCGGCGATCGCTGCCGCCTGGTCGCACGGGCCGAAGCGGGTGACGGTGCAGACCTGCACGCTGGATCATCCGGCAGCGTTGCCGCTCTACCAGAAACTCGGCTTTGCGCCGGTGGCGCAAAAGAAGGAAGTGGTGCATCCGCTGCCTTTCCTGGAGCGCTCGGCCAGCGTCATGCGACCTTGATGGAAGGATCGGAAGATGGCGATACGGGTGGTGATGGCCGGCGCGACGGGCTGGGTCGGCAAGGCACTGGTGCCTGCGATCGCGGCACAAGCCGATATGACGCTGGCGGGCGCCGTTTCGCGCAGTGGCGCTGGACAGGATTGCGGCCTGCTGGTTGGTGTGCCGGCCAACGGTGTGATCATTTCCGCTTCGCTGGCGCAAGCGCTGGAGGCGTCGTCCGATGTGCTGGTCGACTACACCAAGCCGGATGTGGTGAAAGGTCATGCGCTGCTGGCCATCGAAAAGGGACGCCATGTGGTGATCGGCACGTCGGGACTGGGGGCTGCCGACTATGCCGAGATCGATGCCGCAGCGCGCGCCAATCGGGTTGGCGTGATCGCCGCCGGCAATTTCTCGATCACCGCCACGCTGATGAAGCGCTTTGCGCTGATGGCGGCGAAATACGTGCCGGATGTCGAGGTCATCGACTATGCCAGCGCCAGAAAGCCGGACGCACCGTCCGGCACCGCGCGCGAGCTTGCGGAAGCGCTGGCCGAAATCCGCCAGGCATCGACCGCGCGGCCAATCGCCGAGGTCTCCGGCGTGCCGGGAACGCGCGGCGCGGCGGTCGGTGCCGGCGAGGGGGTGCAGGTGCATGCGCTTCGGCTGCCTTCCTACATCCTGTCCTGCGAGGCCCTGTTCGGCCTGCCCGACGAGCGGCTGACCATCCGCCATGACGCCGGCTCGTCGGCAGCTCCTTACGTGGCTGGCACGCTGCTTGCGATCAGGCGCGTGCAGGAGTTCACAGGACTGATCCGTAGTCTGGACGCTCTCATGGACTAGGGCGCGCTGATATTCAGGTGAGGCCGGCCTGCAAATGGCGGCTTCCTGCGCTTCCGGTGCTCACGTACGAAAAGTACGCTCCGCTCCGGTTCTCGGAATCCCACATTTTCGGCTCGGCCTGACCTGAATCTCAACACACCCTGGGGCTGTCACTTGGCAGGAATCGGGTGGGAAGCGCAGCAGTGGGAGCATAATTTCCGGTCAACGAACACCGGAGGTTTCGCCATGTCCATCCAGTTCAAAGCCTTGCCGACCGAAGATGTGAGGGCCTTCCAGCACGGTGCGGCCGATGCCTATGGCCGCACGCCAGAGCGGCAGATATCCGATGGCGATGGCGTGCCTTGCCGGCATTGCCTGAAGAACGTCGCTGCCGGCGCGCCCTATCTCGTTCTGGCCTACCGGCCGTTCCCGGCGTTGCAGCCCTATGCCGAGACCGGGCCGATCTTCCTGCATGCGCAGGAATGCGAACGCGCCGTCGAGGCTGACACGCTTCCCGAAATGCTCGAGAGCAGCGACTACATCGTGCGTGGCTATGGCAGTGATGACCGCATCGTCTATGGCAGCGGCGGCGTCATTCCGACAGATGCCATTGCGGCGCGGGCGGAAACCTTGTTCGAACGCGACGACATTGCCTATGTCCATGTCCGCTCGGCGCGCAACAATTGCTATCAGTGCCGTATCGAGCGTGGCTGAAGGCACGAAAAAAATGCCCGCCGATAGACTGGCGGGCAGTTGGGAAAAAATAGTTGCGACAGAAGCTGCGGCCGAAGCCGCCGGCAAAGCCTGGTATTCGCCAGCGTTTGGGAGGCGGCTCGAGCCGACAGGGAACGGCACTTGTGTAGGCATGGTTCTTGAGCTCTGAATGTGAAGCACTTCACACAGAGCCTATTTGGTCATGGCGGCGAAGCGAAAGGCCGGTGAGGGCTGTCGTACTCCCGTCGCATAGAACCGCTAGAAGGTAGTCGTCGATCGATTGCCGACCGCGGATGAACCGGCGGCACATCTCGACATCGAGGAAGCGGGGCTTTGGCTCCGCTTTTTTGTTGCGCGCTTTTTGCGGTCAAGAAAAAGCCCGCCGGAACGAACCGGCGGGCGAGACGGGAGGAAGCTCTTGCTTGCGCGTCAGGCGGCCAGGACCGCCTTGGGTTCGACCAACTCGTAGCCGAGCGCTTCGGCGACTGCGCGGTTGGTGATCTTGCCCCTGTGGACGTTGAGACCGTTGCGCAGATGGTGATCGTCGATCATCGCCTTCAGGCCCTTGTCGGCGAGCTGCAGGCCGTAATGCAACGTCGCGTTGTTGAGCGCATGCGCGGAGGTGACCGGCACGGCGCCCGGCATGTTGGCGACGCAGTAGTGGATGACGCCGTCGACTTCGTAGGTCGGATCGGCATGCGTGGTGGCATGCGAGGTCTCAAAACAGCCACCCTGGTCGATGGCGACGTCGACCAGCACCGCGCCCTTCTTCATGCCGGACAGCATTTCGCGCGAAACGAGTTTCGGCGCGGCAGCACCCGGGATCAGCACGGCGCCGACGATGATGTCGGCCGAAAAGCACTCTTCCTCGAGCGCCTCGACGGTCGAATAGCGGGTGTGGACGCGGCCGGCGAAGAGGTCGTCGAGCTGGCGCAGGCGCGGGATCGAGCGGTCGATGATGGTGACGTCGGCGCCAAGGCCGGCCGCCATGCGGGCAGCATGCAGGCCGACGACGCCGCCGCCGAGCACGGTGACCTTGCCGGGCAACACGCCGGGCACGCCGCCGAGCAATACGCCGCGGCCGCCATTGGCCTTCTGCAGCGCGGTGGCGCCGGCCTGGATCGACAGGCGGCCGGCAACTTCCGACATCGGCGCCAGCAACGGCAGGCCGCCTCGGTCGTCAGTGACGGTCTCGTAGGCGATTGCCGTGACGCCGGAGGCCAGCAGGCCCTTGGTCTGCTCCGGATCCGGAGCGAGATGGAGATAGGTGTAGAGTATCTGGCCGTCACGCAGCTGCACCCATTCGTTTGGCTGCGGCTCCTTCACCTTGACGATCATGTCGGACTTGGCAAACACGTCTGCCGCCGTCTTGGCGATGGTGGCGCCGGCGGCGCGGTAGGCGTTGTCATCGGCGCCGATACCGGCACCGGCGCCAGTCTCGACCAGTACTTCATGGCCGTGGGCGACATATTCGCGGACCGAGCCTGGCGTCAGGCCAACGCGGTATTCGTGGTTCTTGATTTCCCGGGGGCAGCCGACGCGCATCTTTTTATCTCCTGATCCGGCCCTTTGGGCTCGTTCCCTGTTGTTTTCGTGCATGTCGTTGTCCCAAAACCGCTGCACACTTTTGGGCGACATGCATTGAGAGCAGTGAACCACGAATCGTTCCGAAAGTGCTTGCGAATGCGCTTGCGTGGGAGGGGTGTTTTCGATAATTGTTGCGCAAAATGGCCGAATAATCGCAGGAATCACGAAAAATGCCGCTCGACAGGATTGATATCGCCATTCTTGAGACTTTGCAGAAGGATGGCCGGATCCCCAATGCAGCCCTTGCCGAGAAGGTCGGCCTGTCGCAGTCGGCCTGTTCGCGGCGGCTGGACAATCTGGAGAAATCCGGAACCATCCGCGGCTATCACGCCCGGCTTTCCAATGCCGCCCTTGGGCACCAGATGACAGCGATCGTGCATATATCGCTGTCGGGGCAGTTCGAGAAGACGCTGTCGGATTTCGAGGCGGCAATCAAGCGTTGTCCCAACGTGCTGTCGTGCCATCTGATGTCGGGCGAATACGACTATATCCTGCGCATCGCGGCCAAGGACCTCGTCGACTATGAGCGCATCCACAAGGAGTGGCTGTCGGCGATGCCGCATGTGACGAAGATCAATTCGTCATTCGCCTTGCGTGAGATCGTCGATCGCACGGCGATGGGCATGAAGCCGGAAATGGCTTAGCGCCAAAGGCACACCCGGACGTCCTTCCCTAGATAACATGCGCCTTCGCGGCGAAGTGCCTCCCAACGTTCGTCACCGTGAGTTTCGGAAATGTCCGAGTTCGCATAGCCGCTCCAAACATCACCGTCCTTGTAGACAACCGCCCAGTAATCTTCGGACCTTTCATCAGCCCCACTATGCGTATCGGGATAGTCGATGCCCGCAAAAACTTGCCGGGGTCCCTGGATATTAAAATCTCCGCCGGTCTCGATTTGATAGGAGCATTTTCCGGATATGCGGGTCTGACCGTCAACAACAAGCAGGCAGCGGCCCCATTTATAGCCGCTCGGCAAACGATGCCGTGGTTGCGCATGCGAAGGCGAAAAGCAAAACGCTATTGCAAGGGCAGCCGCTATAGTTCGTCCGATCATATTAACATCCGTTGTGAAGCAGCCGATCTAATGAGCGACCGGACACTGTTGGATCCGCCCACAGCGCATGTCGAAACGGTCCCCCGCAGCATGGTCCGCTCAAAGACTATTTATCGCCCAAGTCGGATTTTTGTCACGTGACATTTGCGCTTAGGCCTCGGTGACGATCCGATCCATCGGGATGTCGTGCGGCTGCGGATAGATGGTCGCGATGCGCTGCAGTTCGTAGCCGATGCCGATGACCAGCGGCTTGAACGGCATCGCGGCCAGCGTGCGATCGAAGAAGCCGCCGCCATAGCCCAGTCGGTAGTGACCGGGATCGATGCCGACGATCGGCGAAATGACGATATCGGGCAACACCGGGTCGCCTTGCGCCGGGATCGGGATGTTCCAGACGCCCTTTTCCAGCCGGTCGCCGGGCACGTAGGCGCGAAAGACTAGCGGTTGGCCTTTCTCGATGACCACAGGCAGCGCGGTGCGGCCGCCACGTTCGTTGATGGAAGCCATCCAGGGCCGCAGGTCCGGCTCGCCGCGAAATGGCCAATAGAGGCTGACCATGCGGCCGGCGATGTCGCCGATGACGGCGTCAAGACCTTCGGCTATGCGCTGCGACATGGCCGCCCGCGCGTCGGCGGAAACGGCGAGACGGGCCGCGATCAGCCGCTCGCGCTCGGCTTTGCGCCAGCGTTTCACGTCGGTCCAGTCGGTCAAGGGCATCCGAAACTCCGGATCGAATTCATGCATGAAGCAGGGTGGCGAAGCGTACTGCGCCGGACCTTCGTCGTCATGATCGTTGGCCATGCTTCATCCTCGGCATCCTGTTTCGGCAACGCTATACCCCGGCCTTGGTGTGCGGCATGTGCGTTCACGACATCGAACGGCGACTCCGGGCAGTCGTTCCAGGTCCAGATATTGTTGCGGTGCACAAAAATACCTAGATCAAGCTTGATGATCTTGCTCTCCTGAGGTGAATGAGATGAACGAAGCCAGCCATCATGTCGTCGTTGTCGGCGCAGGTTTCGGCGGTCTCGAATTCACCCGTGCGCTTGCTGGCGCGCCGGTGCGCATCACCATGATCGACAAGCGCAACCATCACCTGTTCCAGCCGCTGCTCTACCAGGTGGCGACGACGGCGCTGGCGACCTCGGAGGTCGCCTGGCCGATCCGGCACCTGTTGCGCAAGCGCAAGGACGTGACAACGCTGCTCGCCAATGTCAGTGGCGTCGACCGCGCCGGCAAGCGCGTGCTGCTCGATGACGGCAGTGCCGTCGCCTACGACACGCTGGTGCTGGCCACCGGAGCCCGCCACGCCTATTTCGGCCATGACGAATGGGAGCCTTTCGCGCCGGGGCTAAAGACGCTGGAGGACGCCACCACCATTCGGCGACGCATTCTGCTGGCGTTCGAGCAGGCCGAGCGCGAAACCGACCCTGCCAAACGCCAAGCGCTTCTGACCATTGCGATTGTCGGTGGCGGGCCGACCGGTGTGGAGCTTGCCGGCACCATCATCGAACTGGCGCATGACACGCTACGCGGCGAATTCCGCAACATCGATACGCGGCAAACGCGCGTGGTGCTGATCGAGGCCGGTGACCGCATCCTTGCCAATTTCGCGCCAAAACTCTCCGATTACGCTGGAAAGGCGCTCGAGCGGCTGGGCGTGACGATCGAGCTCGGCCGGGCCGTGACGCGCTGCGACGCCGAAGGCGTGGTCTTTGGTGACAGGCAACTGGCGGCCCGAACGATCCTCTGGGCAGCCGGCGTTGCCGCTTCGCCCGCCGCTGAATGGCTTGGAGCGAAGGCAGACCGGGCGGGCAGGGTGCTCGTCGAGCCTGACCTCAGCGTGCCCGGCAGCCCGGAGATTTTTGTCATCGGCGACGCTGCCCTCGTACTGCGGCCCGATGGACGGCCGGTGCCTGGCGTGGCGCCTTCCGCCAAACAGGAGGGCCGACATGTTGCGGCTACCATCAAGGTCCGGCTTGACGGTGACAGGACCGCGCGTCCTTTCCACTACAGCCATGCCGGCGATCTGGCGACGATCGGCAAACGCGCCGCCGCGATCGATTTCGGCTGGATCAAGCTCACCGGCTGGCTCGCCTGGTGGCTGTGGGGAATTGCGCACATCTATTTTCTGATCGGTTTCCGCAACCGGCTCGCGGTCTCGTTAAGCTGGCTATGGATCTATCTGACGGGCCAGCGCAGCGCGCGGCTGATCACGCAGGGCGATGAGGACAAGGGCTGACGTTTCGCTCCGGGAGGGTGTTTCATCCGCCCGTCACCTTTTCCTGATCGATTGACTTCGCGGTGGACATGGCCGGATTTCGGCGCGAAGCTTCTGCTTCGGGGTCTGGGCTTGTCACTTGTCGAAGTAGGAAGAAACAATGCCCCAACTGCTCCACCCCGTGTCCCGCCGCGGCTTTCTCGCCGGCGCCACTGCTGCAGGCGCGCTGATCATGCTCCACCCGTTCTCCGCTCGCGCGCAAGCCAACCAGGCGCATCTCAGGATCATGGAAACGACCGACATCCATGTGAATGTGCTGCCTTACGATTACTACGCCGACAAACCAAACGACACGATGGGGCTGTCGCGGACGGCGTCGCTGATTGCGGCGGTGCGCAAGGAAGCCACCAACGCGATGCTGATCGACAATGGCGACCTTCTGCAAGGCAATCCGATGGGCGACTACATCGCCTATGAAAAGGGGATGAAGGACGGCGACCTGCATCCGATCATGAAGGGCATGAACCTGCTCGGCTATGAATGCTCGACGCTCGGCAACCACGAGTTCAACTACGGCCTGTCGTTTCTGGATAAGGTGTTGGCCGGCGCCAATTTCCCGTTCGTCTGTGCAAACCTGATCCGCGGCACCGAGCTTGCGGCGAACCCGCGCGACGACAGGCTCTACCTCAAGCCCTATGTCATCCTCGACAAGAAGATCAAGGACGGGTCAGGCGCCGAGCAGCCGATCAAAATCGGCATCATCGGCTTCGTGCCGCCGCAGATCATGGTGTGGGACCTGAAGAACCTGGAGGGCAACGTCAAGACGCGCGACATCGTCGAAGCGGCCAAGGCCTGGGTGCCTGAGATGAAGGAGGCGGGCGCCGACATCGTCATTGCGCTCTCGCATTCCGGCATCGACATCAAGCAGGGCGACATGATGGAGAACGCCTCGTTCTTCGTAGCCGGCGTAGAGGGCATCGACGCGGTCTTCACCGGCCACCAGCATCTGGTCTTCCCCGGCAAGAAGGACTTTCAGTCGCTCGAGGCCGTCGATACGCAAAAGGGCAGGCTGCAAGGCAAGCCTGCCGTCATGGGCGGCTTCTGGGGCTCGCATATGGGCCTGATCGACCTGATGCTGGAGCGCGACGGCTCGAAATGGAAGGTCGTTTCGGCGACCTCCGAGGCGCGGCCGATCTACGAGCGGATCGACAAGGCGAACAAGCCGACGGTCGAAGACGACAAGCGCATTGTCGATGTTTTGAAAAAAGACCACGAGGCGACGCTTGCCTATGTGCGCCGGCCCGTCGGCAAGACTTCGGCGCCGCTCTATTCCTATTTTGCGCTGGTCGCCGACGACCCGTCGGTGCAGATCGTCAGCCAGGCGCAGACCTGGTATCTCAAGGACATCCTTAGGAATACGCAGTGGAAGGATGTGCCGCTGCTGTCGGCGGCGGCTCCCTTCAAGGCGGGCGGCCGCAATGGGGCCGACTACTATACCGACGTGCCGGTGGGCGACATCGCGATCAAAAATGTCGCCGACCTCTATCTCTATCCGAACACGGTGCGCGCCGTCGAAATCACCGGCGCCCAGGTCAAGGAATGGCTGGAAATGTCGGCCGGTATCTTCAACCGAATCGAGCCTGGCAAAGCCGACCAGGCGCTCATCAACACCGATTTCCCGTCCTACAATTTCGACGTCATCGATGGCGTCAGTTACAGGATCGACCTGTCACAGGCACCCAAATACGATGCCAAGGGCGGGCTGGCGAATGCTGGCTCAAACCGCATCGTCGACCTGATGTTCGACGGAAAACCAATCGATCCCGCAGGGAAATTTGTCGTCGCCACCAACAATTACCGCGCCGGTGGCGGCGGCAATTTCCCTGACATCAATGCCTCGAAGATCATCTATGAGGCGCCCGACACCAACCGTGATGTGATCGTCCGCTACATCATCAGCGAGGGCACCATCAATCCGTCGGCGGACGGCAACTGGTCGTTTGCGCCATTGCCAGGAGCCAGTGTCGTGTTCGAGACCGGCGCCAAGGCCAAGGATTTCATCGCGCAGGTGACGTCGCTGAAGATCGAACCGGCGGGCGAGGGCGAAGCGGGGTTTGCGAAGTACCGCATCATCCTCTGAAAATAGGTCTCGCGACACTTGCGCAAAGGGGCGAGGCGGCGCAGGCCGCCTTGCCGGGATTTCGTTGAGGCTGCCCTTACGCCTTGTAGACCACCTGACGGACGTCGATGTAGCTCGCCCTGAAGCCGGCTTCGCAATAGTGCAGGTAGAACTCCCAGAGTTTCTTGAAGCGGTCGTCGAAACCGAGCGGAACGATCTTTTCCCAGGACGCCCAGAAGCGCTGGCGCCATTCGGCGAGCGTGCGCGCATAGTCGTCGGGGAACACGCGCTCGCGCAGATGGGCAAGGCCGTGATCTGCGCCGAGCGATTTCAGGATCGACGGCGTCGGCAGCATGCCGCCGGGGAAAACATAGCGCTGGATGAAATCCGGTCGGGCGCGGTAGGTGTCGTAAGCGGCTTCGTTGATGGTGATGATCTGCAGGCCGGCGGTGCCGCCGGGCTTCAGACAAGCCTTCATCTTGGCGAAAAACACCGGCCAGTATTTTTCGCCGACCGCCTCGAACATCTCGATCGAGGCGATGCGATCATAGGTGCCGGTCTCGTCGCGATAGTCCTGCAGCTTGATGTCGACCTTGTCGGCAAGGCCTGCCTTCTGGATGCGTGCCTTGGCGAAATCGTGCTGCTCGCGGCTGATCGTCAGTCCGGTGACGCGGCAGCCGATTTCGCGCGCGGCAAATTCGGCAAAGCCACCCCATCCGCAGCCGATCTCCAGCACATGGTCCTTTTTGCCAATGCCGGTGTCCTTGGCCAGTGCGCGATATTTGGCGGCCTGCGCGCTTTCCAGGTCGTTGGCGCCGGTCGCGTAAAGCGCCGACGAATAGGTCATGCTTGGATCGAGCCATTCCTTGTAGAAGGCGTTGCCAAGATCGTAATGCGCCGAAATGTTGCGTTGCGAGCCGGTGCGGGTGTTTTCGTTGAACCAGTGGCGGATGCGCTGGACGGTGTTGATGAGCCAGCTGGCGCCGCCGGCGACACGTTCGCCGATGGCCGAGTTGATGACGAACAGTTCCAGGAAACTGGTGACGTCAGGGCTTTCCCAGTCGCCGTCCATGTAGGATTCGGCAACGCCGATGGTGCCGCCGGTAAAGGCGCGGCCGGGCAAGCGCCAGTTCTTTAGCACCAGTTCGGCGTCCGGACCGGGACCTTTGCCGCCGACGAGAACGGCGCGACCGTCAGGCATTCTCACCTTCAGCGAGCCGCGCGGCAGGTTCATCGCCGCCGACAGCACCATGCGCGCCTTGGCCGGCAGGCCTTTGACGATCTCGGCGAAATTGAATTCGTCGAGCTTGACCGCATCGCTCAACGCCATGCCGCCCAATGCTGCGCCCTTGTGTTCCTTGTATGCCATTTCACGTCCCTGCACTTCTGCGGGGCCGGCACAAAATCCACCGGCTTCCACACCCTCTCGCAGTTCATTCGCCAGGTTCGGCCGCTGCTGCCTGATCCCGGGTTGCTGGCCGGTTCGGGAGCGGGCGGGCTCGAACGAAAACGCGCGCCCTTTTGACCAGAGCTTCAGCGCTTCCCAGTGAATTCCCGCCACAATCTTCCACGTCATTAACGGGAACTTCAAGAGGCAAGCTGCGAGCCGGGCTGTGCCAAGCATTGGGCCTGGCCGGCAAAGGTCGCCGACAGCAGCGCTTCGCCCCTTTCCGTCTGGGGAATGCCAGGCGCTGGCCGGCGTTGAAAATCGCTATGGCAGCCGCCGCCTCCATGCGATAGTTTTAACCATGCGTTATGTTATCGTCATCTCCGCCATCACCTTTTTCCTGATCTGGGACGGCCTCTACAATCAGGGCCGCTATCTCGACACCACGGTCAGGGAGATGTCGCGCATCGTGCGCTATGTCACCGGCGTGGTCTAGTTTTTCACTCGACAACTCGCCTTTTGAGGTCGCCGGGCGCGACATCGTTGCCCGTTGACGCGACGGTTTTGTTGACACAAAACACGCGGCAAACCGATTGAGGAGGGCTGGGTTGATCCGGCACATCGTTTTCTTCAGCGCGCGACGCACAGAGGATGTCGAAGCCGTGCGTACGGGCTTGCTGGCGCTGGGCAACATCCCGCATTCCAGCCTCTTCGAAGTGACGCTCAACACCAAGGTCGATCCGCTTTCGGACGCGATCGACGTGGTTGTCTATGCCGAGTTCAGGGATGACGCGGCCCTTGCCGCCTACAAGGCCCACCCGCTCTATGCCGAGACGACCAGCAAGGTCAAACCACTGCGTGAATTGCGTTATTCGGCCGATGTGGTGTCGGCGGTCTGACTGAGCGCCTGCCTTTGCCGACGCCCCGCGAAATAGCCGGGCAGCACGCCAAGTCCTCCGGGCAGGTTGCCGGCCTTGCGCCAGGCTCTCATCTCCGCCAGGGCAATGCCGAAATGACCCTGAGCCACCGCCTTCACGACACCGCGAACCGTCAGGTAGCTGAGAATGGAGCGGTAGGCGGCCGTCTGATAATCCGGGCAGCGGGCGACAAAATCATCCAGCCCTTCGATGTAGCCGGCATGAGCGCGCGACATCGAGTTGGCTTCCCGGTATTTCAGGACATCGGCCGCATTGCCGAAGGCGATGCGATGCTGCTTGCTTAGCCTTATCAGGAACTCGCGGTCCTGATGGCGATTGAGATCCGGATCGTATCCGCCGACCGACGCAAAGGCGGTCCGGCGGACGGTGACGGTCGAGTTGGTCAGGGGGATGCAATGGCAGAACAAGAGCTGCCGTAGCCGTTCTCCGTCGGGTGTGCGGCCCGGCATTTTATGCAGACGTCGATATTCGTCCGCAACGTCGCTGAAGCCGTCGATGGTGCAGGCGATGTCGGGATTGGCATCGAAGAAAGCGATCAGCCTGTCCATGCGTCCGGGGCAGAAGGCATCGTCGGAATCGAGAAAGGCAATGAGCGGCGCGCTGCTCAGCGCAGCCCCTTGGTTGCGCGCCCGGTTGGCGCCGCCCGGGACCGACAGGCGATGCCAGGCCAGGCGCGGATCATCCAGCGAAGCCAGATAGCTTTCGGTGCCATCCAGCGAACCGTCGTCGACGACGATCAGTTCGATGTCGGCTCTTGGGCTGGACAGAACCGATGCCAGCGTGCGGGGCAGGCTTTCCCGCCGATCCCTCGCCGGAACCACGACGGCAAGCCGGGGCCTCGGGAAGCCCTCGGCTGCGGTGGGAAAGGAGGTTGGCAAGACTGTCACAGGGCAAACTCATACATGCTTGTGCGGGTGCAGCCAAACCCGGCCTTGAACGCCTCATCACCGATGGTGAAATCGAACATCGTACCGCCCTCGGCGGCCCAGGCCGCCATGACACGGTCGATTGCGACACGGCCTGGAGAAAATCGGGCATAGGCGGCGTAGTCGCAGGCGAGCAAAATGTAGCAAAAGCGCGCGCCGTCGATCAGGCCGAAGACGATGGCGACGGTGCCATTGCGGGAGGCGAGGCGCCAGGTGCGCGCCAGCTCGGAACGGGCGCCGACCGCGTTGGCAATCACCGTCACCCGACCACGATCCAGTCCCATCTCGGTGTCCGCGTTCCTCCCATATCCGTCCGTCAGCGCGACGACCCGGTCGGCGGACCGCAAGGCTGCCCGTTCCAGCCAGCGGGTGAGGTCATAGGGTTTGCCCTTGAGCCGCAATGCTTCCTGAAACCCCGACCACAGCGGTGTGTTCATCCCCCGCGCGGGGGATGCCCTACGTCAAATCCCTTGGCGGCAGAAGCGAAAATCAGGGCCATTTCTGGGCGTAATAGCGCCGTCGCCGGCGGCCGGGATTGCGATCAAGTCTTGAACCGGTTTGCGGAATGATGCACATCGCGCCTGCATGATCCGAACCATAGAAGCCGGCCCGCTCGATCATTTGGTGCTGCCTACGCAGAGCCTCGATGTGGCGCGAGCCCGGCTCACCTCGCTCGGCTTCGTCGTTGCGCCGACCGGCATCCATCCTTTCGGGACGGAAAACTGCTGTGTTTTCCTCGCCGATGGCACCTATCTCGAACCGCTCGCGGTCGGCAATGAACAGGCAGCGGTGAAGGCCATTGCCGGGGGCAACGTCTTTGTCACCCGCGATCGTCTCTATCGCGAAAATTGCGGCAATGAGGGGATTTCCGCCATTGTTCTGGGCACCGCCAATGCCGACGCGGACCACGCGCGCTTTGTCGAGGCGGGCCTGTCGGCTGGCGACGAGCTGAGCTTTTCGCGGGTCTTCACCGATACCTCGGGAAAAAGCGAAACGGCATCGTTCAAACTGGCCTTCGCAGCTGGCAGCAAGGCGACGGATGCCTTCCTGTTCGCCTGCGAGCGGATCAATGCGCCTGATATCGACCGCACCGCGCTGCAAGCCCACGCCAATGGCGTGACCGGCATCGTCGAAATCGCGGCGGTCAGCGAGGCTCCTTCGCAACAACGCCGCTTGATTTCGATCGTGGCGGGCACCGAGGCGGGGAGCGGCACGGCGTTTGAGCTGTCGAATGCGACCTTGACGGTGCTCGAGCCGGCAGATTTTGCGGCGCGCTTCGGCATTTCGGCCGGCGCGCCGTCAGAACTGCGCTTTGCTGCAATCGTCTACTCGGTCCGCAATGCCGGCGCCGTTGCCAGGCAGCTTGCAGCCGGCGCCATCGAACACGACATACGCGGCAATCAGATTGTCGTGCCGCCGGCGCCCGGACAGGGCGCGGGTTTCATTTTCCGGGAGATCGCATGAGCAAGCCCAATTCGTCCGTAAGTGCCGGCAAGGTCGTCTTCGACAACACCGCGCCGCTGTCGCTGATCGCCGGGCCGTGCCAGCTCGAATCGCGCCAGCATGCTTTCGACATGGCCGGTGCGCTGAAGGAACTGACCGAGAAGCTCGGCATCGGGCTTGTCTACAAGACCAGCTACGACAAGGCCAACCGGACGTCACTTGGCGGGACGCGCGGCGCCGGGCTCGAGGCGGCGCTGCCGGTCTTCGACGATTTGCGCAAGGCGTTTTCGCTGCCGATCCTGACCGACGTTCACACCGAGGAGCAGTGTGCAATCGTCGCGCCGCATGTCGACATTTTGCAGATACCGGCCTTTCTCAGCCGCCAGACCGATCTGCTGACCGCCGCGGCAAGGACCGGAAAGGTGGTCAATGTGAAGAAGGGCCAGTTCCTGGCCCCCTGGGACATGAAGAATGTCGTCGCCAAGATCACCGACTCCGGCAATGCCAATGTGCTTGTCACGGAGCGAGGCGCGTCCTTCGGCTACAACACGCTGGTGTCGGACATGCGCGCGCTGCCGATCATGGCCGAGATCGGCGCGCCGGTGATTTTCGATGCCACCCATTCTGTGCAGCAGCCTGGCGGGCAGGGCGGTTCCACCGGCGGCGATCGGCGTTTTGTCGAGACGCTGGCGCGGGCTGCGGTGGCGGTCGGCGTCGCCGGCGTCTTCATCGAAACCCATCAGGATCCAGACAACGCCCCTTCCGACGGCCCCAACATGGTGCCGCTGAAAGATCTTCCGGCACTGCTCGAAAGGCTGATGGCGTTCGACCGCGTGGCCAAAGCGCGCTAAGCCATCAGTCGTCGTCGTCCTCGCCGGGCCTTCTCATGGTGACCGCGAAGACCGCATAGTAGTCCACGCCAGGCATCGGTGCTGTGACGGTCAGAATCCAGCGCACATTGCCATGCTGGTGTTCGAAAATCGGCGGTCCCACCGACGGCAGTGCGTCGGCCGGGATGGCAAAGGCGAAAGGAATGCCGGCGCTCGATTGCACCGAACCGCGCGGCACAACGATCTTGTCCTGCCACTTGAGTTCGTCCTTGTAGGTGGATTTGGTCCCGGCCGTCGCATTCACGATCGGTCCCCCGACGCGATAGGTGCGGATGCATCGGAGCAGCACGGTGTAGTCTCCGGCGGGATCCAGGTCGCGGCTCGAGCGAATCAGCCCTTCGAAGCGCGTTCCCGGGTTGGCGGGGCCGGCCTGCAGCGTGGTGGTGCCGAATTTGCGAACGCGCAGCGTGTCGCGGATCGCCCTCAGCAACGCGTAAAAACCGATGACGGCGAATACGACCGGAACGAAGACGAGCGGATTGAATGCGCGGTCAGTGACGTCGAAATTGAGCGGCAGCTCGAAATACCAGGGCAGCAGGACCGCGATCAGGCCCATGGCGCCGGCAAAGAAATAACCGCTGGAAGCGTTGGCGGCATTGGCGTCGACCACCGGCGCTGGCAGTTCCGCGACAGTCTCACGCCTATCGGGCTGTTCGGTCATTGCCACCCCCCATGAAACGATCGGACTGCTATTCAATGCCACGCAGGGCTACAGGGTGACAATGGCCGCCGGGGCTGTCCGGCTTGTGGTCGGCAAAAGCCGGCTGTACGCTTGCCCCGTAAAATAAGCGTCTTGGCAGGAGGAAGCCCATGTCTGTCGCCCGCGTCACCGAGATCACGTCGTCATCCAAGAAAAGCTTTCAGGACGCCATCGAGAAGGGAATTGCGCGCGCCTCGAAGACCTTGAAAAACGTCGAAGGCGCCTGGATCCAGGACCAGAAGATCGTCGTCGAGGATGGCAAGATCGCCGCTTACCGCGTCAACATGAAGGTCACGTTCATCCTCGCGGAATGAGCGCCTGCCAACTCCTTGTTCGAGCATGATCTTTTCCGAAAACCGGTCACCACTTTTCGGGATCATGCTCTAAAAAAGTCGGGAACTTTCGCCCGCGCCCCTCATTGTCAAAGTACGATCAACGACAAAGAGGAGCATCGTCATGACCACCCAGACAGGACACACCGAAGCTATCGCCGCTTCGCGGGTCATCGGCACGTCGGTCTACAACACCGAAGGCAAGAGCATTGGCGCCATCGAGGACATCATGCTCGACAAGACGTCGAACGGCATCATGTTCGCGGTGATCGGCTTTGGCGGTTTTCTCGGCATCGGCGAGAAATACCATGCCATTCCGTGGGCGAGTCTCGACTATGACGAGGACAAGGGCGGCTATGTCGTACCCTTCTCCAAGGATCAGCTGAAGGCAGCTCCCGCCTATTCGATCAACGAACTCGCTGGGGCCGACGGCGAGACCGCGCGTGACGCCTCCTATGACTACTACAAGGTCACGCCTTACTGGCATTGAGCGGTTGGACTGACCGAAAGCCGGAATCGAAAAGGCCCCCGGTTTGAACCGGGGGCCTTTCTCTGTGCGGGGAAACTCTACTCAGCCGCCCGAAGGGTTGATAGCTGCATGGCGCCCTGCGGCGACTGCTGATTGTCGCACGACGTCAGGAATGCCGCCGCGATCAGGAACAAACTCACGATACCGCTCAACTGGGACATGGCGAAACTCCTCCTGTTTCGCCCCGCGCAGCTGCGAGCTTAGACCACAAACCAGCCTGCCATGCATGACTTATGATGACAGCGATTTGCGCTTCGTGAATCGGTCGAGCAAACGTGACGGCAATATTTGCGAGTGCCCGATTGCGTTTTGCGGTGCTTTGGCTAAGAGGGGCGCGACGCTTTCAATCGATCAATCGGGGACATCGCAATGACCGCCATCATCGACATTGTCGGGCGTGAAATCCTGGATAGCCGTGGTAATCCGACCGTCGAGGTCGACGTCGTGCTCGAAGACGGCTCGATGGGCCGTGCGGCTGTACCGTCGGGCGCCTCCACCGGCGCGCATGAAGCCGTTGAACTTCGCGACGGCGGCGCCCGCTATCTCGGCAAGGGTGTGCTGAGGGCTGTCGAGGCGGTCAATGGCGAGCTGTTCGAGGCGATCGGCGGCATGGAAGCCGAAAACCAGATCCATATTGACCAGACGATGATCGAGCTCGACGGTACGCCTAACAAGAGCCGGCTCGGCGCCAACGCCATTCTCGGCGTTTCGCTGGCGGTGGCCAAGGCGGCGGCGGTAGCCTCCGGCCTGCCGCTGTATCGCTATGTCGGCGGTGCCAAGGCGCATATCCTGCCGGTGCCGATGATGAACATCATCAATGGCGGCGCGCATGCCGACAATCCGATCGACTTCCAGGAATTCATGATCATGCCGATCGGCGCGCCGACGCTGCGCGAGGGTGTGCGCTGGGGATCGGAGATCTTCCACACGCTGCGCAAGAAGCTGAAGGATGCCGGCCACAACACCAATGTCGGCGACGAAGGCGGCTTTGCTCCCAATCTGAAGAGCGCGCCGGTGGCGCTCGATTTCATCATGGAATCGATCGAAAAGGCTGGCTTCAAGCCGGGCGAGGAAATCGCGCTCGGCCTCGACTGCGCCGCGACCGAGTTCTTCAAGGACGGCAATTACGTCTATGAAGGCGAAAAGAAGAGCCGCGATCCGAAGGCGCAGGCCAAGTACCTGGCCAAGCTCGCCGCCGACTATCCGATCATCTCGATCGAGGACGGGCTGGCCGAGGACGATTGGGAAGGCTGGAAATACCTGACCGACCTAATCGGCAAGAAGACCCAGCTGGTCGGCGACGATTTGTTCGTCACCAACACGGCGCGGCTTCGCGACGGCATCCGCATGGGTGTCGCCAATTCGATCCTGGTCAAGGTCAACCAGATCGGCTCGCTGACCGAGACGCTCGACGCCGTCGAGACCGCGCACAAGGCCGGCTACACCGCCGTCATGTCGCATCGCTCGGGCGAGACCGAGGATTCGACCATCGCCGATCTCGCCGTCGCCACCAATTGCGGGCAGATCAAGACCGGTTCGCTGTCGCGCTCCGACCGCATGGCCAAGTACAACCAGCTGATCCGCATCGAGGAAGAGCTCGGCAAGCAGGCGCGCTATGCCGGCAAGTCGGTTGTGAAAAGCTGATCCCTGGAAATATCAGGAATGACGAGGGCGGGAACATTCCCGCCCTCTTTCGTTTCTGCCCCCACCAAATTCCTCCGTCCGTAACCGTCCATTAAGCACAATCGGGCGAGATGGGGTGGCAGAGGATTGGGATCATGTGGACACGCCAGCACAAGCAGAGAAACACCGGCCGGCTGATCATCCCCTCGCTGTGCGTGGCGTTCCTGGCCTATTTCGGCTTCCATGCCTATCATGGCGAGTTCGGCATCTACTCCAAATATCAGCTGGAAGCGCAGACCGTCGAACTGCAGGCCAAACTCGACGCCATCAAGGCGCGCCGGGTCGATCTGGAGCGGCGCGTGCAGCTGATGCATGAGGGGACGCTGGAGAAGGACATGCTCGACGAGCAGGCGCGCAAGGCGCTCAATCTATCCCAGGCCGACGAAATCACCATCATGTTGCCGGCTTCCTCGAAATAACTCAATTCCAGTTAATCACCGTTATATCAAATGATTTTAATTGCTTAGACGCATGACAGCCATGCATTTTTCTGCATGGCGAAACGCTTTCTCGCGTGTTAGCTTCACTCAAATCGGTGGGGAGAACTGATCTCCCCCGGAGCAGATTTCATTGTGCTCCAGTGTCCACAAAGAGACGCCAACAGGGAGTGATGCATGGCCACCGCCGCCAGAAAAGCGCCTGCCAAATCCACAAAAACCTCGGGGCTTTCCGCCCCCAAGCCCGCTGATTTCAGCAAGGACGAGGAGCTTGCCGCCTACCGGCACATGCTGCTCATCCGCCGCTTCGAGGAAAAGGCCGGCCAGCTTTACGGCATGGGCTTCATCGGCGGCTTCTGCCACCTCTATATCGGCCAGGAAGCGGTCGTCACCGGCATGAAGATGGCGCTGATCGACGGCGACCAGATGATCACCGCCTATCGCGACCACGGCCATATGCTGGCGATGGAACTGTCGCCACGCGGCGTCATGGCCGAGCTGACCGGGCGCCGTGGCGGCCTGTCGCGCGGCAAGGGCGGCTCCATGCACATGTTCTCCAAGGAGAAGCATTTTTACGGCGGCCACGGCATTGTCGGCGCACAGGTGTCGCTCGGCACGGGCCTGGCCTTCGCCAACCGCTACCGCGACAACAACAATGTGTCGCTGACCTATTTCGGCGATGGCGCGGCCAACCAGGGCCAGGTCTATGAAAGCTTCAACATGGCCTCGCTGTGGAAGCTGCCGGTGATCTTCATCATCGAGAACAACCGCTACGCCATGGGTACCTCGGTGTCGCGCTCGTCGGCCGAGACCGATTTCTCGCATCGTGGCGCCTCGTTCAAGATTCCCGGCATCCAGGTCGACGGCATGGATGTACGCGCGGTCAAGGCCGCCGCCGACCTCGCCACCGAATGGTGTCGCGCCGGCAACGGCCCGCTGATCCTCGAGATGCAGACCTATCGCTATCGCGGCCACTCGATGTCCGACCCGGCAAAGTACCGCTCCAAGGAGGAAGTGCAGAAGATGCGCTCCGAGCATGACCCGATCGAGCAGGTCAAGGCGCGGCTGATCGACAAGAAGTGGGCCAGCGAGGACGACCTCAAGACCATCGACAAGGAGGTCCGCGACATCGTCGCCGACGCCGCCGAATTTGCCCAGAACGACGCAGAGCCGGATCCGTCCGAGCTCTGGACCGACATCGTATTGTAACGGGAGGGCAAGGACATGCCGATCGAAATTCTCATGCCCGCTCTCTCGCCGACCATGGAAGAGGGCAATCTTTCCAAGTGGTTGAAGAACGAAGGCGACAAGGTCGTCGCCGGCGACGTCATCGCCGAGATCGAGACCGACAAGGCGACGATGGAAGTCGAAGCCGTCGATGAAGGTACGATCGGCAAGATCGTGGTTCCCGCCGGCACCGAAGGCGTCAAGGTCAACGCGGTGATCGCCATCTTGCTGCAGGAGGGCGAAAGTGCCGCCGATGCCGGCAAGTCTGCGGCGCCCGCCAAAGCGGAAGCCCCGGCAAAGGCGGAAGCCCCGGCCGCGGCTGAAGACACTGCTCCGGCCGCCAAGGCGGCTCCCGTTGCTGCCGCACCGAAAACAGAAGCTGCCGCCGATCCCGACATTCCGGCCGGCACCGAAATGGTCTCGACCACGGTTCGCGAGGCCCTGCGGGATGCGATGGCCGAGGAAATGCGCCGCGATGGCGACGTCTTCGTCATGGGCGAGGAGGTGGCCGAATATCAGGGCGCCTACAAGATCACCCAAGGGCTGCTGCAGGAGTTCGGACCACGGCGGGTCGTCGATACGCCGATCACCGAACACGGCTTTGCCGGCGTCGGCGTGGGCGCGGCGATGGCAGGCCTCAGGCCGATCGTCGAGTTCATGACCTTCAACTTCGCTATGCAGGCGATCGACCAGATCATCAACTCCGCCGCCAAGACGCTCTATATGTCCGGCGGCCAGATGGGTGCGCCGATCGTCTTCCGTGGACCGAACGGTGCGGCTGCCCGTGTCGCTGCCCAGCACTCACAGTGCTACGCCGCCTGGTACAGCCACATTCCCGGCCTGAAAGTCGTGATGCCCTACACGGCGGCTGACGCCAAGGGCTTGCTCAAGGCTGCGATCCGCGACCCGAACCCGGTCATCTTCCTCGAGAACGAAATCCTCTACGGCCAGTCCTTCGACGTGCCGAAGCTGGACGATTTCGTGCTGCCGATCGGCAAGGCGCGTGTGCACAAGACCGGCAAGGATGTCACCATCGTCTCGTTCGGCATCGGCATGACTTATGCGATCAAGGCGGAAGCCGAATTGCGCGCCATGGGCATCGACGTCGAGATCATCGATCTGAGGACCATCCGCCCGCTTGATCTCGACACGATCATCGCCTCGGTCAAGAAGACCAATCGCCTGGTGGTGGTGGAAGAGGGCTATCCGCAGAGTTCGGTCGGCGACCACATCGCCAATCAGGTGTCGCAGCGCGCTTTCGATTTCCTCGATGCGCCGGTGATCACCATCGCCGGCAAGGACGTGCCGATGCCTTATGCGGCCAACCTCGAGAAGCTGGCCTTGCCCAATATTGGCGAGGTCATCGAGGCGGTCAAAGCCGTCACGTATCGCTGAGCCGGTCGGGAGGACAAGAAGATGCCGATCAACATCACCATGCCGGCCCTGTCGCCCACGATGGAAGAGGGCAATCTTTCCAAGTGGCTCGTGAAAGAGGGTGACAAGGTTTCGCCGGGCGACGTGATCGCCGAGATCGAGACCGACAAGGCGACGATGGAAGTCGAAGCCGTCGATGAGGGCATTGTCGCCAAGCTGGTCGTTCCGGCCGGCACCGAAGGCGTCAAGGTCAATTCGCTGATCGCGGTGCTTGCCGCTGAAGGCGAGGATGCGGGAGCGGCGGCGAAAAGCGGTGGCGCTGCTGCGCCAGCAAAGGCCGAAGCGCCGAAAGCTGAGGCTCCCAAGACTGAAGCGCCGAAGCCGGAAGCTGCTGCGGCTGCGCTTGCGCCGGCCAAGGCAGCGGCGGCTCCGGCTGCCAACGGCCATGCAGGCGGTGAGCGCTCCTTCGCCTCGCCACTGGCCCGTCGCATCGCCAAGGATGCCGGTGTCGATGTCTCGGCAGTGACGGGCTCCGGCCCACATGGCCGTGTCGTCAAGGCCGATGTCGAGGCGGCGATTGCCGGTGGTGGCGCCAAGGCGGCTCCGGCTGCGAAAGCGGCGCCTGCCGGCGCTCCGGCTGCTGCGGCACCCGCGCCAAAGGCGATGTCGGACGAGCAGGTGCTGAAACTGTTTGCCGAGGGCTCCTACGATCTCGTCCCGCACGACAATATGCGCAAGACGATTGCGCGGCGGCTGGTCGAGGCCAAGACCACCATTCCGCATTTCTACCTGACGCTTGATTGCGAGCTCGATGCGCTTCTGGCGCTGCGCACGCAGCTCAACGCGGCAGCCCCAGTGAAGAAGACCGAAAAGGGCGAGGTTCCTGCCTACAAGCTGTCGGTCAACGACATGGTGATCAAGGCGATGGCGCTGGCGCTGAAGGCGGTGCCGGATGCCAATGCGTCATGGACTGACAGCGCCATGGTCAAGCACAAGCATGCAGATGTCGGCGTTGCCGTATCGATCCCCGGCGGCCTGATCACGCCGATCATCCGGCACGCCGACGAAAAGACGCTGTCCGTGATTTCCAACGAGATGAAGGACCTGGCCAGCCGCGCCCGCAGCCGCAAGCTGAAGCCCGAGGAATATCAGGGCGGCACGACGGCGGTGTCCAATCTCGGCATGTTCGGCATCAAGGACTTTGCCGCCGTCATCAACCCACCGCATGCGACGATCCTGGCGGTGGGTGCCGGCGAGCAGCGCGCCGTGGTCAGGAATGGCGAGATCAAGGTCGCCACCGTGATGTCGGTGACGCTGTCGACCGATCACCGCGCCGTCGACGGCGCGCTCGGCGCCGAACTGCTGGTAGCCTTCAAGCGGCTGATCGAAAACCCGATGGGCATGCTGGTCTAGGAAGGAAAGGGCGGTGCGGAAATTCGTCACCAGCCTTTTTGCTCTGATCCTTTCCGGTCTGGCCGGCGGGCTGGTGGCGCAGGAACTGGCCGTCATCACCAATGCGCAGGAAGAATACATCCTCGTCTTCATGGCTTCGGTGTTGGTGACCTTCATTGTCACCTTTGTCTTCTTCGTGGCGCAGCTCATGACCGATCCGGTCGCGGCCGTGGCAAGGACGGGCAAGTGGTCGCTGATCGTCTTCGCGGTATTGATTGCCCTGCTGGTCGCCTTGATCCTCTATGCCGACAGCAGTGCGGCGGTGGTGAGCAAAGACATTCCGATGGTTGCCGGCCTTGGCCTGCCGGGGCTGGTGACAATCGTGGTGCAATGGCTGTTCGTACGCTGGCGGGTAAGCCGCGAGCTGGTCAAGGCAGAGGCAAGCGCATGAAAACCATCCTTTGCTATGGCGACTCGCTGACATGGGGCTATGACGCGGCGAGCCTCGGCCGCCATGCGCTGGAGGACCGCTGGCCGAGCGTGCTGCAGGCTGCGTTGGGCGACGATGTCGAAATTATCGCCGAAGGCCTGAACGGCCGTACCACGGCTTTCGACGATCATCTGGCGGGAGCCGACCGCAACGGCGCAAGAGTGTTGCCGACTGTGCTGACGACGCATGCGCCGCTCGACCTGATCGTCATTATGCTCGGCGCCAACGACATGAAGCCCTGGATCCACGGCAATCCGCTCGCGGCCAAGCAAGGCATGCAGCGGCTGATCGACATCGTGCGCGGCCATGACTACCCGTTCGGCTGTGCCGCGCCGCAGATCCTCATCGTCGCGCCGCCCGCGGTCAGCTGCACCGACAATGCCGAATTCAAGGAAATGTTTGCCGGCGGCGATGAAGCCTCGAAGCGGCTGGCGCCGCAATATTCCGCGCTTGCCGACGAGGCCGGCTGCGGCTTTTTCGACGCCGGCACGGTGGCCGTGACCACGCCGCTCGACGGGGTCCATCTCGATGCGGAAAACACGCGGAATATCGGCAACGCGCTGGCGCCGTTGGTGCGTGTGATGCTGGAACTCTAGAGAAAGAAAATCAGGGAGAAAACCCGTGGCTGAATCCTACGACGTCATCATCATCGGCTCCGGTCCCGGCGGCTATGTCACGGCGGTGCGTTCCGCCCAGCTCGGCTTCAAGACGGCGATCGTCGAGCGCGAGCATCTCGGCGGCATCTGCCTCAACTGGGGTTGCATACCGACCAAGGCGCTGCTGCGCTCGGCCGAGATCATGCATTATTCGGATCACCTGAAGGACTATGGGCTGAAGCTCGACGGCAAGGTCAGCGTCGACACCGCTGCCGTGGTCGACCGCTCGCGCAAGGTTTCGCTGCGGCTGAACGGCGGTGTTTCCTTCCTGATGAAGAAGAACAAGGTCGACGTGATCTGGGGCGAGGCAAAGCTCTCCAAGCCGGGCGAGATCGTGGTGTCCAAGACGGTCAAGAAGCCGATGGAACCGCAGCCGCCGGTGCCGAAGGGCGTCAAGGGCGAGGGCACCTACACGGCCAAGCACATCATTCTGGCGACTGGCGCCAGGCCGCGCGCGCTGCCCGGCATCGAGCCGGACGGCAAGCTCATCTGGACCTATTTTGAGGCGATGGTGCCGAAGGAGATGCCGAAATCGCTGCTGGTGATGGGTTCGGGCGCCATCGGCATCGAATTCGCTTCGTTCTATCGCACCATGGGCGCCGAGGTGACGGTGGTCGAGCTTCTGCCGGCGGTGATGCCGGTCGAGGACGCCGAGGTTTCGAAGTTCGCGCAGAAGCAGTTCGAGAAGCAAGGCATGAAGATCATCCTCGAAGCCAAGGTGACCAAGGTCGAGAAAGGTGCCAACTCGGTCACCGCGCATGTCGAGATGAAGGACGGCAAGGTCGAGAAGATCACCGCCGACCGCATGATCTCGGCCGTTGGCGTGCAAGGCAACATCGAGGGCCTCGGGCTGGAAACGCTCGGCGTGAAGACCGATCGCGGCTGCGTCGTCGTCGACGGCTATGGCAAGACCAACGTTCCCGGCATCTACGCCATCGGCGATGTCGCGGGACCGCCGATGCTCGCCCACAAGGCCGAGCATGAGGGCGTGATCTGCGTCGAAAAGATCGCCAATGTCCCCGGCGTGCATGCCATCGACAAGCTGAAGATCCCGGGCTGCACCTATTGCAACCCGCAGGTCGCCTCCGTCGGCCTGACCGAAGCCAAGGCAAAGGCCGAGGGCAAGGACATCCGCGTCGGCCGCTTCCAGTTCGCCGCCAATGGCAAGGCGATCGCGCTCGGCGAGGACCAGGGGTTCATCAAGACCATTTTTGACAAGAAGACCGGCCAGCTGCTCGGCGCGCATATGGTCGGCGCCGAAGTGACCGAGCTGATCCAGGGTTTTGTCGTGGCGATGAACCTCGAAACCACCGAGGAAGAGCTGATGCACACGATCTTCCCGCATCCGACTCTGTCGGAGATGATGAAAGAGAGCGTGCTCGATGCCTATGGCCGCGCGCTCAACGCATGATAAATTGGCGGCGTGAGACTCACACGCCGGAGCCAAGGAACCCAACGGCAAGGTAATTCGTTTCCGGATGCATTTTCACCCGTTACCAGAGGAGAGAGCATATGGACGTGAATGGCGTGGGCTGGGTCGCAGCCATCATCATCGGAGGGCTGGCGGGGTGGTTCGCCGAGATGTTCATGAAGAGCAACACCGGCATCCTGATGAACATCGTTCTCGGCATTGTCGGCGCGATCGTGCTCAATGCCATCCTGCAAGCGCTGCATTTCGGCCCCTTCGGTGTCGGCTGGTTCGCTTTCCTGATCACCGGCTTCATCGGCGCCTGCCTGCTGATCGCGGTCGGACGCATGGTGCGCCGTTAGTCCGCACCAACTGCTGCAATGCGAAAAGGGCTGTGGCGGCATGCGCCGCCACGGTCTTTTTCTTTGTGCCGAAAAGTCCTAGATGATCTTTGAAAAGCGAAAGCCGGAAAGGCGATCGCCAACCAACCGGGTTCAAGATGGTCACTGTCCTCGACACGATCGCCAACGCGCCGCGCCTGCGGCACCCTGAAAAGGCGCACAAGCCTGACCAGGACGTGCTGCGCAAACCCGACTGGATCCGCGTCAAGGCGCCAATGTCGAAGGGCTATGCCGAGACGCGTGAGATCGTGAAGTCGCACAAGCTGGTGACGGTCTGCGAAGAGGCGGGCTGCCCCAATATCGGCGAGTGCTGGGAGAAGAAGCACGCCACCTTCATGATCATGGGCGAGATCTGCACACGCGCCTGCGCCTTCTGCAACGTCGCCACCGGCATTCCGACCGCACTTGATGCCGACGAGCCGGCGCGTGTCGCGCACGCCGTCAAGCAGATGGGGCTGAGCCATGTGGTCATCACCTCCGTCGACCGCGACGATCTAGCTGATGGCGGTGCCCAGCATTTCGCCGAAGTCATCCGCGCCATCCGGGCAGCGACGCCTTTGACGACCATCGAAATCCTGACGCCTGACTTCCTGCGCAAGGAGGGTGCACTGGAGATCGTCGTGGCGGCCAAGCCCGACGTCTTCAACCACAATCTGGAGACGGTGCCGTCGAACTATCTGACGGTGCGGCCTGGCGCGCGCTACTTCCACTCGATCAGGCTGCTGCAGCGGGTCAAGGAACTCGA
This sequence comes from Mesorhizobium sp. P2_H9, assembly GCF_056403215.1. Classification (NCBI taxonomy): domain Bacteria; kingdom Pseudomonadati; phylum Pseudomonadota; class Alphaproteobacteria; order Hyphomicrobiales; family Phyllobacteriaceae; genus Mesorhizobium; species Mesorhizobium sp. P2_H9. The sequence continues at coordinate 149,907 of NZ_JBFUFX010000011.1, read as the reverse complement.
TCCGTCGATCTTCACCAAATCCGGCATCATGGTTGGCCTCGGTGAGGAGCGGAACGAGATCCTGCAGTTGATGGACGATCTGCGCTCGGCCAATGTCGACTTCATGACCATCGGCCAGTATCTGCAGCCGTCGAAAAAGCACCATCCGGTGATCCGCTTCGTCACGCCGGAGGAATTCAAGTCCTTCGAGACGATCGGCCGGACCAAGGGTTTCCTGCTGGTGGCGTCGAGCCCGCTGACGCGTTCGTCGCATCACGCCGGCGACGATTTCGCCAGGCTGCGCGCGGCGCGTGAAGCGCTGTTCAAGAAATCAGCCTAACACGCTGGTTTCATGCCTAAATTCGAAGCCACTCGCCGCGTCGCCCATACGCCGGAGCAGATGTTCGCGCTGGTCGCGGATGTCGAGACCTATCCTCAATTTCTGCCGCTTTGCGAAGCGCTGACGGTGCGTTCGCGCAAGGAGCGCGACGGCCGGACGATTCTCGTTGCCGACATGACCATCGGCTACAAGGCGATCCGCGAGACGTTCTCGACGCAGGTGCTGTTGAAGCCGGATGAGAACGCCATCGACGTCAAATACATCGATGGCCCGTTCAAATATCTGAGCAATGTCTGGCGCTTCGAGCCGGCCGAGGGCGGCTGTACCGTCCGTTTCTTCATCGACTACGAGTTCAAGAGCCGCATTCTGGGCGCGGTGATGGGAACCATGTTCGACCGCGCCTTCCGCATGTTCGCCGAGGCGTTCGAGAAGCGCGCCGACGTCATTTATGGAAAGCCGGCCTAATTAGCGCCCAGCGCGCGCAGCCCGAGTTGCAGCGCGTGCCTCACCGTCTCGTGGCGGATGAATTCGCGACCCTTGTGGCCAAACAGCTGGCGCTCGGCGACAACCGGCTGGCCGGCGAGCGCCAGGCCGAACCAGACGAGGCCGACCGGCTTGTCGGCCGAACCGCCGCCTGGGCCGGCTATGCCGGTAACGGCAAGAGAAAGGCTCGCGCGCGAATGCGCCAGCGCGCCGGCCGCCATCTCCAGCACCGTTTCGCGCGAGACGGCGCCATGCGCGTCGAGTGTAGCGGCGGAGACGCCGAGCATCTCCATCTTGGCCTCGTTGGAATAGGTGATGAAACCGCGATCGACGACGGCCGATGAGCCGGCGATGTCGGTCAGCGCGGCGATGATCAGGCCGCCGGTGCAGCTTTCGGCCGTTGCCAGCATGATGCCGCGTTGCTGACAGGCCAGGAGCAAGGCGTTGGCGAGCTCGGCGTTGCTCATGCGGGGACCTCGCCCGGAAAAACGACGCTAGCGGTCGCAATCGCCGCTATGCCTTCCTCGCGGCCGACAAAGCCGAGCTTTTCGTTGGTTGTCGCCTTGATCGAGATGCGATCCGGGGAAATGCCGAGCATTGCCGAAAGCGCCGCGGTCATCGCGTCGCGATGCGGGCCGACGCGCGGCGCCTCGCAGATCAGCGTTATGTCGGCATTGGCGATGCGCCCGCCGCGCCCGCGCACCAGCTTCGCCGCGTGTTCGACGAAGATTTTTGAAGCCGCGCCCTTCCATTGCGGGTCGGAGGGCGGGAAATGCGTGCCGATATCGCCGGCGCCACAGGTGGCGAGCAGGGCATCGGTCAAGGCATGCAGGCCGACATCGGCGTCCGAATGTCCCGACAGTTTCTTGCCGTGCGGGATGGCAATGCCGCACAAAGTGACATGGTCGCCGGGCTCAAACGCGTGCACGTCATAGCCGTTGCCGGTGCGGATGTCGGGAAAACGCTGATGTTCGCCGGAAAGCCGCTGATCCGCCATCGCGATGTCCCTTGCCCAGGTCAGTTTGACATTGTCCGGTGATCCCTGAACGATTTTTACCGGAATATGCGCCCATTCGGCGATCGCGGCGTCGTCGGTGAAATCCGTCTTGCCCAGATGATGGGCCTTTTCGTGCGCAGCCAGGATCGGCCAGAACGGAAAGCCTTGCGGTGTCTGCGCGGCATGAAGCCCGTTTCTGGAAACCGTCTCTTCGATCATGCCGGCGGCCGACTCGCGCTTCAGCGTGTCGGCGACGGGCAGAGCCGGCAGCGCGCCCTGGCGCTCGCCGATGGCCTCAATCGTGCGGTCTATCAGGCCGGCGTCCACGAAGGGACGCACGGCGTCATGAACGAGAACCCGGCTCGGCGCATGTTCCCGCAGCGCAAGCAGGCCAAGCCGGACCGAGGCCTGCCTCGATTCGCCGCCGATCACGGCTGTGACCCGGTCGGCATTTGCGCCAGCCGCGCGGCGGAAGAGCGCGCGGTCGTCGGCATGAATGGCGACGATGACGGGACCGGTTCTCGGGTGCGAAAGAAACATATCCAGCGTGCGCGCAATGACCGCGCTGCCGCCGATGCTCTGGTACTGCTTCGGGCCATCGGCCTGGCCGGCACGCGCACCACGGCCGGCGGCGACGATAACCACGCCAACCTTGTCGCCCGCAGCCACTTGTTTTTCGCTTGCATCTGTCATTGTGAGTGCCTTAGTCGCGGCTATCGTCGAAGGCCAGCATTTTCCCGAATGCGTCTTGATGTGGCGTCATTCCGCGTTGCACATTGCCAGCATTCTGGCTAGAGAATGTGCAGCAATTGAACATGCTTGGTTTTTGTGCATGCCTGATGTGACCAAATTGGCTTCGCCGCTGGACGTGGGCGGCGTGAAAATCCGCAATCGCGTCTTTCTCGCGCCGATGTCGGGGATTACCGACGAACCCTTCCGGCAGCGCGCCCATGCGCACGGTGCGGGCCTGGTCGTATCCGAAATGGTGGCCAGCGGTGAGCTTGCCAAGGGCAGGGCAGGTTGCGACCTGCGCATCCGTCACTCCGGCCTGCCGGTACACATGGTCCAGCTTGCCGGCCGCGAGGCCGCGCATATGGCCGAAGGCGCGCGAATCGCCGCCGGTGAGGGCGCCGACATCATCGACATCAACATGGGCTGCCCGGCCAAGAAGGTGACGGGCGGCTATGCCGGTTCGGCGCTGATGCGCGATCTCGACCACGCATTGTCGCTGATCGAGGCCGTGGTTGGTGCCGTCGAGGTGCCGGTCACGGTCAAGATGCGGCTCGGCTGGGATGAAAGTGCGCTCAATGCACCTATGCTGGCGCGCCGCGCCGAACAAGCCGGCGTCAGGATGGTGACGGTGCATGGCCGCACGCGTTGCCAGTTTTATCAAGGCAAGGCGGACTGGCGCGCCATCGCGCGCATCAAGGACGCCGTGTCGATCCCGGTTGTCGCCAATGGCGATGTCGGCTCGCCGGCGGAGGCCGCCGATATCCTTGACCAGTCGGGCGCCGATGCGGTGATGATCGGCCGCGCCCATTACGGCGCGCCATGGACGGCCGGCAGAATCGCTGCGGCCGCAGCGGGCAATCCAGCCTCCGGCATCCCGGAAAGCCCGGCAGCCATGGCCGACTACATCGCCTCCCACTACGAGGACATGCTGACCCTTTACGGCGTCGAAAGCGGCCTACGCCAGGCACGCAAGCACCTCGGCTGGTACCTCGACCGCAACGCCGCCGGCGTTGCCGACGACCGGCGCAAGGCGATCCTGACCTCGTTCGAACCCGCCCGTGTGATCGCTGAGCTGCGCGATCTGTTTTCAAGCGCTGCCGGTGCGATGAACCTGCGGAGCGCGGCATGAACGCCACCGTTACACAGGGCACCGACATGGCGAAAGCCGCCCACATCGTGCTTAACACCATCCGCCGACCGGTGATCATGGTGGATACGGACGGGTTCATCACCTACGCCAATGCCGATGCCGAAGACTTTTTTCGCTCGAGTGCGACCATGCTCGCCCGCAACACGCTGCCAAAACTCATTCCCTTCGGCAGCCCGCTGTTGACGCTGGTCGACCAGGTGCGCGAGCGCCGCGCGCCGGTCAACGAGTACCGCGTTGATGTGTCGTCGCCCCGTCTCGGCATCGAAAAGGTCGTCGACCTCTATGTGGCGCCGGTGCCGGAATTCCCAGGCTCGGTCGTGGTGATGTTCCAGGAGCGGTCAATGGCCGACAAGATCGACCGGCAAATGACGCATCGCGGTGCGGCGCGCTCAGTCACTGGCCTTGCCGCCATGCTTGCCCACGAGATCAAGAACCCGCTGTCGGGCATACGCGGTGCTGCCCAGTTGCTCGAACTCTCAGCTTCCGACGAAGACCGCGCGCTGACGCGGCTCATCACCGACGAGACCGACCGCATCGTCTCGCTGGTCGATCGCATGGAGGTGTTTACCGACGAGCGGCCGATCGACCGCTACCCGGTCAACATCCATGTCGTGCTCGACCACGTGAAGGCGCTTGCCAAGAACGGTTTTGCCAAACGAATCAAGATATTGGAGGACTATGATCCATCATTGCCTCCGGTGTTCGCCAACCGCGACCAGCTGATCCAGGTGTTCCTCAACCTGGTCAAGAACGCCGCTGAGGCGATCGGCAGCGACCCGCACGGCGAGATCATCCTGTCGACCGCGTTCCGGCCAGGCATCCGCGTTTCGGTGCCGGGGACGCAGGATCGCGTCTCGTTGCCGCTGGAATTCTGCGTGCGCGACAATGGTTCGGGTGTTTCGGAAGACATCCTGCCGATCCTGTTCGACCCGTTCATCACCACCAAGCCGAATGGTTCAGGCCTCGGCCTGGCGCTGGTGGCAAAAATCGTCGGCGAGCATGGCGGCATCATCGAATGCGATTCAACGCCGCGCGGAACCACCTTCCGCATCCTGATGCCGGCCTGGAAAGAAACACCGTACGACACTGCCGATGATGAAGGCGAAGGAGACCGCAAATGACGGTTCGCGGCAATATTCTCGTCGCCGACGACGATGCGGCCATCCGCACCGTGCTCAATCAGGCGCTGTCGCGCGTCGGCCATGAGGTGCGCGTGACCTCCAACGCCTCGACGCTGTGGCGCTGGGTGGCTGCGGGCGAGGGCGATCTGGTGATCACTGACGTAGTCATGCCGGACGAGAACGCTTTCGACATGCTGCCGCGCATCAAGAAGGCACGGCCGGAACTGCCAGTTATCGTCATGAGTGCGCAAAACACCTTCATGACCGCGATTCGCGCTTCTGAAACCGGCGCTTACGAATATCTGCCGAAGCCGTTCGACCTGACCGAGCTGCTCAACATCGTCAATCGGGCGCTTTCCGAGCCAAGGCGGCCTAAGATCGATACGGGTCCGGCCGAGCAGCCGGAAACGATGCCGCTGGTCGGCCGCTCGGCGGCCATGCAGGACATCTACCGCATGCTGGCGCGCATGATGCAGACCGATCTGACGGTGATGATCTCGGGCGAATCGGGGACCGGCAAGGAACTCGTCGCCCGTGCATTGCACGAATATGGCCGCCGCCGTGGCGGCCCGTTCGTCGCGATCAACATGGCGGCAATCCCGCGCGATCTGATCGAATCGGAACTGTTCGGCCATGAGAAGGGCGCCTTCACCGGCGCGCAGAACCGCTCCACCGGCCGTTTCGAACAGGCTGAAGGCGGCACGCTGTTCCTCGACGAGATCGGCGACATGCCGATGGAAGCGCAGACGCGGCTTCTGCGCGTGCTGCAGCAAGGCGAATACACCACGGTCGGCGGACGCACGCCGATCAAGACGGATGTGCGCATCGTTGCCGCCACCAACAAGGATTTGCGCACGCTGATCAACCAGGGGCTGTTTCGCGAGGACCTTTTCTATCGCCTGAACGTCGTGCCGCTCAGGCTGCCGGCGTTGCGCGAGCGGTCCGAGGACGTTCCGGATTTGGTGCGCCACTTCTTCAAGCTTGGCGCCATGGAAGGCCTGCAGACCAAGCGCATTTCCACTGGCGGCATCGAGCTGATGAAGCGCTATCCGTGGCCCGGCAATGTGCGCGAACTGGAAAACCTGGTTCGCCGGCTTGCCGCCCTCTACTCCCAGGACGAGATTTCGGCCGAGATCATCGAAGCCGAACTGAAGACCGGCGAGAGGCCGGTGGTTCCGGGCGGCGGCAATCTCATTCCGGACGACCTGTCCATCGGCCAGGCGGTGGAGCATTTCCTGCAGCGCTATTTTACGTCATTTGCCGGCGAATTGCCGCCTGCCGGCCTCTACCAGCGCATTCTGTCCGAGGTCGAATATCCGCTGGTGCTGGCCTCGATGACGGCAACGCGCGGCAACCAGATCAAGGCCGCGGAACTGCTGGGCTTGAACCGCAATACGCTGCGCAAGAAGATTCGCGAGCTCGGCGTCAACGTCTACAAATCGTCGAGGTCTTGAAATCACAAATCCGGACGAAAGGGTGTAGGCCCGCCGTTTTTCCGGGGATCGAGCGCCGAAAGATTTCCGTCTCGGCCACACTTGTTGCATAATCGCCACAATGCGTTGCATACATCCGACGCAATCAATGGCTCCAGACGGCGACATGGCTCCGCAGGCTCCGACACTGAACGAACCGCTTTTCAGCGAACCCGGCGCAAGGGATGGGCGCCGGCTGCTTGCGTTGCCCGGCGTGGTTGCAATTGCCGGTGCGCTGATTACGGCCGCGATCTCGTTTGCCATTCTCGTCGGCGCCACGCCGATCACACCGGACGAGAAGACGACGCTGGCGCTTATTGCGCTCAATGCCACCTTCGTCCTGTTCCTGATCGCGTTGGTTGGCCGCGAGGTGCATCGCATCGCGATGGCGCGCCGGCACGGCAAGGCGGCGTCGCGGTTGCATGTGCGCATCGTGGCGATGTTTGCGTTGGTCGCTGCCATTCCCGCCATCATGGTGGCCATCATCGCCTCGATCACGCTCGATATCGGCCTCGACCGCTGGTTCGAGATCCGCACCAAGACGATCGTCAATTCGTCGCTGTCGATCGCCGATGCCTATGTGCAGGAAAACGCCCGCAATCTGCAGGGTACGACACTGTCGATGGCCTATGACCTCGATGCGTCGCGCACGCTCTACGGCCTCGATAGGACTGGCTTTCTCGACCTCATGAACAAGGAAGCCGTCGGACGAACATTGGCCCATGCGGCGCTGATCAAGCCTGACGGCTCGTTCGTCATGAGCGCCAAGACCGACACGGATTTCGCCATGCCCGAGCCGCCGGAAGGTGCCGTAGCCAGCGCTGCCGACGGCAAGCCGGTGCTGATCGAACCAAAGACCCGCAACATCATGGGCGCCATCGTCAAGTTGCGCGAGATCGAAGGGCTCTATCTCTACACCATTCGCCTCGTCGATCCCGAAGTCATCAAGGCGCGGCAGATCGTCCAGTCCAACACCGCAGAATATCGCGGCCTGGAAGAAAATCGCCGCACGTCACAGGTGGCGTTTGCGCTTCCCTATCTGTCCTTGACGCTGATCATCATCCTGTCGGCCATCTGGACCGGCATTGCGGTCGCCGACCGCCTGGTGCGGCCAATCCGCCAGCTGATCGGTGCGGCTGACGAGGTTGCGACCGGCAATCTCGACGTCGCCGTCGCCGTTCGACCTTCCGACGGCGATGTCGCATCGCTCGGCGATACGTTCAACAAGATGCTGCTGGAGCTGAAATCGCAGCGCAACGAGATCCTCTCCGCCAAGGATTTGATCGACGAGCGCCGGCGCTTTTCGGAAGCGGTGCTTGCCGGCGTTACCGCCGGCGTCATCGGCGTCGACCCTTACGGCATCGTCACCATCGTCAACAAATCAGCCGAGACGATGCTGGCCATATCGGCAACCGGAGCGCTCGGGCAGAACCTTTCCGCGGTGCTGCCGCATGTCGGCCGCGTTTTCGAGATCGGCCGCAAGTCGGGCAAGCCGGTCTACCGCGAGCAGGTGACCTTCTATCGCGCCGGTGCCGAGCGGACCTTCAACGTGCAGATCACCATCGAGGCCGGCGACGACGGGTCGGAAGAAAAATCCTATGTGGTGACGGTCGACGACATCACCGACCTGGTCCAGGCGCAGCGTTCGTCGGCCTGGGCCGACGTGGCGCGGCGCATCGCCCACGAGATCAAGAATCCGCTGACGCCGATCCAGCTTTCGGCCGAGCGCATCAAACGCCGCTTCGGCAAGGTCATCACCGAGGACCGCGAAATTTTCGACCAGTGCACCGACACGATCATCCGGCAGGTCGAGGACATCGGTCGCATGGTCGACGAATTCTCGGCTTTTGCCCGCATGCCGAAGCCCGAGATGAAGGCTATCGACTTGCGCGAATCGTTGCGTGAGGCTTCGTTCCTGGTCGAGGTGAGCCGTGCCGACATCGCTTTCGAACGCGTCTTCGGCAACGAGCCGCTGAAGGGCACGTTCGACAGCCGCCTGATGGCGCAGGCTTTCGGCAACGTCATCAAGAACGCCGCCGAGGCCATTGACGGACTTGATCAAAATGACCGCCCGCACGGCATAATCCGGATTCAAGCCGGGCGCCAGAATGGCGCAATCAGAATCGATGTCATCGACAATGGCAAAGGTTTGCCGCGCGAGAATCGCCAACGGCTGCTCGAGCCCTATATGACGACACGCGAGAAGGGCACCGGGCTCGGTCTGGCAATCGTCAAGAAGATCGTGGAGGACCATGGCGGACGGCTCGAACTGCATGACGCTCCAAAGGATTTCCACGAAGGGCGCGGCGCGATGATCAGCATCATCCTGCCGCCCGCCGCCGCCGCCACTGCTGCCGCGCCGTCGCGTGGCGAGGGCAGGGCGGAACACGAAAGAGAAACTGAAAAGGTCGGTAATGGCGTCTGATATTCTCATCGTCGATGACGAGGAAGACATCCGTGAACTCGTCGCGGGCATTTTGAGCGACGAAGGTCATGAAACCCGCACGGCATTCGATGCCGACAGCGCGCTGGCGGCGATCGCCGACCGGGCGCCACGGTTGATTTTCCTCGACATCTGGCTGCAGGGCTCGCGTCTCGACGGCCTTGCATTGCTTGACGAGATCAAGACCATGCACCCGACCTTGCCGGTGGTGATGATCTCCGGCCATGGCAACATCGAAACGGCGGTGTCCGCCATTCGCCGTGGCGCCTACGATTTCATCGAGAAACCGTTCAAGGCCGACAGGCTGATCCTGATTGCCGAACGCGCGCTCGAGACCTCCAAATTGAGACGCGAGGTTTCGGATCTCAAGCAGCGCAGCGGCGAAACCTTCGACCTGATCGGCATGTCGTCGGCGATGAGCCAGTTGCGGCAGACCATCGAGCGCGTCGCGCCGACCAACAGCCGCGTCATGATCATCGGCCCCTCCGGTTCGGGCAAGGAACTGGCGGCGCGTGCCATCCACACGCTGTCGGCGCGCAAGGGCGCACCGTTCGTGACGCTGAGTGCCGCCAACATCACGCCCGAGCGCATGGAAATCGAGCTGTTCGGCACCGAATCCAACGGTGTCGAGCGCAAGGTCGGGGCGCTGGAAGAAGCGCATCGCGGTATCCTCTATATCGACGAAGTGGCCGACATGCCGCGCGAGACGCAGAACAAGATCCTGCGCGTGCTGGTCGAGCAGCAATTCGAGCGGGTAGGCGGGACCAAGCGGGTCAAGGTCGATGTCCGCATCATTTCGTCGACCTCGCAGAACCTGGAGGCGATGATCGCCGACGGCCGTTTCCGCGAGGATCTCTATCATCGCCTGGCGGTGGTTCCGGTCATGGTGCCGGGGCTGGCCGAGCGGCGCGAGGACATCCCCTATCTGGTCGACAATTTCATGAAGCAGATTGCGCGCCAGGCCGGCATCCGGCCTCGTCGCATCGGCGATGATGCGCTGGCGGTGCTGCAGGCGCACAACTGGCCCGGCAACGTCCGCCAGCTGCGCAACAATGTCGAGCGGCTGATGATCCTGGCGCGTGGCGACGATGTCGATGCGCCGATCACCGCCGACCTTTTGCCGGCTGAAATCGGCGATGTCATGCCACGCACGCCAAACCAGTCGGATCAGCACATCATGGCACTGCCGCTGCGTGAAGCACGCGAACAGTTCGAGAAGGACTATCTGATCGCCCAGATCAACCGTTTTGGCGGCAACATCTCGAAGACGGCCGAGTTCATCGGCATGGAGCGTTCCGCACTTCACCGCAAGTTGAAGTCGCTGGGCGTCTGATCGGCCCAGCTCGCCGTGGCCCACGCAATTGTCGGTTACGGCGGCGGCGGAATCGCCTAAAGACAGCCGGGACTATTCTCGAGGGTTTCTGAATGCCGCGCATTGCCTATGTGAACGGACGCTACGTCGCCCATGCCGACGCTGCCGTGCATATTGAAGACCGTGGCTATCAGTTCGCCGACGGCGTCTACGAGGTCTGCGAGGTGGCACGCGGCTTCATCGTCGACATGCCGCGCCATCTCGCACGGCTGAACCGCTCGCTTAGCGAATTGTCGATTGCCTGGCCGGTCACCCAAGGTGTGCTGCCGCTCATCCTGCGCGAAGTGGTCAACCGCAACCACGTCACCAACGGCCTGGTTTATGTCCAGGTGACGCGCGGCGTCGCCAGCCGCGACTTTGTCTTCCCGTCGGCTGACACCAAGCCGTCCCTGGTGGTGACCGCCAGGAAGGCCGATCCGGCGGCTGGAGCAAAGCGAGGCGAGACCGGCATCGCCGTCATCACCGTGCCCGAGAACCGGTGGGACAGGGTCGACATCAAGACGGTCGGGCTGCTGCCCAATGTATTGGCCAAGCAGAAGGCCAAGGAAGCCGGCGCCCAGGAAGCGTGGTTTGTCGACACCGATGGCAACGTCAAGGAAGGCGGCTCATCGAACGCCTGGATCGTCACGCGGGATGGTGTTCTGGTCACCAGGCCGGCCGAGCATGGCATCCTGCGCGGCATCACCCGCACGACGCTGTTCGAGGTGGCAGCCAAGCTCGGCTTAAAGATCGAGGAACGGGGTTTTTCGGTCACTGAGGCCAAGGCCGCGCGCGAGGCTTTCATCAGTTCAGCGACGACAATTGCCATGCCTGTCGTGGTCATCGATGGCGATCCGGTCGCCAACGGACATCCCGGTTCTGTGACACTTTCGTTGCGGCAGGCCTTTTTTGACATTGCGGAAAAAAGTCCAGCCTGATAACCGCACAGGTGGAATGCACATCAATATATCTCGTTCTGCTTGTCGTTACTGACGGCAAGAGGGGGTTTGCGCGCTTGACATGTGCCGTTTAGTTTGGCGCACTGGGCTGCAAACCGAAGGGGATCGGCGAAAGACAAGAACAATGGCGGAACGATCGCAAAACCTTCAGGACCTGTTCCTGAACTCAGTTCGCAAGAGCAAGAACCCACTCACCATCTTCCTGATCAACGGCGTCAAGCTGACCGGCGTGGTCACTTCGTTCGACAATTTCTGTGTCCTGCTGCGGCGTGACGGTCATTCTCAACTCGTCTACAAGCACGCCATTTCCACGATCATGCCGAGCCAGCCGGTTCAGATGTTCGATGGCGAGGAAAGCCAGGGCGCCTGATTGGCACGTGAGAAAGACGCGGACGCTACAGTTCGCGGAAAACCAACGCATCATCCCGGGACGGAAGCCAAGGGCCCGACCCGGGCCGTTGTCATTGTGCCCGTCCTTACCCGCCACCAGCGCAATGACGACGAGACGAACCGTCCACGGCTGACGCGTTCGGCCGAGGCCCGCCATGACGAAGCGGTCGGCCTTGCGCGCGCCATCAACCTCGATCTGATCCACACGGCTGTGGTGACCGTCAACGATCCACGCCCGGCGACCTTGCTCGGCAGCGGCAAGGTCGCGGAGTTCGCCGAGATCGTCAAAGAGGGGCATGCGGAAGTGGTCATCGTCGACCATCCGCTGACGCCGGTGCAGCAGCGCAATCTCGAAAAAGAGATGAACGCCAAGGTGTTGGACCGCACCGGGCTGATCCTCGAGATCTTCGGCGAGCGCGCGCGGACCAAGGAAGGCACGCTGCAGGTCGAGCTTGCACATCTCAACTACCAGAAGGGCCGGCTCGTACGCAGCTGGACCCACCTGGAACGCCAGCGCGGTGGCGCCGGCTTCCTCGGCGGCCCCGGCGAAACGCAGATCGAGTCCGACCGGCGGCAGTTGCAGGAAAAGATCATAAAGCTGAAGCACGAGCTGGAAACGGTGCGGCGCACGCGTGACCTGCACCGCGCCAAGCGCAGGAAGGTGCCGTTCCCGGTGGTTGCGATCGTCGGCTACACCAATGCCGGCAAGTCGACGCTGTTCAACAAGGTGACCGGAGCAGACGTGCTGGCGGAGGATATGCTGTTCGCCACGCTAGACCCGACGCTGCGCCGGGTGCGCCTGCCTCATGGCACGCCGATCATCCTTTCGGACACGGTCGGTTTCATCTCGGATCTGCCGACGCATCTGGTCGCCGCCTTCCGGGCAACGCTGGAAGAGGTGGTCGAGGCCGACCTCGTCATCCATCTGCGCGACATCTCCGATCCCGACACCGCCGCGCAGGCGGAGGATGTCGAGCGCATCCTGGCCGATCTCGGTGTCGATGCCGGCGACGCCAAGCGCGTCATCGAAGTCTGGAACAAGATCGACCGGCTCGACGAAGGCAACCGGGCGAGGCTGCTTGCCGACGGTGCTGACGGCAAGGCGCCGCCGGTCGCCATATCGGCGGTTACCGGTGAGGGCATCGATGCGCTGAAGGCGATCATCGAGACACGGATGTCGGGCGAACTGGAGGAGTTGACCGTGACGATCAAACCGGCGCAGTTCGGGCTTGTCGACTGGCTCTACCGCAATGGCGACATCGTATCGCGCGCCGACAACGAGGATGGCAGCACAACCATCTCGCTCATGGCCACGCACAGCGCCAAACAAGAGATCGAAAGCCGTTTGCACCGTAAAAACAACGGTTAGCGGCTTTTATTTAGCGCTCTTGGCTTGCTGCCAGAGTGCTTCCATTTCGTCCAGAGTCGCCTTTTCCAGCGTGCTGCCGGAGCTTTCCAGCGCGCGCTCGACATAGTGGAAGCGCGAGCGGAATTTTTCATTGGTGCCGCTGAGCGCCGCTTCGGAATCGAGCTTGAGGTGGCGGCCGAGATTGACGACCGCAAACAGCATGTCGCCGAATTCGTCCTTGATCGAGGCGGTGTCGCCCTTGGCCAGCGCCTCGCGCAATTCACCGATTTCCTCCTCGATCTTGTCGAGGATCGGTGCTGCCTCGCTCCAGTCAAAGCCGACGCGGGCCGCCTTCTCCTGAAGTTTGAGCGCGCGGGTCAGCGCGGGCAGGGCGACCGGCACGCTGTCCAGAAAGCCTTTGCCGTTATCCTCGGGGTCGAGCCCGCGGGCAAGGCGGGCGCTTCGCTTTTCCGCCTTCTCTTGCGCCTTGATCTTTTCCCACATGCCCTTGGCCATACCGGCGCTGCGCGCCTCTTCGTCGCCGAAGACATGCGGATGGCGGCGGATCATCTTTGTGGTGATGGCCTGTACGACATCGCCGAAGGCGAACTCCCCAACTTCCTCAGCCATTTGCGCGTGATAGACGACCTGTAGTAGGAGGTCGCCGAGCTCGTCGCGCAGGTCGTCGAGATCGCCGCGCGCGATGGCATCCGCGACCTCATAGGCTTCCTCGATCGTGTAGGGCGCGATGGTTGAGAAATCCTGCTCGATGTCCCACGGACAGCCGGTCTTCGGCGCCCGCAACGCCGCCATGATCTCGATCAGCCGGGAAATGTCTTGCGAAGGTTTCATCGGCCGGATGCTATCCTGCACCCGGTCGCGCGGCCAATGCCGTCAGCCGGCGAGGGCGCATTGTCCACAGTTGAGCAGGACGAGCCGTGTCAGTCGAGGACGGAGACGATCGCCTTGGCCAGGTCATCCATGCCGTCCTCCGGCAGGCCGGCGACGTTGATGCGGCTGTCGCCGACCATGTAGACGCCATGTTCGGCGCGCAACCGCTCGACCTGCGCTTCGCTGAGGCCAAGCCGGGAAAACATGCCGCGATGGCTGGCGACGAAATCGAAGCGGTCTGAATTGGACTGCCGCCGCAGCGCCTCAGCGAACGCCACGCGAAGCCTGAGCATGCGCAGGCGCATGTCTTCCAGCTCCGCTTCCCAGTCGGCGCGCAGCGTGTCGTCTTCAAGCACGATGCGCACCGCGGCAGCGCCGTGGTCCGGCGGCATCGAATACATGGCGCGCGCCGCTGACAGCATCTGGCTCATCGCCACATCGGCTTGCGCGCCGTTCTTGGCCAGGACCATCGCCGCGCCGACGCGGTCGCGATAGACGGCAAAGTTCTTCGAGCAGCTCGAGGCGACGACCATTTCCGGAACTTTTGTGGCCAGCAGGCGCAGGCCGGCGGCGTCGGCATCGAGGCCCTCGCCAAAGCCCTGATAGGCAATGTCGACAAAGGGCAGCAGGCCGCGCTCGACCAAGAGATCGGCGATCTCGGCCCACTGCGTGATGTCGAGATTGGCGCCAGTCGGGTTGTGGCAGCAACCGTGCAGCAGCACGACGTCGCTGCTCTTTGCGGTGCGTAGCGCAGCCAGCATGTCGGCGAAGCGCACGGCACCGGTGGCGGCGTCAAAATAGGGATACTCGCGGATCTGCAGGCCAGCGGCACGCATCACCGGCATGTGGTTCGGCCATGTCGGGTCCGACAGCCAGATCGTGGCATCGGAGCGCGTGCGCTTCAGCAATTCGGCCACCAGCCGCAACGCGCCGGAGCCGCCCGGCGCCTGCGCGGCGCGAATGCGCGTCAGGTCGGCCGCGGGGCCAAAGGCCAGCTTCGCCATCACCGTGTTGAAAGCGGTGTCGCCGGCAAGGCCGAGATAGGTCTTGGTGTCCTGGCTTTGCAGCAGCCGCTTTTCAGCCTCGCGCACGGCGCGCATGACCGGCGTCTTGCCGTCGCGATCCTTGTAGACGCCAACGCCGAGGTCGACCTTGCCGGGGCGTGGATCGGCGCGATAGAGGCCGATCAGGGCAAGGATCTTGTCCGTGGGGGCAGGCTGAAGGTCTTCGAACATCGGCGCGGTTCCGTTGGCGGCGGAGTGATACGCAAATCGGCCGCGCTTCGCCAGTGCTTTCATGTGCGCCAGGCCGAACGACCAGACGAGTCGCTTCCGAACTGCAGCAAACTATCTGTACTGTTTGAGTCCCTTGAGGCTTTTGCTAACCTGCCGGCCACACCAACCAACAGATCTGCCGCGCGAGGGAAAGTGTCACAGGACAGTCAAACACTGGAGGCCGACGGCATCTCGGCGACCATAGTCGCGCAGGGCGCCGAACTGGTTTCGCTTCGAAACACTGAAGTGGTCGAGTTCCTTTGGCAGGCGGGTCCGGCCTGGCGGCGTCATTCGCCAGTGCTGTTTCCGATCGTCGGCCGGCTGAAGGGAGATCAACTGCGCCACCAAGGCCAAGTCTATCCGATGACGCAACACGGATTTGCTCGTGACAACCGGTTTGTCTGGGCGGAGAGGGGGTCTCGATCCTGCACGCTGGTTCTGACCGATGACGCCGATAGCCGCGCACGCTATCCGTTCGCCTTTCGCCTTGCCGTGACCTATACGCTCGAGCCCCGGCAACTTGGTGTGACCTTCGACATCACCAACACCGGCGACGAGCCGCTGCCGGCGTCGATCGGGGCGCATCCGGCGTTCAACTGGCCATTGCTGCCGGAACTGCCCAAGGAAGCCTACCGGCTGGACTTTGCCAATGCCGAGCCTGCGCCGATCCGCCGGCTGAAAGACGGCTTGCTGCTGGCCGCGCCACAGCCGACGCCTGTCGAAGGCAAGGTTCTCGCGCTGTCCGAACGGCTGTTTGACGAGGATGCCGTCATCATGGATCGACCGGCCAGCAGCAGCGTGCGCTACGCCGCCAACCACGGCCCGGCGATCGAGGTGTCGTGGCAGGGATTTCAGGAACTCGGCATCTGGTCCAAGCCGGGCGGTGCGCCGTTCCTGTGCATCGAACCCTGGCACGGCATCGCAAGCCCGGCGGATTTCGATGGCGCGTTCACCGACAAGCCGGGCATCATGCTGATTGCGCCGGCCGAGAAGCGCGTGCTGAGCTATCAAATCCATCTGCGATAGACGCGGTACACAGCGCGGTCGGGCGCTCCCGTGTGGTTGCAGCATTCGCCTTATGCTTGCCAGAAGCGCTTGGCGATCTCCGCCTCGACCTGCCGTTTCGTCAGGCCGATATCGTCGATCAGATGCGGATTGTCCTTGGCCATTTGCCTGAGTTGCCAGCGAAAGTATATCCGCTCGCGCCAGCTCCCATCGCGCCAGGTCGCGATAAGGCTTCGCAGGGTCGTCAGCTGCCGACGCGACGCCGGCGTTGCCGGCTGCGCCGCCTGACAGACAACTGATGTACAGGTATTGGTCATGGCAACCTCCATATGGGTTGAGAGTCCGGAGGGCCCTCGACCTGAATGAGGCTGAATTCTGCCGGATACGGACGGCGCGGTACTTAAGCCCTCCCAAATAGTTCTCAAAAGTTCCAAACCGGCTATAGATGCGCCTTATGCAGGGATCGCGCTTTGCCTTTGGTCCGTTCGTGTTTGATCCGGTTGCGGGAACGCTGCTTCGGGACAATGTTCCCGTTGCCGTTGGCTACCGCGGGCTGAGGCTGCTTGCGGCGCTCGTCGGACGGCCGGGTGAAATCCTTGGCAAGGCCGAGTTGATGGATGCGGCGTGGCCGGGCACGGCCGTCGAGGAAGGCAACCTCACCGTCCAGATCGCGCAGCTGCGCAAGCTGCTGGGTCCGGCCGCCGAAGGCGAATGGATCTCCACGGTTCCGCGCGTCGGCTACCGCTTCACGGGGGCCGTCGAACAGCTTGCTGGCGTGAAGCGAAAACCCTTGCCGCTGCCCGACAAGCCATCGATAGCCGTGCTGCCCTTCGTCAATTTCAGCAACGATCCCGAGCAGGGGGCCTTCGCGGATGGGTTGACCGAAGACCTGATCACCGACCTGTCGAGGATCTCCGGCCTGTTCGTCATCGCGCGCAACTCGACCTTTGCCTACAAGGGAAAGGCGATGGACGTGCGTCAGATCGCTGAGGATCTTGGTGTGCGCTATCTGCTGGAGGGTAGCGCAAGACGCGCCGCGGGGCGCGTGCGCATCAACGCCCAGCTGGTCGACGCGAAGAGCGGCGAGCATCTTTGGGCGGAACGCTTCGATCGCAGCCTGGAAGACATCTTTGCCGTCCAGGACGAGGTGACGGCCAAGATCGTGGAGGCGTTGCTCGGCCGGCTGCGCGCGCCGCCGCCGCGCAATCGACCCCAAAATCTCGAGGCCTACGACCTCTGCGTGCGGGCGCGCAAGCTGATCGATGACTCGCCGCAGACGGCACGGGAGGCGCATCTGATGCTCACGCGCGCGGTTTCACTCGATCCCGACTACGCCGAAGCCTATCGCTGGCTCGCCATGAACCACTGGATGGGATGGGTGCATTGGGGCGAACCCATTGAACCCAACCGCAGCATTGCCCTGGAGTTGGCGCGCAAAGCCGTGGCGATCGACCCCAACGATGCCGGCTGCCATTGGGTGCTGGGCAACCTGCTTGCCTATGAACGCCGCTTCGCCGAGGCGGATACGGAGTTCGCCAAGGCCTTCGAGCTCGACCCCAACGAGGCCGACGCCTGGGCGACATTGTCCGACATCACGATCCTGGGCGGGCGGGTGGAGGAGGGGCTCGAGCAGATTCGCAAGGCGTTCCGGCTGAACCCGTTTCCGGCAAGCTGGTACTATCTGACGCTCGGCCAGGCGCAATATGCGGCGCGCGATTACGAGGCCGCGGTCGAGACATTGCGCAGGGACGAGACCTATCGTACCAGCTCACGCCGTTTCCTGGCGGCAAGCCTTGCGCAACTCGGCCGGCTCGATGAGGCGCGCGCGGAAGTTGAAATGTTCCTCGTCAGCAACCCGCATTTCACAACCCGCCACTGGGTGGCGACGGAGCCGTTCCGTGACGACGCTATGCTCGAGCATTTCGTTGATGGCTTCCGCAAGGCTGGCCTGCCGGCGTGACGCGCCGGCGCATGAAGGCGCTGTCCGTGCGAACTACTCCTCAGAGCGGCCCGTGGCGTCACGACCGCGCTCGTATCGTCTCGTAAGCGGAAACGGCGGCAACCAGGACTCGCGACGGACGGTCCAGCTTTCGTAGGTTGGTATCAATTGGTCAGGAGCATCCAGGGATCCCAGATGCACTTCGATTTCGTCGGCGCTGCGTGCGAAGACGGACGAGCCGCAATGGGGGCAGAAAAATCGCCCGAGGTAGTCGCGTGTTTCGCCCTCGATGGTCACCGCATTCTGGGGGAACACCGCCGCAGCGTAGAAGAGGGCGCCATGATGCTTGCGGCAGTCGAGACAGTGACAAATGCCGACCCGGTACGGGGCGCCAGACGCCACAAGTCGGACGTTGCCGCACAGGCAACCGCCGGTGAACCGCTCCATGCTCCCGTCTCCTCTGAAATCAAACGGCCTGATGGCTACGACGAACGGTACTGCCAATGCAAATGGACCGGTCGGGGAAATGAGGGGTTCAAACCTGCCTGACGATGCGCCCGATCACATTGACGAGAATTCGCGCGGCGGTGAGCGCCGTAATGCCGTCTATATCAGCAAGCGTTTGGAATTCGATGAGGTCGAAGCCGGCAAGGCGCCCACGCTGGCTCACTCCCTCGATCAGTCCGATCGCCTGCTGATAGGTCAGCCCGCCGGGCGTGCGACCGGCGACGCCCGGCATCACGCTGGGATCGAGCCCGTCGCAATCGAGGGTCACGAGCACGCGCGCGCCCTCAGGTATGTGCTTGAGGGCGGCTTCGATACCCTTCGTGTTTATCTCCTGCGCGGTGACGAGGTGTGCGCCCCAACGCCTGGCGGTCTCGACCTCCAGGGACCGGGCACTGCCAAGCCCGCGGATACCCGCCTGCACGCTGCCGACGACATGGGGCATCTCGCTCGCCCGGCGCATGGTACTGGAATAGCCCAWSGGCTCRCCAWAACGCTCGTCGCGCCAGTCRATATGCGCRTCGATCTGCARGATCCAGATYGGRCCRYKATCGGCAAARCCGGCGAWGAAGGGRATKGGCACGGAATCRTCGCCGCCGATCATCAGAGGTGCGGCGCCGGCGGCAAGGATGGCTCGCGTCTTCTGTTCGATCAGCTGGCGGTTTCCGGCACTGTCTAGGACCGACGTCGGCAGATCGCCGGCATCGACGCAGCACGTCTCACGGCCTTCGAAGAGCGGGCCGCCAAGGTCGAAGTCCCAACTGTCGAGGAACTGCACATCGCCCTGGCTGGCGGCGCGGATGGCGGCTGCCGCGCCGGCGAAACCCTGGGGATCGGCGCCGGGATAAGTGCTGCCATGCGGCGCGCCGAACAGCACGATGCGCGGTTGCGCGCCACCGGACAGATGTTCGGGGAAATCGAGAAAGCTGGGATGCGGAGGCATGTCGGAGTTCCTGGCTGCAGAGTTCGGAAGGAGAACTGCGAAAGAGCCGCAACCTTGTTCGCTCTGATGTTGGATTTAAAGGGTCTGACCGCAATTTCTCGTCCAGCCGTCCTCACATCGGAAAGTCGCATAAGATAGATTATGGAACTGATGCATTGGCCTGCAGCTGGGAATTGCTGCGGATTTTCATAGGCTTGGCACGATCGATCCATGTTGCCTTGAACTGATGGCCGAGGCTACGCTGCACGGATGACGACAGCAAAGCGTGAGATCGAAGCGGCTATCGAGGTGTTCGTGCACGGCTACAGCATCGGCAAAAGCCGCACCTTTCCGTACGAGGCCAACCGCGTCGGGCCATTGTGGCTGATGCGCGATGCCGAGCGCAAGAATGCGCGCTACTACCGCAGCGAAGAATGGGTCGTCCATGACGTCGCTGCTCAGGCAGCCGATACAATCGTGCGGCAGTATGCGCGGCCGAGCTTTGCTGTTTCCGTGGTGATCGCGAACGACGAGCCGGATCAGCCGGTGCGAACCGCCTACAAGGCTCTCGGTTACCGGCTTTTGCGGACGGAAGGCTTCTTCGTCCAGCGATTGCGCCAGATTCCAAGCCCACCCGCGGTCGTTTCGATCGAACGCGTGCGCACAGCCGAGCGCGCGGCGCAATTGGGAAAGATCATACGCAGACGGCCGATCGCCGACGATCTGCTCGGCGACGGCGCGCCGTTTCGCCAGTATGTGGCCGTCGATGGCGACGCCATTGTCGGGCGCGTGCGCAGCGTGGATGCCGTCGGCGCCACTTGGTGCGAGGCCATGTTTGTCGAACCTTCGCACCGGCGCCGCGGCATTGGCCAGGCACTGATGTCTAAAATGCTGCACGACGACCAGGCTCATGGGTCGCGGTGCTCTGTGCTGATGGCGACGCATGCCGGGGCGCTGCTCTATCCCCGCATGGGCTATGAAAGGATTGGAACGCTGCTGATATTCGGGCCGAAAAGCCGAACGCCCTCATGAAGCGCTATTCGTATCACACTGACTCATAAGGGATTTCGATCACCATGCCATCATAGGCCGGCTCGACGTTGTCAGCTGTCTCGGCCATCACCGTGGCGTAGTCGAGCGGCACGTGCATATGCGTCAGCACGGCATTCTTCGGCACCAGTTTCTCGATCCAGCCGAGCGCCTGGCCAAGCGACAGATGGCTTGGATGCGTGTTGTACTGCAGCGCATCGATGACCAGCACGTCCAGCCCGCGCAGGCGCTCGACGGTGGTGTCGGGGAAGTCGCTGATGTCAGGGCAATAGGCCAGCCCGCCGATGCGAAAACCCAGCGATATGATGTCGCCATGGATCTGCGGCAGCGGCTCGAGGGTGAGGGCACCGCCCTCGCCTTCGATCACCACCGGCGTGGCATGATCGATGATGTGCGCTCGCACGATCGGCGGATAGGAGCTGCCCGGCGGCGTCTCGAAGCAATAACCGAACGCCTGCCGCAGGCGCTGCATCGTCGGCTGGTCGGCGTGGACGTCGATCAGGTGGCGCTGCTCGAGCACGTAGCCGCGCAGATCGTCTATGCCATGGATGTGGTCGGCATGCGGATGCGTGTAGATGACAGCGTCGATGCGTTTGACCGACGCCAGCAGCATCTGCTCGCGGAAATCCGGTCCGGTGTCGATGACGACCGTGGTCTTGCCGCCATTCGCCGCGATGCGCTCGACCAGTGCCGCCGTGCGCATGCGCCGGTTGCGTGGATTGGCCGGATCGCAATTGCCCCAGTCGCCGGTGATGCGCGGCGTGCCGGGCGACGAGCCACAGCCGAGAATGGTAAGGCGCAGCCGGTCGCTCATGCGTCAGGCGCTCCGCATATCCGGCATTTTCCGGAACAGGCGGAAGACATTGTCCGTGGTGATGGCGGCAATCTCGGCCTCGCTGACGCCGATCGTCTCGGCCAGCACCCTGGCGGTGTTGGCGACATAGGCAGGCTCGTTGCGCTTGCCGCGAAACGGCATCGGCGCCAGATACGGCGCGTCGGTTTCGACCAGCAGCCGGTCACGCGGCACATCGGCGGCGATGGCGCGCAGCTCAGCCGAGTTCTTGAAGGTCAGGATGCCGGAGAAGGAGACATAGCCGCCCAGCGCCACACCGATCTCGGCCAGCCGGCGCCCTGAGGAAAAACAATGCAGAATGAAGGGGAAGGCGCCCTTCCCTGTTTCGTCCTCGAGGATTGCGGCCATGTCGTCGTCGGCATCGCGCGAATGGATGACCAGCGGTAGGCCGGTCTGGCGGGCGGCTGATATGTGGGTGCGAAAGCCCTGCGCCTGCGCATCGCGCGGCGCGTGATCGTAGAAGTAATCCAGCCCGGCCTCGCCGATGGCCACCACTTTCGGGTGCGCCGACAGCCGGACAAGATCCTCCACCGTCACATCCAGCTCTTCGGCGGCATTGTGCGGATGGGTGCCGACGGAGCAATAGACTTCGTCGAAAGTTTCAGCGATCTCAAGCACTTGTGGAAACCGCTTCACGCGCGTTGAGATCGTCACCATGCGGCCGATGCCGGCCGCCTTGGCGCGGGCGACGATGGCCGCCCGCTCCTCGGCGAAATCAGGAAAATCCAGATGGCAGTGACTGTCGACCAGCATCAGGCGTTCGCGTCCGGCTGCTCGACATAGCGCGGAAACACCCCCTCAGGCGCGGGCAATGTCGTGCCGGGCGTCAGCGCATAGTCGGCATGGACATGTGCGAACTGGCGCGTGTCGGTCGGCACCGCCAGCAGGTCGAGCAGCTTCGCCGCCGACCCCGGAATGTAGGGCTGGCACAGCAGCGCCACGCGCCGCACGAGCTCGGCGGTCGTCCACAGCACCGTTTCCATACGCGCCGGGTCGGTCTTCTTCAGCGCCCAGGGCGCCTGCGAGGCGAAGTAGCGATCGGCTTCCGCCACCACGTTGAAGATCCCCGCCAGCGCCAAATGGATGCCCTGCTCCGACATCGTCTTGCGCGCTGTGCCGAGCGCGTCCACCGCCTGATCGAGGATGGCGCTGTCGGCATCAGTCAGTTCGCCGCGCTGCGGCACCACGCCGCCGCAGTTCTTGGCGATCATCGACAGCGAACGCTGCGCCAGATTGCCGAGACCATTGGCGAGGTCGGCATTGGTGCGGTTGACGATCGCATCATGGCTGTAGCTGCCGTCCTGGCCGAACGGCACCTCGCGCAGGAAGAAGTAACGCACCTGGTCGAGGCCATAGTGCTCGACCATGGTGAACGGGTCGACGACGTTGCCGACCGATTTCGACATTTTCTCGCCGCGGTTGAACAGGAAACCGTGGGCGAACACGCGCTTCGGCAGCTCGATGCCGGCCGACATCAGGAAGGCCGGCCAGTAGACCGCGTGGAAGCGGACGATGTCCTTGCCGATGATGTGCGTGGCCGGCCAGTAGCGCCATTGCTCGGATTTTGTGTCGGGATAGCCGGCGGCGGTGATGTAGTTGGTCAAGGCATCGACCCAGACATACATGACGTGCTTGTCGTCGCCGGGCACCGGCACGCCCCAATTGAATGTGGTGCGCGAGATCGAGATATCCTTGAGGCCGGATTTGACGAAGCTCGCGACCTCGTTGCGGCGCTCGGACGGACCGATGAAATCGGGCTGGTTTTCATACAGCGCCAGCAATTTGTCCTGATAGGCGGAAAGCCGGAAGAAATAGCTTTCTTCCTCATTCCATTCGACAGGCGAGCCGAGCGGCTCGCGGCGCACGCCGTCATCGCCGAGCGTGGTTTCGCTCTCTTCGAAATAGGCTTCCTGGCGAACCGAATACCAGCCGCTGTAGCGGTCGAGATAGATGTCGCCATTGGCCGCCATCGCCTTCCAGATCGCCTGGCAGGATGCGTAGTGGCGTGGTTCCGTCGTGCGGATGTACTCATCGTTCGAGCCACCGACCGTCTCGGTCATCGAACGGAAGATCGCCGAATTGCGGTCGGCGAGCGCCAGCGGCGTGATGCCTTCCTTCTCGGCCGTCTGCTGCATCTTGAGACCGTGTTCGTCGGTGCCAGTGAGGAAGAACACGTCCTTGCCGTCAAGGCGCTGGAAGCGAGCCAGCGCATCGGTTGCAATGACCGTATAGGCGTGGCCGATATGCGGCTTGCCGTTGGGATAGAAAATCGGTGTCGTCAGATAGGCTTTTTCGCGTGACATGAATGACCGTCATGAATGTCTGAATGAAGGTGTGGCGGTGGATATCGCATCGAGACGGCGATTGCCATCCCGGGTCAATGCATGCCGCCCAAAAGTGGCCCCGGTTTTGGGGCACCGGCATGCATCAAAGAAACCGTCACATTCGCATCGCAGAATTCAGGCGGTCGATCATGGTCAAGGCGTGCTGCTTCTTGTCGAGATTGTAGGTATCGGTCTCAGATATAGCGTTCAGCGCCTCGTGCCAAGCATCCGACAGCGTTTTTGCCCGCGCCAGATCGCCGGCCAAGGCTGCCTCGCTGGCGCTGGTCGACAGCAGATCGAGCGCCCGGCGGTTGAAGATGTCGAACTGGATCGCCTGGTCGCGGCCGGCGACCGCCTCGGCAAGGCGATATGCGCCAGTGACATCGGTCTTCCTCGCCGCCACGAGGGCGTCGAGCGTGCCGGCGATCTCCAGCCCGCCATATTGCGTCAACAGGATCGCGTTGCGGGCGCTGCCCCCTGCCCGTTCGGCCAGTGCCGCACGCGCCGCCGGATCCCTAGGTGGTGGCGGCTCGACACTTTCCAGCACGGTCATCAAATCCTCGGCGCCGAGCGGCGTCAGCCGCACCATCTGGCAGCGCGAACGGATTGTCGGCAACAGACTGCCCGGAGCATGAACGATGAGGATGAACAGAGTGCGTGCCGGCGGCTCCTCAAGATTCTTCAGCAAGGCATTGGCGGCATTGGTATTCATGTCGTCGGCGGGATCGACGATCACGACGCGGTAGCTGCCGTCATGCGAGGTCAGCGACAGGAAGCGGCTGACCTTGCGGATCTCATCGACGGTGACGACCGTCTTGAAGCTCTTGGTCTTGTCGTTCGCCGGCCGGGTCAGATGCAGCACCGAAGGATGCGCGCCGATGGCGATCTGGCGAAACAGCGATGAGGCCGGATCGGGAACGGTAAAGGTCTCGGGCGCATATTCGAAGGCCGGGTGCTTCAAAAGGTGGTGCGCCAGGTGAAAGGCGAGCGTCGCCTTTCCGATGCCAACCGGCCCGGCAAAGATCAGCGCATGCGGCAGTTTTCCGGAGCGATAGGCGGCGGCGAGCATGTTAGCCACGTTGAGATGGCCGACCAGACGCGGCGTTTCCGACGGCTCCGGCACGCCGTCCAGCGTGTCATGCTGTTCAGGGGCGATGCGTTCGAAGATCATGCCGGCGCCGCCTGTCGCTTGTGCGCCGGCGATATTGTCTCGAGCGCTGCGAACACGGCTGATGTGACGACATTTTCCACCGTATCGGGATCGGCGGACGCATCGATGACGATGCAGCGTTGCGGTTCCGCTGCGGCGATCGCCAGAAAGGCTTCGCGGCGGCGCTGGTGGATAGCAAGCGTTTCCTTTTCGAAACGGTCCGGACCGTCGTCCGCGCCGCGCCTTGCAGTGGCGCGCCGCAGGCCCTCGGTCGGATCGATGTCGAAGATCAGTGTCATGTCGGGCACCATACCGTTGATGGCGACCTGTTCCAGCGCCTCCATGAACGCCGGATCGAGGTTGCCGGTGACGCCCTGGTAGACGCGCGAGGAATCCAGGAAGCGATCGCAAAGCACGATCGAGCCGCGCTCGACCGCCGGCCGGATGACCTGCTCGACATGGTCGGAACGGGCGGCAGCGAAAAGCAGCGCCTCCATCTTGGGCCCGAACGGCTCGGCAGCGCCGGAAAGCAGGACATGCCTGACCGCCTCGGCGCCCGGCGATCCCCCCGGTTCGCGGGTGACGACGACATCGTATTTCTTGGCGCGCATTTTCCTGGCCAGCCGCTCGATCTGCGTCGACTTGCCTGCTCCTTCGCCGCCTTCGAAGGTAATGAAAAATCCGCGCGCCAATCGAAAACCTTTGTCCATGCTTGCGGCAACCGTATTAGTCCCGGTTGGAGGGAAGGTCCACCAGAACGCTGCTAACGCAGCCAGCCGACGGCCAGTTCCTTGGCGGCATCCAGCGCCCGTTGCGGCAGCGTGCCAACGCCAACCGACTCGGCGGCAAAAAGCGGCGTCTCCTGGCTCAGCGTGTCACCGATCCAGACGCGCAGCGCACCAACCGGTTGCCCCTCCTCTATCGGTGCGGCGACCGGCCCGCTATAGACGATCTTCGCCGTCAGCTTGTCGCGATTGGTGATAGGCAGGAAGATGTCGACCGGCCCCTTGGCCTTCAGCGCCACGCCGGACTTGGCGCCGCCGAAAACCTGGGCCTCGCCGACCACTTCGTCCTTGGCGAAAATCTCGGTCTTCTCGAAGGAGCGAATGCCCCAGTCGAGCAGCTTTCGCGCTTCCTCGGAGCGCTCGCGGTCGCTCGCTAGCCCGCTCATTGCCGCGATCACCCGCTTGCCATCGTGGCTGACCGAGCCGACGATCCCAAAGCCTGACGCCTCGCTCATGCCGACCGCCAGCCCGTCGGCGCCGATACCCATCGCCAGCAACGGGTTGCGGTTCCTCTGCGCGATCTTGTTCCATGTGAAATCCGCCTGGCCATAGTAGCGGTAGAGGTCCGGATAATCGCGCCAGAGATGCAAAGCAAGCTGCGCAAGCTCGCGCACGGTCGTCTGCTGGCCGTCGGCCGGCAGGCCGGTCGAGTTGACGAAGGTCGATTTCTGCAGGCCGATCTGGCGGGCGCGCTCGGTCATCTGCGCCGCGAAATTCTCTTCCGATCCGGCCATGCCTTCGGCCAGCACCATGCAGCCATCATTGGCGGCCTGGACGGTGATACCCTGGATCAGGTCCTCGACCCGGATCGAGGATTTCAGTTTTGCGAACATCGTCGACGTGCCCGACGGCGCGCCGCCCTTGCGCCAGGCATTCTCTGAGACCACGAATGTATCCTCGAGCCCCATGCGCCCGGACTTGATGGCGTTGAAAACCACTTCCATGGTCATCAGCTTGGCCATCGACGCCGGCGGCATCAATTTGTCGGCATCCTTGGCAAACAGCACCGTGCCGGTTTCGGCGTCGATCATGAAGGCTTGTGCCGCCTTGGTCTCGAAAAGCTGCGCGTCCGCAGGGACCAGCGAAAGCAGCAGAAGACCAAGACCCAGGAGCCCGGCGAGAGGCTGAGATAAGCGAAATCGCATGAGAGATTCGACCCGTTAGCCGGCGTGGCGCCAGCTTTGCAAGGCTATCAGGCTTTTTCCCGGCGGATCAACCGCCGATCGGGAAACCGGCCGGCTTTCGGATCAGTTGCGCACCACGAGCGCGTCAGGCGCGCCATGCGACCATGCCGCCTGCAGCATCTCGTCCAGGCTGCGGTGGCCGTCGGGATAGAGATTGACCGAATACCAGTCCTTGCCGTCGAGCTCGGAGCGCTGGATTTCGGTCTTGCCGAAGCCGGCAAGCTCAGCCGCCACGCGCTTCGCCTCCGCGGCATCCTCGAACGAACCCGCCGCGACATAGTCCGTCGCCGAAGCGGCTGGCAGGGCTTGCCGCTTCCACGACTGCAGCACGTCGGCGGGCGACATGCCGTCGCCGTCGAGCGCGGCAAAGACGTCGGAGGCGCGATGCACGCGCTCGTCCGCATACCCCAGTGACGCCACCGCAAACGGCGATTGGCGCGGCATGTTGATTTCCGGACGCTCCGGCACGATCGGCCCGAACTCAGGCAGCGTCACATCGTCGAACGCCGGCGTCTGAGCCGACAGGGCCGGCTGCGCCTCGAATGCCTGTCCGGTGTTCGTCAACTCGCCGGGAAACGCCACGGCCGTGGCGTCTACGGGCAGGCTCGGCGACGGGCCGTTCATGGCGACCATGACGCCGGTCGGCAGGCCGTCGGACGGATCCGGCGCCCTGTTGCCGGGGTGGTAGGAAGCCATCAGGTACTGGTCGTCATCGCCGTCGAGTGGCGCGCGGCCAATATATTCCACTTTGACCCTGGCCGTGCCGACCTTGGCATAGTCGAGCATTTCGGCGGCGCGTTCCGAGACATCGATGATGCGCCCCTCATGGTAGGGGCCGCGGTCGTTGACGCGCACGATGACCGAGCTTCCGGTCTCGGTGTTGGTGACGCGGGCATAACTCGGCAGCGGCATGGTCGGATGCGCCGCCGTCAGATGGGTCATGTCGTAGACTTCGCCATTGGCGGTCAGCCGGCCATGGAATGCGTCACCATACCAGGAGGCCAGACCGACCTTGGCGTAGTGCTTGTCTTCCTTGGGATAATACCACTTGCCGCGCACCTGATAGGGCTTGCCCAACTGGTCGCGGCCGCCGCCGCGCCGCATGTATTGGACGCGCGGGCTGGCTTTCACGCCATACTCGGTCTCGGCAAAATATTCCTTGGAGCGGGGTTTCCTGTCGACCATGGCTTTCGGTTGCGGCTGCGATGCGCAAGCGGCCAACAAGGCAGCCGACGCCGCGAACAGCACGAAAGTGGAAGCGCGACGAAGACGCAGGCGCGCCGTGGTCTGCATTTTTTCTGACGTCCCCTACAGTCTCGACACAGGCGCTGCATTTGCGCGTCCAAAGACGCCAGAGCACTTATCCGACAAATGTCGTAACGCCCTGATCCCCAATCCCTTTGTGCGCAGGAATTGTTTATCAGCGTATTAACCGATTATGTCCGGAACCGGGCGAGATTGTGGCGCACCCCTGCCCGGCCTGCCGGTTGATGATGGCTTTCCATTTCGCGATGTGTTGATGTGCGACACGACGGAGACGCGCCAATGCCGCCGCAGAAAATGTACGGCCTCTACCCAGCCATCGTCGTTGACGACCAGGATCCCGACGCGTTGTTCCGCATAAAGGTGCGTAGGCCCGACATAGGCGCCGACCAGGGCAGTTGGGCTGCCGCCTGCCTGTCAGTCGCCGAGCTTGCCACCCAAGCAGTCGCGCTTCCTCCCAAGCAATCGCAGGTCTGGATAATGTACGCCGCCGGCGACCCAATGCGACCAGTCTGGATCGGATGTGGATTTTCGGCGCTCGACCGGCGATAGACCGAGCATGCGGCATGCACATCACGGCCGTTCCTCGATCGGCATTACGCTGGATCTCTTCCGTATCTCATGCCAGGAATGCAGCCAAATGCCGCAGAACAGGTTGACGCTGCAATCCGGCGCGCGGTAAAGGCCAAGGCACCAAAGGCCATTCAGTAGCAAACGGGTACAGAGATCAAAGAAAGGTCGCTGCAAAACCGGAAAAGCCAACGAAGCCTTGGAGGGATGGCCGAGCGGTTTAAGGCACCGGTCTTGAAAACCGGCGTGGGTGCAAGCTCACCGTGGGTTCGAATCCCACTCCCTCCGCCACATGCCATTGAATTGCTTGCATAATCTGTCATTTTACTAGCGACAGACAGCCCCAGGAGGGGCGGCCCCGCGTGTGCAAGTCGCATCAAATTCGGAATCCGCCGGATCGACGTCATGCAGTCTGGGTTGGGCGCGGCCAACTCAACGAAAGCCGGCGGTACCTTAGTTGGCGACCAGCGGGACGGTGACGGTTGTTGAGTAATTAATGGGGTATTGATCGAAATACGGGAACGCGATCACATAGGCGTAGTCGGCGGTAAGATGAGCCATGCGGAAACCTCCGCTGGCGGCATCAATTACGATCGTGACCGCGACATCCTTCAATCCTAACGTCAACAGTTTTTGCGTAGCGATGGCTTGAATGTCGCTCTGTGTAAGCGAATTGTTCATCTGCAGCGCACGTGAGGACGCCTCCAGCGTGTAGCGAACGCTGGACTCCGCATTCAAGGACCACCCGAAAGCAAAAATCCCGAACAAAAGCATCACCAGAATAGGCGCGATCAGCGCAAACTCCAGCGCCGCCCCGCCGGATCGGTCTCGATGCAATCCACGCGCGGTCTGTCTAGCGGACACGGATCACCTCTTGATGGCTGATCGTGCGGGGATCCATGAAACTGCCAAAGACGAAAGGTGGTGCCCAGGTGGCCGTCGCCTGAATCTGAACGAGAATCGTCGGCACCTTTGGCCCGGCGCAGAGGCTCGTCGCATCCACCACCGTACTGCCGCACATATATTGCCGCGCCATGGTGACCTGTGCGTCGTTAGGATGGTTTTCCCAACTCGAAAGGGCAATCGCCTGTGTGGCCGTGTCGTTGGCCGCGCCGGCCATCAGGAGATTTGCCGCCGTCTTGACGCCGGCGCGCATCGACAAGGAGCTCGTGACGAAAGACCAGCCGTCGATGATACCGAGCAGAACAAGACACAGGATGGGCAGCACCATCGCGAATTCCACGGCGGCAATACCGGACTTGTTCCGCAAAATTAGGGCGGCATGCCGGCCCATCTTGCTACTCGACAAGCCGCACGGACTGCGTCGCCGGAATGTCTTTCATTCCGAGGCTGGTGCAGTCCTGTTTGATGGTGCTGTTGCCGGACCACTGTATTGTGTCGGCGACGACCTGTGTGCAACCACCCGTGCCTGAAAAATTGCCGAGATAGTTGACTTGTCGCGATGGAAAATAGAGAGCGCCGGTTAGCAAGGAACTCGCAGTTCCATTAAACGTGTCCTGTCCACCAAGGTTGGTCCTGTCTCCGTAAAACAGCACTCCCGAATAGATGCCAGTGGTCGGGGCGCTGAGTTTGACCGTGGCGGTGCCGTTCAGGCTGACACGCGAGCTTCCGGCGAGATAAATTATGACGCCGTCACCAGAAATCTGGGCGTTCGCGTTCACTTTGAAATCACCGGCCTGAATTACATAGACCCCGGGTTTGAGGGTCACATTGCCGCTCAAACTGAGTCCGTTGCAATAGGTTCCGGGCTGCAGGGTCGACGGCTTGGTGTTCTGACAGGGGTTTGTGGCTGCTGGCGCCGGCAAATTGGCGAAAGGATCGGCGGCAGGCAACGCCTGGGTGATCGGCGCGGCGCAGACGGTCGTTATGGGGTTGCTCAGAGAGACGCCACCTGCCGATATCAGGCAATCGGCGTTCAGACTTGCCGATCCTTGCAGCTTGATGGCGTCCGCGGCTATCGAATCCGACATGACGGAGCAGCCTGTCAGTGTTGTAGTGGCACTGCCCGAAAAAAGTGCCGCCTTTGACGCGGAGGGATTGAGCGCCAGAATGCAGGCTTTTGAAGCGTCGGTGATGAGAGCCACCGCTCTTGCCTGTTCGGGAACGGGCCCCTGGTTGAATATCGCGGTGAAATATCGATCCAGGTCCTGGTGAACGATGACCTCGACCGCCTTGTTTGCGACGTTTGGACCGGATGATGGCGGTGTGAAAACGCTAATTGTCCCTGGTGGCGCCGCAAAACCATTGGACGTTGCCGAAAGCGTCGCGGCGGAGACGATCGTGGGCGTATTGGAGCCGGAAATCTTTTCCAGGGCGCCAGCATAGGCTGCGGCATCCGCGACTGCCTGCAGTTTGAGGCTGCTGTAATACCAATAGGAGGTCTCGACCCCGAAACCCGCGCCGCCTACCACAACCGGCAAGGTGAACGCAAAGATGATGGCAACATTCGCGTTCGTGGCCCGTTTTAGGCGGCCCAGACCAAACCGGATTCGGGTGAAGGCGCTGAATGACATAGCTTATTAGAAAGCATGCACATGTGAATGAACGGCTAAAAATTCCATTCCGATTCTTTGCAATGACGGAAGTAGCCGGCAATTTGTTTTCGCGCCGATAAACAACAGCAAGAAAAGATCCTTGTGCCGATCGCCTGGCGCGAGCTGAAATCAAGGAACTATGGAAGGCCCACCCAGAGTTCCGCAGGTGCCGGCTACTCCAATCTCTAAGTTGAGCGGTTCTCCTCCAGAGCGCAAAGCGCCTTCCGGTGCCTTCTGGATCGTCATTCGCAGAAGGATCGCGTATCCGCGCCGCCGCGGCAAACCGTCTGCAAAGACTTGGGCTATCTGGCCGATCTGTTCAGGATGAACACGAAAGCTGCGGCGGTGATGTAGGCAATCAGGGCGTAGATGGCCGGCGGCACGCCCATCTCGGGATTGTTGAGCAGGAATTCGCTGAGCGCGAGCGTGATGACGAAGGCGGCGTTGTGGATGCCGGTGGCCATGGCGACGGCGACCGCTTGCCGCCTTTCGAGGTGCAGTAGCACCGGTATGCCATAGCCGATCGTCATGCTTGCGAGGTTGAAGGCCAGGGCGGCAAGGCCGACGACCGGCCCCCAGGTGACGATCACGTCCCATTGGCTGACCGCCGCAAAGATAACGACTGCCGCCAGGAAAAGCGTCGCCAGCAGTTTGACCGGGCGCTCAAGGCGGTCCGCCAGCGTGGGATAACGGTGCTGAACCGCAATTCCGATCGCAGCCGGAACCAGGACAATGGCGAAAAACTGCAGGAACTTGTCGACCGGCAATGGCAGGATCTGTCCGGCGCCATAAAAATGCTGCAGCGAAAAATTGGTGATCAGCGGCACTGAAACCAACGCCACCAGCGAGGTGATCGCCGTCAGCGTCAGGCTGAGCGCCGTGTCGCCCTTGGCAAGGTGGGTATAGAGCACGGCCGTCGGTCCGCCGGGGCTGGCCGCGAGCAGCATCATTCCGACCGAGATTGCCGGCGGCAGTGCTGAAACGGAGACGATGCCGAAGCAGACGACCGGCAGCACGAGGATCTGCACGACAAGGGCGACCAGCAAGGTTTTCGGCCGCAAAAGGACTTGCGAAAAATCCTGGAGTTTCAGCGACAGGCCAAGCCCCAGCATGATGATGACGAGCGCCACCGGCAGGAAGATGTTGAAGGTGGCGCTGTGCTGCATGCTGGTGCTCCCCCGCTGACCAGCCAAGGTCCGCGAACGGATCTATTAGCGCAAAATAATGAATACGGAATTATTCGCCATTCCGGCCCGCCGCATCGGCACGCGCCGTCGGCAATCTGGCGTGCTGCCCCTGAGGCTGGATTGAGAAGCAGGTCACAGACGCTCGATCGCCTAGATGTCACAGATGAGGGCCGAGGCTGATCGGACTTCAGCGGTTGGCCTGGCCAAGGAGGGACAGTGTCATGGCCTGCCGTGAAGTGTCGACATGGGTCACCGAGAATGTCCTTGCTCCCGTGGAGCGGTTCATCACCGAGGCGCGCGAAGCCTGCGAGAATGTGACCACCTGGGTCGAGGAGCAGGTGCAGCAGCCGGTTGAGAACTGGGTCAGCAAGCAGGAAAAGCGCTGCCGCGAGCAGGATTGCGACTGGTGGTGCGCCTGCTGCAACAAGTGGTTCTGCTGGCTGGTTACCGTCGTGGTCCGGGTCGTCACCTGGGTCGTCGTCACCATCGGCAAATGGGTCACGCATCTGGTTTGCAAGATCGTCACCACGGTTGTCGGCATCGTCGTCGAACTGGTGCTGAAGGTGATCACCCGGCTCGTCACCTTCTTCGTCTGCCTGTTCGAGGATCCGGTGAAGGCGTTCTCGGCCCTTTGGGACCTGGTCAACGACGTCGTCGACGCGGTCGACGATGTGTTCGAACTGGTGGTGTCGCTGCTCGATGACGTGGCCGAAATCCTGCACGAGGTCGGCGACCTTCTGGGCTCGCTGGGCCGCACCTTCTGCATTTTCGGCGACGGCGCCTGCGCCTTCTTCGGCGCGATCTTCGGCGCCCTCGAAGGCCTGCTGGACTGGGCGGCCGATGTGGTCGACTGGGTGCGCGATACCGTCGAAGGCATCCGCGATCTGGTCATCGGCATCCTCAGTCTGGACTGGTGCCGCATCCAGAAAGGACTGGGCATCTTCAATGTCCTGCGGGTGATCACCAGTGTTACGCGCCTGCTCGGCATGGTGTTTTATGTCGGCCCGAGCGAGCTCATCGACAAACGCGGTCTTGAAACCATCATCGACGACGCCCTGTCGGCGGCACTGGCCAGGGATCCGGACCGGCTGGCGCGCTCGAAAGAAAGAGCACGCCTGGGCGGCGCTCCGATCGGCGTGCCCATGGAACTGGCGCCGCGTCGCATGGCAATTCACTCCAGCGAGTTCCTGCGTGAATTGCACCGTTCCGGCGCCCTCAATCTTTACGCTGTCGCCGGGCGCTTCACCGACTGCCAGGGTAAGGCGGCTTGGGAACAATTCGAGGGCGAGGTCGTCTACACCGGCACCAGGACGACGGTGACGAAAACCGATCTCGACGATTTCCTCGAACTCGGCGCCGGCGCCGTGCCTTCCTTCACCGCCTACCCGATCAAGCGGGATGCGTTCCGCAATCGACTGGAGCTTGCCCAGCGCAAGGGTTTTCAGGTCGGCATCAACTTCACATGGCCGTCGATCGGCGAGGTCGCGGTGACCGAGTCCCGCTTCGTCCCGCTCGCCAGTGACGAAAACGACGATGCCGTGCAGCAAGACCTGTTGCGGCTGATGGGTCGCCCCGACCGTGACGAGGACCTGCGTGTGGTGCCGGTGATTGCCCATTTCGGTTACGTCAGCACCAGTCTGCACGGCCTGACTTCATGGTTTCGACCGGCCCTGGGCGACGGCAGCCCGACCGGCACCACCTTCCGCGACCGCTTCCCGGAAGTCGTCTTTCAGTATGTCGCGATCCACGAGATCGGGCACTATGTCGGACTGAACCATGACGGGCACACCAGCCCGGCCGAGATCATGTGGAAGCCGGCGCTCGGCACCAATTGGGGTGAGACGATCGGCAATTACGGTTTTGGCAGCGGCGAGGCCAACTTCACCCGTGCCGACGCCGAGGCGGTGTGGCAGTGGATCACCACCACGCCCGAAGCGCTCGACAAGATCTTTCCTTGATGCAGGTCGCCCGAAAGCGCGCAGCGGTTTTGGGACGACATGCATGAAAACAAGGGCTTGAAGCGCGCCGCCGTCTGCACGCGGCGTGCTTTGGGGAGAAGACCACCATGGAGTACATAGTAGACAGCCTCGCCAGCCTGGAGCAGCTGCGTAGCGGCAAGCCGGCTATCCGGCGCATCCGGCTGGCCGGCCCGCTCGCCGATGAAGGCACCGAGCGCGCGTTGAACCGCGCTTACTTCGCCTGCGGCTGCGAACAGGGCTCGGTCACCGTCATGGCCGTCCTTGTCGGATCCATACTGCTCGGGCTACTCAGGGGGTTCGACGGCGCCCTCGCCTGGTGGTGCATCCTGCTCTATCTCGCCGCTGCCGCACTCATCGGCAAAGCCGCTGGGTTGACCCTTGCTCGTCTGCGGCTTGCCCGGCTCTACAGCCGGTTGAAGTCGCGTGCTGCCCCGTTTCCTGATCTGATCATGAGCCGGCCCCTTCCCCACGAACACGATGGTTTGACCGGATCGGACGCGCCCCAGAACGGCACATAGTTGATTTCTCCGACAAAATATGATGCTTCTCGCGCCCATGAAAAAGCTCTGCCTTATGGTCCTGGCGTCGGTGACGCTGGGTTTTCCGGCTTTCGCGATGGACAGTGCGCTACGCGCCGGCCTGCTGAAGCTAGACCCGCAAACCCGCCTCGAACAGCGATGTGACGCCGAAGTTCTGGATCGGATCACGCATGACGACAGCAAATTCAAAGCCGATCGTGTCGTCGCTTACGCCTTTTCGACGCCCGAAATGGGCGCCGACGCAATCAAGAGCCCAGGGGCTGCCTTTCGCAGCAAGGGGCAGTGGTACCGGCTGAAATTCAAATGCGAAACGGCGCCGGACCATATGGAAGTGCTACAGCTCCGTTACCGGATCGGCGACGAGATCCCGGAAACCGATTGGGCGAAATACAACCTCTACGACTAGAATTCGCCCTCTACGATTGGATTTGCCGGGATGAAGCGGTATTTCACCCGCTGTCGGCGATCGTCGTAGTCCGCCGCTTTGCCGCCGCAAAAGCCTGACGCGCTGATGTTGTTTCCGGCGGTGTCTTGACGCGCAGGAAGTATCCACGTTAGGGCGTCGGGATATCCGACGACGCACACTCGGCCAACGAGCAAGGGACTTCCAGTCGATGGACATTTTCAGCGCTGCCAGCCTGACCGCCCTGCTTCAGGTCATTGCCATCGACCTTGTGCTCGCTGGCGACAATGCCATCGTCATCGGCCTGGCCGCCGCCGGCTTGCCGGCCGAACAGCGCAAGAAGGCTATCCTCGTCGGCGTGCTGGCGGCAACGGTGCTGCGCATCGGCTTTGCCGCCATCACCGTCAAGCTGCTGGCGGTCGTCGGACTGCTGCTTGCCGGCGGCATCCTGCTTTTGTGGGTGTGCTGGAAGATGTATCGCGAGCTGCGCACGTCCCATGCCGATGAGCTGGAGGCGACCGAGGCGCTGTCTGATTCCGACCTCAACAGCGACAGAATGGTGGCCGGCAAAGCGCCGCGCAAGACGCTTGGCCAGGCGGCGCTGCAGATCGTCGTCGCCGATGTGTCGATGTCGCTCGACAATGTGCTGGCGGTCGCGGGTGCGGCGCGCGATCATTTTCCGGTGCTGGTCATAGGCCTTGTGCTGTCGATTGCCTTGATGGGCTTGGCTGCAAGCTTTATCGCCAAGCTGCTGCATCGCCACCGCTGGATCGCCTATATCGGCCTGGCGATCATCCTCTATGTCGCCGTCGACATGGTCTATCGCGGCGTGGTGGAAGTGTTGCCGCATGTGAACGCCGCGGTGGGCTGAAGCCACCGGCTCCGCGGTTTCGATAGATTCGTTTCGAAGGCAGATGCCGTGCGTTTCGCCGCATCTGCGGCGCGCCCATACCAATGCCGCAATAAGTGTGGTACTGCGCCGCCAATCCTGAAAACCCGGAAAACCGCTATGTCTGCCCCTCGCGTCAGTTTCGTCAGCCTTGGATGCCCGAAGGCCCTCGTGGATTCGGAGCGCATCATCACGCGCCTGCGCGCCGAAGGCTACGAGATCGCGCGCAAGCATGACGGCGCCGACCTGGTCGTCGTCAACACTTGCGGCTTCCTCGATTCGGCCCGCGACGAGTCGCTCAACGCCATCGGTTCCGCACTTTCGGAGAATGGCAGGGTCATCGTCACCGGTTGTCTCGGCGCCGAACCTGACGTGATCCGCGAACGGCACCCCAACGTTCTCGCCATTACCGGCCCGCAGGCCTATGAGAGCGTGATGGCGGCGGTGCATGAGGCGGCACCGCCCAGCCACGATCCCTATATCGACCTGTTGCCGCCGCAAGGCGTGAAGCTGACGCCGCGCCACTACGCCTATCTGAAGATTTCGGAAGGCTGCAACAACCGCTGCACCTTCTGCATCATCCCGGCGCTGCGCGGCGATCTCGTCTCGCGGCCGGCGGCGGATGTGCTGCGCGAAGCGGAAAAACTGGCCAAGGCCGGCGTCAAGGAAATCCTTGTTATCTCGCAGGACACCAGCGCCTACGGCATCGACATCAAGTACCAGACCTCGATGTTCGGCGACCGCGAAGTGCGGGCGAAGTTCCTCGATCTTTCGGAGGAACTTGGCAAGCTCGGCATCTGGGTGCGCATGCACTATGTCTACCCCTACCCGCATGTCGCCGACGTCATCCCGCTGATGGCCGAGGGCAAGATCCTTCCCTATCTCGACATCCCGTTCCAGCATGCCTCGCCGCAGGTGCTGAAGAACATGCGCCGTCCCGCGCATGGCGAAAAGACGCTGGAGCGTATCCGTGGCTGGCGCGAAGTGTGTCCCGATCTCGCCATACGCTCGACCTTCATCGTCGGTTTCCCCGGCGAGACGGACGAGGATTTCGAAATGCTGCTCGACTGGCTGGATGAGGCGAAGATCGACCGCGCTGGCTGTTTCAAATACGAGCCGGTCAGGGGCGCTCGTTCCAACGATCTCGGCCTCGAACAGGTGCCGCAAGAGATCAAGGAAGCGCGCTGGCACCGCTTCATGCAGCGCCAGCAGAAGATTTCGGCGACGCAGCTGGCCAAGAAGGTCGGCAAGCGCCTGCCGGTGCTGATCGACGAGGCGCATGGCACGTCGGCAAAGGGCCGGACCAAATACGATGCGCCCGAAATCGACGGTTCGGTGCATATCCAGTCGCGGCGTCCGCTGCGCCAAGGCGACATCGTCACCGTCAAAATCGATCGCGCCGACGCCTACGATCTGTACGGTTCAGCGGTCTAGATCAATCGGTTCGCCAAGTCCCTGTGGGATCGCAAGCTGCCGAAAGGGCGCCTTGCGGCGCCCTCGTTTTGGCAGCGTTTCGTCAGAGCTTCACTTGCTCGATTGCAGCCAGGGACCGATCGATGACCTGATTGAGGGTCTTGTCCAGCCGCGTGCCCGCCGAGCCGGCCGCTATCACCGACAGCCGTGCGGCAAATCCCAGATGGTAGTCCACGAACCATTCGGGATGCGGCTCGGGCTCCGGAATGGGCGGCCACCACGGGGGAAGCTTCGGAAGCTTCGGTCGCGTGGGGCACCAA
Source organism: Mesorhizobium sp. P2_H9 (assembly GCF_056403215.1). NCBI lineage: Bacteria > Pseudomonadati > Pseudomonadota > Alphaproteobacteria > Hyphomicrobiales > Phyllobacteriaceae > Mesorhizobium > Mesorhizobium sp. P2_H9. Next base: position 112,143 of record NZ_JBFUFX010000011.1, on the reverse strand, counting down.
TCGTCGAGGTCGCTCAACAACGCTTTCATGTCGAGCCCGCCTCGCTCGGCGCCCCAGGCGTAGCGCACGAATTCGTCGGCGATTGCGGCGCCCAGCTCGTGAGGCGGGAGCGGCTGGGGATTGAGTGCGATTTGCGCAAGCCGCCACTGTGGTCCGTGCGGGATGACGTCGTAGAACGCGGGAATGCGTTTGCCGATAATGGCTAAGAGTTTTTTGCTCAATTGCATAAGACATTCTCCTGCTCAAATGAGTAACGTCGGCCGATTTCGTCAGGCCGCAAAATGAACATGTAAGTAAAAGGCAAATGCGTCTGTGAAGGCGGTCACGGAGCCGGGTTGCAGACATTGCGCCGGGCGCTCGGTCCGACGAAAAGACCGCGATTTACCACATTTCGCGATAGTTGCGGCCGTTTACCCTGTTTGGCCGCGACCTGCCTTATCGTTTCCAGGATGCGGAAACTCGGATGAACACCAAACCTGGCAGGCCGGATTACATCGCGACGCTGGACCTGCTGAGGCTGGCCGCGGCGCTGGCTGTCGTGTCTTTCCACTATTTCTTTCGCGGCTCCGCCGCCGGCGGCGTTCTCGCCGAGGGTTATCCGACAGTGGCGCCGATCGCCATCTACGGCTATCTCGGCGTCAATCTGTTCTTTCTGATCAGCGGCTTCGTCATTGCCTGGTCGGCGGAGAACCGCAATTGGCAACAGTTTGCAATCGCGCGCTTCGCCCGCCTCTATCCGGGCTTCCTGCTTTGCATGACGATCACCTTCGCGATTATCATCACTGTCGGTGCGCCACTGTTCTCAACCTCCTTGCGCCAATATGGCGCCAATCTGTCGATGTTCGCGCCGGCGCTGGGCCAGCCTTTCATGGATGGCGTCTACTGGTCGATCCTGCTCGAGCTTGTTTTCTACGGCTGGGTGACGCTCGCGCTGCTGTCAGGGGTTTTCCAGAAATGGAAGCTGGAGTTGATCCTCATCTGGCTGGCGATCGCAGCGCTGAACGAGTTCTTCGTCGACAGTCGCGCACTGAGGCTACTGTTCATCACCGAGTTCGGCCCCTTCTTCGCGGCAGGCCTGCTGGTTCACCATATCCATGCGCATGGCCGCTCGCCAAAAGCCTTGCTGCTGCTTGCGGCCGCCTTCCTGTTGTCCTGCTGCACGCTTTCGGTGACGCAACGCTGGATGCTCAATGAATATGGCATGGCCGTTTCGCAGACCCATCTCGTGGCCGCCAATGTCGTCATGCATACGGCGCTGATCGGCGGCGTTCTGTTGCGCAACCGTGTCAGGCCGTCCGCGCTGACGCTGGCGCTGGGCGGGCTGACCTACCCGCTCTACCTCCAGCACCAGAACATCGGCTATCTCGCGATCAATGCAGCAGCGCCTGTGGTCGGCAAATGGGCTGCCGCCTTGGGCTGCGTCGCTCTCATGCTCCTGGTTTCGGGGGTGATCTGGCACCATTTCGAACGACCGACCCAACGCATGGTCAAGATCTGGCTCGGTCGCGCGGTCGATGCCGTGCTCGCGCGATTTCGTCCGACCTCACCCGGCGCGCAGCCCGCCGAATGAAAAAGGGCGCCTCGCGGCGCCCTTCCCGTTCGATGTGTTGCCCGGCTTACTTACTGCGGAAGCTTGTCGTCGACACCCTTCACATAGAAGTTCATGCCGAGCAGAGTGCCGTCGTCGGCGACTTCGCCGTCCTTGAGCCATGGCGTGCCGTCCTGCTTGGCGACCGGCCCGGTGAAGGGGTTCCAGCCATCGGCGATCTTCTTCGAGGTTGCCTCGGCCATCGCCTTCACGTCGTCAGGCATGTTGGTGAACGGAGCGAGCTTGACGGCGCCGTCCTTGATGCCAAGCCAGACATTGTCGGGCTTCCAGGTGCCGTCGAGCGCGGCCTGGACCCGGCTGATGTAGTACGGACCCCATTCGTCGGTGAGCGAGGTCAATGCGGCGTTCGGCGCGAACTTGATCATGTCGGAGGACTGGCCGAAGCCGTGCAGCTTGCGCTCTTCCGCCACCTGCAGGGCAGCTGTGGAATCGGTGTGCTGGACGATGATGTCGGCGCCCTGGTCGAACAGCGCCTTGGCAGCGTCGGCTTCCTTGCCCGGATCGAACCAGGAGTTCACCCAGACAATCTTGGCCTTGAAGTTCGGGTTGATCGACTGCGCACCGAGCATGAAGGAATTGATGCCCATCACCACTTCTGGGATCGGGAAGGAAACGATGTAGCCGGCAACACCGGCCTTCGATTCCTTGGCGGCGATCTGGCCGAGCACATAGCGGCCTTCATAAAAGCGCGCGTTGTAGATGCCGAGATTGTCGCCGGTCTTGTAGCCGGTCGCGTGCTCGAACATCACCTTTGGAAATTTCTTGGCGACCTTCACTTCCGGATCCATGAAGCCGAAGGACGTGCCGAAAATGATCTTGCAGCCTTCGCGTGCCAGACGCTCGAAAGCGCGGTCGGCATCAGGGCCTTCGGAGACGTTCTCGAGATACGCGGTCTCGACCTTGTCGCCGAGCGCCTTTTCCACTTCGAGACGGCCCTGGTCGTGCTGGTAGGAATAGCCGAAATCGCCGATCGGGCCGGTGTAGACCCAGCAGGCCTTGAGCTTGTCGGCGGCTTGCGCCGACGCCGCCAGCGAGACAGCGGCCGTCGTGGTCATCAGGGCAATAAGCAGTTTTTTCATTGTGTTACCTCTCTGTGTTAGCCTTGGAGCTTCCCGTTTGTTTTTATTGTCAACGATCCGGAACGAATGGCTGCCCCAAGGAAGCCGGCGTGTTCATCATCGTCAGACGCTTGTTGCGCGAGATTAGAACGAGAACCACGATGGTTGCCAGATAGGGCAGCGAAGAAAGCAGCTGCGAAGGGACCGGAATGCCAAATGCCTGTGCATGAAGCTGGCCGATCCAGACCGCGCCGAAGATATAGGCGCCGGCCAGCACCCGCCACGGCCGCCACGAAGCGAACACGACCAGGGCCAGCGCGATCCAGCCGCGGCCGGCGCTCATGTTCTCCACCCATTGCGGCGTGTAAACCAGCGACAGGTGGCCGCCGGCAAGCCCTGCACAGGCGCCGCCGAAGATCACTGCGAGATAGCGATAGCGAATGACATGGATGCCGAGCGCGTGCGCCGAGGTGTGGCTGTCGCCGATCGAGCGCAGCGTCAATCCGGTGCGGGTCTTGAACAGGAACCACATGACGGCAGTGGTCAGCGCGATCGAGATGTAGAAGATCGGGTCCTGGCCGAACAAAAGCCTGCCGACGATGGGGATCGAGGTCAGGCCGGGAATATCGAGGTTGGGCAGCCGCTCGCCGGGTTGACCGACGAAACTGGTTCCCATCATGCCGGAAAGGCCGAGGCCGAGAAGCGTCAGCGACAGGCCGGTCGCCACCTGGTTGGTGGCCAGCGACAAGGTCATGACGGCAAATAGCAGCGAGAACAGCGCGCCCATGGCGATTGCCGCCAAAAGGCCGATCCAGGGCGAGCCGGTGAGATAGCCGGCGCCGAAGCCGCCGACCGCGCCCATGATCATCATGCCTTCGACGCCGAGATTGAGCACGCCGGAGCGTTCGACGACCAGCTCGCCGATCGCCGCGATGAGCAGCGGCGTCGCCGCCGTGGCGACGGTCAAAAGGATGTTGACGACGATGTCCATCAGCGGGCCTCCTCCAGCTTCGGTGCGGCTTCAAGTTTTGGCGCGGTAAAGCCGATCAGGCGAATGCGGTAGTGAATGAACGTGTCGCAGCCGAGCACGAAGAACAACAGCATGCCCTGGAACACGCGCGCCACCTTGTCCGAGATGCCGAGTGCGCTTTGAACCGCCTCGCCACCGAGATAGGTCAGCGCCAGCACAAGGCCGGCGGCGACGATGCCGAGCGGATTGAGCCGGCCAAGGAACGCCACGATGATGGCGGTGAAGCCGTAGCCGGGTGAAATCACCGGCTGCAATTGACCGATGGCGCCGGAGACTTCCGAGATGCCGGCAAGACCGGCCAGCGCGCCCGACAGCAGGAAGGCGAAGAACACCATGCGGTTCAGGCCGAAGCCGGCAAAGCGCCCTGCCCGCGGGCTTGAACCCAGCACGCGGACCTCGAAGCCTTTCAGCAGGCGGCTCATCAGGATCCAGATCAGCACCGCGGCAACCAGCGCAAAGACGAAGCCCCAGTTTGCCCGGCCGGCATCCGGCATCAATTCCGGCAAAACGGCCGAGTCGTTGAACTGGATGGTCTGCGGGAAACCATGGCCCTGCGGATCGCGCCACGGACCGCGCACCAGCCAGTCGAGGAACAGCTGGGCGACATAGACCAGCATCAGGCTGGTCAGGATCTCATTGGTGCCGAAGCGTGTTTTCAGCAAGGCCGGGATGGCCGCATAGGCCGCGCCGCCGACCATGCCGAACAACAGCATCATAGGCAGCACCAGGGGCCCTTCGAACTCCGGGAACAGCACCGGAATGATCGAGCCGAAAATACCGCCGAGGATGAACTGGCCTTCGGCGCCGATGTTCCAGATGTTGGCCTTGTAGCAGACCGACAGGCCGACCGCGATCAGGATCAGCGGTGCTGCCTTGATTGCCAGCTCATGCAGCTGCCAGACCTGGCTGATCGGCTCGATGAAATAAATCTGGAATGCAGTCAATGGGTTGACGCCAAGCAGAGCGAACAGAATCGCGCCAGCGATCATCGTCAACACGAAGGCGATGAAGGGTGACAGCGCCGAAAACAGCATCGAGCGTTGCGGCCGTTTGACGAGTTCGAGGCGCATCATGCCGTCTCCAGAGTGTGTTCGGCGTGGCCGGGCTCGGCACCGCCCATCAGCAGTCCGATCTTCTCGAAAGTGGCCTCGGCGATCGGCAACGGTTTTGACAGTTCGCCATTGTGCATGACGGCGATGGCATCCGATATCTCGAACAGCTCGTCGAGGTCCTGGCTGATGACGAGAACCGCCGAGCCGCTGCGCGCCAGCTCGATCAATGCCTGGCGGATGTGGGCGGCCGCACCGGCGTCCACACCCCAGGTCGGCTGGTTGACGACCATGACGCTGGGCTTGCGGTCGAGCTCACGGCCGACGATGAACTTCTGCAGATTGCCGCCCGAAAGGGCTGCCGCTTCGGGGTCCGGCGCGCTTTTACGCACGTCCATGGCCTCGATGATGCGTTGGGCAGCGCTGTAGATAGCGGCGCTTTTGACCACGCCGCCGGCGCCGACGAAAACCTTGCGGTCGGTGGCGTGGCGCGACAGAAGCAGGTTTTCCGAAAGCTTCATGCGCGGCGCGGCACCGTGGCCCAGCCGCTCTTCGGGGACGAAGGCAGCACCGATGAGCCGACGGCCGGTAATCGAGAGGCCACCCGCATCCTTGCCGCGGATGCGCACGCAGGCGATGTCCTGCTGCAGCACCTCGCCGGAGACGGATTCGAAGAATTCGCCCTGGCCGTTGCCGGCCACGCCGGCAATGCCGATCACCTCGCCGGCACGCACATTGAGATTGATGTTCTTCAGCGGGATCGAGAACGGCGTCGCCGGCTTGCGGCTCAGCGCGCGGATCTCAAGCAACGATTGGGCCGTCTCGATGCCCTCCGCCGGCGCCCGCACCACCGCCTGCACTTCGTTGCCGACCATCATACGGGCCAGCGACGAGGCGGTTTCCTCGCGCGGGTTGCAATGGCCGACCACCTTGCCATGACGCAACACGGTGGCGCGGTCGCAGATGCGCTTGACCTCTTCCAGCCGGTGCGAAATGTAGAGGATGGACTTTCCTTCCGAGCGCAAACGCTCGAGCGTCTCGAACAGTTTGTCGGCTTCCTGCGGTGTCAACACCGATGTCGGCTCGTCGAGGATGATGAGCTGCGGCGTCTGCAGCAGGCAGCGGATGATCTCGATGCGCTGGCGTTCGCCGACCGAGAGGTCGCCGACCAGCGATTCCGGATCGAGCGGCAGACCGTAGCTGAACGAGAGCGCCCTCGCCTTGGCGGCGATGGTGCTGATTGGCGACCCGTCATCCAGCGACAAAGCGATGTTCTCGGCCGCCGTCAGCGCCTCGAACAGCGAAAAGTGCTGGAAAACCATGCCGATGCCGAGTTTCTTTGCAAAGCCCGGGCTGGAAATCCTGACCGCCTGGCCGTTCCAGAAGATCTCGCCCGAATTGGGCTCGAGTGAGCCGAACAGCATCTTGACCAGCGTCGACTTGCCGGCGCCGTTTTCGCCAAGCAGCGCGTGGATTTCACCCCTGGCGATGTTGAGATCGACATGGTCGCACGCCGTCAGCGTGCCGAATATCTTGGTGAGCCCGCGAACCTCAAGCAAGGTCGCGTCGTCCTGATTTGCACTCACAGTGCCTCCCATCTGGTTTGCCAGATATGTTCTGTGTTCCCGCAAGCATGGTAGGCGCGGCCGGCTCCTGTCGGAAAGCGGCACACGACTTGAAAGAGCTTCAAGAATTTCAGCGGAAACTCAAGGGATAGCAAGGCTAGGGGACTAAGGGATGAGAATGGTGGTCCCGGTCGTCCTGCGGCCCTCCAGGTCTGAATGTGCCTTGCCGGCATCCCTGAGTGCGTAGCGCTGGTTGATCTTGATCTTGACGGCGCCGCTCAGCACGATGTCGAACAGCGCCTTGGTGGAGGTTTCGAGGGCTTCGCGTGTGGCGTTGTAGACGAACAGTGTCGGTCGGGTCACGAACAGCGAGCCCTTTTGCGCCAGCAGCGACATGCTGAAAGGCGGTATCGGTCCCGACGACTGGCCAAAGCTGACGAACATGCCGAGAGGCTTCAGGCAATCGAGCGAAGCGGGAAACGTGTCGTTGCCGACGGAATCATAAACGACATCGCATTTCTTGCCGCCGGTGATGGCGGCGACCCCGGCGACGAAATCCTGTTCGCGATAGTTGATGACATGGTCGAAGCCATGCGCCTTGGCGAGTTCGATCTTGTCGGTTGAACTGGCGGTGCCGATGACGGTTGCGCCAAGGTGTTTTGCCCATTGGCCGAGGATCAGCCCGACGCCGCCTGCGGCGGCGTGAAACAGGATGGTGTCGCCGGCCTTTACCTTGAAGGTGCGGCGCAGCAGATATTCCGCCGTCATGCCTTTCAGCATCATGGCCGCGGCCTGCTCGTCACTGATTCCGTCCGGCACCTTCACCACACGGTCCGCGGCAATCACACGCTGTTCGGCATAAGCGCCGACAGTGACGGCATAGGCGATGCGATCGCCCGGTCTCAGCCAGTCGACGCCTTGGCCGACTTCCAGCACAACGCCGGCGGCTTCGCTGCCCGGTGTCAGCGGGAAGCCGCCAGGCGGCGGATAGAGGCCCGAGCGATGATAAACATCGATGAAGTTGAGGCCGATCGCCGTGTGCCTGATCAGGATTTGCCCGGCGCCGGGTTGTCCGGGATCTGCGTCTTCATAGGTCAGAACCTCCGGACCGCCATGGGCGTGGATACGGATTGCCTTGGACATTGAACAGGCTTTCTTGGAATCAGGATCAGGCTTTGTCGGGATCATCTTTCCTGGCGCCAAGCGCCGGGAAGAACTGCATGATACCGCCGATGCAAGCGAGGTAAAGACCGGTGAAGGTGATGCCGACCTTGGTGAAGACACTGACCTGCTCGCCCAACACGCCGATCTGGTCGTAGAAGGCGGCAAGGGCGGCCTGCGCTAGCGCGAGCGCGCCAAAAGCGCACCATAGCAGCGTCATGCCGAGATTGAGCGGCCGCAGCCGCACCACGCGGACCGGATGGATAAAATTGATCGGCACGAAGGTGAGAATGCCGGCCGCCACGACGATGGCGAAAGAAACCCATTGTCCCGGTTCGATGACGAACAGCGTGAACACCACCATGTTCCAGACCACCGGAAAACCCTTGAAGAAGTTCTCCTTGGTCTTCATGCCAGTGTCGGCGTAGTAGATCGCGCTCGACACGACGATGATCGCCGCCGACAGGAACGACAACCGCTCGCCCATGAAGCCGCGCTGGTAAAGCGCGAAGGCCGGGATCAGCACATAGGTGACATAGTCGATGATGTTGTCGAGCATTTCGCCCGACCATGTCGGTAGGATTTCCTTGACCTCGAGCTTCCTGGCGATAGGTCCGTCGATGCCATCAACGAACAGTGCCAGGCCGAGCCACCAGAACATCGCCGTCCAGCGCTGCTCGCTTGCCGCGACCAGCGACAGGAATGCCAGGAACGAACCCGATGCAGTCAAGAGATGGACCGAAAACGCACGCGCCTGCGGCCAGGTGACTTTCTTTTTCGGCCTTGGAATCCGGTCCGCGATTTTCTTGGCCGTTTTCCTTGCCGTTGTGTTCTTGCTCACGGGCCCCGCCAGTCCAGCTTGCAGATTTCGGCCGAGCGGCCGGCAAAATTCCAGTTGCGGCCGAAAGCCCGCAGCTTGCTCTTGTCGGACCTGGCCACGATGATTTCCGGTGCGATCCAGTATTCCGAGTTGGCGATCACCGTATCCTTCTCGCGATCCTTGCCGGGAATCGGCGTCACCGCCCCGTCGATGATCCTCGGTATCTGGAAGATACGCGTCTTGTCACGCGTCTCATAGGTGATTGGCACCTGCTCGACACCAAGGAACTTTCCGACAAGGATGGAGAGCAGCGACGTGGTCCCGCCGGCCCTGCCGGTGAAAATCTTCGTCAGCGCCTTGACGGCATAGACCGAGGCGCGCTGGTCGATGAACAGGCCGGCCGTCCAGTTGCCGCGGCTCATATAGCCGGGGATTTCCATGATCAGCCCCAGATTGAGGCCGGACAGGTCGACCTCGCCGAAATGGCCGGCGTCGATGCGGAATCCCGCCCAGGTCTGGCAATAGCCCTCGGTCGGCGGATGGTTGCCGAGAGACAGCACGCAAGGGCAAAAAACCGTGCAATTGCAGGAGAGTACGAGCTCTCCTTTCATTGCCCAGCCGTGATCTGCCATCGAAATTCTCTCCCCCTACGCCGAGACTACTAGCAGGGCGGCGGCCCAGACAAGCAGTATCGCACCGGCCAGCCGGGTTGGAAGCCTGCCCGCCGTTTGTTTTTCGATCAGGGTGAACAGGCCGATGAGTGCCATCCAGAACACGTTCATGGCGCCGACGGCGAACATCACCAGCATCAGCGCCCAGCAGCAGCCGAGGCACCACACGCCTTGCTGCAGGCCGAGTTGGAAAATGCGCACAGGCTTGGCACTCCAGTTCGCGAACAGGATCGAGAACGGATTTTTGCATTTCGTCAGGCAGGCCTCCTTGAGACCGCTGAACTGGTAGAGGCCAGCAACCAGCAGGGCGGCCGCTCCGGCAAGCCCAACCACTGGAGCCAGCAATTGCACTGACGTGGCGAAAGCATGGACGGCAAGCGTCAGAGCCGCGAAGCCTGCTGCGGCGACCAGCCATGTGCCGAGGTAGCCGGCGACCAGAACAAGCGGATGGACGACCGGTTCGCCCTTGATCCGCGCCGTGTCGGCGATCTCGCAATAAATTCGGATCATCGGCGCCGCCGACGGCAGCATGGTCGCGACAGCCATCAGGAACCACATGGCAATGAGCGCCAGCGCCCTTGTGCCGACAGTTCCATCAAGCGTCGCAGGCGTAAGGCAAAGCGCGAAGAATCGATCGAGGAAATCGGGCAGCGGCAGATGCGGCAGGTATCTCAGCATGGAATCGCCGTGTGCATCGGTGCCTGGGACCCGGCTTTCGGCGCTGCGGATCGCGATGCTGCCGAGCAGCAGCCAGGCAAGCAGGATGCCCGCGCCGAGGATGATGTTGATCGCCAGCCGCGGATTGCGCGCAACGCCCGCCGTGGCGCGACCGGCACGGTCGAGATGGCTGAAATCATGATCCTGGCCGGTCATGGCAATCGAATGAGCCGAATCGCCGCGTTGATCAAGCCGCATGATCTGACCTATATCCATCAGCAGGCCGAACGTGCCTGCATCGTGATGCGGAAACCGAATTTGGACCATCAGCAGACAGCGCGGATACTGGTTGCCGGCGGCGGCCCGGCAGGGCTGATCGCGGCGCTCGGCTTTGCCGAGGCTGGCTTTCCCGTCACGCTCGTCGGACCTGAGGCAGGCGGCCCCGATGGCCGCACCACCGCTTTGATGAACCCGGCCCTGAAAATCCTCGAGCGATTGGGCGTCCTTGCGGATATCAGGCCCAAGGCGGCGCCGTTGAAGGTGATGCGCATCATCGATGCAACCAGCCGGCTGATCCGCAGCCCGGTGGTCACCTTTCGCGCCACGGAAATCGACGAGGAGCAATTCGGGCTCAATCTGCCCAACAGCGTTCTCAATCCGGCACTTGCCAAGGCGGTTGCCGCCCATGCCGGCATCGAGTGGCGAAAATCGATGGTGCAGACATGGCGCCTCGACGCCGACAGTGCCCATGCCGCCCTCGCCGACGGCAGCGAGGTTACCGCGTCGCTGGCGGTCGCGGCCGACGGGCGCCTGTCGCCGGCGCGCGAGGCAGCGGGTATTCACGCATCCGTGCGCTCTTACCCGCAGGCGGCGCTGGTGCTGAATTTCGGCCATCGCAGCGAGCACGCCTTCACCTCGACCGAATTCCACACCGAAACCGGCCCGTTCACGCAGGTCCCGCTGCCCGGCAACCGCTCCAGCCTGGTCTGGGTGGTGAAGCCGGAGACGGCGAAGGAGCTTGCAGCCCTCGACGATGCCACGCTCTCGCAGCGGGTCGAACAGCAGATGCAATCGATGCTCGGCCGCGTGACCGTCGAACCCGGCCGGCAGATCTACCCGCTTTCGGCGGCGTCGCCCGGGCGCTTCGCGCGGAACCGGGTGGCGCTGGTCGGCGAGGCCGCGCATGTGTTTCCGCCGATTGGCGCCCAAGGCCTCAATCTCGGCATCAGGGACATCGACGACCTGATTGGAATCGCTTGCGAAAATCGCTCTGATCCAGGAGCAGCGACAGCGCTCGCGGCTTACGATTCCAGACGCCGGCCCGACATTCTGGCGCGCAGCGGCGCGGTCAATCTGCTCAACATGTCGCTGCTCTCGGACATGCTCCCGGCCCAGATGGCGCGCAGCGCCGGCCTTGGCGTGCTCGGCAGTTTCGCGCCGCTGCGCGCCTTCTTCATGCGCGAGGGGCTGCGGCCCGGCAGCGGCTTTGCTGCCCTCGCCGGCGGTTTGCGAAGGGCGGCCCGACGCTAGCAGGCCTGTGCCAAAACTTTCGATCCATTCGGCGCGTAGCTTAACGAGGCGTCAATCGCGTCGGGATTGAATTGATGTGGTGTCTGCGCCAAATAGGACTGGCAATCAGCCCTAAAGTCGGGCTCGATTTTTGGCAGCGTGTTGCGTAGATTCAAAGCCTTAGAGCGTCTTTGACCCTTCCAAAGGACGCATAGCGCTCTAGGACTTAAGTGGTGAGTAAGATGAAGACAGCCAAATTCTCGATCGGACAGGTGGTTCGCCACCGGCTGTTTCCGTTCCGTGGCGTGATCTTCGATGTCGATCCGCAATTCGCCAACACCGACGAATGGTACGAGGCGATCCCGGCGGATGTGCGGCCACGCAAGGACCAGCCCTTCTACCATCTGCTGGCCGAGAATTCGGAAACGGAATACATCGCCTATGTGTCCGAGCAGAACCTGCTCGAGGACCAGTCGGGCGAGCCGGTGCGGCATCCGCAGATCGGCGAGATGTTCGACAAGCGGCCGGACGGTCGCTACGAGCCGAAACGCCAATCCAAGCATTGATACGGCCAGACATTAAGATGGGCAGGAACGAAAAAAGCGGGGCATGACCCCGCTTTATTCTTAAATCCTGGACTGTCGGTCGATCAGTTGGCGGCCTTCGCCTTCTCCTGTTCGTCCTTGAGCTTCTTGGCGAAATCCTGGTTGTTCTTTGCAACGAAGTCCTGGAGCTTCTTCTGCCGGTCCTCGATGTCGGACTGCTGCAGCGGCGGGCCGTCGAAGGCGCCGCTGAAGCCGCTGAGCGCAACCTTGATCGGGTTCGGCTGGCTCTGGAAATTGATCGAGGTGAGCGTGATCGCCTGTCCTTTCTTGAAGGACTGGACGAGTTGGTCGGTCAACGGCACTTCGGCGACGCAGCGATCGGGGAAGCAGACCACGTAGTCGAGCTTCACCGGTTTGTTGGCGTCGATCTGCAGGCCGATGCCGGGAGGCACGAGACGACCGGACGGAACCGTTACCTGGAACACCTTGCGGTTCACCTTGCCCTTCAGTTCGATCAAGCTGACGCCGGTGACCAGCTGGCCGTTGCCGGCCGTGGTGATGTTCTGGACATTGCAGATGTCGACATCTTCCTGCTTGGTGCAGGCCTTGAACCAGCCCTGTGGAATCTGCTGTTGCTGTGCGGAAGCGGCGGGAAGTTCGGCGCCCAGAAAGCCGACCACACCTGCGGCCATGACCGTCAGGCGGTACGCGTTGCTGTTCAGGCTCGTCATGTCGTGCGCTTCCTCTCAAATGATCTCAGGACCGGCTTTTTCGTGCCGTGCGGTCCAGCTACCTGTTGCCGAATTGAGGCAACAGGATGACTTTGGACGGCGTGTTACACTGCATGTGCGGCCGAATCCAGCCCGGCGCCTGGAATTCTTGGCGGTGCGATTGGCCGGCGGAATGGTTCAACTTGACCATCCTTTGCTCTAGGGTGCACTGCGAATCATCAAGCCGCCCAGTAAGGAGACGGTCATGGACCGCGTTCTTGTTTGGCTGATCGCCGCCCTCTCGTTTTTCACCCTTTCGCTCCAGCCGGCCGCATCAGAACCGAAGCACGCGATCGCCATGCATGGCGAGCCAGCGCTGCCCGCCGACTATGCGCATTTCAATTACGTCAATCCCGACGCGCCGAAGGGCGGCAGCATCACCTATTGCGTCGTCGGCAGCTTTGACAATCTCAACCCGTTCATCCTGAAAAGCCTGCGCACCACTGCGCGCGGCATGATGGACCAGAACTACGGCAATCTCGTCTTCGAGCCCTTGATGAAGCGCAATGACGACGAGCCCTTCAGCCTCTACGGCCTGCTCGCCGACAGCGCCGACATGGATCCCGAGCGCAAGAGCATCGAATTCCACCTCGATCCCAAGGCCAAATGGTCGGACGGCCAGCCGGTGACGCCGGAAGACGTGCTGTTCACCTACGACGTCTACACCGACAAGGGCCGGCCGCCTTACAGCCAGCGCATGAGCCTGATCGCCAAGCTCGAAAAGACCGGCGACCACAGCGTGCGCTTCACCTTCAACGACAAGGCCAACCGCGAAACTCCATTGATCATCGCGCTGACGCCGATCCTGCCCAAGCACGCCTTCGACAAGGAGACCTTCGACAAGACAACGCTGAAACCCTTGATCGGCAGCGGGCCCTACACCGTGGCGCAAGTGCAGCCCGGCCAGCGTATCGTGTTCAAGCGCAACCCGGATTATTGGGGCAAGGACATCCCTTCCAAGCGCGGCTTCGACAATTACGACCAGATCACCATCGAATATTTCCTCAACGCCAACGCCAAGCTTGAGGCGTTCAAGAAGGGCATCTGCGCCATCGACGACGAGAGCGATCCGGTCAAGCGCGAGCGCGATCTCGACTTCCCAGCCTTCCACAAGGGCGATGTGGTCGCCGAGACCTTCGACACCGGTATTCCGCCTGTCGTCACCGGGTTCCTGTTCAACACCAGGCTGCAGAAGTTTTCCAACCCCACCGTACGGCGCGCGCTCGGCATGCTCTACGACTTCGAATGGGCCAACAAGAACCTCTTCGCAGGCAAATACACGCGCACCATGAGTTTTTGGCAGAACTCGGAACTTTCCGCGCTCGGCCATCCGGCTGACGACAGGGAAAAAGCCCTGCTGGCGCCCTACCCCGGCCGCGTTCCGGCCGACGTCATGGACGGCACGTACCGGCCGCCAGTCACCGACGGCTCGGGCCAGGATCGCAAGGTGCTGAAGGCCGCCTTCGATCTGCTGAAAAGCGTGGGCTACACCGTTCAGGACGGCGTGATGCTCGATCCCGAGGGGAAGCCTTTCGCGTTCGAGATCCTGACGTCCTCGCAGGACGAGGAACGCCTTGCCGCCATCTATCAGCGCACGCTGGAGAAAATCGGCATCGAAGTCGGTATCCGTGGCCTCGAGGGCGACCAGATCCAGTCGCGCAAGCAGCGTTTCGATTTCGACGTCCTCATCGGCTCGGGCGGTTTCAACAACTCGCTGTCGCCCGGCATCGAGCAGCTTGGGCGCTGGGGATCCGCTTCCGCCAAGGCGGAAGGCTCCTTCAACCTTGCCGGCGTTGCCGACCCGGCGGTGGACGCTGCGCTGGACGCAATGCTCAATGCCCGCAGCCGCGAAGACTATGTGGCTGCTGTCCGCGTCCTCGACAGGCTGCTGATCTCGGGCAACTATGTGGTGCCGATGCAGCACAACACGCAGCAATGGATTGCCTACTGGAACTATCTGGAACATCCGCAAAAGACGCCCCTGGCCGGCTATGAACTGCCAAGTTGGTGGCGCAAGGCGAACTGAACTTCCGCGACAGGAGATCAAGCAATGAGCGAACTGAACTCGATCACCGTCGATGTGGTGTCCGATGTCGTCTGCCCATGGTGCTTCATCGGCCAGAAGCGGCTCGACAAGGCGATTGCCGCCGCCGGCGATGTCGATGTGCATATACGCTGGCGGCCATTCCAGCTCGACCCGACCATTCCGCCCGAAGGGAAGGATCGCCGCGAATATATGCTCGGCAAGTTCGGCAGCGAGCAGCGCATCCGCGAAATCCATGCCCGCATCGAGCCGCTGGGCGAAGCGGAGGGAATCAACTTCGCTTTCGACGCCATCAAGGTCGCGCCCAACACGCTGGACGCGCATCGCGTCATCCGCTGGGCGGGTGCGGTCGGCGAGCCTGTGCAGAACCGGCTGGTGCGCCGGCTGTTCCAGCTCAATTTCGAGGAAGGCGTCAACATCGGCGATCATGCCGTGCTGATCGGGGCCGCCCGCGAGGCCGGCATGGATGCCGCCGTGGTGGAGACGCTGTTGCCGACCGACGCCGATGTCGAGGCGGTGCGCACCGAAATCGCCACCGCTTCACGCATGGGCATTACGGGCGTGCCGTGCTTCCTGCTGGAAGGCAAATACGCGGTGATGGGAGCGCAGGACGCCGACACGCTGGCGGACGCCATCCGCCAGGTTGCTGCGGCAAAGGCGAAGGGCGAACTGGAAAAGACCGGCTGAACTAGTTCACCGTCACCTTGGCCTTGCTGACGAAAAAGCCATGGCCGTTGGAGCCGGTGCAAGTCAGCCCCCTAGTTGACGACTCGCACTTGAACGGGCCCTTGCTCCAGCTGTTTCCGTAGGCCAGCTTGGCGACATCGCTGCAGCAGCCTTGCTCGCCGGGGTTCTTGATCAATATGGCTGGTCCCTTCGGTCCCAAGATAACCGTGATGTAGCTTGGCTCGACGCGCGAGCAACTCAGTTCCGGACCACCGTCCTGAGGCTCATAGGTGCTGGTGCCGCCCTTGGGCGTGTAGATGCAGCCAATGTTGCCTGACGGGGTGTTGAACTCGACCTGCCCTTCGGCACTCGCCGGAATGGACTGTTCGGCGGCATGCGCCAAAGGCAGCCAGGCCAAGGCAGCAAGTGTCGCGACTGAAAATGTTCGTGTAAACATGGAAGCCCCCTCAACCCGATGCGCCGAATCAGGTTCGATCCGGATGGCAGCGTTGTCAAACGCGGTTTGGCGTGCATCTGGAAAAGTGCGATTTGGCGGATCGCCCAGACGCCCGGAACCCTTCGCCCGAAACGAATCGAGGCAGATAGGGCTGCCGGTCAGCGATCACGACGGTACTCCTGATGTGGTTGGAGACAGCCAATTTGGGGGCTTGCCACTCAACCCTTAGGAGGAGAATTGGCTGACCGACAAGGCGGAGAGGTTCACAAAACCGTGTGAAAAGCTTCCCCAAGGGAAGGTAAAGACGATCGCCTCACCACTGCTCAACCCATTGTAATAAATAGCAATATTTCCTTTCCGCATACAGGCTCCGCAGCCGGACCTGTTGCCCAGCGGCAACGTTGCGTGCGCCTGTTCACAGTCGCCGGGAGAAAATTAATAGAAAATGATCAATTGGTGTTACTATCCGTAACAAAAGAAAAAAGGTTTGGGCGGGATCGTGATTCGGGTCGGTAGACCATCGCAAGAGTCAGTACCTGAAAAAACACCTCGCGATGCCGCAAGGCCGTCGCCCCTGACGCCGGTTTCCTCGATGCGGACCTTCTGGGGGCTGATGCGAGCCTACTGGTTCTCGGATCGCTGGAAGGAAGCCTGGACACTGACGCTGGTGATCGCGCTGCTCACGGCGCTGTCCAGCAAGTCCGGCGTCTGGTTCGCCGAAGCGTCGGGAGAACTGGTCAACTCGATTGCCTTTTTCCACGATGCGGCAAACACCGCGCCGCTTGAATCACTGCTGACCAATGCCGGCATCCTCGTGCTGCTGGTCGTGCTCAAGGACGCAGGCTTTACCGGCATCCGCAGCCTCGTCTCGGCGACGCTGCATCGCAAATGGCGCGGCTGGCTGGACAGCCGGTTCAACGAAGCGCTGCTCGACCCCAATCACACGCATTTCCATGCCCAGCACGGTTCGTCCGGCAAAGCCGCCCCCGACAATATCGACCAGCGAGTCCAGGAATCGATCAAGGACATGACCGGTGGCGCCATCGGCCTGGCCATGGGTGTCCTGGGCGTCGCCACCTCGCTCTACTTTGTCGGTGGAGCGTTGCTGACAAACTCTGTCGAAGTAAAAGGACTCGAGTTCCTGGGCAGCTATGGCAGCGCGGTCCTGGCCTTCGTGGCGGTCGCCACCTATGTGCCACTGAACACCTGGATCGCGGTCAAACTGGGCAGGTTGCTGGAACGGCTCAACGTCAAGATGCAGCAGTCCGAAGGCAGCTATCGCGGCGAGCTGATCACGCTCCTGCGCCGCAGTTTCCATGTCGCCGCGTCGCACGGCGAGAATGTGCAGAAGACCATGCACAGCCAGCTTTATGTCGATATAGACCGCACCTGGGCGCGGCTGAACATCGTCAACACCGGCTACAATTCGTTCGAGCTGATCTACAATTTCATCGGCGCCCGCATTGTCGCATACGGGCCGGGCCTGGTGCCTTTCATCCACAATGGCTTCGACCTCAAGGGCTACATAACCGGCTCCGAGATGGTCAATTCGCTGATCAGTCAATGTTCGTGGTTCATCCATGTCATGCCGGCCATTGCGACGCTGCGGGCCAACAGCCAGCGCGTGACCGAACTCGCCAACGCCATCGAAAACGTCCAGCGTCCGCAGGAATTCTACAGCCAGACCGGACGTTCGGATTTCCGCTACGACCGCCAGAACCCGGTTTTCGGCCTGACCATCCAGAAACTCGAACTGGCGCATCAGGGCGAAGACGCCACGCCGTTCCTGAGTGCCGCGAATTTGCGCTTCCGCCGCGGCGAGTGGACGTTCCTGAAGGGTGAGTCCGGTTGCGGCAAGACCTCGCTGATCAAGGCAATCAACGGCCTGTGGCCCTATGGCCGCGGCACCATCGTCTTCCCGGACGGTGTGCGCAGTTTCTTCGCCGCCCAGGAGGTCAAGCTGCAGCAGGTCTCGCTGAAGCAGCTGGTCTGCCTGCCCGGCTCCGAATACGACCACACTGACGCACAGGTCGCATCTGCCTTGCACAAAGCCGGTCTTGGCGATTTCATCGAACACATGGCCGACGAAAACCGCGAGGGGAAGAACTGGGATCAGATTCTTTCCGGCGGCCAGAAACAGAAGCTGGTCGTCGCACGTATCGTGCTGCAGCAGCCGGGGCTGCTGTTCCTCGACGAAGCCACCGGCGCCCTCGATCCCGACGGCAAGATCGCTTTCCACCAGGCGATCAAGGACAATTGCCCCGATGTCACGGTGATCAGCATCATGCACGAGGCGGTGGCGCCGCGCTCACTCTCAGGCGCCGAATTCTACCACAGCGTGGTTTCGATCGCCGACGGCGTCGCCACCAAGAAGCCGCTGGTGCCGAACCTGCCTCGCGAGCTTACCACCATTCTCGCCCAGCCAAGGCCGGCCGAGGACAAATGGCTGCGATTCTCCCGCCGGCTGAAGCAGAAATAGCGGCGACACCGAGGGCTTTGGCCGCCGCAGGCTGTCCTTGAGCGACAGCCACACACCGACAGCGATCACAGTCTCGCGATTGGCCCGGTTCGCCGGCGTTTTCGGCCCCTATCGCGATTGACTCGGCAAGACGCGCTCCTATGTTGCGCCGGCTCGCAGAATTCCAACCTACAGCCGCGCGTCACTTCGGACGCGCAAAGGACGCTGTAGAAACTTAGCATTTGCGCATGATCCTTTCCGAAAATCGAAACCGATTTTCGGGGTCATGCGCTAGCCCGCGAGCAGAAAGGTCACCGCGCCATGCCTGGCGACAGTCACAGTCGAACGCAACAGCCGTCCGCCTAGACGTGACCTGACCGGTTCACGTCCTGCCGGATGGCAAGGAGTGAACCATGAACGAATTTTCCCCCGTAGCGGGCGACGATGCCGTCGCGATCGCCCGTATCCTTGCAAACGATCACGTCGCCGACGTCGTCGAGGCCCTGAACCGGGAGCCTCATGAAACAGCGATAGAGCTGCTGTGTGAAGTGCCGTTCGAGCGGCTGGTCGAAATCTTCGACCAGCCGGAGCTCGACGCGGCGCCCGAGCTTGTAGAGGCGCTGCCCCGCGCCAAGGCGGGCAAGCTGCTCACCGCCATGTCGGTCGACCGCGCCGCCGACCTCCTGCGCGAGTTGGAGGAGCCGGCCCGCTCCGAGCTGCTCGGCGGGCTTGCGCCGCCGCTGCGGGCGACCCTGCTTGCCATTCTGGGCTATCCGGAAGGCAGTGCGGCTTCGCTGATGACGACGGAGTTCGTCAGCGTGCCCGCGGACTGGACCGTGGGCCGCACGCTTGACTACATCCGCAAGGTGGAGCGGACGCGCGAGACCATCTACGCCATCTACATCGTCGACCCTGAGACGCATGTCCTGGTGCGCTCGACCGGCCTGCGCCGGCTGATCACCGGCGAGCCGGACGATCTGGTCATGGATGTCGCGCTGGATCGCGCGCCGGTCACGGTTTCACCGCTGACCGACCGCGAAAACGTGGCGCAGCTGATCTCCAAATACGATCTGCTCGCCGTTCCGGTCGTCGACCACGGCAAGATCCTCGGCATCGTCACCGTCGACGACATCATCGATACGATGGTCGAGCAGACGACCGAGGACGTACATCGTTTCGGCGGCATGGAGGCTCTGGACGAGCCCTACATGAAGATGAGCTTTCTCGCCATGATCCAGAAACGCGGCGGCTGGCTGTGCGCGCTGTTCATCAGCGAGATGCTGACCGCCAATGCGATGCAGAGCTATGACGGCGAACTGCAAAAGGCGATCGTGCTGACGCTGTTCATCCCGCTGATCATGAGCTCCGGCGGCAATTCCGGGTCGCAGGCGACCTCGCTGGTGATCCGGGCGCTGGCGCTGCGCGAGATCGGTCTTGGCGACTGGTGGCGGGTCGCCTTGCGCGAACTGCCCACCGGCCTCGTGCTGGAGGCCATGCTTGGCGTAGTCGGCATCTGCCGTATCTCGCTGTGGCAATATATGGGCTTCTACGACTACGGCCCGCACTGGCCGCTGATCGCCACCACGGTTGGCGCAGCGCTGGTCGGCATCGTCACCTTCGGCTCGCTGTCGGGATCGATGCTGCCGTTCGCCTTGAAACGCATCGGCTTCGACCCGGCCAGCGCATCGGCGCCGTTCGTCGCCACGCTGGTCGATGTCACCGGCCTGGTGATCTATTTCTCGGTGGCGATGGTGATCCTGCGCGGCACGCTGCTGTAGCAGGACCCTGGCGTCAGCCATCGCGGCAACCCGTTGTCGCGAAGGCTCGTCTTCGGGCGCATCACGTGCGCGTCAATCCACGCGCTGGCCGTCCTTCACCCGGTAGGTCGGCTTGTACATGGTGACGAGTTCTTCCGCCGCCGTTGGATGCACGGCCATGGTGCGGTCGAAATCGTCCTTGGTCAGCCCGGCCTTCAACGGGATGGCGAGAAGCTGCGCCATCTCGCCGGCATCCGGGCCGAGGATGTGGGCGCCCAACACCTTTTTCGAGGCGCCGTCGACCACCAGCTTCATCAGCATCTTTTCATCGCGACCCGACAGCGTGTGGCGCATCGGCCGGAAGGTGGCGCGGTAGATTTCAATGTCGGCAAAGCGCTTGACGGCCTCGTCCTCCGACAGGCCGACGGTGCCGATCTCCGGCTGCGAGAAGACCGCGGTGGCGATCGTGTCGTGATCGGGCGCGGTCGGATTGCCCTTGAAGGCGGTCTCGATGAAACACATCGCCTCGTGGATCGCCACCGGCGTCAATTGCACGCGGTTGGTGACGTCGCCGATCGCCCAGATGTTGTCGATGTTGGTGCGCGAATATTTGTCGACCTTGATGGCGCCGGTCTGGCCAAGCTCGACGCCGACGCCTTCCAGGCCCATGTTCTCGGTGTTGGGAATGCGGCCGATGGCGAGCATGACCTGGTCGACGGTCAGTATCCTGCCGCCGGTGACCAGCGCATCGAGCCGGCCGTCCGGGCGCTTGCGGATCCATTCTGTGACAGCGTGGCAGAGGATCTTGATCCCCTTCTTTTCCATCGTGTCGTGCAGCATGCGCCGCAGGTCCATGTCGAAGCGAGAGAGGATCTCCTTGCCGCGATAGACGAGCGTGGTGTCGACGCCCAGGCCATGAAAGATGTTGGCGAATTCGACGGCGATATAACCGCCGCCTTCGATCATGATCGCCTTCGGCAGTTGCTTGAGGTCAAAGGCTTCGTTGGAAAAGATGCAGTGTTCATGCCCAGGCAGTGCCGGATGCGGCGCCGGGCGGCCGCCGGTGGCGATGAGGATCTGGTCGGCGGTGACGGTGCGGTCCTCGCCCAGCAGATGCACCACATGCTTGTCGACCAGCATGGCGCGCGAATGGAACGTCTCGCCGCCGGCGCCCTTGACGTTCTTCTCGTAGATCGCCTCCAGCCGGCTGATCTCGCGATCCTTGTTGGCGACCAGCGTCTGCCAGTCGAAACTCGCCTCGGGCACCGTCCAGCCATAGCCGGCTGCGTCGGCAAAATGCTCGGGAAACTGCGAGGCATAGACGTAGAGTTTTTTCGGCACGCAGCCGCGGATGACGCAGGTGCCGCCATAGCGGAATTCCTCGGCGATGCCGACGCGCTTGCCAAGGGCTGCCGCGACACGCGCCGCCCTCACCCCGCCGGAACCGCCGCCGATGACGAAAAGATCGTAGTCGTAACCGGCCATGACGAAGCTCCCGAAGCGCGATGAACTTGCGCCACAGGTAGGCTGCAAACTGGCAAAAGAAAAGCCCGGACAAAGCCGGGCTTTCTTGGTCCAGCGACGAGAACGCCGCTTGGAAAAGAGGGATCAGTTGGCCGGCGCTGCACCATCGGCAGGGGCGGCGCCGTCGGCCGGAGCCGCACCATCCGCAGGGGCAGTGGCGTCAGCCGGCGCCGGTGCGGCCTGCGCCTTGGCTTTCGCGGCCGCGGCCAGCGTTTCGCCAACCTGCTGGGCGAGATCGCGGCCGAGGCCGTTCTGCCAGATGTCGGCGGCCTTGATCAGTTCACGCGTCACGCCCGGGCCGTTGTCGAGCAACTTCTTGCCGGTATCGGAAGTGTAGAAGGTGGCGATGGCGTTGAGGTCCTGCTCGGAGAACACCTTGGCGTAGGCGAGTGCTGCTTCTTTCTCCAGATCGGCGCGGCGCGCGGCCAGCGCCATCGCCTTCTCGCTGACCGTCTTGGCGATCAGTTCCTGCATATCGGGATTCTTCTGGATCAGCTGCTGCTCGAGCGCGGCGGCCGCCTGTGGCAGGATGCTGTCGAACGGGTCCGTTGCGTGGATCGCGGCAACCGCGGCGCGCGCGGCCTTCAGATGCGCTTCGGTGACGTCCTGCGAGAACGCCGGCGAAGAAAACGCAAAGACAGCCGAAGCCACCAGAATGGCGGAAAGGCTGCGAACCCGGTTATGCAACATCATGATCGGTAGAACTCCCTGGTTTTCGGGCGGCATGGACGGTTTGGATGCCGTCGCCGCCGGCGATGATGGCCGCTGACGCCAGCCCGATGAAAAGACCGTGCTCGACCACGCCAGGAATGGCATGGAGAGCATTCGAAAGCGCTCTTGTATCCGGAATGCGGCCAAAAGATGCATCGAGGATAAAATGGCCGCCGTCTGTAACAAAAGGCTGGCTCCCCGTCATCCTCAATGTAACCGGGCCGGAAAGACCGAGGTTTTGCGCCGCGGCACCTACCGCGATTTCGGTGGCGCGCAGGCCGAATTGATTGACTTCGATGGGCAGTGGAAAACGGCCGAGCGTCTCGACCATTTTCGAGCGGTCGGCAATGACGATCATGCGCTGGGACGCCGCCGCGACGATCTTTTCGCGCAGCAGTGCGCCGCCACCGCCCTTGATTAGAGTCAGCTCCGGGTCGACCTCGTCGGCGCCGTCGATCGTGAGATCGAGTTCCGGCGTTTCCTCCAGCGTCGACAGCGGCACGCCAAGCCCGCGGCAAAGGATGGCGGTGCGTTCAGACGTCGGCACGCCGACAACGGTCAGCCCGGTGGCAACCTTTTCCGCCAACAGCCGCACGAACTCTTCGGCCGTGGTGCCGGTGCCGATCCCAAGCCGCATGCCATCGGTGACATGGGCAAGCGCTGCCCGCGCAGCCTCGACCTTCAGTTGCCTCGCATCCATGCCTGCCCCGGAATCCGTTTGTTCGGGCGCTCCTAGCATTTTTGCCGGCCCGGTCAAAGGCTGTGGACCGAGCAAGCCTGCTTGCCTGTATGGGCAGCAAGGGCTATCGCCTGCCGGCAACGCATTTCGCCACAGGACAAGCCATGACCCGACCGATCATCGTGTTCGACCTCGACGGGACGCTGGTCGACACCGCGCCGGATCTGCTCGACAGCCTCAACCACAGCCTTGCCGCCAGCGAACTCGCCGCCGTCGACGAAGCCGGCTTCAAGCGCTTCGTCGGCCAGGGCGGCCGGGTGATGATCGAGCGCGCGCATACCGCGCAGCAGAAATCGCTCGCGGTGGACGAACACGACCGGCTGCTAAAGCTGTTTCTCGATCACTACACCGACAACATCCCCGGCAAGTCACGCCCCTACCCCGGTGTCGTCGAGGCGATCGACCGATTCGAGAAGGCCGGCTATCTCCTGGCCATCTGCACCAACAAATACGAGGCCAATTCCGTGGCGCTGATCGAAGCGCTCGGCCTGACCAAGCATTTCGCGGCAATCGCCGGCCAGGACACGTTCGCCTTCCGCAAGCCCGACCCGCGCCATCTCATCGAGACCATCGCGCTGGCCGGCGGCGACCCCGATCGTGCGCTGATGGTCGGTGATTCGCAGACCGACATCGATACCGCCAAAGCCGCAGGCATTCCGGTGGTCGCCGTCGATTTCGGTTACACCGACCGTCATGTCAGCGAATTCGAACCGTCGGCGGTGATCTCGCATTTCGACGCGCTGACGCTCGACCTGGTCGAGCGGCTGATCAAGGCTGCGGCCGGACGCTGACCGGGCAAGGGGCAGCGTCACGTCGCAAACGGGGTCGAAAGCACGACAATTCCGATCCTGGTCGCAACGCCGCACACCGCCTTGACTTCAACTGCCGGCCTCCCTTATATCGCGGCTCGCTTGGCCTTCGGGCAACGAGCGGGCGATTAGCTCAGCGGGAGAGCACACCCTTCACACGGGTGGGGTCGCAGGTTCAATCCCTGCATCGCCCACCATCTGCCCTAACAGCTACAGTTCGCCCCCTCCCCACCAAAAATCTTCTGGGCGAAATTCAAGGCGCTTGAGTGCGACGCACTTGACCTTCGAGCGCCGGGCCGGCGATTGGGCCAGCGGAAGAGCCGCCATCCGCCTTCCTGAAATCTCTGTGACCCCCTTCACAGACCGGCAAGCGATTTGCGCGCCCCTATGGCTCAAGCGGAAACGGGCATCGCCAATGCGACCAGCCCGGCCGCGATTTATGGCAATGTTTTTCAGCCCCGGAGAGGACAGATGCGGATCTTGTTTGCCTTTGGCACATTTATCGCGGCAACGGCGTTCACCGCTCCGGCGATGGCGACCACCGATGCCTATGTCCTCATCGAAACCGAATCCGGCGCGGCAGGCGACGTTTTGGCCACCAATTGGGGTTTTGGCCAATGCCTGGGACTGTCCCACAGTTTTCGCCCTGACGAGATCGTCGTCCAGATCGCCTGCGACGACCTTGCCAGCCTGAACAAGGCCATCGGCGTGGACATCCCGGCCAAGCAGGGCGTCAAACGCGTCACCCTGTGGATGCTGGGCAACAACCATTAAATGCAGAAATTTCGATCACCTAGTCATTTTCACAGTTGCCGTCTGCACGCTTCCAGGCACCTCCCGGCCGGGCGTGCAGACGGCCTTCTGCCACATTTACTTTGATCGGTCGCGCCGTTGTCGTACAACTATTACAGCCACGACAGACGGAATTTCATCATGCCGACCGCCAGCGCGAACGACAGAAGCGATCTGCCGCGCCTCGCGCGGATCGATCCGCGCCAGTTCGATCTGCTCTTCAGCGGCTGCAAGGTCGAACGCTATGCCGTCGGCCAGCATCTTTTCGTCCAGGAAGATGCAGGCGACCGCATCTACGGCGTGATGAGCGGCACGGTGGAAATCTCGATCTATTCACCAGGTGGCCAGAAGCTGGTGGCCAATATCGAACTGTCGCGCAGTCTCGTTGGCGAGATCGGCGCCCTCGACGGGCGCCCGCGCACCGCCACCGCCATCTGCCTCACCAGTTGCGAGCTGGTCTCGCTCAGCCGAACGCAACTCTTTGATCGTATTGAGAAAAATCCACCCCTGGCACGCGCCATGATCGAACTATTGTGCGCCAGGCTGCGCTGGGTCAGCGGCGAGCTCGGCGACCAGGCTTTCTTCGGCATCGAGGCAAGGCTCGCCAAGCGGCTGGTCTTTCTGGCCGAAGTGATGGCGGACGGCGCCGGATGGATACCGATCTCGCAGTCCGAACTGGGCGAATTTCTCGGCGCCACGCGCGAGTCGGTCAACAAGACGCTCAACGACTGGCGCAACCGGTCGATCATCGCCATCAAGCGTGGCGGTCTGCGCATAACCGACGCCGGCGTTCTTCGCCATATCGCCGAGTCCCAGGACGACGACTGAAGACGTCAGGGCGCAATCACAGCCGCGAAATCAGGTAGCGCAACGCCGATCGACTCGGCATGAAAAAATAGCCGCCGCCCTTGGTGGTGACGAATTGCGGGACCTCTTTCAACACCGTGACCTTTTCCCAGGACGGAATGGTGAACCTGCCATGTCTTTCGCGGGAACCGATCGTCGGGTCCTTTTCAGCGACGAGGCCCTGGAACGAGGCCGATGAAACCCAGGTCTGCTGGATGAATTCGTACTGACGCTCGATGTCGGCGTTGAGGCACATGAAGAGCAGTCCCTTTTCGACCTTTCCAGTCTCGCTGTCCTGCTTCTCATAGGTGCGGCCGACCCGCAGGATGCGGTGGCGCTTGCCGATATTGATCTGCGTATCGCGGTCCTCGCCCAGCGAATCGCGCGGGTTGGAACGGCGTATGTGGGCACCGAGCGGGCAGCGATGGCCTTGCGGATCCTCGGCGCCACTGGCGAAGTTGTTGTCGATGACGCGTCCCGGATGATCGGGGTTCCGCACCAGCGAGGAGCCGTTCTGCCAACGGCCGAGCATCTTGGCGGCAACCCAGTCTTGGGTGATGGCCTGGTTGCCGGTTTGGCTCGCGGCCAATGCCGCGGCCTTTTTGCAATAGTCGTTGAAGGTGTCGACATGCTGCTGGAACTGGCGAATGACGAGGAACGAGCCGTTGCGGCCGAAATCGCGCGGCGGTGGCGGCAGGCCTGGAACAAGCCGGCTACGGCGCACCTGCGAAAGGATGCCGGTCCGGTCGCGTGATGCGCTTACCGAGGGCGAGGACGGATAGAACCCGTGCTCGTCACGATAGCCGAACAGGAACTCGCCGGGCGCGACCAGATGCATTGGCGCGGCGCCCCTGCTGGCGCGGGTGGTGCCGCGGACAATCGGCTGCGAAATCCCGTCGGCGAAGCCGAAATGCTCATAGGCTGGCCCACGTTCCGACCTGTCGTCACCCTTTGCCGCATTCGACGCCGCACTCGACGATTTCGTCTGCTTGTTGGTCGGACCCCGATTGACGGCGAGCGGCAGTTCAGCGACGACCTTCATGCCTGCACCGGTCGTCTTTCGTTTCACGGCGGCGATCTCGGTCTGCAACTTTCCCGGTTCTTCCGCATAGCAGACGATGACCAGGTCGACAGGCTTCTTCAACGACCCCCACTCCCATTCGTCCGCTGCGTCGCCTCGGTCGTCCAGGATGCGCCTACGCTCGGGATTGCCCATGCCATGGCGAAAGGCAATCGGGAATGTGTCCAGAGGATCGTCCTCCACGCCTTCGTCGAGCCCAAGCTGCCGCAGGCCACCGGGACCAAAGGCTACCGTCATGGCTCGCCCGGCAGGCTTGCCTTCGCCGAAACTCGTCTGTTCGATAACGAAATCGAGCCAGGCCTTGCGTTTGGCTGCCGGCAATTTGTCCGGCACTTGGATCGCAAGCATGTGCGAATAGCCAAGCGGGCCGAACGGACCGAAGAAGATGGACTGGATCTCGCCGGTTTCCAGCTGCTGCTCGAGAGGCGGCGGAAAGGCCGAACTGACGTTGGCCAGCACAGAGGTGGTCTTTTGAACGGTGGTCGTTTCGCTCGCCGGACGCTGCAGCGAACCGAACAGGCTCAGCCAGTCGCGCGCCTCGTTGCCGACGGCGGAAGCAATGCCGCGCCTGATCCGGGAATTGATCCGGATGCGCGTGGTGTTGAGATCGGGATAGGCGGAGTACCAGAACAGAGTTGGCACCTGCTGGCGCCGCGCCCAGCGCTTGAAGCGATCGCCGTCGCGCGCGCCGTCGAGGAACAGCCATTGTGTACGTGGATAGCCCACGGTGTTGCTCCACACGCCGGTCAGGCCGGCGGATGCCTTGGCAATGAAGTCCTCGAGATAGCTTTCCCAGCTGCCGCCGTAGTTGGAGAAGAATATCAGTCTGTTGGAGCCCGGCAGCAGCACCCAGCGGGCGAAATGGATGGTGTTGATGGTGTTGAGAAAGCCTGGCTTGAACACCTTCTGCGCGGCGATCGAGATCAGGTAGAAGGAAAACCTCAGCGCCAGCCGCCGCAGGATGCCGGCCTTCATCGTCGAAATCGCGGTCAGATGGTTCTGTGCCGCGTGGTCCTCCTTGGCGAGTATCGCGTTCAATGCAGATATGCCGATCGATGTGCTTTCCGCATGGTCCTTGTCCTCGCGGCGCCGCAGCGCCAGCAAGCACAAAAACATTAGCAGCGCCGCCGCCACCAACACGCCAAGTCCCGACAACAGGAGCGACGTAACTGCTACGGCTATGGCGGTGAAGGAGATTTCATGGGAACTGATGTCGATCGATCTGCCGAACACCACGCTGTAAGTCATGTACCAGCAAGCGGCCCAGATGACCGCCACCGTCACGAAGACCGGCGGCACCAGCAGGGTCGTCATCAGGGCACGGCCCCAATGGCCCGGCGGCTTTTCCAGCTTGCTTTCGGCCGGCTTGAATGCCCAGGCAAACGTTCCCAATGACTGGACATGCTGGCGAACTTCAGCGAGCACGGCCGGAGCGTTGCCGGTGCCTTTGCGTGGCCGCTCCACGATGTCGCGCACGGCTTCGAAAAGCTCCTGCTCGGCCTTGATGCGCTGGACCGAGTGACCCGGCGTGCCCGAAAACACCAGCCCGGCATTGCTGCCGAAAGAGGGCGAGATGTCGACATTGTGTTTGCGCAGGAAGTCGCTCAGCGCTCCGCCTTCCGGCAAGCCGCAGGCCTTGAAGATGGGCCGCAGCCTGCTTTCGATTGCCTGCGCGACAGCAGCGATCACCTCAGCAGCGCTGCCGTCACCGGAGATCTCGAGAACGAGCGCGCCTCTTTCAAGACCTGACGCCTTGTCCGTCTCGCCGGTGCCGACAACAGCGAGACTGGAGAAATGAATGGTGCCAGCACTGTTGAGCGCGTCGCGGATCTCGTCGCCGGCGGGGTTGCCGAGCTCAGCCACCTTGGTGCGGATGGTGTCCAACGAGGTGCCCCGGGTGACTGGACAAACCACTGTCACCATTGACTGGTCGACCGTCTTGCAAAGGGCGTCCGGTTCGAAATCGACCTTCAGGGTTTCGGGGTAAGCACCGATGCGCGTCATCCGCCCGGCCTTGCCCGGCATGCGGCGCAGACCCTGCTTCTGGAACAGAGCGCGCAGGCTCTCGCCGATCTGGATCCTGGCGATCTCGGCGCCGATGCACTGATGGATGCCGTGGCCGAAGACCATGTAGTCGCGGTGCGGGCGTGACGTGTCGAACGCGTTCGGGTTCTGTACGGCGTCCGCGTCGAACATCGCCGACAGCGTTGCCGGCATCACCACAGTGCCCGCCTTCACCAGGCGCTCGCGGTGCGTGCCCTTGCCGATGATTGCGTCGCGCGCGGTGTAGCGCCACGGGCCGATCCAGATCGGCTTGAAGCGCATGGCTTCGAGAACGGCCCGGTCGAGCTTGCCGGTGTCGTTTTCGGCGAGCGCCGCGTCGATGGCCTGCCGTGCATCTGGTCGCGACAGGATCACGTCAAGGCAATTGCCCGCGGCCAGCACATTGGTCGGCACGAAGCCGGCGATCATGCCGAGCATGATCGAATGAAGGTCGGCCTTGGACAGACGCCCTTGATCCATCTGGGCAACCAGCCTCGCCAGCGGCTGCTCGCTGTTGCCCCCCTTGTCCCTGATCGCATCGATGGACCGGTCGATAACCTTGATCAGCCGATCGCCGGCGACCACCGCCAGTTGGCGTACGGTGGGTTCCCCGCTCGGATCGGAAAAAAACAACGCGCTTAAAGCTATGGACCAGTCGGCAAATTCGGATTCGTTGTCGATCTCGATACCGAAATAGTCGCGGCAGATGTGCACCGGAACGAGCTTCATCAATCCGGAGATCGCGTCGAAGCCGGGCCTGGCGCGGGTCATGATCTCCTGCGAATGGCGCGCGGCGATCGGCCTGACGGCGGCTTCGACTTCAGCTGGCGGAAAGGCGCTCAGCACCGACGATTTCATGCGGCGGTAGTCGGCGCCGTCCTGCATGCCGAGGATGAAATTGGACCCCCGCGCGAACTCGGTCATTTCCGGGCCGTACGGGGTCTGGAATTCGTCGCCGCGCTCCAGTATGTCGCGGACATCGGCGCTCTTGGTGACGAGCAGAACCCCGAGCACGGTGATGTTCGGGCGGAAGCGTCGCAAGAAGGCCAACCAGACGCGTGGATGATCTTCGACGATGAATTCGCCGATGCGCGCCAACAGGCCCGTTTTGCGGAGCCGACCCAGATCGAATGCCGGCATCTCCGACAGCGGGCGCTGGTTTTCCTGGGCCTTGCGAATGCCGTCGAAATATTTTGTCATGCGCGTTCAAGCCCCCCGGCTGTCCACGTCATTGCGATGCCGGCTCTCAAAGGCCTATGGTTGCATCGGCTCTGCGTATGTGAATTTTTTCACAGTTGTCAGCGTTCGGCCAGCCAATGACAGCAGCTCATTTGGCGCCTTCGAAATTGGCGATCAGGAATTCGTTTGCCGCCTTGTCCGCGAACGGTATCCAGCGAACCCTCTGCTCGGAAAAATCGGGGTGCCTCGTAGCGAAAATGGCCATTTCGTGCCGCGCCTGTTCCGGCCGACCGCTTCGCATCAGCGCGCCGATCTTCAGGAACCTGGCGTAGAAATAGCCGGGTGACAGGTTGAGCGAACGGTCGGCGGTGGCGATGGCAGACGGCCAGTCCTCGACGAAACTATAAGCCGCCGTCAATTCCCCCAGATTGTGGAACCGGTAGAGATCGAAGGGGCTCAGTCGCTCGGCATCAACAAAGAACGGTATGGCGGCGGCGGCATTGCCGAGCAGCAGATGGGCACTGCCCATCCCCGAGCGCGCAAAGGCAAAGCTCGGATTGATGTGGATCGCTTCCGCCAGATGCTCGACCGCGACTGCGGGTTTTCCCCGCATGATCGCGACGGCGCCGAGATGGGCATGCGGACGCGCATCGAGACTGTCCATCAGCAGCGCCTTGCGCGCGAACTGCTCGACCTTGTTCAAATCGTCGCCATCGCCGGAACGCAGCCACGCCCGCCAGAAATACCACCATGCCAGTTCGTTCAGCACGGCGCTTGAATTGGCGTCTTCCTGGTAAGCTTTCTCGAAAAATTCCAGCGCGGTTTCAGTGTCGCCGCGGGTGCGCCGGTTCATGTGCCAGCGCCCTCGCCGCACCAGCTGCCAGGTTTCGAGGCTTTCCCACGGCACCTGGAACGTTCGCGCCTGCTCCGCCCGGTCGACCTCCTTGTCGAGGATCGAGACGATCTCCGCGCCGATCTGGTCGCGCAGGTCGAATATGTCGACCAGATCGCGATCGAAGCGCTGCGACCAGACCAACCGCCCGTTTGACGCGTCGGCCAGCGAGGTGTGCAGGCGTATCTGGCCGCCGTTGCGCATCAACGTGCCGCTGACGATGTAGCGCGCACCAAGCGCGTTGCCGATCACCCGCGTTCCCAGAGTATCGTCGCGGAACTGGAAGCTGGAGCCTTTGGCGATAACCGAGAGCCATCTGGTGTTGGAAAGACCATAGATGATGTCCTCGGCGATGCCGTCCGCCATATAGCCGACGTCGCGCTCGTCGCCATCGCTCTGGAACGGCAGGACGGCGATCGCGGGCGGACCTTTGGGCGACCGCTTCTGCTGTGCATTAACCTGAGGAATGGCCGCAAACGATGCCGCCGGCGAGGAACCGTTGTCGCTGCGACCCGCGATCAGAACGCGCACCGGCAGCGCGATATTCTTCAGCATGAATTCGCCAAGATCGGTGAACTCGGCTGCCGTCTTGTCTTTCACATGGTGCCATGTCGTCTCTGAAACGGCGAGGCCGTCGCGCGGTGCGAATTCCTGGATTCTGGCGGCGATGTTGACGTCGTCGCCGTAGAGGCGGCCTTCGCGAACGATGACGTCGCCGGTGTTGATGCCGGCCCGAAAGGGCATGCGCATGTCTTCGGCAACCGATGCATTGAGCGTGACGATCCGCCCCTGGAAATCGAAGGCCGCGCGCAGAGCCTCGATCGGATTGCCGAATTCGGCCATGATGCTGTCGCCGGCATCGCCGAACGTGCGGCCGCCAAATGTGCCGCAGCTGTCAGCGATGATGTCGCGGCGCTCCTCGAAGGCGGCGACGGCGGATTCGTCGTCGATACCCATCAAGCGCGAAAATCCGACAGCATCGATAGAAATAATCGTCGCCAGCTGACGGGTGTAATTCCGTTCAGCCATTTTCACGCCTCGGTCCTTCTGGCTCTGCTCCAGCACAGGGACTACCCGCTCCTGAACATTTTCGCCGCTTTCTGAAAAAAATATCAGCAGGTGCGGCGCGCCGATGCCGCCCTGTCCCATCAGGAAGTCTAACAGGGTCTTGGTGAAAGCTCTACCACGATCAGCTAATGGAAGGCATAGCGCGGCAGCATCAATGGTTACTTGATCGTTACCTAATATTCTGTACGGCATATTCGTCCTACGCATTGAAACAAAATGGCTTTTACCAATATTAGACGATGCTCATGGACATATTGGACCTACTTTTAGATGGACCTGGATCGCCGGCTCAATCAGGAGGCGAAACCGGTTCTGGGCGCGACGGAACAAACCGGCATGGAAGCGAGTTTTCCTACACAATTCACGCCAACATGAAATGAGGGCAATCATGCGCATTGTTGTTCTGGCGATCGGTCTGGCAGGTCTCCTCGTCAGCGGATCGGCTTTCGCGGCCGACGACAAACCGCTGCCGCCGCCGAATGCAAAAAAGCTCTCGGAAATCATCGCCAAGGTCGAGCAGCGCGACGGCTTTCGCTATGTGAAGGAGATCGATTGGGACAGCGACGGCTACACCGTCACCTACTACACGGCCGACAAGGCAAAGGTTGAGATCACCTACGACCCGGTGACCGCCGCGCCGAAATAGCATCGCTGCTGGATTGTTATGCCGGACATTCCGTTTGGCGCGCATTTTCCCTAGAGTGCCCACCATCGAACAATGGGGGGCGGTCATGCGTTATTGCAGCCGAATTTCCAACCGGCTGTTGCCAACCGTCGTCATGGCCGGCGGCCTTGCCGTTCTTGGTCCGGCACGCGCCGAGGGGCCGTCCTTCGATTGTGGAAGGGCGAGTTCGCCAACGGAAAAGGCGATCTGTGCAGACCCGCAACTGTCGGCAATAGACGCGCTGATAGCCAAGGCCTTCAAGGATTTTGAGCCGGCCTTTGGTGGCGACAAGCGCAAGATCGCCCGCACACTGGTCGCCGACCGCAACGCCTGCAACAGCGACGTCGCTTGTATCGTCAGCGCGCAGAACAACGCACTGCAGACATTCGGCTTCTCGCCGCATTGGGTCGAAGCCTACAATGAAGGACTGATCGGCAAGAAGGCACTGGACACCGGGGCACGCGAACCCAAAGGCGCCAACCAGCCCCTGCCCGCCGCGATCGGCCAATGCGCGGTCACCCATATCGCCACGCTTACGACACGGCTCGGCGACGATCCTCTCGCCACCGCCTCGGCTGACGGTGGTGCCGCCGCGACCTTCGTCAATGGTGGCTCGGCGGTTTCCTATGAGCGCGATCCGGGGCTGGCCGCTTCGACGGTCGGTGACCCCGCCGTGCTGTGCCTGATGTCCATCCCCAGGGATTGCCCCGAAGGCGATTTGCGCGGCAGGGTCTATTATGGCGTCGATCTGAATTTTGAAAGTGCCTGGTGGGTGCTGCCGGATTCGGAGCATCTGTGCGGCGGTGCCTGAGCGCACCGGGCAAAGGCGGAGCCAGCGGCAACAGTCTCTTCAGCCTCCACTTGCGCCATTTCGTCTTTGATGGCTGACTGCGCCTTATGATTGCATCGCACGGGGGCGCGCGTGGCTACTGTAGGGCATGTCTTGAAACGCATCCTGATGATGCTCGCCGGCTATTTCGTTGCGGTGTTGGTCGGTCTGGTCGCGGTGGCGGCGATCTACGGCGCGCTTAGTTCATTGCCCAATGCGCCGGACTATTTCGATGCCATGGGCGTCACGCCCATCGCGGTCCTGCTGGTGCCGCCGGTCGGCATGTTCGTGTACTTCCTGACGATCATCCTGACAGGCCTGCAATCACTGATCTTTGCGCTGATCGCCGAATTCTTTTCGCTGCGCAATTTCGTACTGCACATGCTGTTCGGCGCCACATCGGCGGCTGCGGGCTTTCTTCTGATCTGGCCAGGCGCGCCGGAAGATACGGAGCGCTGGGCCGATATAGGCATCATCGCCGCCGCCGGCCTTGTCGCAGGCCTGATCTATTGGCTGATTGCCGGGCGCGAAGCCGGGTTTCGTCGCCCGCTTTATCAACGCTTTGATCAAACCTAGAATTGGCCCATTCCGAATTGGGATGGGCTTCAGCTCGTCGGCGAGCGCACTGCCTCGGTCGCATCCAGCGCCTGCATCAGCCGCGTATCGCGATCATAGACGTCGTTGAAATATTCGACATTGCCGGACAGGTTCGGCCAGGCGGTGAAATAGGCGGCGTAGACCGGGATCTTGCGCGTCACGTCTTCGGTCGCATGGCCGTGCTTCAGCTTCTCGGCGACGTCGTCGACAGAGACGCCGAGCACTGCCGCCGCCATGCCGCGCGGATCCTGCAGGCGAATACAGCCGTGGCTCAGCGCCCGCATGTCACGCTCGAAGAACGACTTTTGCGGCGTGTCGTGCATGTAGATGGCGTGCTTGTTGGGAAACAGGATTTTCAGTTCACCGAGCGCATTGGCTTCGCTTGGCTGCTGGCGTACGCTGTAGGGAATGTTGGCGCCGTAGGCGCCCCAGTCGACCGAGGACGAAGGAACTCGCTTGCCGCGCGAATCGGTCACTTCGTAGCCGGCACGGTCGAGATAGCCAGGATCGTTGCGCAAGCGCGGCAGCATCTCATTGACGATGATCGACTGCGGCACGCCCCAATAGGGGTGGAAATCGACCTGCTTGATCTCCTTGAAGAAGAAGGCGGTCTGGTTGGTGGTCCTGCCGATGACGACGCGGGTCTTCAGCTTTTCCTCGCCATTGTCGATATAGGTTGCGGTGAATGCGGGCTGGTTGATGAAAACGCGCGGACTGCCGAGATCGGATGGCATCCAGCGCAACTCTTCCAGCGCGACCTGCACTTTCTGCAGCCTGTCGGCTTTGGAGGTTCCGGCCAACGACGCGACCGTGCGCGGGCCGATGACCCCATCGCCCTTCATGCCGGCCTTCACCTGTACGGCCTTGATGACCGGCACCAGTTCGGGAACATAGACTTCGCTGGTGCCGAGCCGGGCCAGGATCTCGCCATAGGCCCCGCCCATCTCGTCATCGAGATTGCGCGCGATGAGCGTCAGCAGCTTCGGCAGTTCGGGACTGGTTTCGCCCGGCTTCAACAACAGCTTGGGGTCGACGACGATTTCGTTTTCGGCACTGGCCTGCAAAGATTCCAGTTCGACGCGCAACGCCTGGTATTCCGGGTTCTGCGGATGGCGCGATTCGAGATAGGTGCGCACTTCCTGGGTGTGCGCCAGCGTCTTCAGCACGGCTTCCATGTCGACCGGCTTGGGCGGAAATTCGTAGTAGCCGGTCATGCGGTTGGGATCGACGCGGCCGCTTTGGGCATCATGGGCGTAGCGCAGGACGCGCGCCGACAGCGCCATCTCAAAGCGGACGAGTTCCTTCATCTGGGCATTGGCATCGCCGGCCGACGCGCTGGCGGCCGGCACTTCGACCGTGTAGTCAGCAGGCGTGAGGCCGTAGCTCGCCGCTTCGCCGAGCACGCGCACGGCATCCTGGGCGCGGCTGTTGACGGTCGTTCCGGTCACCCAGATGAAATCCGGGTTGGCCGAATAGTAGGCGATCAGCGCCTTGGCGATGTCGGGTTCTGCATAGAGTTCATAGTCGCTCAGCCCGGCAACCGCTTCGCGGAAGGCGGTGCTCGTCGCCGATGGCACAAAGGCGGCGTCCTCGGCCGTCGCCACCTGGGGCTGCGCTGCAACCAGCGACGCGAAGTCGACGCGCACCAGCCGGTCGGCCTTGTAGGTGTAGTAGGACGGGCTGCTGATCCTGGTGCCGCCGCCACCGCCAGCTGCCGGGGGTTTGCGCTTGGGCGGCGGAGGAAATTCGCCTTGCTGCCCGTGCTTGATGCCGCCGCCAAAAAGCATATCGAACAGCCCCTGTGCGCCTGCCTGCGGCGCCCCGAAGGCCAGCGTCGCTGCAACCGCTGCGAGCGGCACCAAGGTTGCTCTTTTTCCAAGGAATTTCATGGATCACCCGCTCCGGTCGCAACCGGCCCCGTTCCGCGCCGCTAGATTGTCTCGCCCACCGCATGGCGGATGTAAGGCGCAACTATACCGATTCATACTGATTTCGTTAAGCTTCCATAAATTTCGGCGGGTCTGTTGCAGAACGGTTTCACAACATCGTGACGGTCGAAGCGATTTTGGCAGGGGCGATGACCGGCCCCGACACGGCGTGACAAAGGCCGCCCGTTGTGCTGGAAATCCGCAAGGCCGGCAAACACGCGGTCGGGAGGATAGCCGGTGAAAAAGGGATATCGTGAGCTGCTCGATGAGGCCAATGCCGAGATCGAAGTGGTCTCGCCTGAGGAAGCGGCTGATCTGCTTGACGACGAAGCAACGATCTTCGTCGACCTGCGCGATCCGCGCGAAGTGGAGCGGGACGGCAAGATCCCCGGCGCAAAACATGTCACCCGCGGCATGCTGGAATTCTGGATCGACCCGGAAAGCCCGTACCACAAGCCGTTCTTCGCCTCAGGAAAGAGTTTTGTCTTCTTCTGCGCCGGCGGCTCGCGCTCGGCGCTTGCCACCAAGACGGCGCAGGATATGGGGCTTTCGCCGGTGAAGCATATTCTCGGCGGCTACACCGCCTGGAAAGCGGCCGGACTGCCGGTCGAGCCCGGCGAGAAGAAGAAACAGACCGTGTAAGCCCGGCTCAGTGCAGCAGCACCGATTCCCGATGGTCGGCAATGAAGCCGACGGCGCGCTCGACCACGCCCTTGTCGGCGAGGATGCGGCGATGGCCGAGTCCATTGGCCCAATGAAGCCGCACATGGTCGCCGGCGCCGGCATAGCGCGTTGCGTGATCGGCGGAGACTTCACGGTCGTCCGGCGCATGGATGACCAGCGTCGGCACCGGCCTGTGCGCAAGCTGGCGGTCGCCCGTGAATTCGTGCAGCGGCCGGCCGGATAGTTTTTCGACCCGATCGGCCATCGCGATTTGTGAGCGCGGGCCGACATTGAGCATGCGGCTGAAGTCGGCGAAGATCGTCGGCAACGAACTCGGCGCAGCGATAAGCACCAACCGTTCGGCCGCCAGCGGCGCAATGTTCCTGACCGAACCGGCAACGGCATTGGCGGCAACGGCACCGCCGAAGGAATGGCCGACCGCTGCTGCGAACGGTCCGAACCATTCGCCAGCGATTCGCGCGGCTTCGACGGCATTGACCAGGTTCAACCGACGGCCCTGCGACTGCCCGTGGCCCGGCAGGTCGAGCGAGACGACCTTGTAGCCGGCGCTGCGATAGCCTTCGATCAGCGTGCGCATATATTCGGTGCGCGAACGCCAGCCATGGATGACGAGCACCGTGCCGGCGGACGCCCTGCCCGGCTCGGGCCTGAATTCATGCACCATCACACAGCCGGTCTTGGTCTTCAGCCGGTGATGACGCGCCTCGGCCATGAAATCGGCGGCGCGCGCGACAGCGCGCCGTTCGCCATCGTTAAGCGCCTTCACATTCGGCGTGCGGCAGAACAATTCGAATGCCGCGCGGCCGCTCAGGCGCGGAGCGACATGTTCAGTGGCTGCGAACACGCCCCGGATGACCTTCAGTCCAAATGATGCCATAGTGGCGATCCATCCATTCCGTTCAAGCATGAACATAATAGTTCAAACATGAACATTAAGCAAGAGCTACCCTGGGACAACCCGCGTTTTCGCAACTGGGTCGCGGTGGCGCGCGCCTGCCATGCGCTGGAACGGGCGCTGGCGGCAAAGCTGGCGCCGCTTGACCTCAAGCCGGCGCAGCTCGACGTGCTGATGAACCTCTATCGCCACCCCGGCATGTCGCAGCACGATCTCGCCCGCCGCCTGCTGGTCGGGCGCTCCAACATCACCATGCTCTTGCCGCAGCTGGAGAGCCGCGGCCTGCTGCGCCGTGAAGGTGACGAGAAGGACAAGCGCGTTTTGCGGCTGACCCTGACCGAAGCCGGCACGGACCTGTTGATGAAGGCGCTGAAGGTGCATATGGCGCTGATCGAGAAGGCGATGAGCCAGTCGACGCCGGAACAATGCGACATGATCGGCGAGCAGATGCGCAAGATCTATGACGTACTGAAGGAAGCGTGATCCAACCGGCCTCGCGACCCACTCACCACATCGTCTTTTTCGCCCGCTCCGGCCATTCCTTGTCGTAGGTCTCGCTGTCAATGTTCTTGCGGCTGGTGACTTCCAGGATTTGTCCCGGCGTCGGCAGCGATTTTGGATCGACATGCTTTGCCGGGTTCCACAGTTCCGAGCGGACGATGGCGCGGGCGCACTGGAAATAGACCGAATCGACATCGACCACGGTGACCGAGCGCGCCGGCTTGCCTTCGACGGTGAACGACGCACAAAGCGCCGCATCGGTGGTGATGTGGGCGCGACCATTGACGCGCAGCGTGGTGCCGGAGCCGGGTACCAAAAACAGCAGGCCGACGCGCGGATCGCGAATGATGTTTTTCAGCGAGTCAGCCCGGTTGTTGCCGCGCCGGTCCGGCATCATCAGGGTTTTCGGATCGTGGATGCGCACGAAGCCGGCGAGATCGCCGCGCGGCGAGCAATCCAGCCCCTCCGGCCCGCTGGTCGCGAGCGCAACAAACGGCGATGCCTCGATGAAGGCGGCGTATTCGGGAATGACATGATCGAGTTCCTTGACCACCGACGCTTCGCCTGGCAGGCCATAGAGGGCTTCGAGCTGTTCGACCGAGGTGATGACGGACATCTTGTTCATCTCCGAACCTTTGCCGGCGCTATCCCAGATCCGTGACGTTTTGACGACAATCCAGAACTAACGATCGCGGCTGAGACCCTTTTCCTCGAGCTCCGCGAGATAGGCGTTCCAGCGCGCGTCCTTCTCGTGGCCTAGCGTATGCAGGTAGTTCCAAGTGAAGATGCCGGTGTCGTGGAAATCGTCAAAGGTGATGCGCACAGCATAGTTGCCGACCGGCTCGATCTTCAGGATGGCGACGTTGCGCTTGCCGGGAACGGTCACGCGCTGTTCCGGCGAATGGCCCTGCACCTCGGCCGAAGGCGAGGCGACGCGCAGCAGCTCGGCCGGCAGTTCGAACGGCCGGTGATCCGGAAAGGTCACCGAGAGCAGTCTGCGGTCTTTCGAGACCCTGAGTTCCTTTGGTGCCGTCATGATGGTAGACCCCGCATCGATCGCCCTTCCCTACGCTGCTTCGCGCAGCGGGAAAAGGCGCTTTAGGGGCAACCGACATGCCATGTCGGCCAGGGAATGTTACCAAAGATCGAGAGCCGCTATCTTGAATGCGAAGCCGGATCGTATCACATAGCGGTATATAACGCCGCCGTTCGCGGCCACGGGAAACGCACAAGCATGAACATGATCGACCCATTCGGTCGCACAATCAGCTATTTGCGCGTGTCGGTTACCGACCGCTGCGATTTCCGCTGCACCTATTGCATGGCCGAGGACATGGCCTTTCTGCCCAAGAAGGACCTGCTGTCGCTGGAGGAACTCGACCGCCTTTGCACCGTGTTCATCGAAAAGGGCGTGCGCAAGCTGCGCCTGACCGGCGGCGAGCCGCTGGTGCGCAAGAACATCATGCATCTGGTGCGCCAGATTTCGCGACACCTGCAAAGCGGCGCGCTGGAAGAACTGACGCTGACCACCAACGGTTCGCAGCTTTCGCGCTTTGCCGCCGAGCTCGCCGATTGTGGCGTCAAGCGCATCAACGTCTCGCT
Source organism: Mesorhizobium sp. P2_H9 (assembly GCF_056403215.1). Classification (NCBI taxonomy): domain Bacteria; kingdom Pseudomonadati; phylum Pseudomonadota; class Alphaproteobacteria; order Hyphomicrobiales; family Phyllobacteriaceae; genus Mesorhizobium; species Mesorhizobium sp. P2_H9. The sequence continues at coordinate 72,933 of NZ_JBFUFX010000011.1, read as the reverse complement.
GGACACGCTCGACGCCGACAAGTTCCACAAGATCACCCGCTGGGGCCATCTCGGCAAGGTCATGGAAGGCATCGACGCGGCACAGGCGGCGGGGCTGAAGGTGAAGCTCAATGCGGTGGCGCTGAAGGATTTCAACGACGCCGAACTGCCGGAGATGATGCGCTGGGCGCACGGCCGCGGCATGGATCTGACGGTCATCGAAACCATGCCGATGGGCGAGATCGACGCCGACCGCACCGACCAGTATCTGCCGCTGTCGCTGCTGCGCGCTTCGCTGGAGCGCCAGTTCACGCTGACCGACATCCCCTACAAGACCGGCGGCCCGGCCCGCTATGTCCAGGTCACTGAAACCGGCGGACGGCTGGGCTTCATTACGCCGATGACGCATAATTTCTGCGAAAGCTGCAACCGCGTCCGCCTGACCTGCACCGGCACGCTCTATATGTGCCTCGGCCAGGAAGATGCAGCCGACCTGCGCGCACCGCTGCGTGCCTCCGAAGGCAACGAACTGGTCGCCGATGCCATTGATGAAGCCATCGGCCGCAAGCCGAAGGGTCATGATTTCATCATCGACCGCCGCACCAGCCGCCCCTCGGTTTCCCGGCATATGAGCGTCACCGGCGGCTGATTTTTTCGCCGATCTCGTGCAAGATCGCCTCCGTCATTGGCTGGAGGCATGGCATGAAACGACTTTTCCCGACCCTGGCGTCTTTCGCAGCGATTGCAACGACCACGGCTGTTGCCGCGCCATTCACCTACGTCAACGAGCGTTTCGGCACGGTCTGCACCTTTCCCGACGAGGTCTTCACCGATCGCCAACCCGAACCGGACAATGGCGACGGGCAGGTATGGCTGAGCGCCGACGGCGCCAGCCTGACCTGCTCGGGCATATACAACGTCGACGATGACACACCGAAAAGCTTCGTCGCTGCCGAGAAAGCCAGCAAGGTGCCGGGCTACACGATCACCTACAGCAAGACCGGCAAGGACTGGGCGGTGCTGTCGGGCGTCAAGGACAAAAATATCTTTTACGAGCGCCGCCTGTTCGGCAAGGATGGCGTCATCCGCACCGTCTGGATCGACTATCCGCCTGCGCTGAAATCCAAATACGACCCTCTGGTCGGGCCGATCGCCGGCAGCCTCAAGGGGCCATGAGCATTCTCGGTAACACCCCGGAAAAAGTCTCCTCCGCAAGCGGTTGCCTGATTTACCGCCAGCATGTTCCGGCCTAGCTTTCCGCGCAGCGGAATCGTCGCTCACAGGGGGAATACACCATGCGCAAACTCATTCTTTCTCTCGCCTTGCTCGGACTCGCGACTGTCCCGGCGGCAGCCCAGTCGATCGGCGGCACCTACGCTGTCGCCGGCACCAATTTCGACGGATCGGCCTATGGCGGCGAAGCGACGATCACGCTGACCAGCGAGACGACCTGCACAATTCATTGGGAGACTGGTGGATCGTCCTCGGACGGCATCTGCATGCGCAACGACGATGCTTTTTCCGCCGGCTATGTGATGGGCAAGGAAATCGGCCTCGTCGTCTACAAGGTGCAGGAAGACGGCTCGCTGCACGGCCTGTGGACGATCGCCGGCAAGGACGGCAATGGCACCGAGGTGCTGACGCCGAAGAAATAAGCTCTACCGCTCCAGCCGCGGTCGTGATCTCGCGGCCTGTCCGGGAAACATTGCGGGCCACAACGAAACGCTGTGGCCCAGTCCTTTGGCGTTGCTGTTTGGAAACCGGCTGTTACAGGCTTGATCCAACCCAAAACCGGTAACGCCCTTGCCCCTTTCCCCAAACCTTCGCGGCGCGCTGTTCATGATCGTGGCGATGGTTGGCTTTACGCTCAACGACGCCATCACCAAATTCTCGTCGGAATCGATGAACATGGCGCAGGTCATGTTCATCCGGGGTGCCTTCGCCTCGCTGTTCGTCGGTCTGCTCGCCTGGCAGCGCGGGGCGCTGGCCAGGCCGGCCTCGATGCTGCAGCCGCTGGTGGCGATCCGCGTGATCGGTGAGGCCGGCGCCACCGTCGCCTTTCTCGTCGCCCTTGCCCATTTGCCGATCGCCAATGTCTCGGCCGTGCTGCAGGCGCTGCCGCTGGCGGTGACCATGGGTGCGGCACTGGTGTTCAACGAAGGTGTCGGCTGGCGGCGCTGGCTGGCCATCGCCGTCGGTTTTGCCGGCGTGCTGATCATCGTGCGGCCTGGGTTTGAAGGGTTCAGCGTCTATTCGCTGCTGGCGCTGACCAGCGTCGCCTGCTGCGCGGTGCGCGACCTCGCCACCAAGCGAATACCGCAGGCCATTCCAACATTGCTGGTGTCGACCGCCACGGCGCTTGCCATGACGGTGCTGGGCGCGGCGCTGCTGTCACCGATGGGTGGCTGGACACCAATGACGGCAAAAAGCACGGCGCTGCTGGCACTGGCGGCAGTGCTGGTGCTGATCGGCTACCAGTTTATCATCATGGCGATGCGGGTGGGCGACATCTCCTTCATCGCGCCGTTCCGCTACACCGCCCTTTTGTGGTCGATCCTGCTTGGCCTGTTCATCTTTGGCGACCTCCCCGACCTGCCGATGATTCTTGGTGCCACGATCATCATTGGTTCCGGCCTCTATGCCCTCTACCGCGAGCGCGTCGTCGGCCGGCAAAAAACCGCCGCCGAAAGCGCTGGACCGGACATGGCGCCGGACGGCATATAGGCCGAGCCGACACATACAGGCAGTGAGCGATGAGCCGAGAGGTTGCAGGGATCATTCTGGCTGGCGGCCAGTCCAGGCGCATGGGCGGCGGCGACAAGAGCCTGCTTACCCTTGGCGGCGACAGCGTGCTGGACCACGTCGTTGCGCGTTTTGCGCCGCAGGTCGGATTGCTGACGCTCAGCGCCAATGGCGACCTGTCGCGATTCGCCCAAGTCGGACTGCCGGTACTTGCCGACACGGTGACAGGCTTTGCCGGACCGCTTGCGGGAATCCTGACCGGGCTCGAATGGGCTGGCGCGAACACAGGGTGCAAATCACTTGTGACGGCCGCTGGCGACACGCCTTTTCTGCCAAACAATCTGGTCGAACGGCTGGCGGCGGCGGTCGAAGAGCGCCCCGATGCGATTGCCGTCGCCAGTTCGGCCGGCAAGCGGCATCCGACCTTCGCTCTCTGGCCGCTAAGTCTGCGCGACGCCTTGCGGCACTTTCTGGTCGACGAGAACAACAGGCGGGTTTCCGCCTTCATCGACCGGCGGGAGTTTGTCGAGGTGGATTTTCCGATGCTTGCAGCCGGCGGGCACGAGATCGACCCGTTCTTCAACATCAACACGCCAGACGACCTTGCCGAAGCCGAACTGCTGCTGCAAAGCATAACCCTATGAACAGACGCGTCTTCGGCATCACCGGCTGGAAGAATTCCGGCAAGACGACACTGACCGAAAAGCTGGTCGCCGAGTTCGTGCGGCGCGGCTGGAAGGTGTCGACGGTCAAGCACGCTCATCATGATTTCGACATCGACAAGCCCGGGGCCGACAGCTTTCGCCACCGGCAGGCCGGCGCCATGGAAGTCGCGATCGTCTCCGGCAAGCGCTGGGCGCTGATGCACGAATTGCGCGGCGAGGACGAGCCGACGCTGGAGGCGATCCTGGCGCGGCTGGCGCCATGCGACATCGTGCTGGTCGAAGGCTACAAGCGCGAGGCGCACAACAAGATCGAAACGCGGCGGCTGGAGGCCAGCGACCGGGCGCCGCTCGCGGCAAACGACCCGCACATCGTCGCCATCGCTGCCGACTTTGCGGTTCCCGGCGAAAGCCTGCCGGTGTTCGATCTCGACGATACGAAATCGATAGCCGACTTCATCGAGCGTACGACTGGTCTCGTTACTTGAGCCGTGACGCTGCGGCAGAATAGCTTTGCCGATCGCGATGGTTTTACAGTTGCTTTTTTCCCGGAAAGAGTGGGAGTATCCCGATCAGCGGGCGGTCAAAGCACCGCCCCACAGAGCCGTACGGAACCACGGCCGGGACCATAAAGAGAGGACTATCATGCGTATTGCACTGCGTATCGCGCTCGCCGCATCGGCTGCGCTGCTGACGCTCGGCGTAGCCCAGGCCCAGGAAAAGACCCTGCGGATCGGCACCGAAGGCGCCTACCCCCCGTTCAACAACCTGACCGCCGACGGCCAACTCGTTGGCTTCGACATCGATATCGCCAAGGCACTTTGCGACGAGATGAAGGTGAAGTGCACCTTTGTCGCGCAGGATTGGGACGGCATCATCCCGGCGCTGCAGGCCGGCAAGTTCGACGCCATCATTGCCTCGATGTCGATCACGCCGGAGCGTGCCGAGAAGGTCGACTTCACGAATAAATACTACAACACCCCGCCGGCGATCGTCGCGCCCAAGGACAGCGACATCAAGGGCGTGACCAAGGAAGACCTGGCCGGCAAGACGATCGGCGTGCAGGCTTCGACCACGCATTTCAACTACTCGACCGCAACCTACACCGACAGCACGGTCAAGCCCTATCCGACTGCGCAGGAATACCAGCTCGACCTGGCCAATGGCCGCCTCGACGCCGCCAATGACGACATCGTCGTGCTGCAGCAATGGCTGGATTCGCCGGACGGCGCCTGCTGCAAGCTGATCGGTGCGATCAAGCCTGACGTCAAGATCCACGGCCCGGGCGCTGGCATCGCGGTGCGCAAGGGCGAGACCGATCTGGTCCACCAGTTCAATGCGGCGATCGACGCCATCCGCGCCAACGGAAAGTACAAGGAAATCAACGACAAGTACTTCAAGTTCGACGTCTATGGCGGCGATTCCTGATCGCAGCTTTCTGATCAAGAGAACGGCGGGATAGTCCCGCCGTTCTTGCAAGATGCCGGGCACGAGGGGTGACGCGGCGTGGCTCTCCAAAGAGCGGATGCGGGAGAACAGGCGAGCGGATGCAGAGCGTATGGACGCTTCTCAGTTGGGGACCCGATGGCTGGCTTGACGATATCGTCTCTGGTGCCGCCGTCACTGTTATTCTGGCGCTGGCCACGCTTCCAATCGGTTTGACGATCGGCTTTTTTGTAGCGCTGGGCAAACAATCCGAGGAACCTTCGCTGCGGGTTGCCGCCAACATCTATACGACGATCTTTCGCGGACTTCCGGAGCTGGTGACGCTGTTTTTGTTCTTTTTCGGCGGCCCGCTGATCCTGCAATATCTCGTCAGATTGATAAACCCTGAAGCGACCATCGACATCAACGGCTTCGTCGCCGGCATGATCGTGCTTGCGATCATCTTCTCGGCCTATGCCAGCGAGGTATTCCTCTCTGCTTTCCGGGCCATTCCAAAGGGACAATATGAAGGTGGCTACGCCATCGGCCTGTCATACGGGCAAACGATGCGCAAAGTGATTTTGCCGCAATTGCTCCGCATCGCGTTTCCGGGGCTGGAGAATTGTTGGCTGAGCCTGCTCAAGGACACTTCTCTGGTATCCGTGGTCGGCCTAGCTGAAACGCTGCGTCAAGCCGGTGTGGCCGCACGCGTCACCAAACACACATTCCTGTTCTTTAGCGTGGCCGCAATGGTATTTCTGATCCTGGCCATCATCTCATCCTTCGCCACCGGCGCCATACTGCGCTCGCTTGGCCAGCGGGAGGCACAGCGATGAGCATCGCAGCCGCTGTAGAACGGCCTCCTGTGCGTGCGCGCGGCTGGCCGCGTTCACGAATCGTCGGCCATGTGCTGGTGGGCATCTGGATTGCCGCCGGCGCCGGCATCGTCGCCTATCTGGCTTTGGCCGGGAACAGCGAGCTCTTTGCCAAGTATGGTCCCAGCTACCTGGAGGGGCTCGGCGTCACGCTCTCGCTGGTCGGCATCTCGATTGTCCTGGGCGCAATCCTGTCCCTGCCGGTGGCCTATGCACGCATGTCGCAAAACCGCATACTCTCCGGCATTGCCTACGGTTACGTCTATTTCTTCCGCGGCACGCCCCTGCTGGTCCAGACCTTTCTGGTCTATTATGGTGTGGGCTCGTTCAAGCCACAGCTCGAAATGGTCGGGCTCTGGGGCTTTTTCCGTGAGGCATTCAACTGCGGTGTCTTTGCCTTCGCCCTCAACACCGCCGCCTATCAGGCCGAGATCTTGCGCGGTGCGATTGAAAGCGTGCCGAAAGGCCAGTGGGAAGGTGCTGCTTCGCTCGGCCTGCACAAGTTGCAGACGCTGCGCAAGGTCATCCTGCCCCAGGCGCTGATCGTCGCGCTGAGGCCCTACGGCAACGAACTCATCCTGATGGTCAAGGCGTCCGCCATCGTCGCCATCATCACCGTCTACGACCTGATGGGCATGGCAAAGCTGACCTATGCGCGCACATTCGACATCCAGGCCTATATCTGGGTCGCGCTCGTCTATCTGGTGATGGTCGAGATCTTGCGGCACGCGATCGAATGGATCGAGCGGCGGATCACCATACATCTGAAGCGCTGACCGGTGTGCGCTGCGGCTGTGCCACTCAATCCTGACGCCGCGGCGGCTTGACGAATTCGCCGCAAGGCCTAGACGTTCGGCAAACAAAATCCCGTTTCCCGTCGGAAGGTAGAACTATGGCATCGGTGGCATTTCTCGGTCTTGGCGTCATGGGTTATCCGATGGCCGGACATCTCAGGAACAAGGGCGGCCACGACGTCACCGTCTACAACCGCACCACGGCCAAGGCCGAACAATGGGTTGGCCAGCATGGCGGCAGCTTCGCCACGACACCGGCCGAGGCCGCCGACGGCAAGGATTTCATCTTCTCCTGCGTCGGCAATGACGACGATCTGCGCTCGGTGACGACAGGTGCGCAGGGCGCCTTCGGTTCGATGAAGAAGGGCGCGATCTATATCGACAACACGACGGCGTCGGCCGAAGTTGCGCGCGAACTGGCGGAGAAGGCGCAAGCGCGCGGCTTTTCGTTCCTCGACGCTCCGGTCTCCGGTGGCCAGGCTGGCGCGGAAAACGGCGTGCTGACGGTGATGGTCGGCGGCGAACAGGAGGCGTTCGACAAGGCCAAGCCGGTCATCGATTCTTTTGCCCGCATGGTCGGGCTGATGGGGCCGGCCGGTTCCGGCCAGCTCACCAAGATGATCAACCAGATCACCATCGCCGGTCTCGTCCAGGGGCTGGCCGAAGGCATCCATTTCGGCAAGAAGGCCGGGCTCGACATCGAAAAGGTCATCGAGGTGATTTCCAAGGGTGCGGCCGGCTCGTGGCAGATGGAGAACCGTCACAAGACGATGAATGCCGGCAAATATGATTTCGGCTTTGCCGTCGATTGGATGCGCAAGGATCTCGGCATCTGCCTCACCGAGGCCGACCGCAATGGCGCCAAGCTGCCGGTGACAGCACTTGTCGACCAGTTCTACAAGGATGTGCAGGCGATGGGCGGCAAGCGCTGGGACACCTCTTCGCTGCTGGCGCGCCTGGAGAAATAGGATTCGCGGTGGCCGAGCTTTCGCCTCAATCCAGTGCCGACGACATCGTCGCGTATCTGCGCTCGATCGGCTCGGAGGAAAATCGCCGTGGCATGCTGCGCTACGGCATCAAGATCGAACGTGCGCTCGGCATTCCACATGGGGTGCAGCGGCAGATTGCCAGGAAAATAAAGCGCAACCATGAACGCGCCTTCGAACTCTGGCAGACCGGCATCATGGAGGCGCAGTTCATCGCTTCCGTCACGGCCGACCCGAAGCGGTTCACTGCCGCGGATGCGAGGCAATGGGCGGCGTCCTTCGATTCGTGGGATATCGTCGACGGCGTCTCCGATCTCTTCGTCGATACGGACAGCTGGAAGGAATTGATCGGCGAGTTCGCGGCCGACGACCGGGAGTTCGTTCGCCGCACGGCGTTTGCCATGATCGCCTGGTCGGTGGTCCACCGGAAGAAAGAGCCGATAGCGACCTTCCTCGACTTCCTGCCGGTCATTGAAACGCATGCCACCGATGGCCGGAATTTCGTGAAGAAGGCCGTGAACTGGGCACTTCGCTCAATCGGCAAACGATCGATGGAGATGCACGGCGCTGCCCTTGCTGTCGCCGAGCGGTTGGCGCAGTCGACCGACAAGACAGCGCGCTGGATCGGCAAGGACGCCGTGAGGGAGCTGACCAATGCCAAGACGCTCGAGCGGATCGCCAGAAAAGGCTGATCTGGCAAAAATTCGTTTTGCCGCGGTAAATCGGGAAACGCGCGCTGATTTCGAAAGTCTGTTCGAAGCGCCGGGTGGACCGAAATATTGCTGGTGCATGGCCTGGCGCCACTCCAGCCGCGAGCACATCCAGAACGATGAGAAGAAACGCATGATGATGGCGCGGATCGAGGCCGGCACGCCCGTCGGCCTTGTCGCCGAGCTTGAAGGCCGGACCGTCGGCTGGTGCTCGGTCGCGCCGCGCGAGACCTACCGCAAGCTGTCGCCGCAACAGGACGGTGCCGAGACTGGCATCTGGTCGATCGTCTGCTTTTATGTGCCCAGAGCCTTGCGCGGCGGCGGGCTGGCGGCAGCGCTGCTCGACGCTGCAATCGATCATGCCTTTGCTAAGGGCGCCAGGGCGATCGAGGCCTACCCTGTCGATCAGGCATCGCCGAGCTACCGTTTCATGGGGTTTTCCGACATGTTCAAGGCCCGAGGTTTCCACGAGGTCGGCGTGGCCGGCTCTCGCCGACATGTGATGCGGCTCGAGCGTTGACGCCCTTGGCCACGGCGGCTTTACTCCACCGCAAAGGGAGCGGCCAATGAGCAACCGTCTCAAATCGACCACGGCGCTCGCGGTCGCGTTGTTTGTGTCCGCCGCCGATGCCTCGGCCGAGACCGCGCACATATTCTGGAAGGATCTGCGTCCGGCGACACAACAAGCCGCCGAAAGCGTCGGCCTGCCGATGATCGCGGCCAAAATGCCCGACCATGGCGAGACGCTGTCGCTCAATCTGCAGGATAAGACCGTTCAGTTAGCCGGCTATGCCCTTCCGGTCGATCGCGATGGCGACCTTGTGTATCAATTCCTGCTGGTGCCGTGGACAGGTGCTTGCAGCCACATGCCCACGCCGCCGCCCAACCAGATCGTGCTGGTCACGCCCGCCCACCCCTACAGGATGTCGGAGGCCTATCAGCCGGTTTCCGTCACCGGTGCGCTCACGCCGGGCCTGGAGAAAAGCCAGCTGTTCATCCTTGATGGCGTCAGCGTCATCCAGTCGGGCTACACGGTGCGCAAAGCGGAGGTGGTCAGTGTCGACACGGTGCCGGACACGATCACGCTGCCGGTGAACTCGCCTTGGAGTTTCCTCAACAAAAAGAAGAACTAGCGAATTGAATCTCAAGCGGCGTTGGCGCCTGACTCCTTGTCCAGCACCATATAGTCCAGCGGCATTTCGGTCGTGTACTTGATCTGCTCCATGGCGAAGGACGACGACACGTCGCGGATCTCGATCTTGGCGATCAACCGCTTGTAGAAGGCGTCATAGGCGGCAATGTCGGGCACCACCACGCGCAAGAGATAGTCGACGTCGCCGCTCATGCGGTAGAATTCGACCACTTCCGGAAATTCCTGGACGACCTCCGAAAAGCGGCGCAGCCATTCATGGCTGTGCGAATTGGTGCGGATCGACACGAAGACGGTGACGCGCACATTGACCTTTTCATGGTCGAGGATGGCGACGCGCCGCTTGATGACGCCTTCTTCCTCGAGCTTCTGGATGCGCCGCCAGCACGGCGTGGTCGACAGACCGACTTTCTTGGCGACATCGGCGACCGCAAGCGTCGCGTCCTCCTGCAGGAGGCGGAGAATTTTTCTGTCAAGGCGGTCCATTGGGTGCTCCCTGATGCCTGTCGCCCAAAAGTGCGTAGCGGTTTTGGGACAACGACATGCATAAAAAACAAAATTCAAAGCGCGTTACTTCCCTCAGGCGCGACGCGCTTTGAGGAATGGATTGCCTATAGTCCCTCTTATCTGGGCCTTTCACAAGAAAGAAATTCTGCCGGATGGTGCAAAAGCGAGTGATTTCTTGCTGAAAGCTCAACCGATGCGATAGCGGATTTCCGACCTCAGAAATGGCAGCAAATCCATTTCAAACCATGGATTCTTCTTCAGCCAGCCTGTGTTACGCCATGATGGATGCGGCAGCGGCAGCACTTTCGGGCTGGTCGGCGCATCCCAGACGGCACGCCAATCCATCACCGTCTCGGTCAGAGAGGACCGACGCGCAGTGCCCATATGCCAGGATTGCGCATAGATCCCGATCGTCAGCACGAGATCGATGCGCGGCATCAGCGCCATCAGCGGCGCGCGCCAGGCCGGCGCACATTCGCGCCGCGGCGGCAGGTCCGCGCCTTTGGCGTTCTGGCCGGGAAAGCAAAAACCCATCGGCACGATGGCGAATTTTTCCGTGTCGTAGAACTCTTCGCTGCTGACGCCCAGCCAGCTTCGCAAGCGGTCGCCGGAGGCGTCGGTGAACGGCATGCCAGAGATATGCACCTTGGTGCCCGGCGCCTGGCTGGCGAGCAGGATGCGTGCGCTCGACGAGGGGCGCAGCACTGGGCGCGGCTCATGCGGCAGCGGGCGGCCGACCGAATTGTCAACGCAGATGCGGCAGGCCAGGACTTTTGCCGTGAGGCTTTCCAGTTCGGAGCTCATCCTCAGGCGGCGGCGCTCGGCCGGCTGGAAATCGCGCCGTGCCAGCGCAGCACGTTGGTGCAGTCTTCCGGCACCTTGATGCGCGCCGGCTTCATGAAGTCGATGGCGATCAGTCCGGTGATGTCGGCGATCGAATAGCTGTCGCCGGCGGCAAACTCGCGGTCTGCCAGCTCGGTGTCGAGGAGTTTCAGGAATTCGACCGCCTTGGGCTTGTTGGCCTCACCCCATTCGGGGATCTGGGGGATTTCCCATTCCTTCATCGCAGGATGGATGTGGCGAAAAGCCTGCGCGACGCAGCTCAGCAGATTGAACTCCATGCGCCTTTGCCACATCTCGACCTGCGCCTTGCCGAGCGCGCCCTCCCCGAACAGCGCCGGCTGCGGATGCAGTTCCTCGAAATAGCGGCAGATGGCAACGGATTCGGTGATGATCGTGCCGTCGTCGAGTTCGAGCACCGGCAGGCGCTGCAGCGGATTGCGCGAACTGACCGGCTCCTGCCTGTGTCCCAGCGCCCCCATGTCGACAGGCACCAGCGGAACCTCCAGCCCCTTTTCGGCGAGGAAAACCCTGACCCGGCGTGGATTGGGCGCGCGCCCACCATCGAACAGCTTCATTCCCTTCCTCCTCGATCTCTTCCGCGACTATAGGGCGCGCATTGATGCGTTGAGTATCACCAGAAGCGAAAAATCTCGCGCAGCGCGTCGCCGATCGAAGCCAGCGTGCCATGCTTTCTTTCGACCGGCCCGTCGTGGTGGGTTTCGCGCCAGTCATGCGGCTCGTCGAAGGTGCCTGCCCAGATGCCGGCCTTGCCGGCGCGGGCGCCGGCTTCCTCGATTTCGAAATCACCATAGGCAACCGCCCAGCCGGCCTCGACCTGGGCGCGGTTGAGATCCTTGCCGTCGACCTTGCAGTCGCCGAGCAGCCGGCCATAGCGGTCGCGTTGCCAGCCGCTGCAGTAGACGGGTTTGCCTGATATCAGTCGCACCAGGGACTGGCGCGCGAGCTTGCCGCAGGGATAGTCAGCGCCGTCCTTGCGGCAGGTCTGCGCATATTCGGGAGCGTCGATGCCGCGCATGCGGATGCGCTCGGTGCCGAGCGTGATCGAATCGCCATCGTTGACGATTGCCGCGCCTTGCGCCTTGCGTGTCTCGACCCGGTCAAGACGCGCCGCCAGAAGGATCAGCAGGCCGAGCAGGATGACGGTCAGTCCGTAGTCCACCAGCCTGCGCCACAGGCTTCGCGGCGGCCGCGGATTGTATCGCCGGCGAGGCCTTTGCGACCACGAACGGCTCATATGGCAAACAGTCTCTTAATCATTCGAACGTAGCTTAAGAATTTGAAATCGCTGCGCGTATGAATTGAAGTTTCCATGCCTTTGCTACGCTCGAACACAGCGGATAAATTCATTGTGGACCGCAGGAAACCCCATCGCAACAGCGATGTGGCGCGCGCGGTGCGCAAGACGCGCGACCGTCTCTCGCAGCAAGCCGGCAACCCCGATTTCGACCGCGAACTGCTGAAGCTGCATGCACGCGCCATGGTGGGCGGCGCGATCGCCATCCCGCTGCTTGTGCTGACGATCGCGGCGGCAGGGCTGTTTTCCGGCATGGACGCCAAGCGGATCGGTGTCTGGGCGTTGTTCACCCTCGCCTGCTACAGCGTCGTCGTGTTCATGGCGAGGCGCATCGAACGCACTGAAGCTTCCGAGCTCAACCCATTGCGAACGCGAAGAGATTTGCTCATCGGCCATTGGCTGTGTGGCCTCGGCTGGGCCTGGTTCGCATGGCTCGACTGCAGCGCGTGCCAGGTCGACCAGTTTCAGGTGGTCAAGGCGGTGGTGCTGCTGCTTGCCATGGCGGCAACGGCCGTCATGGCGTCGTCGCTGCGTGGCGCGCTGCTGACGACTTTTGCCATTCCGGTGGCGGTCTATGCCTATTCCGGAGCCAAGCTGTGGCTGCCAGTCGAGGCGATCATGGTCGGGCTGCTGGTCGCCGCCCTGCCGTTCTTCGACTATGTCGCCAGCCATCTCAACCGCTCGTCGCTGATGCTCTTGTCGTTCCGCTCCGAAAAGGACGCGCTGATCGCCGAGGTGGAGACGGCGAAATCGATGTCGGACGAGGCAAGGCGGCGGGCCGAAGACGCCAATCTGGCAAAGTCGCGTTTTCTGGCCTCGATGAGCCACGAGCTCAGGACGCCGCTCAACGCCATTCTCGGCTTTTCCGAGGTGATGGCCAACGAGGTGCTCGGACCGATGAGCAACCCGACCTATCGCGACTACGCCCATGACGTGCACGAGTCCGGCCAGCATCTGCTCGACCTGATCAACGAGATCCTCGACCTGTCGCGCATCGAAGCCGGCCGCTACCAGCTCAACGAGGAGCCGGTGATGCTGCTCGCCATCGTCGAGGATTGCTGCCACATGATGGAGCTGAAGGCGCGCAACAAGGACATCCGCATCGTCCAGGATTTCGAAAGCACCCTGCCGCGTCTGTTCGCCGACGAACGCGCGCTGCGTCAGATCACGCTCAACCTTTTGTCCAATGCCATCAAATTCACGGCAACCGGCGGCGAAATCCGCGTGCGCGTCGGCTGGACTGCCGGCGGCGGGCAGTACATCTCGATCAAGGACAATGGACCGGGCATCCCTGAAGAGGAGATTCCGATCGTGCTTTCCGCCTTCGGCCAGGGTTCGATCGCCATCAAGAGCGCCGAACAGGGGACAGGGCTGGGGCTGCCGATCGTGCAGGGCCTGCTGGCCATGCATGGCGGCGAATTCGAGCTCCATTCCAGACTGCGCGAAGGCACCGAGGCGATCGCCATTTTCCCGCCAAGCCGGGTGATGGAGGAATTGCCGGCGCTGCCGACCCAGGCGGTCGCCGCGCGCCGTCGCTGACGGCACTAGGCTTTGACGGCCGCCGCCATCCCCGAACTGGTGAGCGCGGCGGCTTTCACCAGGCCCGCGGCAAGAGCCGCCCCTACCCCTTCGCCATGGCTCATGCCGAGATCAAGCAGCGGGCGCAGGCCGAGCCGAACAGCCGCCCGCACCTGCCCGGGCTCCACCGACAGGCCGGCAAGCAGACAATGGTCGAGGGAACCAGGATTGGCGGCATAAAGCACGGCGGCCGCGGCGGTCGCGGTAAAGCCGTCGAGCAGCACCGGGATCTTCTGCATCCGCGCGGCCAGAATGGCGCCGGCAATCGCCGCGAATTCGCGCCCGCCGACCCGACGCAAGGCTTCAAGCGGGTCCCTGAGGCTCGCGCCATGAAACGCAAGTGCCGCGTCGACCGCTGCAGCCTTGCGTTCCTGCATCGCCGCATCGGCGCCCGAGCCAAGCCCGACCCAGTCGGCGCCGCGGCCGCCGAAAAGTGCTGCACACAGAGCAGCAGCGACAGTCGAGTTGCCGACACCGAGATCGCCCAAACAAAGCAGATCGGTGCCGCCGGCAATGGCTTCCATGCCGAAGGCCATGGTGGCGGCGCAACCGCGCTCATCGAGTGCTGCCTCCTCGGTGATGTCGGCGGTCGCAATGTGCAGCGCGAGATCGAAGACCTTCAGGCCGAGATCGTTGGCAATGCAGATCTGGTTGATGGCAGCGCCGCCTGCGGCGCAAAGCTCGACCACGTTGGCGGTCGCCGCCACCGGCCGTGGCGAAATGCCGTGCCGGGTGACGCCGTGATTGCCGGCGAAGACCGCCACCAAGGGCCTTGTCACCGCTGGCGGCGCGCGCCCACTCCAGGCGGCGAGCCACGCGGCGATGTCTTCAATGCGGCCGAGCGAATTTTCGGGCTTGTCGGCTTTGGCAAACAGGGTGCGCACCCTGTTTTCCGCAACGGTATCGGCCGGCGGCAGGTTTGCCAGCAGATTGCGAAAATCGTCGAAGGGCAGCGCGCTGGTCATGTCGTTCCTGATCGTCCGTGGAATTGATCAGCGGCATAGCCGCCTTGCCCGGCCGGCACAACCTTCCCTGACATTGGCGCGAAAGCAGTTGCCGGCGGCGCATTCCGAAGGGCTTGCATTGGCTTTGCCGTTGCACCATGTGGAGATGGAACGAGGGATTCTGGACGGAATCTCCAAGAGAAAGTCATGACGGCCATCGAATCCCCGTGCATCCTCGTCTGCTCGATCGACATGAAAACCGGCTTCTGCTTCGGCTGCGGCCGCACGCGCGAGGAAATCGGCGCCTGGATCGATATGACGCCGGAAACGCGCCGAAGCGTGATGGCTGAATTGCCGGCACGGCTGGAAACGGTCGAGCGCCGGCCGCGCCGGGAAACGCGCCGCGGCCGCATGGCGCGCGAGCGCGGCGTCCTCTCGTGAACTGGCACCGCCCATGAACCGGCTGTTCTGGATCGTGATGGTGGCGATCGGCGTCGGGCTTGTCCTGCTCATGGTCAACAATTCCGCCGGCAGCACTTTCGGCATTGAAAACAACGATTTCAGCCGGCTGATCTGGCTGGGCGCCTTCGGCGCGCTGATCAGCGCCGGCCTCATTCGATCCGGCCGGCCGCTCGGCGCCATGGCGCGCAATCTCGGCGCCTGGGGCGTCATCGTGCTGGCGCTGGTTGCCGGTTATCAGTACCGCTACGAATTGCAGGATTTCGCCAGCCGGGTGACGGCCGGCCTCGTGCCCGGCAGTCCGCTGGCATTGGGCGTCGAGGACGGCCACGCAACCGTCACGCTCGACAAGGCCGACAGCGGCCATTTCGAAGCGCGTATCATGGTCAACGGCACGGCAATCCGCACCGTGGTCGATACCGGCGCGACCAGCATCGTGCTGACCGCAGAGGATGCGCGTGCCGCGGGTTTCAATCTGGACAGGCTGAGCTTCACCATACCGGTTTCGACCGCCAATGGCATGGCGCGCGCCGCCTCCGTCAGAACCGACACCGTGGCGATCGGCGACATCGTGCGCAAGGACATGGCGGTCATGATCGCCGCACCCGGCGCGCTCGGCCAGAGCCTGCTCGGCATGAACTTCATCGGCTCGCTGTCTGGCTTCGACGTGCGCGGCGACCGGATGATTTTGCGCGACTGACTTCGTCAGGCTGCCTGTTCGATGCGGCCGAATTCCACCGCCGCAAAAGCCGCCTTCAGCACATCCGGTCCCGCACCGGGTCTGGTCGCGTCGGTCGACAGAATCTGTCGGTAGCGGCGCGCGCCGGGCAGGCCGTGGAACAGGCCGACCATATGGCGGGTGACATGGCCGAGTCGCCCGCCCTGCTCGATGTGACGCGCCGCATAGCCGGCCATCGCGTCGATCAGCGCGGCAAAGTCGAACACGCCGGCTTCGCCGCCATAGAACGCGGCATCGACGCCAGCCAGGATGCCGGGCGTATGGTAGGCAGCGCGGCCAAGCATGGCGCCATCGACATGGTCGAGATGGCGAAGGGCTTCCTCGAGCGACTGAATGCCGCCATTGATGCCGATGAACTGGCTCGGCTTTTTGGCCTTCAGGCGATAGACCCTGTCATAGTCGAGCGGCGGGATGTCGCGGTTTTCCTTCGGGCTCAAGCCTTCCAGCCAGGCCTTGCGGGCATGCACCCAGAGCGCGTCGGCGCCAGCCGCAAAAACCCCGTCGGCCAGCACATCGAGCGCCGGCTCGGGGTCCTGCTCGTCAACGCCGATGCGGCACTTGACGGTGACCGGAATGTTCACGGCAGCCTTCATCGCGCCAACACAGTCGGCGACGAGAACCGGCACCCTCATCAGGCAGGCGCCGAACGTGCCCGACTGGACGCGGTCGGAAGGGCAGCCGACATTGAGGTTGATCTCGTCATAGCCAAAAGCCTCGCCAATGCGCGCCGCCTCGGCAAGTTTTTGCGGATCGGAGCCGCCAAGCTGCAGCGCGACCGGATGCTCGGTGGCATCGAAGCCCAGCAGCCGCTCGCGCGATCCATGGATGACGGCGTCGGCCACCACCATCTCGGTGTAAAGCAGCGCACGGCGCGTGAGCTGACGATGGAAGAACCGGCAATGCCGGTCTGTCCAGTCCATCATAGGCGCAACGGAAATCCTATGAGCTTGATTTATCACACTTTTTCTCGTATTTTCAGGACCTTAAAACGTGCACACGTTCGCCGTTTGTACGACACGATATCCGTCAGTTTTCGCATTTTGTACTCCTCCCTGTGCACACAGCGTGCACGAAAAAGAGACCACCCATGGCATCCATCAACAAGTTGGCTTCCGGCAAGTGGCGTGTGCAGGTTCGCTGCAAGGGCCACTACCTCACCACCAGCTTCTCGCTCCGCAAGGACGCCGAGATGTGGGCGCGCCGAATTGAGCGAGAAATCGACCTGGGTCAGAAGCCTGCTCCCAAGCACAAGGACGGGATCAAAACGGTTTCCGACCTGATCGACCTGCATATCGCGGATATGACGGAAGTTGGCAAGGTGATCGGGCGTTCGAAGGCATTCAGCCTGGACCTGCTACGAGCCAGGCTCGGAAGGCTCAACATCGCCGATCTTAATCGCGAACAGGTCATCAAGTTCGGCAAGGAACGAGCCGAGGAAGGCGCCGGACCTGTCACCGTTGGAATAGATATCGGATACATCCGGACATTGCTGGTGCACGGCGCGGCTGTGCATGGACTGCCTTATTCAGCGGAGCCGGTGGAGCTTGGTCGTGTCGCCCTCACCCGCTTGGGTCTTGTTGGCAAGGGCAACGAGCGCGATCGGCGACCGACGCTTGAGGAGATAGAGACCCTGATCCGATACTTCAGAGGAAACAACTTCCAGATTATCCCCGTCGATAAGATCATTCGCTTTGCGATCTCAACCGCCATGCGGCTCGGGGAAATCTGCAACGCCACTTGGGAGGACCTCAACGACCGCAACAACACCCTGCTGATCCGAGATCGCAAGGACCCACGCCACAAGAAGGGCAATCACATGCGTATCCCGCTCCTCGATGTGAGTGGTTACGACGCCCGCGCGATCCTCGAAGAGCAGCGTTTCTCCACTGAGGGAAAGGGACGCATCTTTCCTTACAATGGGAAGTCGACCGGAACCGCCTTCCGACGTGCGTGTCATGAATTGAAGATCGAGGACCTGCACTTCCACGACCTGCGTCACGAAGGCACAAGCCGCCTGTTCGAAGCTGGCTTCACCATCGAGCAGGTCGCGATGGTCACCGGGCACAAGGATTGGAAGATGCTCCGCCGCTATACCCATTTGAGGCCGGAGCATCTTCATGTGATCGCGGCGAGGCTTCAACAGACACCGCCAAATACGGAGTTGCGGCAAGCAATCGGCTAAATACCACCTTCGGGAAGAGCGGGGTCAGCTATAACGTTAACGTGCCGTCCTAGCCGCGGCTTGCTCCATAATGTCGCTACGCCTATTGCCAGTAGAATTGAACACCACAAGGAATGACGATGACCGACGAAACCCACAACCATTCGACCGAACTAGCCGAACTCACCGCAGATGTAGTCTCCGCCTACGTCGCCAATAACCCGGTCCCGGTGACGAGCTTGCCCGATCTCATCGCTTCGGTTCACGCGTCTCTGTCGGGAATTAGACAGCCAGAAACGAAGCCTGCGGCGGAGCTTGTCCCCGCAGTAAATCCGAAGAAATCAGTGTTTCCTGACTACATCATCTGCCTGGAGGACGGGAAGCGGTTCAAGTCGCTGAGACGGCACTTGAACGTCGATTTTGGCCTCTCCCCTGAGGAGTACCGCACAAAATGGAATTTGCCGCACGACTATCCCATGGTTGCGCCGAACTACTCCGCCACGCGATCTGCTCTGGCGAAAGCAGCCGGATTGGGCGTGAAGGCGGCGCCGGCGAAGAAGACTCCAGGCAAGCGCAAAGCATAATAGGGCAAAAGGCTCGCCGTCCCATTCGCGAGACGGCGAGCCTCCCCATGCCCAACCCTAACCCCAACACACCTTGCAAAGCAATTTCAGTGCCAGCTTATATGTCCCATCGCAGGACGGCATGACGCTACGTCAAGAATCAGCTATCGCTTGGATTGCGGCGGACCTGATACCGTCTGGCTGGCGCCGATCAGGCAACACCTCCCAAGCTGGCGCCAGCCATTTTCTTAGGCTCGAAGCATAGAATTGACGCACGCACCCAAAGCTGAGAACTATATCGGCGGGGGAAATAGATGGTTTTTCGCCGTCTTGGCGCGATCGGTCTCGGTGTGGCATCCATCATCGGCTGCGCTCATGCCCAGGAAGCCTGCGACCCCAACTACGCGGGGGCGTGTGTTCCAATAGCCAGCGATGTCGATTGCTCATCTGGAAAGGGCAACGGTCCAGCATACGTACGCGGCCCGGTCACTGTCGTAGGCACGGATATCTATGATCTCGACCGGGACGGCGACGGCATAGGCTGTGAAAACGGCTAGAGCACTACGGCTTGGACGGCCCGGTTCCGCTCCACTGGATGAACGGCACCTCCCTCCCGGTCACTTCCCGCACGGCTTTCAACAGCATCTCATGCAGGACGCGCGTCTGACGGTAGTGGTCGCAATGCGGCGATATAAACGGCTTGACGATGCTCAGGTGCAGCGCTTCTGCGGCTACTACAAAGCGCTCAATTTCGGCCTGTGAGAATTGCTGCGAACCTTTCGACCTGGCCATGCCCTACCCCCGAAACCTTTCCATGTGCCAGACGATTTTGCCGTCCACCTTCATTGGCTTGTGGATCATCAGCCGTTTCGGCAAGTGCTCAGGGTGAACCTCCATCAGCGTAATCTTGATCTGAGGCTTGCAGCGGCTGCAATCGAACTTCAGCCGGAGCGGATCAGCGCCGCCCCCATAGACCATCATCAGATCCGCCGATCGGCAGTAGCGGACGTTGCCGCAGCTGCACTCGGCTTTCACAAGCATGTTGTGCCGGGTCGCCTTCCCCAGCGTGTCGATCGGATCGTGCGCCATGCTGACAAAAGAGGAACATATTCCTGTTCCGTCAAGAGGGATTGACTCTCGTGTTCCTATTTTGTTCACTGCGGGTAAATTGGAGACACCTGATGAAACCGTTGATTGCCACGGAAGCCGAACAGCCCGAGATTTACGCCACGGTACGGCGCGAGATGCCCGCCATTCATCGAGCCGTCAGCAAGATGGGAAAGCAGATGCGCGGCCTCTCACCCCTCAGCCAAAAGGCGGCCATCGCCGAACTGACCGCTATCTGGTGCCTGGCGAACTATCCCGATGACCTCGATCGTGCATTGTCTTTGGCAGAGGCCATACGCCATCAGGCCGACATCTATCTCCGTGAGAGCCAGAACACCGGCGGCGCTCGCCACTGATGTGCGGCCGCTACACGCGATATCTCACCTGGTCTGAAATCCACCGGCGCTACCGGCTGACGGCAGCGGCCGAGATCGGCCGCAATGACGAACCACGCTACAACATCGCGCCAACGCAGGACGTGCCGTTCGTCACTGCCGGTGAGGATGGCAACCACAGACTACGCGAAGGGCGCTGGTGGCTGGTTCCGTTCTGGGCGAAGGAGATACCCAAGGCGGCGATGTTCAACGCGAGAATTGAGGGCGTCGATACCGCGCCAGCCTTTCGCGACGCCTTCAAATCGAAGCGCTGCCTGATCCCGGCGGACGGTTTCTATGAATGGACCATTTCGCCGGCTGACGGGAAGAAGGACCCTTGGCACATCTACCAGCCCGGCCACGCGCCATTCTCGTTTGCAGGCCTCTGGGCCTACAATTCCAATCTCGACATCACAAGCTGCACCATCATCACAGAGCCCGCCGCAGAGGCGATGAAGCAGTTGCACGATCGGCAGCCAGTCATCCTTGACCAGGCTTATTATGACGCCTGGCTAGATCCTGCGACACCCCAGGACAGCCTCAAGGATATTCTCAGTCACGACATTGACGGCCAGCTTCAGTTCAACCGTGTCGGGCGTGATGTGAACACGAGCGCCGTCAATAAGTTGCCCAATGACCATCCAGGTCTCGTTGGGCCGATCAACCCGTTATGAGCGACGAACCCTCACGACTTGCCGAAGGTATGACAGCGCCCCCGCGCGATCGACGACGCATCGACAATCACGCGTGCGAGCACGCCGGCTGCGGCAAGGATGCGGGGTTCGGCTTTTCGAAGCCGCGTCAGCCCTCGCACTGGTTCTGCATGGAGCACCGCGGCGAAGGCGAGCAACATCTTTCTGGAGCAGGATGGCGCCAATGACCCGCGCGACAAAGCGCGACGTGTTCGCCGTGAGCCGCGCTGGTCTCCAGATCACCGCCCAACGACGTTGACGACCGCCGCGTGCAGGATAGACGGATGAAACGCGAGGTCAGGGAGGCCCTGTCCGACGTCCGCGCCTTCGGTCTCGCGCCTTATGACATCATGAATTCTTAGTTGATGTCGCTGCGGCTGGAACGGCCCGAATTTACCATGTTTGTTTGGGTTTGATTAAAATGGGCAGCGCAAGGTCACCGTATGCGAAAGATCAATCCCACCTGCGCTGCAATCCTCTTGGCTCCATTTCTGATTTCGGCGGCACTATTTGTAGCTGCGCTGACGCTTGACGGAGGTTCGCATACGGACCCTCGGATCACCTCGTCTGTGAGGTAACAACCCCTGCTGCTGGGACCAGCGTCCGGATAGCGTCAAGTTCTTGACAGATTGGCCTTACCTTACGTAAGAACGGACGGGGCCATTTAGGTGAACGTCAGGCGCGGAGCAACCGGAGTACCAGCCAACTCTATTTGACGTTGCGACTTTTCAACCAAGCATGCAATGGGGTGGAACAGGCGCGCGTCACGCGCCTTCAGCTCAAAAGGCAGCGATGATCGCCTCGAGCGATACATTCAATGCGTTGGAAAAGGTCCTGCCCTTCTGCCAAATCGCCACGTAGTGATAGAGCGCGGACGGCTCCACTGGCCTTATTCCCAAGTGAAACGCCGCGTATTCGCGCGCAATGATCTCATTGGTTATCGAAATGCCTAGGCCAGCCGAAACGTATCCGGCTTCGTGACCGTTGCAATCGAATTCCACGAGTATGTCCGGCTCAACGCCGGCGAAGCGCAAGGCATTGAAGTTCATCTGGTGGGCGGCGAATTGGGGATCGATATCGACGATCGTTTCGCCTGCCAGGTCGTGTGCCTCGATACAGGTCTGTTTTGAAAAGCGGTGGTCGGGGTGAAAGATGCATACATTTCGGGCCGACCCAAGCGGCGCCCACTCAAACAGACTCGGATCCAAGGGCAACCTCGAGATACCGAGATCTGCCCGCCCGGCCAGGACGTGCTCGCCGATCTGCTCGTAGCTTCCCGAAATCGACCGGACATTCGAAGCCGTCTTTGCGTGGATGATCGCCACGACCTTGGGCAAGGTCACGAAACCGAAAACAGAAGGAGCGGCAATCGCGATCCGCTGCTTTTCCTCGTTCTTCATAGCGAAGATCGACGCTTCCAGCCGATCCAGCGACGTCAAAGCAAGTTCCACGTTTCGCAGGAGTTCCCAGGCTTCCTGCAAGGGGACGATGCGGTTGGCTGATCTCTTGAAGAGTGTGATGCCGAGCGTGGTCTCGAGTTGCTTCACATGTTGACTGACGGCCGGCTGGCTTATGCCGAGCGCTGCCGCCGCTCGCCTTGTCGAACCGGCCCGCAACACTTCTCGGAACACCTTCAGTTGACAAAAAAGGCGCCGGATCTGCTGCGGCTCCCTCGACCAGGAGTTTTCGAGCGCCTCCCAGACCTGCTCCTGGCGGGCGTGGTCGTCGGTCACGGTAAAGGCCATGAGCTGCTCGAGCTGCATGCCCTCCTGCTCGTAGACCTCGTGCAGCTTGGGCGAAACTTTTGCGAGTCGCAGGCGCTGCTGGACAAAGGTAGCGGACACGAAGAAGCGTGCCGCAATGTCCTCGTGGCTGGCGCCTTGGTCGTGCAGGGTCTGGAAGGCGCGAAACATGTCCAACGGATGTAAATCTTCGCGCTGAAAATTCTCGGCAAGTGAATCCTCCTCGATCGGGACCTCACTGTCGGCGTTGGTGACGACGCAGGGAACTGGCTCGGTCTTGATCATGCGCTTCTGCTTGACCAGCAGTTCCAGCGCGCGATAGCGGCGCCCGCCAGCCGGCACCTCAAACATGCCGGTCTCGTTGCCCTCGCCATCCAACACTGGCCGGACGTTGAGGCTCTGGAGCAGACCCCGCCGCCCGATCGAGGCGGCTAGGTCCTCGATCGTTTCCCCGCGCTTGATGCGCCGGACATTGGATTGGCTCAGCATCAGCTTGTTGAAGGGGATATCACGCGAGGCGTTGAGGGTGATCTTCTGCTTGGGCGTAACCATGTGGACTATCTCCGCGACGGGCGGCTGAGACTCTCTCGACCTCCAAACCCGTCACAAAGGAAGGCGCAGCCCTCTCACTCTGAGGACTGCGCCGCACGCGGAGCTGAAGGGACACAAGGCCGCAGACACGCTTTGCGCATCTGCGGCCTTGCGGATTTCGAGCCGAGATCTCACGCGCCCTCCCGACCAGACTGGGCGGCCAGGTAGAGGACGCGTTCGGCGTCGCGAATGCTTCCGGCCCGGCGGGCCGCCTCTGCCCAGGCCGAAATCGGCAGGTCGGTGGCAAATAGAATGTCGCGCTCGATGCCCATGCCGAAGGGCAGCCGGACCGACGTCATCTCGAGGAGTGAGAAACTGCCCAACTCGGGATAGCCTAGATCGGCGAGACCGAACATGGCGTCGCCATCGGCACCCAGCTCCGTCGCGAGCCAGGTTCCTTCGCCGAGCGGATTGAAGAACTTCACGACCGGTGCGTGATCGGCGTTGCGCTCGCGGCCATTGGCGAGCAGCCGCTCGCGCAGTTCGTCGGTGAGGAGGATCATGCCGCCCTCCTGTCGATCTCGGCCTCATCAACGTCGACCGGGCCTGCCTTGGCCGCACCGTCAGGTTGCGGCAGGAAGGCAAGCAGCCAGTCGGCCGCCTTGCTGGCCTGGGAGGCGGCACGAACGATGGCGCGGTTGTCTTCGCGCAGGACCTCGAGCCAGGAGGCCAGGTAATCGGCGTGGCGCACGGTTGGTACGATGCCAAGTGAGGCGCAGCAGAAGGCTGCGTTCATCTCGGCGACCAGTTCCTCGAAAGCATATCTCTTGGTGCCGAAGGCGCCTCCGAGGTCGCGGCCGACGCGGGAGGCATGGCCGGTCGCATGCCCAAGCTCATGCAGGGCGGTGCGGTGCCAGTCGATGGTCTCGAAATAGGCCTGCGGGGGCGGCACCCGCACGTAGTCCTGCGCCGGCACATAATAGGCACTGCTGCCACCGATACGGAAATCGATACCTGTCGCCTTGATCAGCGTCTCGACTGTAGGCTCGATCAGTCCGGGTTCCGGTGCAGGCGGAGCCGCGGCCAGATCGTCGGGCAGATTTTCGCATTGCGCTACGTTGAACACAATGAAGCGTTTCAGGAACGGTATGGCCTGTGCCGCCTCGCCGGTTTCCCGCGCGCGATTCTTCGCGTCGTCAGGGATGAAGCGGTCAGCATAAACGACGGTGGTGCCGTGTTCGCCCTTGCGGACATGGCCGCCCAGCAATAGCGCCTGGCGGAAAGTCAGCCAGCCCTGGATGGGAAAGCCATGCTCGACGACCGCTCCCCACAGGATCAGCACGTTGATCCCGGAATAGGCGCGGCCTGTCGCGGCATTGGCCGGCATAGCAAGGGGCGCTTGCGCCGCCGCCGTGCCCCAGGGCTGCACCCAGGGAAAGCGCCCTGCTTCCAGTTCGGCGATGATCTTGCTGGTGATATCGTCATAGAGGCTTG
Organism: Mesorhizobium sp. P2_H9; assembly: GCF_056403215.1. Classification (NCBI taxonomy): domain Bacteria; kingdom Pseudomonadati; phylum Pseudomonadota; class Alphaproteobacteria; order Hyphomicrobiales; family Phyllobacteriaceae; genus Mesorhizobium; species Mesorhizobium sp. P2_H9. Next base: position 48,561 of record NZ_JBFUFX010000011.1, on the reverse strand, counting down.
ACCGGTCGGCGCCGGCGCGAGCGTAATGTCTGGACATCGCGGTTCTCCGCGACGGGCGCCGGAGGCCTCTCCTCCAGCTCTCAACCCGTCACGGCAAACCGGTCCGTACTCTCACTCTAGACGGCGTTGCGGGGGGTCTCCCGCAGAAGGGGGACGCTCTCGAATTTTGGGCAAAGGCGGTCCGCGCCAACTGCTTATTCCTACCGGACTGCGTGGCGGATGCGCTCGGTAAGCGTTTGTTCGACGTAGAAATAGCCTTCCCAGGCTTCCGGCAGCTGAGCCCGCGCGGCGGCGGCGAAAACATCGAAACCGTCGGCGCTTTCGCAGGAGGGCAACTCCTCCCAGCTGACGGGCACCGCGCACCCCGCCCCCGCGCGTGCCCGAGTGGACCAGGGACAGATTGCAGTGGAGCCCTGGCCGTTGCGTAGGTAATCGAGAAACATTCGGCCCTTGCGCTTGGCCTTGCTCATGTTGGCGACGAAGCGCGACGAATCTGTACGGGCCAGCAGTTCGGCGAAGTCTTGGCAGAAGCTCTTGACCTCGTCCCAGTCTGCCTCCGGGACGAGCGGCACGACCACATGAACGCCCTTGCCGCCGGACAGCAGCGGCCACGACTGCAGTCCAAGCGCTTCCAGGATGCTCCGTATGTCGAGGGCTGCCTGCTTGACGGCAGTGAAGCCCAAGCCCTCGTCGGGGTCGATGTCGAAGATCATGCGGTGTGGCAGATCCGGCTGCTTGCGCAGGCTTCCCCAGATGTGGAATTCGAGCACGTTCATCTGAACGCCTGCGATCAGCCCAGCCAGGTCATCGATCCACAAGATCCGGCTTTCCTTCCCGGACATCTTCTCCAACTGGCCGTCATGGATGGCCTTGGGCATGCCTGGCAGTCTGTGTTTCTGAAAAAAGGTCTGTTGCAGGTCGCCGTCGGTATCGCGCACCAGCGATAGCGGCCGATCCTGGATGTGCGGCAGCATCTTCTCGGCGACCACGGCATAGTAGGCGGCGAGCGTGGCCTTGGTCACCTTGGTCCCCGGATACATGACCTTGTCCGGATGCGTCAGCTTGACGCCGACAGCAGCGGCGATCTCCTTCCCGATTCCCGGATCGAGATTGGCGGAGCCAAGAGTTGCCGGCGTCTTCGGCATTTCCATCACCACCTGGTCGGCTGGCTTGTCTTCCCGCATGCCCTTAAAGCTTGGATGCCGCAAGCTGCCGTCCGATGTCACTTCGGCATAGGTGACCTCGGCAACAAGCTCGGGCTTCACCCATCGGGCACGGCGGGCAATGTCTCGCGGAACGGAGGCGAAAGCCGGTTTGTCAACACGGCGTGTCTCGAGCTTCGCGAGGATGTCTTTGCGCATCGCCGCGGTGAACCCCGTGCCGACGCGGCCGCGATAGATGAGCTTGCCATTGTCGTAAGTGCCGAGGATTAGCGAGGCCATGCCGTGTCCTGTGTCACTTGGTCGATAGCCGCCGACGACGAATTCCTGTCGCTTCGTGCACTTGATCTTGAGCCAACTCCCGGTGCGGTCGCCGACGTAGGAACTGCCGGCACGCTTGGCGATGACGCCTTCGTGGCCGCCCTCGCACATGGCGTCGAACACCCTTTTGCCTTGGTCGACGATGTGGCTGGAGAATTGCAGGCTGTCGTCAGGGCGGCGCGCGCCCAGCAGGGATTCAAGTCGCGCCTTGCGCTCGAGGAGCGGCTGGTTCGACAGATCTTCGCCATCGCATTCAAGCAGATCGAAGGCATAGAACTTGAGGGGCATACCTGCGGCAATGCCGGTTTTCAGCATGGAGAAGTTCGTGCGGCCCTGGCTGTCGATCGCGACGATCTCGCCATCGATCAGCATCGCGCCTTTGGTCAGTCTCTGAAGCGGCGGCAGGATGACCTTGAACTGTCGGGTCCAGTCGTGGCCATTGCGGGTATAGACGACGACGTTCGAGCCGGAGATGGCGACTTGGGCACGATAGCCGTCGAACTTCATCTCGAAGAGCCAATCCCCGCCCGCCGGTATGTCATCTGTCAATGTGCAGAGCTGGAACGACCGAAACCCGGGCAGCGGATATGTAGGGATAGATTCTGAGTCTCTGCGCCGTGTGCGCCTTTTGCTGATGCTGAGAGTGCCATCTACAACCGACATGCGGAACTCGGATACATAGTCCCATTCAATACCCTGCCCGGGATTCGGTTCCATGCCCGAGCATCTCCGCGCCGGCGACCGCCGGCGCCCAAAGGAAGAACGGCGTATAAGCCGCAGTCCTGCGCGCGTCCGTAAAACGGGCGATTGTCGCGCGCAGGACGTAGGAAATTCGCCCCCGCCGCGGGCGGTGAACGGGACAGCCGTAGGAGCGTCAGCATAGCGCCGGCCGCAGGACGGGACGCGGGACCGACTGTCCCCGTCCGCGGCGGTCCGCGTGGATCTCGGCAGCAGGCGTTGGCTCCCTGGTAGGCCCACAAGGCGGCGTCAACAGCCATCAACGATCGGCTGTGATCAGAGCGCGTCTGTACTCGATGCGCATAAAAAGCGTAGAGGCGCGCGTCGATACCAAGCTGATCCGCAGAGGCAGTTCAATAAAGACGGCGTCCGTCCGGAGTGGACGAATTCACCTGGAAGGAGCGTCGGTAATGCATTGGGCTGGTGTTGAAGCGGGCCCGAAAAGCTCGGAAATATGTCGCGGAAGACGTAAATCCGCTTGCTAATCCGGTTTCCCGCACGCTTAGCGTGCTATATAGAAGCAATTCCTTAGCACGCTGCAGTCGAAACGTAATGTAGTAGTTCTTTGGACTTGCTTTTAAATGCTTCCTGAATAAATGCTGAAGCTCTCTTTGGGAAATTCTGCATTCATTCGCCATGGCTTGGATCGACAGCGGATCCTCGATGTTGTCTTGCATCAGTTTCTGCGCACAAAGAAGAACAGGATTTGAATGCCAAGCGTTGCCATTTATGATTTGACGTTGTTGACCTGTCTCGCTTCTGACTGACGGGTAACTCATCTCGTTTGCGACAACATCCCGCAAAACCCTGCCGCAAAAACGATCCAGCATGAAGAGCGCATAGTCCAGGCAGGCGGCCTGGCCCGCGCAGGTCGACCGGTTTCGATCTACGACAAACAGCTGTTCGACGATCTCCGTTTCGGGATATAGCTCCTTGAACGACGCCAACGTGCTCCAATGGCCGGTGGCCTTGAAACCATTGAGCAGGCCCGCTTCCGCGAGAAGCAGCCCACCAGCGTCCAATCCGCAAAGATGGGCGCCAGCAGATGCCTGCCTCCGGAGCCATCGAAAAAGCGAGGCTTTGCCTTGTCCGCCCCAGGCATACGAGGAGTACAGAAGCACAAGGTCGTAAGTTGTCGGCGCGTCGATCGTAGCTGTAGCGGGAATCGAGATGTCTAGATTGGTGTTGGTGCACTGGCCGTCGATAGAAACAAATTCGATCGTGAAAAGGCGCGATTTGCTCATCCGGTTGGCGGCGCGAAACGGCTCTATCGCCAGAAGCGTGGCGTAAAGCGACGGCTCAATGCAGACGACCGCTATGCTGTGCTGGGCGTCAAAGGGCGACGTTCGATTCCGTTTCTGTTCCATCCAACGGTGCTCGTATCCAAACGTCCCTAATGCTGACCAGCGTGCCATGGTTTAAGGGGGACTAGCGATAAGCGCAATCCTTATTGCGTAATGCGCTATCGGCCTTCGTCTGCGAGCTGGCGCTGCCAGGTCCCCATCGCGCCCGCCGCTCCAATGAGGCCGTAGCGTGTCTTGGAAAACGTGAGCTTGACCTATTCGTTGGAAGCCCTCCATCCATCACGACCATATCGTGCTTCAGGATCTTGGACCTGATTGATGGGGAACACTTCAACGGCGCAACTTGGACGAATTGGAAGACCAAGTTCACCAGGCGGTCGCCACCCGAACCGTATCCGACGGCTTTGGCCACTCTGATCGCCCGCCGAGCGGAGCACATTGATAAAAAGGGAGAGCGCAGACTTGAGGATTGGTAGCGGCGCAAACCTTGTGGCCATTACCATTGGCACAGCTATTGCGCCCTTCTCCGACCGCGATTCCGTCTTTAGGTGTTTCACGTCCTTCGAAGCTCCATTGATCGACAGGCTAAGACCCTGGCTGCGCCGTTCATCCTCAATCGGCATCCCGACTGCGTCAAGCGTTGAAGGCCCGAGGAAAGCCTAGCCTTACCGCCAGACCGCCTATCAGGCGCGGTCGGCCGAAGAGGATTGCGGTAAACGCAATGTTGTTAGCGCAAAGCGATATGCATGGGCCGCAATTCGCTGGCAAGCTACCGAGGGCCGCGCCTAGAACCGCGCTACGCGCTCAGTGACGAGCCCAGGATACGATGGGAGATGACAATTCGCATCACTTCACGGCCAGTGCGTTAAACATAGACATGCACGATGATATATCATATCAAAGGCTAATAATGCCGGAAGACGTAACAATGGGAGTTGCTACAATGATGGTTATGCAGAACAGCGGTGCCCACGCGGCTCGCATCCTTCGGAGAAATACGCTCGCTCTCTCGCTGGCGGGTGCGGCGATGCTGATGCCCTTCGGTGTTGGCGCGAGCCAAGCGCAAGACAAGCCACTGGTGGTGGCGCGCGATATGGATATCAATTCCTTGGATCCCGGGCGGGCGTGGTGCGACACTTGCCAGATCTATTTGACGTCCACTTATGCGCGCCTTGTGAATCTCGACAAGGATAACAAGACGATTGTGCCGATGTTGGCGGATAGCTGGACAGTCAATGCCGACCAGACCCGTTTCACGTTCAAGCTCAATCCGAAGGCGGTCTTTTCCGATGGCTCGCCGGTGGAAGCGAAGGACATAAAATGGACGCTGGAGCGTTTCAAGAACGTCAAAGGCAACGCCTCATATCTTGTGGATCCGATAAAATCGATCGAAACGCCGGACGCGCAGACCGTCGTCATTGATCTCAACGCGCCAAACTCGGAGTTCCTGAGCGTTCTGTCCGCGCCTTTTCTGTCCATCCTCAATTCCAAGCTCGTTGCGGAACACGGTGGCGACGCCGGACCAGACGCTGCTACCAAGGACACTGCGGAGCAATGGCTGCTCGCCAACTCCGCAGGCGCGGGTCCGTTCGTCCTCGCCTCATATAGCCCGAACCACGAGGTACGGCTGAAGCGCAACGACAAGTTCTGGGGCACGCCGGCCGCTCTCTCCGAGATCATCCTCCAGCAATCGAAGGGTGGCGTGAGCCAGCTTCAGCTCTTGGAGGGCGGTAGCGCTGACATCGCGATGCAAGTGGACCCGACCACGGCCAAGGGCATAACCAATCCGGACATCGTCGTTGATGCCCAGCCCTCGCTTAACATGGTCTATGTCGCTCTTTCTCCCGGGGCCAAAAATCTGTCCAATCCGCTGGGAAGCAAAGTTCGCGAAGCGATCGCCCACGCGATCGACTATGATGGAATCATCGATTTGACCCTTGACGGCAAGGGCCGCCGCCTTGCGACTGCCATTCCGGAAGGCTTCCCCGGAACCGGCGGTGCGGAACCCATCTCCTACGATGTGGAGAAGGCAAAGGCGCTCATGAAGGAGGCGGGTGCCGAGGACGGGTTCACCATCGATACCGCGTTTCCAAACGTCAACACATACGGTGTCGACTACAGCTTGATGATGCAGAAGATCCAGCAGGATCTTTCGGAAATAAAGGTTCAGCTCAACCTGGAGCCAATCGAGTTCACCGTCTGGCGCGAGCGTATAAACGGAGACGGGATCCCGTTCACGGCGGTTTTCTATGCACCCGATTATTTCGGGACCGCGCAATACATCCAGTATTTTTCGATGATGAAGGATACCGCTTGGTACAAGCGGGCTGGCGCGGATAAAGATCCGAAACTCGCCAGGCCCGAAGCCGCGGAGCAGTTGCAGAAGGCTCTCGCCACTAGTGGGGCTGAAAGTGACGGCTATTTCCGCAAACTTGCCGTCGGAATGGCCGAGGATCATATCATCCTTCCGATCGTTAGCCCCGACAACATCTTCGTCTACAAGAAGGGCCTGTCGGGACTTCGTTTCAGCGCTTGCTGCAACATGGTTTTGTCCGAAATTTCCTGGAAATAGAGCCGACCTTTTCTAACGAAACAGAACCGATGCCGGAGAGTGTATCTCCGGCATCCGGGTATTTTTCCCTTAAAAGAGGTATTTATTATCATGCCAACGGAGTTTGATCGCGACGTCGTGGTCATCGGCGCCGGTCTGTCGGGTCTCAATGCCGCGACCCTGTTGAAGGAAGCCGGCCTTTCGGTGATCGTGGTCGAGGCGCGCAATCGCGTGGGAGGACTCACATATTCGCCGACAAGCGCGGCCTATGGAGGGCGCGTTGATCTTGGCGGACAGTGGGTATCGCCCAAGCATGGACGCATCAACAAGCTGATTGAGAAGTACACGGTTCCGTTGATCAAGCAGTTCGTGACGGGGCAGCGGGTTTGTCTGCACGGTGAGGACGCGTTTGTCGGGGCAATGGGGACGGTTCCCGGTCTCACTGACGATGAGCAGACCGCGTATAAAAACGCCTTCGGAAAATTATACGAGGCCATGGACCGGATTGCGGCCAACCCATGGGAGAGCGCCGATGCCGATCAACTGGATTCCATCACTTACGCGACCTGGGTAAACAGCGTGTGCGAGCCAGGACGGGTTCGCGGGGCAATGACGCGCATCCCGGGAGCCTATTATGGAGCGCTGGCTGAGGAGATCTCCGCCCTTGAGTTGCTCCAGAAGCTGAAGTCTTGTGGCGGGCCTATCTTTATGTCGTCTACCGAGGGCGGCGGCCAGTCAGCCCATATGATGGGAACCCAGATCGCATCGGAGGGAATGGCGCGCGATCTTGGTGACGACATCGTGCTTTCGGCTCCCGTGCGAACCGTGGATTGGACAGCGAAAGGTGCGAAGGTTCACACGGAAGCCGGCGTGTGGCGGGCCCGCTATGTCGTCTTCGCCACCTCGCCGACCATGATCAACCAGATACGCTTCACGCCCCAACTGCCGTCAAAACGCAGAATGCTGCATCAGCGCTTCCCCAACGGGCGCAACACCAAAGCGGTCATCGTCTACGACAGGCCGTTTTGGCGTGACCGCAACCTCAATGGCAACGTCATCTCCACCGATGGGTCTCTCACCGCGGCGTACGACCTTGGGGACGAAGAGGCGCGCAAGGGAATCCTGATCACACTGTTCACCGGACTTCCCGCTTATCGTGTCGACAATCTCGCGCCTGCGCAGCGAAAGGCTCGCGTTCTCCAGCTGCTGACGCAGGCGCTGGGACCGGAAGCGCAAGACCCGGTCGAGTATATGGAACGGGTTTGGGCGGATGAAGAATGGTCCGGGGGGGCATCGAGCCCCTTCCTGACACCAGGTGCGCTGACAACAATAGCTGGTGACCTTCGCGAACCGGTGGGGCCTCTGTATTGGGCCGGCACACACATGTCGCCGGAATATAGAGGATACATGGAAGGAGCCCTGGCTGCGGGTGAAATCGCTGCCAGGCGAATAACGGAGGCGGGTTAACGGCGACGGGATAAAAGGGTCAGAACTGGTACGCCTTATAGTAAAGTAACTGAGTAGCGAGACTCCGAATGCTGACATACGTCCTGAGACGGCTTCTTGCCATGCCCCTGCTTTTGCTGGGCGTGGCGGCCTTGGCCTTTTGCCTTTCTCACATGACGCAGGCCGATCCCCTCGCGGCCCTGGTTAGCGATCGAATGACGAACAACCCCGAGGTCGTGGCTGCAGCGAAGGAACGTTGGGGGCTCGACAAAAGCCTGCCCGAGCAGTTTCTCATCTATGTCAAGAACCTCGCCACCGGCGATTTCGGTGTATCTTTTCGCACGCGCAGGCCCATCCTGACGGACATTGCAGAGCGACTTCCAGCGACACTTGAACTCGTCATCGCAGCGATGATCTTTGGCACTCTAAGCGGTGTATTGCTTGGGATAGTGGCCGCGCGCTTTCGCGATAAGTGGGCGGATTACATTGCCCGCCTGTTCGCATTGTTTGGCTCGACGATACCCGTCTTCTGGTCGGGTCTACTGCTTCTCTACATATTCTCGGTTCAGTTTTCGCTCATACCAGGGCCGGGTCGTTTTGATCCGCGCGGCGAACCTCCGCCCTTCGTAACCGGGATGTACACGATAGACGCGCTTGTCGCCGGCGATTTCCGGGCTTTCCTGACAGCACTGCATTATCTCCTGCTGCCCGCCTTCGTTCTCGGCTGGTCCGTGACCGGAATCCTGGCCCGCTTGGTGCGAGCCAGCATGCTCGATGTCCTGGGCCAAGATTACATTCTGGCGGCCCGAGCGAAGGGCGCCGGAGAGAGACGCACTCTGTTCAAGCATGCATTGCCCAACGCCATGATCCCCACGCTTACGATCATCGGATATTCTTTCGCCTATCTGATCACCGGCGCCGTGCTGACAGAATCCGTCTTCGCATGGCCCGGCATCGGATCCTACGCAGTGGATTCGGCCAGAACGCTCGACTATCCCGCGATCATCGGCGTCTCGCTTGTGGGCGCGGCCGCCTTCCTGTTCTCCAACCTGATCACCGACGTCGCTTACGCATTCGCCAACCCTCGTATCAAGCTGAGCTGAATGGCATGACTTCCATCGTTTCGATAGCAAGTTCGCCGCGCCAGTGGCACATAGCGAGGCCTGCCCTGCTGATTGGTATAGGCATCCTTGCCGTGTGGACGGCAATTGCGTTGACGGTTGACTTCTGGGCACCTTACGCGCCTCTTAAAATTGTTGGCCGGCATCTCCAATCTCCCTCTTTGGCCCATTGGCTGGGAACCGACTCACTTGGCCGCGACGTGCTGATCCGCACGTTCTACGGCGCCCAATACTCCCTATCCATTGCCGTCATAGTGGTTGCCGCCTCTGTGCTCATTGGCTCAGCCCTTGGGGCACTATCCGGTTTTTTTGGCGGCTGGGTCGACTCCTTGCTGATGCGCCTTGTCGACGTAACCTTGTCTTTCCCGCCAGTGTTGCTGGCCATGTCTATCGCTGCCTCACTTGGACCAGGGGTACAAAGCACGGCCATCGCTATCGTCGTCGTATGGTGGCCTGTTTACGCGCGCCTGATGCGAGGCCAGGTGCTCGAGGTCCAGTCTCGAGACCACATCGAAGCGGCGATTGCCGGCGGAGCCTCGCGAACACGGTTGCTTCTGAAGCACATCCTGCCGCTTTCCTGGACTCCAACGATCATCAGCGCCACCATGGATTTCGGGCAGGTCGTCCTCTTGGCCGCGTCGCTGAGCTTCATTGGATTGGGCGCCAAACCACCGACCCCCGAATGGGGCTCGATGATAGCCGAAGGCGCCGCGCACTTCTATTCCTGGTGGATCGCGTTTGGGCCGGGTCTTGCGATCTTGTCTATCGGCCTTGGCTGCAACTTCGTCGGAGATACGCTCCGCGACATATTAGATCCGAAGGATGACTAGTCGTGACGTCCGATAGCCCCTTGCTAAAAGTCGACGATCTGCGCGTTACGCTGCGACGAGGGATCGAGGTCGTGCGYGGTGTGAGCTTCAGTGTCCACGCGGGAAAGGTCGTGAGCATCGTCGGCGAATCCGGCTCTGGCAAATCCATGGCAGTTCGCGCCGTGATGGGCCTGCCGCCGCCAATGGCTTCACTATCCGGATCGATATTGCTCAATGGCGAGCAACTCATCGGGGCTCCGGAGCGCCGTCTAAAGCAATTGCGCGGTTCGAAGATCAGCATGATCTTTCAAGATCCGATGACGGCTCTGAACCCAGTCGTGAGGGTCGGGGAATTGATCGCGGAAGCGGTGCGACTGCACAATCCCCAAATGTCGGCGAGGCAGGCCGCCCTGCGTGCGATTGAATTGCTGGAAACCGTTGCCGTGCCTCAGCCTGACGTCCGCGCAAGGCAATACTCGCACCAGTTCTCTGGCGGTATGCGCCAGCGGGCCATGATCGCAATGGCCATAGCAAACAATCCTGACGTCCTGATCGCTGACGAGCCGACAACGGCTCTCGACGTGACCGTGCAGGCGCAGATCATCGAGGTCTTGGCGAACTTGCGCCGGATGTTTCCGGTCGGGCTTGTGTTGATCACACACGATCTCGGCGTGGTCGCCGGTGTCGCCGACACCGTCGTGGTGATGTATGCCGGAAAGGTGGTCGAGACAGGCGAGGTGCGCGATATTTTTCATAACTCACGGCATCCCTACACGCGCGGCTTGCTGGCGTGTCTCCCCGACATCGAGAAGAAGGGCGGCAAGCTGATACCAATCCCCGGCAACCCCCCATCGCTATCGACAAGACCGAGTGGCTGTCCGTTTCGCCCGCGTTGTCCAATCGCGCGAGACATCTGTGCCCACCAAGAGCCACCGCTCAGGCACGTGGATCGCGTTGAGACCGCGTGTCATTTCGCCGAAGAGCTGCGCTCGCCCGACGCGCCGGCACTCCAAGCCACCGGAGGCCACGGATGACGACAACCATGACAGCGCCTCTGGGCCAGGAAACGCCGGTCCTTTCCGTCAGGAATCTGAAGAAGTCCTTCGATATACGGGGCGGGCTCTTTGGCACGAGGCTGGCCATGCAGGTACACGCCGTGTCTGGCATATCATTCGAGCTGTTTCGGGGGGAGACGTTCGGGCTCGTCGGCGAGTCCGGATGCGGCAAATCCACGCTTGGAAGATGTATCCTTCGACTTGTTGAACCCACCTCGGGCGAAGTCCATTTTTCAGGCACCAACATAACGAAACTCCCGCGCAACCAGATGCGCAAGTTCCGTCGCCACATTCAGATTGTTTTTCAAGATCCCCTCGCCTCACTTCACCCGCGCATGACAGTGCGATCAATCATCGCCGAACCTTTGCGTCTGATTGGGGTGACAGGAGCGCCCGCGCTAAAACGCGCGTCGGAGCTGCTCGATTTGGTTCGACTGTCGCAAGAACACGGTGACCGATACCCACATGAGTTGTCCGGGGGTCAGAGACAACGCGTGGGTATAGCACGCGCCCTGGCCCTCGAACCGACCGTTCTGGTTCTTGACGAACCGGTTTCCGCGCTTGACGTGTCCATCCAGGCCGGCGTCCTGAACCTTCTGGAAGAGCTGCAGGAAACGCTCGGAATCTCCTACGTCTTCATCGCCCACGACCTTGCTGTGGTGCGCCACGTCTCCGATCGGCTAGCGGTCATGTATTTGGGGCGCATCGTGGAAATCGGAGAGGCCTCAGACATCTACGAACACCCGGCCCATCCTTACACGAGGGCCCTATTGTCGGCAGTTCCTTTGCCTGACCCAGACAAGGAGCGCCAGCGCCAGCGCATAACGCTGACAGGAGACGTTCCAAGCCCGATGAACATTCCTTCCGGCTGTCCCTTCCGCACCCGCTGTTGGAAGGCGCAAGACATCTGCAGGGAAGTCACCCCACAACTGGAAACGCGCTCCCAGGGCCATGCCGCCGCGTGCCATTTCCCGGAGGCCTAGATGCCGCGCACAACCCGAACCTTGGGTAGTCGGCAGGGGGCAACTTGAGTTCGAACAAACAGCTGGTTTTCGGCGCCGTGGCAGATGATCTCACCGGCGGCTCCGAACTCGCGTCCATGCTTGTGGCAAGGGGCGTCCGGACGCGTTTCACGATCGGCACGGCGGCAGATTCTGGCGCGGATTTCGATGCCCATGTTATCGCACTAAAGACACGCGTAGTTTCCGCCGACGAGGCGATCTCGCAGGTCTTGCAGGCTGCCGAAACACTCCTTGCCCAAGGCGTACGACAGATATTCTTCAAGTATTGCGCCACCTTCGATTCAACTGCCGATGGCAATATTGGCCCTTGCGCCGAGGCTCTGATGGATCGGCTTGGCGCTCGATACGCTCTTTTTTGCCCTGCATTCTGCGAAACAGAAAGGACGGTCTATCAAGGTCACATGTTTGGGGGCCCGCAATTGTTGGCCGAGTCGCCGAAACGCAACGACCCGCTGACGCCAATGACCGACTCTAACTTGGTGCGGGTCCTGCAACGGCAGTCTCGCCGCAAGGCGGGCCTGGTAAATTACAAGGCGGTCGACTCGGGAGCAGGCGCTATTCGTGCCGCGTGCGAAACCCTGGCCGACCAGGACATTTCGCTTGTGCTGGTAGACACTCTACACGAGCGCCATCTGGCCTCCATTGCCGAAGCCGGCGTTGACATGCCGCTCCTGACCGGTAATTCCTCGATTGCCGCGCATCTTCCGCCAATCTGGCTGCGAGATGGACTTATCTGCGCCACGCACTCCGGCACGCTCCCCGGCGTGATGGGACCGGGCGCTGTTCTGGTGGGAAGCGTTGCCGAGCAGACACTGCTGCAGCTTGAGTGGTTTGCGCGAACTTATCCATTCATCACCGTGGATTTGGATCGCGCCTTCGCCGGCGACGACGTCGTGGGGGAAGCGATTGATTTCGCACGTAAGGCGATTGGCGATAACGTCCCGTTTGCGATCAGCACGGCGCAGCCTCATGGTTCCGTCGAACGGCTGCAGTCGAGGTACGGGCGCTACGAGGCGGCTGCCAAGGCAGAAGATCTCCTGTCGCGTGTTGCGACCACGATCACCCTGGAACTGGGCGTGCGGCGGTTGGTGGTGGCGGGGGGGGAAACGTCGGGCGCCGTCATCTCGGCCCTCGGAATATCGGAAATGACCGTGGGACCCTATCAGGGTCCCGGAATGGCGCGCGCCGTGACCTCACTGCCGGCCCGGCTGGCGTTGATGCTCAAGTCGGGAAAACTGGGCAAGCTGGATGTGTTCCAGACCGTTCTCGACGAAATGCAACGCGATTTGGCCTATACGCCCGCCTCGGAATGGCCGCCTTTGAAAAAATAACAACATATTGACCTCCACTGCCGCAGGATATTCATCTCGTCTCGGCGTTCGCTCTCAATCTCTGACCGTGAAGCCCAGCATGGCCTCCCGGCTCCGTGCCTGCCTGGAGTGACCTGTCGAATGCCGACGGAAACAACTGCTGGCCACCTTCGATCGGTCTCGCGTCTCTCCACGATCACTGCGTTTATGCTAGACACAGACGTCCGCCATGATATATCATATTTAGACTCGAGGTCCTTTGCCGGAAGACGCATGCCCAAAATCCCGCCGGACAGATCCTTTACCAGACTGTTTCGAACCTATTTGCATAGCGTGCTGTTTTGGCGCTGGATCGTGAAAGCAGCTGGTGAGGTATTTCCTGATCACACTTCAGAAATCAGTCACTAACTGGGCCATGTGACGGCCAGCGCGCGATCGTTTTGTTGTTGAGAGGGAGGGCAGTCAGGCATGAGAAAATCCATGGCCACGAAGATATTTCTGGTAACAGGCGCAGCAAGCGGTATCGGCGCCGCGATCGCGAGGTTGGTAGTCGACCGAGGTCATAAAGTCGTCGTGGCAGATATCAACGAGGCAGGGGCGCGGAGCGTTGCTGAGGCATTGGGTGACAATGCCATGGCCGCGAAGCTTGATATCCGCTTGCCTCAAGAATGGGAAAGCGTCGTCGACGCTGCCTATGCTCGATTTGGCGCCTTGGACGTTCTTGTCAACAACGCGGCCGTGGTCCACACCGGGTTGACAAAAGATGTATCGCTGGCGAAGCATGAGCAGACGATGACGGTCAACGTCATTGGGCCGATGCTCGGAATGCTGGCGGTTCTTCCTCGTTTCCGGCAGCAGCAATCAGGGCACATTGTGACCATCTGCAGCATGACCGCGTTCCTCCCCTTCCCCGGCATTGCCAGCTATGCCGCCTCCAAACATGCATTGCGTGCAATTCATTTTGGGGTGGCCATGGAAGAGCGGCACGAGCCGATTAATTTCACCATCGTTCATCCAAGCTCGACTGAAACTCCCATGCTGGAGGAAGAGGCCAGGACGGGGGTAGCACTGGCTTTCGCAGTGCCATCATGGAAACCGGAAGATGTTGCCGAGATCGTACTGGCTGCCATCAAAAACCAAAAACAGGAAGTCTGCATACCTGCCTCTCGTGGCCGCCTCGTCAAGTCGATAGGCGGAAGTCCCCGAAAGCTTTTCGAGATGGTCGAAAGAAACGAAAAAATAGGTGCGAAAAACCTTGCGGAACGTCTAAGTGTGGCAAAGACGATAAGCTGACGATCCCTTGGACGTAGACTGCCTCAGGGATGGGTTAGCGAGGAAAGGGTAAGCAATGGGAACGCACTGGACGCGGCTTGGAGAATGAAATGAGCCTAGCCGACGAAGCGGAAGACCAGGCTTCCATGGGTTTGTCGCGCGACAGCCTGTCGGCGATGATCTATGACAGTCTCAAATCCAACTTGATGACAAGTGCCTACGAACCAGGTGAGCGGCTCAATATCAGGCGCCTGGCGATCAGCTTCGACACATCCCCCACCCCGGTGCGCGAAGCCGTCATGCAACTTGTGAGAGACGGTGGACTTGAGCTGCGGCCTGGACACGAACTGCGTGTACCGATTCTTTCGGTGGACCGATACCTGAAGATACGTCAGGTGCGAGCTCCTTTGGAGCGTCTGGCAACGGAACTGGCGGCCCCCCGGATATCCAACGACGTTCTGGCGAAATTGGCGCAGGTGAACGATAAATTCCTGGCGGCTGAAGAAGCAGGCCATTGGAAAGTCGCCCTCTCCTTCAACACCGAATTTCACTTCCTGGTTTATGCTACCTCGGGAAATGAAATTCTTGTAAAGGCAATTGAGAATTTATGGCTCCAGACGGGTCCCTTTCTGATTAATCAGTATCCTTCGGCAATCCACCCCCACGACGAACACCACCCCCACCTGGAGCTCATCGATGCGCTGCGGCGCCGCGCTTCTGCCGAGGCGRGCGAGATCGTCCTGCGCGGGATGGAAAAAGGCTCTGCACTGATCATCGACAAGCTGAAACGGGACCCGCGGTAGGCCACCCGAAACCAAGAAAAAATCGCGGGACAAGCTTTGTCGTGAGCGCGTGGATATATCATATGAACTAGAGCGAAATCTCGTATACGTCCAATACATCAAGGAACTTGGCTGAAAGGAATTTATCGTGTCATCCGCAGAACGGCTAAAAGAATTGGGCATCGAGCTGCCTGCTTTGGGCGCGCCAAAGTATACCTATGTGCCTTTTCGAAGGGCGGGGGATATCGTCTTCCTGGCTGGACAAGTACCTCGTTTGCCCGACGGCTCGTACCTCACCGGGAAAGTTGGTGGTGATTGCTCCCTAGAGGACGGGAAAGAGGCAGCGCGTCTCTGCGGGTTGCATATGCTGACGTCCGCGCAAGCAGTGACCGGCTCACTGGATGACATCGAATTCTTGAAGGTCTTCGGGATGGTGAACGCGGCTCCCGACTTTCGCGATCATGGGGTGGTTATCGAAGGCTGCTCCCAGCTGCTGGTCGAGGTTCTTGCCGAGCGTGGTCAACACGCTCGATCCGCGGTCGGGATGGGATCCCTGCCCGGCAACATCCGTGTCGAAATCGAAGCCGTTCTCCGGGTAGTGAAATAGATTTGGGTCAGTGGCATGCGTGTCATCACGGACAAGCTTACGTTCCCCGAAGGCCCGATTGCGTTTTCAGATGGCTCCGTCATGGTCGTCGACATTATCGAGCAAACCCTTGTCCGAGTATCACGGGACGGTGATATCGCGGTAGTCGCCAAGGTTCCGGGCGGGCCAAACGGGGCAGCTGTTGGGCCAGACGGCAAGATATTCATATGCAACAATGGTGGTATGGACTGGGTCGAAGAGCAAAAAGGACGATTTCGACCAGCCTTGCAGAGCTCCGGATATACGGGCGGCAGCATTGACGTCGTGAATCCTGCCAACGGGTCCGTCCGCCGTCTTTATGATCGCTGCTCGGACAACCAGTTGCGCGGCCCCAATGATCTTGTTTTCGACGGAGACGGAGGCTTCTGGTTCACGGATATGGGGAAACGCCGTCCTCGAGAGATGGACCTTGGGTTCGTTTATTGGGCGGCAAGCGACGGTTCAGAAATCAAAGAGGTTATCTCTGGTCTGATCACGCCCAACGGCATCGCCCTCTCACCTGACGGAAAGACACTTTATGTCGCCGAGACTATCCCAGGTCGAATATGGGCATATCCCGTAATCGGTCCAGGAGAGGTGCGAAAGCAGCCATGGCCTTCCCCGGCCGGCGGAATACTCTTTGCCGGTCCTGGTGGACGAACCCGGTTTGACGGCTTGGCGGTGGCAGAATCGGGAGCCGTCTATGCTGCTGCGCTGGATATGTGTGCGATCCTTGAATTTACCGGAGATTTGAAGAGCCATGTCGTTCACCCCATTCCCGATCTGATGGTGACTAACCTCTGCTTTGGCGGTTCGGACATGCATACCTGTTATGTAACATTGTCTCACGAGGGTAGACTGGCCGCGTTTGATTGGCACGAAGCCGGCCTGGAGCTTAACTATCAATCCTGAAATCCAGGCACGTCACTGAGACGACGCTTGCTCGTCGTGATATATCATGCAGAAAAGAAGCCGACTCGTCCTTCGAGCAGGCATGGAGCCGCAGGAAAAAGATGAAAATCACCAACATTCGTACCACCCCGCTGCATTGCAGGTTCAAGCAGGATTACCATTGGGCAGATGGCATAACGTTATGCTCGCCCGTGATTCTTATCGAGGTTGAGACGGACGAAGGTGTTGTCGGCATTGCCGAGTCTGGAGCAGGGCCGACCATCGAGCCGATGTTAGCCATCCTTCAGGACGCGATACCCCATTTCATCGGCAAATCGGTCTACGATGGCAACAAGCTCATCTGGGACTACTTTCGGACCGGGTTCAAGGCCCGAGGAGCCGGCAGTCAGTACCGATACTTCTCACGCACCATGTCGGGCATCGAGCTTGCAATGTGGGATGCGATCGGCAAAGGCCTGGGGCAGCCGGTATGCAACCTCGTAGGGGGAGCCTTGCACGACAAGGTGGGCTATTTTGGTTTCGTCCAGGGGGATACACCGCAACAGCTTGCCGATGACGCGAAGCAGTTGGTTGAGCAGGGATATCCAGTTCTCTATGTGAAAGTCGGGCGCGACGACAAGCTCGATTTGGAGATCGTCCGGGCCGTGCGGGAGGTGGCTCCAGATGTTCGCCTTCGCCTAGACGCAAACGAAGCGTGGGACACGCTACGTGCTGTGCGCATGATGGAAAAGCTCAAAGCGTTCGATATTGAGATCATGGAGCAGCCAGTTCCCGGTATTGGAGGAGCAGATGCACTTCTGCGCCTCCGCCACGTCGGGATGCCGCTGTCTGCCGATCAAAGTGTGTATCTGCCGGAAGAAGTATATGCGATGTGCAGCACCCGCGCCGTCGAGTCGGTTGTCCTGGGACTGCACGAAACTTGCGGCGCTCTGCGGTGGCGTAAAGCGGCAGCGATCGCCGAAGCGGCAAATGTAAGAATCAATATCCACGGAATTTTCGAAACCGGCATCACGACCTGCATCGCTAATCAGGTTGGTTCAACGGTCCCCAATCTGGACGATGCCAACCAGATCATGTGGCAGTTGCTTGAGGAAGACATAATCGAGAGTCCGAACCTCACGCCTGTGAATGGATTTCTGCCGGTGTCGAAGAAGCCTGGATACGGATTCGAACTGAATCGAGATGCGGTCGGCCGTGCTGCCGAAGCCTATCTCAAGCAAAAACGCTAAAGCATGATGCCGAAAAGTGTGAAGCGCTTTTCGGACGACATCTCGACTTGGAGCCGGATTCAGATCTCAGGAGACGCTGCCCCGGCGGCCGTACGAGGTCTGCTGGGGAAATTCCGGCAGCATCGTGCGGCCAGCCCAGAGGAATTGCCGGCAACCGGAGGCGTGCTCGGAGTGTCGTTGTGGCTTGCCTATTCAACCGGACTGGTATTCGGCCCGGGTCTTCCGCAGACTGTGACGCCTGCCCCATTCCGGGATATTTTGTTATTGATACAGCCAGACTCAAGGGCGCTATATCGATTCGCCGCGCCGGAGTGAGGAGCGATCAATGCCAACCGCCATCAGGGCAAGTGGGCCTGCCGACGAGCTCGAGACCGTAGGGTCGGTTGGGATTAGCAGGAACACGTTAGCCGACCGAATTTATGCACAGCTGCGAATTGCGTTGATGTCGGGTCGCTACGAACCGGGAAGTCGGCTCAATATTCGGCAACTCGCCACCGCTTACGAGACCTCTCAGACACCCGTTCGAGAAGCGGTCCTGCAATTGGTGGCGGAGGGCGCGCTGGAACTCAAACTAGGCCATCAGCCTCGCGTTCCCATCCTCTCTATCCCCAGATATATTGAGATACGCGAGACGCGCGCTCCGCTGGAGCGGTTGGCGTCCGAACTCAGCACTGTCAACATGACACGCCAAGACATCGAGCTGCTGGAAAGGCACCAGACTGAATTCATGACGGCGGAGGTCGCGGAGGATTGGAAGGCAGCTCTCGCGGCAAACCAGTCATTCCACTTTGCGATATACCGTAAGTCGAACAACCAGGTCCTGGTGCGGGTGATCGAGAATCTGTGGCTATTGGCTGGCCCGTTCGTGAACAATCAATATCCCTACGCCAAGCCACTTGCCTTCGAAGTTCACCCCCACGATCTGATCATCGACGCTTTGAAGCGTCGGTCACCGACCGAGGCCGGGGAATTGGTGGTGCGCGATCTTCGCGATGGCTCCTACAGAATTTTGGAAAAGCTGAAGTCACAATCCGGCTCGAGGCGTAGGCAGCAAGAAAAATAGTGCCTCGTGCCTGCAACGACGTCCCGTCGGCTCCACGGAAGTGGTTGGGCAGAGCCCTCGCGATATCCTGCAGCCACCCCGGTGCGCCTGACATGGCGCACGTAACCACGCCGGGCCGCCTGAGACGCCCTGACTCGAAAATACCTTCCGCCCGTTCTGCTATTTTAGCGCGAGCGCGTTGGCTGTCGAGCCGGAGCCGCCCAGCTTGTTGAGCGGTGCGGAAACAAACATTCCTTCATAGCGGCCGTCTTCTTCGCAATCCGCGGCCAGGGCGTCCAATGCGAACATTTCCCCGATGGCGGTGCCCAGCATCGGAATGAGCCGGTAATGTAGGAAGCCATCGGCATCTGTTGAGTCGAAGGGCTGAACTTCCAAGGCAGGGTTGTCGCCGGCAACAGCGGCTACACCCTTGTTCCATATCCAACGTGCGGTCTCTTCCGACCGCGAAAGTCCGCAGGCGGCGAACTGATCGTCGGTTGCCATCTGCTCGCGCGTTGCGGAATCGACACTTTCGTACCACTGGATCCAGCCGAACCGCAGGAGCAGTATGTCTCCTATATTCAGCTTGGACTTCTGCCTGGCAAGACAGGCGTCGATTTCAGCGACCGTTATAGGATCGGCATATCCTGGTTGGATCGGCCGTCCGACCGCCTGTCGAAAGCGAGCAAGGTCCGCTAACACAAACCGGCCGACGATGCCTCGGGTGGCCCAGTTCTCGATACCCAGCCGCGTTCCCGGGAGCCCCGTTATGTCATGTTCCTGAAAGCCTTGGTAAAACCCATGAACAGGGTGGCGGATATGCGAAAGACTGTCCCACTGGGAGGAGCATTGGGGGAAGAACCCCTCATACATGTCGTCTGTGCCGGAACTATCGAAATTAATGGTGTGCTGCATGTTTCGGCGGCCAAAGAGTGCAGGGTTGGGAAGATCAAGGGACCAATTTAGAGAAAAGACCGCACCCTTCGAGACCAGAGCAACTCCGCTCAAGACACGCTCCGGCGTCAACAAACCGACACTTCCAAGCTGGTCATCGCGGCCGTAGACGTTCCATGATGACCCTGCGGGCACGCTGCCCTCGAGGCCAAGCTGGTCGTAGGGGATGCGGGTTTCGAAATTTGACACTTTTTCCTCCAACGAATCCTATCAATCATCAGGCTTCACCCGCCGAGAAACGTCACTGGATGAGATCCCTCGGCCCAACCGACGATCTCGTCTCAGTTCCATGGCTCACGTTCTGAACGGAAACACCTGACACATCACGACAGCGTCCAGTGCCGATGGCGGCCGAGCCAAGCAACACGCCAGTTCCCGCGACCTCATCAAAAAACACCCTACCAACCCCGAGAATACCAGCAGGCTGAAATCGATCGCGCGCCACAATCGACAGCAATACGCTTCTGTACCCTTAGGCTCCAAGGCTGTCGTATCGCGGTCTGTCGTCGCGTTCGTTCATCATGTTGCTAAAACCGTATGCAAGCGGGGCGCATTACATATCGTGAATTGCGCGACTAAGAGTGCAATTTGCGATTCATTGCCAAATTTGCCGTCGTCGCTCCCGATGACTTTTCATTGTGCGGCGCATTCGGAACCGCCGGGGTCGAGTTCTCAAAAAAATCATTGAGCCGTCACCACGGGCTTACCTCATTGAAGACGATCAGCCACCGCCGCGAAGCCGATTTCGGCGGCAAACAGGGTCGCCTCAATATCGGCGTCAGTGTGGGCAGCACACAGAAACATGTTGTGTTTGGGATGGAAATAAACGCCGTGCGTCAATAATGTACTGCAGAACAGCTCACCTTTGCTGCCGTCGTGGTCTTCGTCAAACAAGATGAGTGGCATCTGGACAGGACCAGTTTGTCGCAAGACCATACCAGCCTTGGCTGCACGAGCATTCAGTCCGTCGCGGAGTTTGTTCCCGAGGCGGATCAGATGCTGCACCACGTTGTCCCGGCGGGCTATCTGGAGCGTGGCCACTGCGGCCGCCATTGCGACTGACCCGCACCAGAACGATCCCGTCACGAAGATGCGCGACGCGGCTTCGCGAAGCCAATCCGCCCCTGTTACCGCCGCCAGTGGATAACCATTTGCAATCGCCTTGCTCCACGCCGAGAGGTCAGGGCGGACCCCAATTGCTTCCCAACTGCCGGCCAGATCGAGGCGCAGGCCAGCCCTCACCTCGTCGATGATAAGCGCGGCGCCGTTGCGATCGCAGATTTCGCGCACCGCGCGCGCGAATTCTGGGGTCGCCATCGCCTGATCCTTGCCGAAATCGTGGCGGAACGCCGAAACCAGGATGGCTGCTAGATCGCCCTTGGCCGCTTCCGCCGCGCTTCGCAGGCTCGAGACGTTGTTGAATTCATAGGTGCCCAAATGAACTCGGTCCTCCGCGGTGACACCAAGGACAGAGGGCGAGCACCAAGGCACTGCGCCATGATAAGCGCCCTGGGCAACCAACACCTTGCGCCTGCCGGTCGATGCGCGAGCGATGGTCAGGCACGTCGTAGTCGCATCCGTCCCGTTCTTCTGGAACTGCACCCAATCAGCGGCAGCAATCATACTGGTAAAAAGTTCCGCGAGATCAACCAGCGCATCTGTCGGACCGTTCAGGCAATCGCCACTGGCCGCCTGCCGTGCTGCCGCGGCCTCGACCTCCGGTTGGCGATAGCCCAAATAATTCGGCCCCCAGGCGCACATGAAGTCCACATAGCGTCGGCCGTTGACGTCCCAGAGTGCGGAGCCCTCGCCCTTCTTGAAGAACTGGGGATATCCAGCCGGCAGCTTGGCCGCGTTTAAGTGACCCCACATGCCACCGGGAATAACCCGCAGCGCTCTTTCGCGTAGGAGTTTGTCGGCTGATTGAATGACTTCAGGCATCTTCGTCCCTGTTCCAGTCCGGCGCGCTGCGGCCTACCAAGCGTGCCGCCCCTCGGGTATAGACTTATCCACCCAGCGGCGGCTCGCTGCCGTTGAGCGCCATGGCTGATTTTGCCTGCTCCGCGACCCACAGAAAACGGCGGCCGCGGAGCACATCATCGCCTTGGGAGGCAAACGATTTAGGAAGCTTCGAAACAGCGCGTGGACTGCTTCGAAAAACCAGCAATATGATATATCATGCTGGCGCTGGCCGTCAATCAATCTCTCCAGTTTGACTCAGGCAGCGCGGCCATCGAGCGCGCCAAAGAGGACGAAAAGCGCCGCGTCCGCAACTTGATCAGCAGGGGATGGCATTTGAGCGCTGCCGCAGATGTGGGGCCTGTGCCAGGCTCCCCTCGCCTGCCTACCAGCACATGGCAAGGTCGCCACACACACTGTCTTCGAGGGAGACCGTGCTGCATACCGGCATAGACTGCCGGACGCCCGCATCGCGCGACGCGCAGCTCTTCTGTTTTTGATTGTGCAAAGAGACCGCTGTCGGCTGTCGTCACCTTCAAACGCATAACGCGTGATAGCCCTACGCAGCCGTCGACAGGGCGATAAATCGCTCCAGGTGGAAATCAGAATCGCCGAAGCGGTGTTCGATCATGGTGAGCCGCTTCGCAAGATGGCCAAGCGCGTATTCCACGGTAATGCCAATTCCGCCGTGCATCTGGATTGCCTCCTCGACCACGATGCGTGATACCCGGCCAATGAGATTTTTTGCGGCACTCACTTGCAGTTCGCGCTCGCCGCGCGGTGCGTCCAGATGTCCGCACACGTTGATGGCGGCCGAGCGGGCCTGCTCGATTTCGATTAACATGTCGGCCATGCGATGCTGGAGGGCCTGGAATTTCCCAATTGGCTGGCCGAACTGCTTGCGGGTTCGCAGGTACTCCACCGTAAGATGCTTGATGCTCTCCATAAGCCCCACGGCTTCAGCACATTGGGCGGCCACAGCGCGGGCATGCACAGCCTCAATGGCGTCAAAAGCACCGCCCACTTCGCCCAAGCGCTGGCTATCGGGAACCGCCACACCATCCAGGCTCAATTCCGCGGCGCGACCGCCGCCATTGAGCGGATAAGATCGCAAGGCAAGTCCATCGGAATCCAGCGGGATCATGAAAAGGGTAATGCCATTTCGCTCGTCGGCTGCTCCCGAGACTCGCGCGCTGACCACCGCGAGGCTCGCCGCCGGTGCGGCCACAACCAGGGACTTGCCGCCAGAAAGCACCCAACGTCCATCCTGCCTGGTGGCGCGTGTCTCAACGTGAGCAAGATCGTAACGGCCGCCTTGCTCTGTGTGAGCCAGAGTGACAATGCGGCCCGAAATGATCTCCCCGACCAGCGCAAGCTGGTCAGCGGTCGCAAGCGATGCGATGAGGCCGCCGGCGAGGATGCCAGCTTCCATCAAGGGTTCGAAGACACCGGCGCGACCAAGTTCCTCGAAGACGACAGACAGGTCGAAGCCTGACCCGCCGAATCCGCCGACTTGCTCAGCAAAAAGGGCGCCCGGGACACCCATCTCGACCAGTCCGTCCCAGAGCTCCTTGGAATGCCCTTGTGGACTCTCCGTCGCCTGAAAAAGGATTTCCTGCGTGACAAATCCACGCAAAAACCGCCGCAGGCTGTCCTGCAGCATCTGGCGTTCTCCAGTGAGATCGAAGTTCATATCATAGCTCCAGAATGGCTTTGGCGATAATCTGCCGCTGAACCTCGTTGGAACCGCCGTAGATGGAGAGCTTCCTGTTGTTGAAGTAGCTCTGTGTGGCAGCCATCGCGTAGGCCGGACCGATCGGGGCCGCGTTGGAACCCTCGTCAAGCAATTCGGAGATGAAGGGGATTGCATTGGGACCAGCGGCCTGGCGGGTAAGCTTGTTCAACTCCTGGCGGATGATCGTGCCCTTGACCTTGAGCATCGAACTTTCTGCCCCCGGGGCCTGCCCGGCGGCTGCTTTGGCAACTACCCTGAGGTTGGTGGTTGCCATCGCCATCAAATCGATCTCGACTTGCGCGATCCGGGCCGCAAAGAGAGGGTTGTCAATCAGCTTGCGGTGGCCATCCGGCTCAGTTGCGGCGACGCACTTGAGATTGGCGAGAGCCGCGCGAGCCATGCCCACCCCGGCAAGATTCGTGCGCTCATGGGTCAATAGATACTTCGCGTAGGTCCAGCCCATGTTCTCGTCTCCCACGAGGTTCTCGGCTGGCACACGGACATTGTCGAACCAGACTTCATTTACTTCCGCCTCGCCGTCCATCAGCACTATCGGACGGACGCTGACGCCGGGTGCTCGCATGTCGACGAGCAGAAACGAAATCCCTTCTTGTGGCTTGCCCTCCTTTGACGTCCGGACAAGGCAGAAGATCATGTTTGCGTGCTGGGCAAGGGTCGTCCAGGTCTTCTGGCCATTGACGACATAGTGATCGCCGTCGCGCGCCGCGGAGGTCTTGACGCTTGCCAGGTCGGACCCGGCACCGGGCTCCGAGTAGCCCTGGCACCACCAGTCCTCGCCATTCAGAATGCGCGGGAGCCAATAGTCCTTCTGCTGCTGTGTGCCAAAATTCTGCAGGACCGGTCCCAGCATGCTGAGGCCGAAGGGCAAGATTCGCGGAGCATGAGAGCGCGATGCTTCCTCTTCGAATATATGGCGCTGAACTGCATCCCAACCGGGGCCGCCATATTCCTTCGGCCAACTCGTCGCGAGCCAACCTCGCCGGTTCAAAGCCGCATGCCATGTCTCGTGGTCGTTTTTGGTGAGACGCTGGCCGGATGCGACTTTGGCCGCGATTCTTTTCGGGAGCTCCCGGTCAAGGAAAAGTCGGACCTCTTCGCGAAATGCGAGCTGTTGCGCGGTATAGGCCAGATCCATGGTTCTTATCCGTTCAAAGTGGCAAAAATGGCGTTATCGGCCACCAGACGCTCAAGCAGTGGAGCGGGAGCCCAGAAGAACGGATCGTCTTGGGCCCAGCCTCGGATGTCCGCGAGAATGTTCGGAAGGCCAGCGGCATCCGCCCAGTGCATCGGTCCGCCGCGATAACGTGGGAACCCGTAACCGAACAGGAGCACTGCATCGACATCGAGCGGTCGAGCTGCGATTTTCTCGTCGATTACACGGGCGGCTTCATTCACCATCGCAGCCATGTAGCGGCGCTGGATTTCCCCGTCGGTGAAGTTGCGCGCTATGATGCCCTCTTTGGCGCGATAACGCGCGATCATGTCATCTACGTCGTGATCTGGCACACCAGGACGACCGCGTTCGGCGTAGATGTAGTAGCCACGACCTGCCTTCTGGCCGAGCCGCCCAATGTGATAAAGTTCATCCGCCCATTCCGGCACAACGTCGCGAGGATCCCGCGTCGAGGCCTTGCGCTGTCGGGTCAGAAAACCGATGTCGAGGCCGGCCAGATCGGCGACGGCAAAGGGTCCCATTGCCAAGCCGAAGTCCACCATTGCCCGGTCGACCTGATACGGGCTTGCGCCCGCCAGCACCATCCTGTCGGCGGCGCCCCGAACACGCGCCAAGATGCGGTTGCCGATAAAGCCGTCGCACACGCCGGACCGTACGCAAACCTTGCCCAGCTTCTTGCCCACGGCAAAGGCCGTCGCAACCACATCGGGCTTGGTTGCATCTGCGACAATCACCTCCAGAAGCTTCATTACATGTGCCGGCGAGAAGAAGTGGAGGCCAACCACATCGCCAGGGCGGCGAGTGATCGAGGCGATCTCGTTGACATCGAGATAAGAAGTGTTGGTCGCCAGAATTGCCCCCGGCTTCATCACCGCGTCCAGCTGCGCAAATACGTCCTTCTTCACATCCATGGATTCGAAGACCGCCTCTATGACGAGATCGGCCTGGGAGAGCACGGCGTATTCTGTCACGCATGCCAAGCTCCCAGACAAGATGGTCGTGCGTTCCGCTTCCGACAGCTTGCCGCGTCCAACGGCGGCCGTCAGGTAGCCCTCGATCGTTGCGCGCGCGCGCGCCGCGGCCGGGTCATCACGCTCGACAAGGCAAACGTCATAGCCGGCCAGCAAGGCTGCTGTCGCAATCCCCGCTCCCATCGTGCCACCGCCGATCACACCTACCCGCGCCACATTTCGTGGGTTGACGCCGTTCAGCGCCGGCAGGCGGGAGACCTTGCGCTCAAGGAAGAATGCATGGATGAGGCCTGCCCTTTGCGGCGTTTGCATCAGCGCCATGAACAAACGGCGCTCCTCGGCCAGACCTTCTTTGAAGGGACGCGTGGCCGCTTCAATGGCATCTACGACAAAGAAGGGCGCGACCAGGCCCCCGGCAGTCTTCTGAAGCTTCGTCCGGGCACCGGATATTGCGTCGGGATCGGCCGCGGGTGCAGGCATTTCGCTTACGCGGCGCGGGCCCTTTCCAGCCTTCAGAAGGTCATTTGCGAAAGCGAGCCCTGCCGCGCGCACATCGCCATCGCCAATCCTGTCTATGAGCCCGAGTTCGAGCGCTGCCGTCTCTGAAATGGGAGCTCCCGGAACGATAAAATCGAGCGCCTTTGCCACTCCGGCAAGGCGTGTCACGCGCTGCGTGCCGCCTGCACCTGGCAACAGGCCGAGAGTAACCTCGGGCAGGCCCAGTTTAGTGCTCTGCATGGCCAGCCGATAGTGGCAGCCAAGGGCGAGCTCAAGCCCTCCACCGAGACTGACTGCGTGCATCGCCGCCACAATCGGTTTGGCAGAGCTTTCTACGTGATTTACCAGATCGGGAAGCAGCGGCTTTAGGGGCGGCTTCCCAAACTCGTTAATGTCAGCGCCACCAACGAACATGCGTCCGGCGCCGATGACGACCGCAATGCCGACGTTCGCATCCTCGCTAAAGCGGTCTATCGCGCGCCACAGCATGGATCTGACTTCATGGCCCAAGGCGTTGGCGGCCCCGTTGCGGATGGTGATGACGGCTATCCGCCCCTCTCGCTCATAGCTTACCAGTGGATCCATTGGTCGCGTCCAGAAATCGGAATTTAATTCCATATATCGACTTTTCTTCGCGCTGACCAGTGTCCTTCGGGCGGACTGAGAGCGCGGTGCCATTCGTTGGCGCCACTGATAAAAGCGGCCCCACCGAACCAGGCAGACAGCCCTCTCGGCAGCAACTCGCACCGGCGCGAGATCTGCTCTGCGGCACAGGTGTGCAGGCGCAAATGACCCATTTCGTGTTGCCTGACCACGTGGATCTCGAACTCTGCCGATTGTCGGTGAAGGCTGGCCGAAGCCTGCCACGCCCTTCCGACCGCACCGCTGTCAATTGCCAATTCTTGCGGCATATAACTCGGTCGCGAATTCCACAGCGATATCACGCGGCAAATCCACCTTTGGCATCGATCCGCTCCCCGAACAGTCAGAATCCGCTCGATGAGCCTGCGACACTGCTGGCCAGCGTCGTAAAGGTTCGCGATCTGAACAGGGGCGACTCCGTCGGCCATTCTTCAACCTGACGAGCGCCGGCGGCACGCCAAATCGCGCTTGTCGCGATCGGCTATGCCAGAGGCAATCAATGGGCAAACAGCAACCGGGGTCTTGTCGCTTTCGGCAGACAGATCGCGCCTGTGGTGGCCCGCGCCTCCATGGACCTGACCGCAGTCGATCTCACCAGTCTGGGCTTCGTTGACGAGGGTACCGTTGTCGGAATCTTCGCCCGAGTATTCCTATCGCCGATTTGCCGAGCAGGCTGGTACGAGCGAACATGAGGCACTCATCGCACTTGGCCGCGCATGTCGCCGTATCCATTTGGGCGTCGATTCAGCGACCCGACCGGAAACAAGGGCAGTCACCCCGACGCCTAAGCGTTCTCCAGCAGATCCTGTAATTGCTGCTTCGTCCTCAGCAATGCATCACCCACGGTGGTCAGACAATCATCACGCGAGACGATATCGGAAATGCCCCCACATGTGAGAGCAACGAGCGGCGATCCGTCGGTCGGCCGGAAAGCAACTCCGATGGCGTTGATGTAGCTGTACCAAGTCCCAAATGAACAGACGAAGCCGCGCGTTCTGTAGCTCTGGATCGCCTCCTCGACACTATCTCGGATCGCGTTCGCATTGGCGGGCTCCCGCGCGATCAGTTGGGCAAGCAATTCCTCGCGCGCTTGCGGTATCATCTCCGCGAAATAGGCCAAGCCCATCGCGGTGCGCCAGATCGGCAACTGTGAGCCCACATTAAGTTGCAGCGTCACCGGCCCGAACGCACGGCAGTTGGCCAAATAGATCATCTCGAGTCCACTACGGGCGCCGAGCGCTGCTGCGACGCCCGTTTTGTCAGCCAGCCCCTGCAACAAAGGCTGGACCATGCGTACGACCGGGATAGAGCTCATCGCTGAATAGCCAAGCGAGATGGTTGAGGGGCCGATGGAGTAACGGCCCAGGGATTCGTTGTAGATGAGGTAACCACTGCTCGCCAGAGCATAGGTCAAGCGCGACACGGTGGCTTTCGGAAGCCCGGTGCGTTCGATCAAATCCTGGTTGCCCAATGTCGACTCGCTCGCCTTGAAAGCCCGCAAGATTTCCAAACCTCGCAGGAGCGAGCCGGCGGCGACGCCTTCTTCTCCGCCATTGGCATCCTCCGCTGATTTGGAACGCTTTCTCATCGTCACCTCCTGAGGTTCCGCGGCAACTCTAGCCGCAATTGGCTCGAATACAATGGAATTTAATTCCATTCAGTTGACGCGCAAGGTACCAGATGGCATTAGTAACGCAAAATCGCACCCTGCCGCCGGGCACGACAGACGAGCCACATCATCAAACGGCCGAACTGCTTGCTTCCGACATCTCGACCCAGTTTGCAGTCCGGGATCGATCGGAATCAGACAGGTAGGACGGGAGATCAGCTCGACTGCCTCGCCGGGACAGACGGGTCGCAACCGAAACCCGTTTGCGGCGGACATCTCGAGGAGACCAGCAATGGAGAAGACAGAGCTGCCGCTGGACGGAATCAAGGTGCTGGATTTGACGCGGGTGTTGGCCGGTCCCTGGCTGACGATGTCACTCGGCGATCTGGGTGCCGAAGTCTGGAAGATCGAGAGTGTGGCCGGGGGCGACGACACACGGGCATGGTCAGTTCCAAACTACATGGGGGTGAGCACCTATTATCTCTGCGCCAACCGCGGCAAGCAAAGTGTGGCTGTCGATCTGAAATCGCCGCAAGGGCGTGAAATCATCTTGAAGCTGGCTACCAAAGCTGACGTCGTGGTGGAAAATTTCCGTGCAGGCACGATGAAGCGGTTAGGTCTCAGCTATGAAACGCTTCGCGACATTAACCCGGCCCTCGTTTTCTGCTCGATCTCGGGCTACGGCCAGACCGGACCGGAAAGCGATCGTCCAGGTTATGATTTCATTATGCAGGCAGAAAGCGGACTGATGTCGATCACTGGCGCCGCCGATGGACCGCCCAATCGGCTGGGGGTGGCTTTCACGGATGTCGTCGCGGGCATGGTTGCTACACAATCGGTCTTGGCGGCGCTCTATCAGCGACGCGATACGGGAAAAGGCCAGTTTATCGACATAGCCCTGATCGAGAGCACATTGAACATGCTGATCAACGTCGGAACAGGCTACTTAAACGCCGGCGTGGATGGGTTCCGATATGGCAATGCTCATCCTAGCGTGGTGCCTTACCAGTTGTTTGAATGCTTGGACGGCTTCTTTGCGCTGGCAGTGGGCAACGACCGGATGTTCAAGGATTTCTGCATCCAGGTCATCGACCGACCGGATCTGGCCGAAAATCCACGCTTCGTCACGGCGCATCAACGTGCGCTGAACCGCGAAGACCTCTTGGCAGCCCTTGGAGAGGCGCTTTGCAAAAATTCGGTTGAACACTGGCTCGATGCCTGTCGCAGTGCGTCTGTGCCAGCGGGTCGCGTGCATACGGTCTCCCAGGCTCTGGCGACGCCCACGGTGATCGAAAGGGGGATCATTCAGTCCTTGAAGCATCCCGAACTCGGTACTATCCGCTTGATCAGTCCGGCCCATGGCCTCGCTGGCCAGAAAAACCGCGTGCAGAAGGCTCCCCCCCTGCTTGGCGAGGATACCCGCGCCGTTCTTGAGATTGTCCTTGGCTATGACGATAGCCAGATAGACCACCTGCTTCGAACTGGCGTCGTCTATTGCCACGGCGCAGCGGCACTACAGGCCCAGGCGTCGGAGGGCGCTGCGCAATGAGCCGTGCCTTCGCCGCACAGGGGCTTGCGGTTCTTCGCGCTCTTGGCCTGCCAGACGACGCGCCGCACGTGAATCCCAATGGAGGCGCCATCGCGGTGGGCCACCCTCTTGGGGCTTCGGGCGCTCGACTGGCGCTCACAGTCGCCCACGAACTGAAGCGCCGAAATGGTCGCTTTGTGCTTTGCACAATGTGCATTGGAGTCGGTCAGGGGATCGCTCTCATTCATGGAAAGGCCCTGAGCCGGAATATGCGCGCCCCATTGATCCCGCCTGGACGTCACGCATCACGAGGAAAGTCGATATGAGCAACTATCCCGACGTAAACCTTTACATCAACGGATCATGGCGGCCCGCAGAAGAGGAGCGTTGGATCCCGGTGACCGATCCATCCAGTGGGCAGGAAATTGGTCGCGTCGCCAATGCCTCGCAAAATGATTTGGACGATGCGCTGGCCGCGGCCGACGAGGGGTTCAAGATTTGGAGCCGGACTTCACCGTTCGAGCGCGCCAAGCTCATGCGTCGCGCCGCGGACCTGCTGCGCCAGCAAGTGGACGAGATTTCACATTGGATGACCCTGGAGCAGGGCAAACCCCTGGCACAGTCGCGGCTTGAAACATTGGCCGGGGCAGACATCATCGACTGGTTTGCGGGCGAGGCCCAACGTACCTATGGCCAGGTCATCCCGGCGCGCGCGAGCGACGTGCTGCAGATAACAATCAAGCTGCCCGTCGGGCCGGTGGCAGCGTTCACGCCCTGGAACTTTCCTATCAACCAGATTGTTCGCAAACTCTCGGCCGCCGTGGCTGCAGGGTGCTCCATCATCATCAAGGCGCCCGTGGAGACACCTGCAAGCCCGGCGGGTCTCGTTCGTGCCTTTGCAGACGCCGGCTTTCCTGCTGGCGTCGTCAACCTCGTGAACGGACGCTCACCCGAGATCTCGCGCTATCTGATACCCCATCCTGTCATTCGCAAGATAAGCTTCACCGGGTCGACTCCAGTTGGCAAGGAGCTAGCAGCGCTTGCTGGACTGCACATGAAGCGCGCCACCATGGAGCTTGGCGGTCACGCTCCGGTTGTGGTGGCGGCCGATGCCGATCTTGACCTCGCTGTTTCCACGATGGTGCCGTTCAAGTTCAGGAATGCTGGGCAGGTATGCGTTTCCCCCACCCGGTTTCTCGTCCACGAGACGCTGGCTGAAGAGTTCACCCAGCGTTTCACCGCCGCCTCAAAATCGATCAAGACTGGAAACGGCTTTGAAAGCACAACGGAGATGGGTCCGCTGATCAACGAGAAGCGTGTCGCAACGATAGACGGGCTGGTGGCCGACGCGGTCAAGAAGGGCGCCAAATTGATGACGGGTGGCAGGCGGATCGGGAACCAGGGCTGTTTCTACGAACCAACCGTCATTTCAGATGTGCCGGTCTCCGCGCAGATCATGAACGAAGAACCGTTCGGCCCGGTGGCAATAATCAATCGCTTTTCGACGATCGACGAAGCCATCACGGAGAGCAACCGCCTTCCTTTCGGATTGGCAGCATATGCCTTTACCCGTGATACCGCACTGGCGACGCGTCTGGGCAACGAAATTCAATCTGGCATGACCGCAATCAATCACCTCGGCCTTGCTCTTCCCGAAGTGCCGTTCGGCGGTGTCAGGGATTCGGGCTACGGTACGGAAGGCGGGTCGGAAGCGATCGAGGCCTATCTGGAAACGCGCTTCATCAGCCGCAAAGGATAACTGCGGGAGCATTATGGAAATTAATTCCATTTTCGGTTGAACGGCCGGCTCTGAAGTGGCAGAGCTAGAGACGGCTCGCCTATCGCACTTCCGGCGGTTGGCGAGCCTTGACCACGCGCAGCCGAATAGACGCGATCGGGAGAAGCCAGATGACCGTCCCTGAAAGACCACAGATGAATGGCGCGCAAAGTCTCGTCCACACGCTGGTTGCGGGTGGAATCGATACCTGCTTCGCCAACCCTGGAACCAGCGAGATGCACTTTGTCGCAGCGCTCGACCAGATTCCCGGGATTCGCTGCGTTCTCGGCCTGCAGGAAAACATCGTGACCGGGATGGCGGACGGCTTTTATCGGATAGCTGACCGCCCGGCGACCAGCCTGCTGCATTGTGGACCGGGTCTCGCGAACGGCCTGGCCAATCTGCATAATGCTCGCCGTGCTCGCAGCGGCATTGTTAATATCATCGGCGATCAAGCGACATGGCACCGTCCCTTTGACGCACCACTAACGACCGATACCGAAGGCCTGGCTCGGTTCAGTTCAGACTGGGTGAGGACGACGACCCGTTCGGCCGACGTCGGCCGTGACGCAGCCTGTGCCATGCAAGTCGCCCGCCGCGCGGGGGGTGGCGTCGCTACGCTAATTCTCCCGTCGGACGCATCGTGGGACCAAGGTGGCGTAGCGGCTTCATCGCTGCCAGATCTCGCTCCAACCGCGCCTGATCCACATGCCATCGGCACTGCGGCCCGAATATTGCGCGAGCATGGCGAAACGACGCTGATCCTGCTTGGCGGCCGAGCCATGCTGGTCGGGGCGCAAGAAGCCAGCTGGCGGCTTGTGCAGGCCACCGGAGCCGAAATGATGGGAGAATACGTCTGCGCGCGCATGTCGCGGGGACGTGGTCGTGTTCCGCTCAATCGGGTCCCCTACGCTCAGGCACCGGCGCAAAAGGCATTGTGGCGGTACAGTCACATCATTCTGGTAGGCGCCCGCCCGCCTGTGGGCTTCTTCGGTTATCCGGGACAGCCATCGATCCATCACAACCCAGAAACACTTTTCCACGTCTTGTCGCGGCCCGATCAGGATCCTGCCACCGCCCTTACCGACCTAGCGGAAACCCTGAACGCCCCAAAAGCCGCGATCCCGGACGCGGGCCCGCGCCCCGACCCGATCGTTGGCGCACCAACTCCCGAAGGCCTTGCCCGCACCTTGGCCGCGATCATGCCCGAGAATGCTATCGTTTCCGACGAAAGCGTCTCCTTCGGTCGCGGATTCTACGAGCATACGTTTGCAGCGCCACAGCATGACTGGCTGCATTTGACGGGAGGGGCAATTGGCGACGGCCTGCCTGTCGCGACGGGCGCCGCGATCGGCGCGGGAGGCCGACGGCGTGTTATCGGTCTGCAAGCGGATGGTTCGGCGATGTACTCATTGCAGTCGTTGTGGACGCAAGCACGCGAGCGTCTTCCGGTGACTACTGTTATACTTTCAAATCGCAAATACAAAATATTGATCAATGAATACGCTGGAGTTGGCGCAAGCCCTGGTCCCACGGCGATGAGCATGCTGGATTTGACGAACCCGGAACTCGATTGGGTGAAAATCGCCAACGGCATGGGTGTCGAGGCAGCCTGGACCGACACGCTGGAAGGCTGCGCCGACCTGATGAGACAAAGCTTCGCGAGCCAAGCTCCCTTTCTGATCGAACTAGCAATCTGACCTGTAGCCAAGCGGACGATGCTATGTGGCCAAACGGGACCCGACCACTTTTCCGTAGCGCGCGATGGTTCTTGCCCGACGATTTGCTCCTATGCGTTCAACGCCTCCGCATGGGCCCGCTTGCCGGCAGGGGCCTGTTGCTCCGATTGGAGCAGCCAGAGCATCAAGCACGGCAGAAGAAGCAACGTTAGCAGCGTGGCCACGAACAGGCCGCCAATGATGGCATAGGCCATCGGACCCCAGAATATCTCGGTCGCAATCGGGATCATTCCCAGGATCGCCGCGCACGCCGTCAGCACAATCGGTCGGGCTCGATGTCTTGCCGCAGCCATCACCGCCTCCAGCGGGGGCTTGCCGTTGGCAACGTTCTCATCGACTTCCTGTATCAGGATAACTGCATTGCGGATGATCATCCCGCAGAGCGCGATCACGCCAAGCTGCGCGACAAAGCCCATGGGCGTACCGGTCGGCAGCATGGCTGCCACCACGCCGATCAGGCCGAAAGGAGCCATGAGCATCGCGAGGCCCGCGCGGGTAAAGCGCTGTAGCTGCACCATAAGCAGGGCGACAATGGTGAGCAGCATGATCGGTACCATCGCATAGATCGATGAGTTGCCCTTCTCGGACTCTTCAACGGCGCCGCCGACTTCGATGGAGTAGCCCATCGGCAGCGATGCTCGCAGAGTGTCGAGCTTTCCATCGATCGTGGTTGCAATGGTCGCCGGCTGAACCCCGGGGGCAACGTCCGACTGGACCACGATCATCGGTCTGCCCTGGCGCCGCCAGACAATTGGATCCTCCAGCCCGTAAGCTACCGCGGCCACTTGCCTCAGGGGAACCGATTTGCCGCCCGAACTCCGCAATTCCAGATTCGCAACCGTCTCGATCGACGTCCGATCGGCCTCGACGCCTTTCACCACGACGTTGACGAGCCTATCCCCGTCACGCACGGTGGTAACTGTTGCGCCCGAGAAGACGGAAGCAATCTCGCTGGCGATCGACTCGGAGCTCATGCCGAGGGAATTTGCCTCGATCTGGTTGACGAGGATCATCACGGTCTTCTGTGGCTCGCCGGCGTTAAGGTTGATGTCGCGTGTGCGGTCATCTTCGCTGACGACGTTGGCAACCTTCAGGGCCAACTGGCGTACCTGGCGATAGTCAGGACCAAGGACACGATATTTCAACGGCCAACCTACCGGAGGACCGAGTTCGAGTGGCGATACGCGTGTGATAATGTCGGCGAAGTCGCTCTTGAACGCCTGCTCCAATTTCTTGCGCACAGCGTCACGCTCTGCAATTCCCTTGGTCACGACGACTGTTTCCGAAACGTTGTCGTTTTCGAGCAGCAGATCCATTGGGAGATAGAATCGGACCGAGCCGGCCCCGACATAGGTGGTGAAGTGATCAACCCCGGAATCAGCCTTAAGCATGGCCTCCAGCTTGCGGGCTTGCTCGTCGGTAGCACTGCGCGACGCATTCTGCGGCAAGGTCAGGCTTATGAGAAGCTCCGGCCGATCGGACGCCGGAAAGAACTGCTCTTCGAGCTTGGACATGCCGGAGATCGAGGCTGCAAACGCGGCGATCGCGATCAGGAGGGTTATCCAGCGATGCGTGAGCGACCATTCGAGCAGGGAACGATAGGCCCGCATCACCCGCCCGCCATTGTGATCGCCATGCTTCAAGTGATTGGGAAGAATCCACGTTCCCAGCAGCGGCGAAAACAGCACCGCGACGATCCAGGAAGCAACAAGCGCGATCAGCACGACCATGAACAGCGAGAACGTATATTCGCCCGCGCTCGAAGCGGCGAAGCCGACCGGGATGAAACCCGCGATCATCACAAGGGTGCCGGTCAGCATCGGGAAAGCGGTCGTCGCGTATGCATAGCTCGCGGCAGCAGCTTTGTCGTCGCCCTGTTCCAGGCGTGACACCATGGCCTCGACGGTAATCATGGCGTCATCGACCAAAAGGCCGAGTGCGATGATCAGCGCACCGAGCGAA
Organism: Mesorhizobium sp. P2_H9; assembly: GCF_056403215.1. Classification (NCBI taxonomy): domain Bacteria; kingdom Pseudomonadati; phylum Pseudomonadota; class Alphaproteobacteria; order Hyphomicrobiales; family Phyllobacteriaceae; genus Mesorhizobium; species Mesorhizobium sp. P2_H9. Next base: position 13,293 of record NZ_JBFUFX010000011.1, on the reverse strand, counting down.
ATCCGCTGCAGCCCGATGCCGGCAAGGTCCATGCCGAAGAAAGTCATGGCAAGCACGAGCGGAATCGATGCGGTGATCACGAGGCCCGCCCGTGTGCCGAGTGAGACGAAGGAGACGGCCAGCACAATGACGATCGCCTCAAGGAGCACCTTGACAAATCCGCCTACGGCATCCTTCACCACCGTTGTCTGATCCGCCACCTGCTGCATCTCGATGCCATGCGGTAGCTTTGCCGCGATCTCGGCCATCTTGCCTTTGAGCGCGTCGCCAAACTCCAGCAAGTTGCCGCCTTCGGCCATGGAGACGGCGATCGCGATCACCGGTTCGCCGTTGACGCGCACGATCGGTGCCGGCGGATCGACTGGACGGCGCGAGATTGTGGAAACATCCTCGAGCCGGACGTAACGGCCGTCCGCCCGGAAGGTCAGGTCGTGCAGGCTCTTCTCAGAAGCCAAGGCACCGCTGACACGCAGTGAGATCTTTTCTTGGCTGGTGCGTACGACACCTGTCGGCGTTACCGCATTTTGGCCGCGGATGGCGTCCAACGCGGCCGACGGATCAATTCCGAGACTGGCCAGCTTTGCAGAAGAGAACTCGATCACGATCTCGTCCTCCTGAACGCCAAGCAGGTTGACCTTGCCTACGTCCTTGAGTGCGAGCACTTCGGCACGGATGCTTTCCACCCGATCGCGCAGTTCGCGAGACGAGAACCCTTCCGCGGTAAAGGCATAAATGCTGCCATAAGTGTCACCGAACTCGTCGTCGAAAAACGGCCCCTGAACGCCTGTCGGCAAAGTCGGCGCCATGTCCGTGATCTTCTTGCGAACAGCGTACCAGACGCCATTGACCGCGCTGACCGGTGCATTGTCGCGCAAATTGACGAAAATGACCGACTGGCCCGCGCGGGTGTAGCTTTGTGTGTAGTCGAGGTAGGGCGTTTCCGAGAGCTTCTTTTCAAGCTTGTCGGTCAAAAGATTCACCGTGTCTGTCGTACTGGCGCCAGGCCAGTTCGCCGAGACCACCATCGTCTTGATTGTGAAGGGTGGATCTTCGTTTCGCGAAAGGCGCTGAAAGCTCCAGACGCCGCCGACGAGTGTGGCGATCATTAGGAACACGACCAGCGACGAGCGCTTCAGGCTCCAGGCAGAGAGATTGAATTTGCCCTTTACAGTGGAGTGCTCAGCGCTCATTTCGCTGGTTCCCCTTCCAGTGTCACCGCCTCGCCATCACGCAATTTGCTGACACCGGATGTTGCGACGACGTCGCCATTCGAAAGTCCCTCGGCGACAAGGACGGCCGTGTCGGTGTACCGCTCCACGCGAACGTCTCGGTATTTCAGCTTGCCCAGTGAAGGATCGACGACGAAGACGGCGGGACGCCCGCCATCTTCCGTGAGCGCCGAAGCCGGAATGGAAACGAGCGTTTTCGGAGACAGTACCAAAGAACCGGTGACCGCCGCGCCGAAGGGCATCTTTCGTCCGCCGTCATCCAAAGCAACCTTGACCCGGTAGGTACGGGTCACCGGGTCAGCAGAAGGCGTCACTTCGCGCACCCTGCCCTTCGCCTTCACGTTCGAATCCGAAACCAAGGCAATCTCGACGTCGGCATTTTCGAGGCTCATGTTGATCAGCGTCTCGGGCGCGTCGAATACAGCATCGCGCTCGTCATCCGATATCAGGGTTGCGACCATCAGCCCGGCGGTGACAACTTGCCCTTCGTTTGCCCCGACGGCAGCGATGATGCCATCGCGCCCGGCCTTCAACTGCGTGTAGGACAGCGTCTCTTGTGCATTGGCGAGCGCGGCCTGCGTGGCCGCGGCCTTTGCCTTGGCTGTGGCCAGATTGGCATCGGCCTCCTGCATCTGTGCCTTGCTCGCAATGTTCTTGGCGAAAAGGTCCCGGCTACGATCCGCGGTCACTTGCGCGAGGTCCAACGCGGCTTGGGCAGTCGAAAGTTCGGCTTGCGCCGTCAGAAGCCCGTTTTGGGCGGGGATGGGATCGAGCCGCGCGACAACATCGCCCGCTTTGACATTCGTGCCGTTCACGATCCGGTAGACGAGTTGCCCGTCGGTCCGGAAACTCATCGCCGTCTCAACCTGCGGCCGGACTTCTCCGGTTTGGACGATGGTCTCGCCGAATTGCTCCAGTTGAGCAATGACGGTGCGAACCGGACGAACTGACTTGCTCGCCGCCTTCTCTTGCGTACAGCCGGAGAGAAACATCACAGCGATCGCTGAGACGCCAATCAGATACCGGTTCATTGTTCAGATCTCCTCGGCCGACAGKCCGCGCATCAGGATGTTTACCGTTTCATTCAGGAACTGGTCGGGATCGCCGAAATCGATTTCGCGTACCGTTACCAGCAGGGTGACGGCCCCATGCAATCCAGCCCATAGGGTATTCGTCAGCGCGCGGCCGTCGCCGGGTCGGAAGCAGCCACGCTTTAGCGCATCATTCACGCGTCTGAGGATCAGATCATAGGGCACAAACAATGTGTTGCGACCAACGAGTTCGTCTACGGTCCCGTGGTCATTTTCCAGAAAGAGCAGACGGAACCGGTCATGATCTTCAAGGCAGAATGTCCCGTACGCAAATAGCATTTGACGAATTGCCTGCGTCGCACGGGGTTCTGTTTCGTCGATGGCGGCGAAACGATCGCCAAGGGCTGTCAGCGCCTCGTCCCAAAAACTGAGCAGCATGTCCTTCTTGCTTGGAAAGTATCGATAAAGCGCGCCAGGCGTCATGCCCATACGATCGCCAAGGCTGCGCATCGACAGGCGAGCAAGACCGTCCCTGCCGACGATGGTCGCCGCTTCGTTCAGGATTCGCGACCTTGTGCGATTAAAGTTCTCTTCAGACATCGGCAGGCGTGGCATCCAAGGCCTCGATTCGTTCTTTAAACGCGTTCACTAAACGCGTTTATGGAACACGTCAATCGTTCTGGTTCGCGTATATTGGTTCAGCTCGACCCCATCGGATCGGCGGGAATTCCGGAATGAAAACTCGAAGACTCCGTGCTCCCTGCAAAAAACATCCTGGAACGCCAGACTGAAATCAGGCGTACCGGCTAGGGCAGCGCGCTATCGCGGTGGGCGCCTCTGGCGAGCTATTCAAGGGTCTACGCTCAAGAGCCCCTCCCCAAGTCTGCCGACGGCATCGATCCGCTGGTGGTGCTTGGAGGCCCGCAGTCCCCGGCAACCAGCAGGGAACAATGCCCGCATTTCGATGCGGCCGTTGAATACGAGCTGATTGCGCAATGCGTTGCCGAGGGAAAGGCCGTCGTCGGCATATGCCTCGGGTCCCAGCTCATCGGCGAGGCTTTGGGCGCCAAGTACGAACACAGTCCAGAAAAGGAGATCGGAAAATTTTTTTGATCACAATGACCGCTGACGGCAAGGCCAACAAGAAATTCAGCCATTTCGGCGACACGCTGCAGGTGGGTCACTGGCACAACGACATGACCGGTCTGACAGATGATCCCAAGATCCTCGCCTCGAGGGATGCCCTCGGCAGATCGTCAAATACGCAGATCTGGTCTACGGATTCCAGTGCCACATGGAGTTCACCCGCGACGTGATCGAACTCCTAATCGCTTCCGAACCAGACCTGGCGGAACTGTCCGATCATCGGTTCGTCCAGCAGGCGGACGCACTGAGGGCCAATGACTACGAGGACATGAACCAGAGGCTTTTCGTCTTTCTGGACGAGCTTGTGGCATCTTACATCCCGACGAATTAAGCATCCGACAAGGGTTTCGGTGCAGGACTTCGCAACAGGCTCGCCTGCCCGGCGAGCCACAACATCACCTAGTCCGATGTTGCAGCTCAGCTCGGTGAAACGGCTACAGATATCTGGCTCGGATGGAAACCTTGACAGAGTCGAGCAGCACCGCCGCCAGGACAAGAGCGCCCTGGATCATTTGCGTGTACTGCGGCGGCATGCCGAGCAGATTGATTGCTGTTCGGATGGAACTCAGCAGCAGGACACCGGCAAAGACGCCCGACAAACGCCCAACCCCTCCCTTGAGGCTGACGCCGCCAATGACAACCGCGGCGAAGGCCTCGAACAGCATGCCGATGCCGAGATTTGCAGTGGCCCCGGCGGACCGAGCAGCAAGCAGCCAACCGGCAAAGGCAGCAAGCATCCCGCAGATCACAAAACTCCAAACGGCAATGCGCCCCGTGTTGATGCCTGCCCGGAACGGCGCTACCGCATTGCCACCGTAGAGATACACATATCTGCCGAACGGTGTTTTGGAGAGAATGAAGGTAAAGACCAGGAAGATGCCGATGGTGATCCAGGCCAGCGCGGGAATTCCGAGCAAATGAGCCGTTGCGATCAGACGCAGTTCCGCCGGCATTCCGAAGATTCCCCTGCCGCCGCTGAACGCAACGACCGATCCGCGAAGAAAGATGTAGGTGGCCAAAGTCGCAATGAATGCGTTGATCCCGAATTTGAGCACGATCATGGAATTGAAGAGGCCAATACACGCGCCAAGCACGAGCGCCATCACAAGCGTTGCGGGAACAACGAGCCAGGGCAGACCAAAGAAACCTTCAGTTCCGGACGCGGCGCCTATCGCTGCTGTTAGCATGGCGGAAAGCGCCATGGTGGATTCGATGGATAGATCCATTTGTCCTGCGATGATGGCGATCGACAGACCGACGGCCAATATGCCAACGAAGGTGGATTGCTCCAAAATATTGAGGAAAATGCCCGTCTGTGCATATCCTGGAATCAACAGACAGAACGCCGCCAACAGGGCGAGCAAGATAAGCCACACGGCGTGCTGCAGGACGACCTCGAGTAAACGATGGTTGCGCACCCTTGGCGGGAATGCCTCCAGTGTCTTGGCAGTGTCCATTTTATTCCTCTGATCTTCGTATGGGCGCAACCCGGTGGCCCCGGTCGAGGACCACCGGCAGTCGCAGTCACTTCACCGGTTCGACTTTTTGCGGCGGCAACTTCAGATTTGCCCAATGGAGCGGATCGTCGACATTTTCTTTGGTTACCAAGGCGCCCGGTATTTTCAGGTTCGGACCCCATGCCTCGTCCGTTAGCACAGACTTGAGCCCCAAGACTTCGTATTCGCCCGCCTTGAGCGGCTCGCCCCGAATGATCTTGTCGAGGAACATGGCTACACCATAGGCCTGTGCGAACATCGGCGCTCCCACGGCAACCTGCTGCCACCCGGCGCGTATCTGAGCCAGGCCGCCGATGTCGCCGTCGGCGTCGAGCATCAGGATGTCGCCTGGCTTCTTGCCGGCCGCCTGCAATATGGCAACGACCGCCGAAGCCAGGTATCCCGAGTGATAGAAGATGAGATCGACATCAGGATTTGTCTGCAGGTAGTCTTGCGCGATGTTGGCAGCGTTGGTCGGCTCCCACTGCATGGCCGCCTTGGTTTCTATCTTCACATCGGGATAGGCAGCCATGATTTCGTCGAAGGCACCCTTGACGCTGACCGAATAGGAATCCCCGGGATCGCCGGTGATTTGCAGGATCTTGCCTTTCACCGCCCCTTTGCGCTCTGTCAGCAGGCGAATGGTCTGCTTGGCGGCGTCATGGCCAATCTCGATCGTGCCAGCGACGGAGGTGAGCGCGAGTTTGGCGGAGGTAATGGGCCGGTCGAACGCAATGACCGGGATTCCCGCCGCCTGTGCGCGCTCGACGCCGGGAACCACTGCGTCGAAGTCCACGGCGGCAATCACCATGGCTTTCGGCTTTAGATTGATGACGTTGTCAATCTGGTTCAGTTGTACGTCAGATTTATTGGTGGCATCGAGCGTCGTCACCTTGTAACCGATCTGGTCAAGGAAATGCGCCATCACCTTGGCTGACTCTGGATAGAAGGGGCCTCCCGAGTCAGGGATAAGATAGTATATCTCGCCCTTGTCCTGAGCTGTTGCGAATACTGGTGCAAGTATCAAAAATAATACTGACATCAGTATAGACACGGCGGATTTCAGCATGTTCACTCCTCCCGGTTAATATTGTCAGTTATGGGAATTTGTTTTGGGCTTTGTCCCGGTTATGATCCGGACGATTTCCTCAGGCGAGGTATCGACGGTGTTCACGTCGCCCACGACCGATCCCTGCCGCATGACCACCATGCGGTCCGCGATTTCGAATGCATGAGACATGTTGTGGGTGACGATGATGACTGCGATGCCCTTGCTACGGACATCGCGGATTGTGTCGAGGCTGCGCCGAACCTGTTCGACGCCAAGGGCGGCGAACGGCTCATCAAGAACGACAAGCTTGCCGCCCCAATGGACAAAACGGTTGAGTTCGATGGCCTGTCGCTGACCGCCGGATAGGTGTTCCGCATTCATCTTGACCGAGGGAATCCGCGTGCCGGCCTGCCGGAGGACACTCTCGGTGACCTGACGCATCTCCGCTTCCTGAAGGATCGGAATACCGAGAACACGGCGGACGATTTCACGACCCATGAAGAAGTTCGCGACAACGTCGACGTTCATGCAGATGGAAAGGTCTTGATATACCGTTTCAATGCCGAGTTGTTTCGCGTCCTGCGGGGAATTCAGGTGCCTATCCGCACCATCGAACAGGTAGCGGCCGCTTGTCGGCTGCAAGCCACCCGAAATGATCTTCACCAAGGTGGATTTGCCGGCGCCATTGTCGCCCAGCAGCGCAACGACCTCTCCCCTGCGCACGGAAAGATCAACGTGCTCGATGGCGGTTACAGCCCCAAAGGTCTTCGAAATTCCCTGAAGCCGCAACAATTCTCGATCCATGGGCCAATCTCGTTGTCTGCGTTTTGCAAGATGATATATCATCTTTAAGTTTCGACCCATTGGCAAGAGAAAAATCGCCTCCATTCTTTGCGCTGAGCCTCAAAGCGGTCCTACCAACTCAGTCCCCGACCACTCGACGGCTACTCGGCCTGCTGCTGCTATGCTGCGGATTCGGGGGCGAAGGGCCTCGACATAAGGGAGTCTCGGCTCTCGAGCCGGAACTTTACAACAAACGAGGTGCCGATTGCCCACAGAGCGCATGATATATCACGTTAGCGTTTAGGACTGACGATATCGATGCACTTGAGGCCAGACTGCCGGAACTATCGGGTTCGTGGAAATAAGGCGATCCTAACTTAACACCGCGTCGGAAAGCCGGCGGCAGGCCAGATTTCGGCCCAGTCGTGCGCAGCTCATCGAAGCGTTGGGAACGGAACAGGGCATAATCACGGCGTCACCGGATCKCCGTGATTTCGTCTGGGCTCGGCCTATCGATTGTAAGGACAGCTAGGCCATGCTGTTCCCCGCCAGGGCCTTCGGAGAGGTGCTCTTCTTCAGCGCGCGGCAGCTCGCGCGGCTTCTTCAGCCACGGCTTTGACCGCGGCCCAATCCGAGGCTTCAATCAATTGTTTAGGCGCCATGTACATGCCGCCCGCGGCAAAGACGTTCGGCTGGCTGAGAACCTCGCGAATTGTTTCGTTTGAGATTCCACCCGTCGGGCAAAAGCTGACATCGGGGAACAAGGGGGCGAGGTGCTGAAGCCATCGCAAGCCGCCGTTGAGATCCGATGGGAAGCATTTTAGCTCGGAGTAGCCATGCTCCCGTGCCACAAGCACTTCAGTCGGGGTTGTAGCGCCCGGCAAGAACGGGAGCCCGACCTCATCTGCGGCGTTGGCAAGTGAGGGCGAAAACGCAGGGCTGACAAAAAAGCGCGCTCCTGCATCACGCGCCGCTGCAAATTGCTCCGGCCGCGTCAATGTGCCTGCTCCTACGACGGCTTCCTTCGCGCGCGCCGCCATCGTTTCGATGACCGCGAGCGCACATGGGCTTCTGAGCGTCACCTCGATGGTCTTGATGCCCGCCTCTTCGAGAGCGTCAAGGAGGGGAGCGGCGTGACTTAGCTGTTCGACATGGAGAATGGCGATCAGCCGCGGCGTTTTGCTTAGCAGCTCATCGAAAGGTCGTGGCGATGAGAGTGAATTTTTGGGCGATAGGGCTTGCATCAGGGAGTCCTTGAGTTGTCACCGGAGCGCTTCGGCACGCCGGCGAAGATAGGGTCGTAAACCTTAGGCTGCGGCGGCGCAGAACTTGTCCTTGAAACGGAAGGTGTAATAGTGGACGTAGCGCTCGCGGCACTTCTCCAGTATCTCGCTTTCGGACATGCCTGCTGCAAATCGATCCAGAGCCATTGGCGACAGATCGAGTTGGGTGCGGCCATTGACGATAAGTTCCGCCAGTTGCTCGCCCAGAGCTGGCGCAATCGACAGACCGCCGACATTGCAGCCACCCAGAACGTATAGACCTTTTGCACCGGGCGCCTCGCCCAGGATATGATGACCGTCGGTGGTCATCGTGGGAAGACCGCCTCGATGCTCCTGAAGCTTGAGGTCTTGCTGGAAGATCGGCAACTGGTCCTTAACCGTTTCGGTGAGCCGCTTCAGAACTGAGAGATCGAGCTCCAGATCCTCAACCCGAAACGATGGCGACATCTGCGAGACATCGACCGGTTTAGGGTCCTTCTCGTAGCCGCCGAACATGAGCCCACCTTTATCGGGCCGCACATAGACATTGGCATCGATGATGCGCGTGATCGGTTGAGTTGTCTCCACCCCCTGGATCGGAGCGGTGATCATCAGTTGGTGGCGCATCGCAACAACCGGTACCTTGCTGCCGGCAAAGGATGCTATGAGCCTCAACCAACCACCGGCGGCATCGACAATGGTTTTCGCAGCAAAATCGCCTCGATTGGTAACGACACGGCTGACGGCACCGTTCTCCACGACGATCTCAGACACATGGGTGTGAGGAAGGAGCACTGCCCCCAACCTCTTCGCGCCGTTGGCATACCCGCGGGGGACTTGCACCGGCTCAAGAAAAATGTCTTGGCGCATATAGGCAACGGCTACGATGCCCTTCGTCGCCAGAAATGGGTTCAGTTCATGCGCTTGATCCGGCGAGATCATATCGACGTCGAGGCCGAGAGTCTTGGCCAGGGCAAGTCGCTCCTGCAGCATCTCAGCATGTTCCGGAAACCGGGCCACTGACATACTCCCAGGCTGGAAATATTCAATTTCCTCGCCAGTCTCCTCGGCAAAGCGCCTTATCTTGTCGATAGCGCGCATTGCGAGCTTCGTCATCACTTCGGTCTGTCGAACCTGTCCGCTCAAACCGGCGGCGCGGGCGGATGTCTGGGACGCGATTTCTGCCCGGTCCAGCAGCGCTACGCTTTTCCCCGCCTTCGCCAGATGAAATGCCGTACTGGCGCCCAGGGCTCCTGATCCGATGACAATTGCGTCAAATTTTTCCATGACTGAGCGTCCTTTCGTCCACTGGGCCTATGCTGAGGCGAGCCTCAAGGATGCGAACAAGATAAGATAAAGGGAGGGCCATCAGCAGGTACATGAGTCCGACCGCAACATAGATTTGCWGCGGCATAAAATACTCGCTTGTGAGATCGCGAGCTTGCAGCATCATTTCGGGAGCCGAAATCAACGAAGCGACGGACGTATCCTTCAGCAAGGAGATGCTAAAATTTCCCATCGGAGGAAGAACGACCCTGAAAGCTTGCGGTAAAACAACGTGCCGCAGGACCTGGGCAGGACGCATTCCAATCATTTGTGCAGCTTCGCGCTGCCCGGGGTCGATAGCCTGAATGCCTGAGCGATAAATTTCGGACACGTATGCGGCGCCGTTCAGCCCCAGCCCGAGAATCGCCGCGTCAATCGCGTGCAGGGTCAGCCCGAATGATGGCAGCCCGAAGTAGATGACGAACAGCAAAGTCAGGGACGGCATGCCTCTGATGATCTCGACATAAGTCTGTGCGATTAAGCGCAAATAGGAATAGCGTGAGAGCCTAGCCAAGGCGATTGGCAGCGCGAGCACGGCCGCAAGCAGGAAAGACAGTCCCATCAGTCGCAGTGTCCAAAGGACACCACGCATCAACTGCGGCATCCATTCGACGACGAGCGAGACAAATGCCATCACACGCTCCTCCCTTGGCTGAAGCGCCGTTCGAGACGCTGTGCAAAGCGCGACAATGGGAAGCTCATGGCGATGTAGACGGCGGCCACCAGGAAATAGATAGGTCCACTGAGATAGGTCCGCGTCACGAGATTGCGCGCATAGAAGCTCAATTCAGGTGCGGCTACCGCAGATGCTAGGGAGGTGTCCTTGAGAAGTCCAACCGCGAAATTCGCCAAAGGCGGCAAGACCACACGCATCGCCTGCGGCAGAACCACGTAGCGCAAGGCCTTCATCCGCGTCATTCCGACCATGAATGCGGCCTCTAGCTGGCCGGAGTGAACCGACTGCAGGCCCGCGCGGAAAACCTCTGTCAGATACGCTCCGCCGTTGAGACCGAAGCCGACGATAGCGACCGGGATCGGATCTAACTTGATCCCGATCTGGGCTAAACCGAAATACAAAACGAACAGTTGAGTTAGGACGGGAACTCCTCTGAATACCTCGATATAGATCCGGATGATTATCTTCGGCAGGCGAGCGGGGAAGGTCTGAATAAGCCCCAGGACCAGTCCGATAGCGACCGCGAGCACGAAGGAGCCGATCGTTATATGTATCGTCGTAACCGCTCCCCAGAGCAGAATTCCCAGGAATTCGGGAAAAAGCGGTAGTGCGCGAGCCCACTCATTCATGAGGAGGTTCCAGCCCGCAGCGCTGTCGACCGAGGTTCGCGGTTCGGGCGCAGGAGCGCTAGCGTGCGCGGATGCGCCGGTGAGGACACCAGCATGTCGGGTGCGCCCTGATCGACGATGACGCCGTGATCCATGACGACGATGCGGTCGGCCACTTCCTCGGCAAAGGACATCTCGTGGGTGACGATCAGCATTGTCATGCCTTCTTCGGCGAGCTGGCGAATGACGTGCAGCACTTCGCCGACGAGTTCCGGGTCGAGCGCCGAGGTGGCCTCATCGAACAGCATCAGCTTCGGCTTCATCGCAAGAGATCGTGCGATGGCGACCCGTTGCTGCTGCCCACCCGAAAGATGGTCCGGATAAGCGTCGGCCTTGTGGGGAAGGCCAACCTTCTGGAGTAGATCACGAGCAATGGGCTCAACATCCTCGCGCTTCCGGCGCAGCACTTTGAGTGGACCAAGCATGATGTTTTCTAGTGCGGTCAGATGCGGGAAAAGGTTGAAGCGCTGGAACACCATGCCGATGCCGGTGCGGATCTGGGCGATTTCCTTGTCGGACATCGGCACCTTGCGTGCGCCGACGACCTTCTCTCCGATGGACTTGCCGTCAATGGTGATCTGTCCACTTGTCGGCTTTTCGAGATAGGCTATGCATCGCAGCAGGGTGGTTTTTCCCGAACCGCTCGAACCGATGATCGCGACCTTCTCGCTTGGGGCGATAGACAGATCAACTCCGTCTATCGCCTTGAAGCTCCCGAACGATTTGTGAAGACCCTTTACCACGACGAGCGGCAGATCGATTTTTGGAGCCGGGTCGGCGTCTCGCTGATCTTTGGCCGATCGATCTGCCACCGCGATCACCCGAAGAAGCTCGAGAAATCTTTCGGCGCATGCGCCCAGGGACCTAGGACGGTGCCCTTTTCGTCGCGATCGATACCGATGCGAGGGTTGCGTTCGGGCGGGACCAGAAAGTCAGGGTTGTTCAGTCCGTACTTCGCCAGAAACTCCTTGTTCCCGCCGGTCTTCCACAGCCAGGCGATACCGGCATTAAGCGCGTCGAACAGGTCGGTATTCTCTGGGTTCATTCCCATCAAGGTCAATTGCTTAACGCCAAGAATCTTGAACTGTGGGTAAGAGGTAGTTGGAATTACCTTCAGATCCCAATCGGGGTTTTGCTGAATCATGTAGCTGATTGTCGGAGTATCAAGGAACCCGAAATCCAAGCGGCCGGCGCGAATGTCGCGCACGCAAGCGTCGGTGGTGTCGTAGAGCCTCACTTCCGCGGCGCCCGGCACCTGCTTCAATTCCGGAACGATCGTGAATCCTTGGACAGTCCCAAGGGTTCGATCCTTCATATCCTCAAGTGTGAGCCGGTCGCCAACGGGCATGTCCTTGCGCATGAGCGTGAACTTCGGCGTGTAGTAGATCGGATCGGTAAGAAGCATTACTTCCGCGCGCTTCTGCGTCCAACCCATATTTCCCAACATGACGTCAGCTCGGCCACCGCGGACCGATTCAATCGTAGCCGACCAATCCATTAAAGCGGGCTGTGGCGTAAGGCCGAGTTTCTCGGCGATCTTTGAAATCATTTCGCCATCGGTTCCAATTATCTTGCCATCTTTGACGCTGGTCATTGGCATGTCGCCGTTCATCGCGATGGTCAATGCGCCTGGGACCACCGTCTTTACTGCTGCAGTCGCCGCGAACGCTGCGGGCAGCAAATTGGTCGCGGCGGTGACGGCGGTCGCCGCAGCGCCAACTAAAATGGATCGGCGGGTGAGGTGATGCTGAAGACAGGCGTGTGCTGGCAATTTTGATGTCATCGCTGTTTCCCCTTCAAGCCGGTGCAATCCTGAGAGGCGAGGCCCGGCGCCCTCGCACGAAGCTCCGCCCTAAACTCCAAAGGCTTGGTCCAAGAGATCACTCCGCTATTTTCTTTCGCTTGGTGAGCACTATAGCGCATGATATATCCGATCTTTAGCGAAGTCGGGATTGGGCCATCTGTCGAACCTCGACAAATGCATATCAGCCGCAAGATCCACAGTTTGCAACAAAAAAAGTGAACGCCATGACATTTTGCGCGACTAGATAGCGAAAAAAGGCCGAAGCTCATTGGGCTAATTGACAGGGATTTTGCCTCATGCAACACATGATATATCAACCAACCGGCTGATGTGATGCCGGATCTCAAATCCTCAGGCACCAAGAAGGACCCGAGGACTGGAACCGAACTAGCAATCGCCGGACCAAGGCGCCCCTGCCCGCCCCGCGCCCCCCCGGAAAGCCGCCAGAAGGACCTTGATATGAAAGCTGTCGTCTTCGAACAGTTCGGCCAGGCGCCGACGATCCAGACCGTCGCCGATCCGAAGCCGACGCCCGAAGGTGTCGTCATCAAGGTCGAGGCGACGGGCCTTTGCCGCAGCGACTGGCATGGCTGGATGGGCCATGATGACGGCATCACGCTGCCGCATGTGCCGGGCCATGAACTGGCCGGCATCGTCGTCGCCGCCGGCAACCAGGTCACACGGTGGAAGGCCGGCGAGCGCGTCACCGTGCCGTTCGCCGTCGGCTGCGGGCGCTGCTTCGAATGCACTTCGGGCCATCACCAGATCTGCGAACACCCTAAGACGCCAGGCTTCAGTGCCTGGGGCTCGTACGCTGAATA